>JBILLQ010000123.1:0-9129 GCA_044375975.1 Prochlorococcaceae cyanobacterium
AAGAATCTTGCCCCGCTCAGTGATGAACTTCTTGAGCAGATCGACATCCTTGTAGTCGATCGGATCTCCGGGTTTGATCGGAGACAGACGCTTTTTGAAAAAAGAACTGGACATGGGGAACGGTGAAGAAAAGAAAAATTGCCTACGAGCCGAGCCGGTCGATCAGGAGCGCAAGCTCATTTGATTTCCTTGTGAACGGTCGACTTGTTGCAGTGGGGGCAGAACTTCTTCAGCTCCAGCCGTTCGGTGGTGTTGCGGCGGTTCTTCTCGGTGGTGTAACGGGACACACCGGGAGACCGCTTGGCGGGGTTGGACCGGCATTCGGTGCACTCGAGAGTGATAACGAGCCGGACGCCCTTGTTTTTAGCCATGAAGGACGTTGCGCCGCTTGAGCGATGCGAAGTGACAACGAACCACCCTACCCGTTAGGGGTTACCCACCCCGACCACTGCCTAGGATCATCAATGAATGATTCCAAGGACTGATGCGGGTCTCGCTCCAGTGGCTGAAGGAGCTGGTCTCCGCCGAGCCCGAGGCCTTTGCCATAGACAGCCTGGCCGAGCGGCTGTCGATCGCCGGTTTTGAAGTCGATGGCATCGACAACCTGGCCGCCCGCGCCGCCGGAGTGGTGGTGGGCTATGTGCAGGCCCGAGAACCCCATCCCAATGCCGACAAGCTGAGCGTCTGCCAGGTGGCGGTAGCCGAGCCTGAATCCCTGCAGAGTCAAACTCTGCAAACTCAAACCCTGCAGACTCAAACCCTGCAGATTGTCTGTGGGGCGGCCAATGTGCGCACCGGCATCCACGTGCCGGTCGCCCTGGTGGGTGCCACCCTGCCGGCGGTGGGGCTAACGATTAAACCCACCGAGCTGCGAGGTGTGCCCAGCAGCGGCATGATCTGCTCTCTAGGCGAACTCGGCCTGCCGAGCCAGGGAGAGGGGATCGCCATCCTGGAAGAGCTGTTGGAGTCGGTGCCGGCTGTCGGCAGCCCCGTGGGCCCCCTGTTCGGCCTCGATGATCAGGTGTTGGAGCTGGCGATCACCGCCAACCGCCCCGATGGCCTTTCGATGCAGGGCATTGCCCGCGAGGTGGCAGCCCTGGTGGGGGGCCGCACCAATTGGCCCGCGGTGGAGGTCGCCGCCGCAAGCCAACCGTTGCCCAGTGATCCGGCATCCCAGCGCTTGATGGATGAGGGGGGGATCTTCAGCATCACCCAGCTCAGCGGCATCCAGGTGGCGGCGTCGCCGGCCTGGCTGCAGCGCCGGCTGGAAAAGGCCGGCCTCAGACCGATTAACAACGTGGTGGACATCACCAACCTGGTGATGCTCGAAACCGGCCAGCCACTGCATGCCTACGACCTCGACCGCCTGTCCAGCCTGGCCGGCGCCGAAGCCGAGATCGGCTCAATCGGCCTCCGCCAAGCTGTAACCGGCGAAACGCTGCTGGGCCTCGATGGCGAGCAGCGGCAGCTAATTGGCGAAAGCCTGCTGGTTACCTACGCCAAAAAACCGATCGCCCTGGCTGGTTTGATGGGCGGTGACGCCACTGCCGTGCGCGACACCACTAAGACGATCTGGCTGGAGGCGGCTGTTTTTCCGGCCATGGCGGTGCGCCGTTCCGCCCATAGCGTGGGCTTGCGCACGGAAGCCAGTAGCCGCTTTGAGAAGGGCTTGCCCGGCGAGGTGACCCTGGCGGCCGCAGATCGAGCCGCCGAACTATTGCAACAGCTGGCCGGTGCCCTGGTGGAGGGTCGCTGGCTGCACCGCCGGGAGCAGGAGCCCAGACAGCCATTGCACCTGCGCCGGGATGCCCTGCACAACCTGCTGGGCCCGGTGCTGGAGCAGGAGGAGGCCATCGACCTGGCCGATGAACGGATTCGCTCCACCCTCGAGGCGATCGGCTGCGAACTTATTGAGTACGAAGAGGGCTGGCAGGTAACCGTGCCGCCATCGCGGGCCATCGACCTGCAAAGAGAGGTGGATCTGATTGAGGAGGTGGCCCGACTGGTGGGCTACGACCAGTTCGCCTGCCATCTGCCCGATCCGATTGAGCCGGGGGGCCTGGAGCCCGCCCAGCAGCTGGAGCGGCGCCTGCGCCGGGCGCTCACGGCGGCGGGTTTGCAGGAGTGTTGCAGCTTGTCTTTGGTAGCTGCGGCGCCCGGGCGTATCCCCCTGGCCAATCCACTGCTGGCCGATTATGGCTATCTCCGGGATAATCTCACCGATGAACTGCTAGCGGCCGCCCGCCGCAATTTGAGAGCTGGCGCCCCTGGCTTCTGGGGCTTTGAGATTGGCAATGTGTTTGGCGAGGCCGACGCTGGTGCCAGCCGCACCCTGTCGGCTGGGGTGATCTGCGGCGAGCGGCGCGCCGAGCGCTGGAGCAGTAGTGGCAAGCCCCAGCCGCCCAGCTACTTCCAGGCCCGGGGCCTATTGCAGCAAGCCCTAAGCGCCCTGGCCGTGCCCAGCGAAGATCGCCCGCTCAGCCAGCCGCCGCAGCTGAGCGGTACGCCATTGCTGCATCCCGGTCGCTCCGCCCAGCTGTTGCTGGAGGGCCGCCCCGCCGGTTGGTTTGGCCAGTTGCATCCCGAAGCCGCCGATCAGCTCGACCTACCGGAAACAACCCACTTATTTGAGCTCGAATTAGCCCCTTTGATCGCGGCGGCCAGCCGGCGTCAACGCTGGCAACCAGCATTCGCCAGCTTTGCCACCGTTCCCGCCTCGGAGCGTGACCTGGCATTAGTGGTGCCGGCTGGCACCACTAATGCCAGCATGATCAAGCTAATCGCCAAGGCCGGTAAACCATTGCTGGAACATGTTGAATTGATCGATTTATACAGCGGTGCCCAACTGGCCGAGGGCCAGTGCAGCCAAGCCTATCGACTGCGTTATCGCGATCCGAAACGTACACTCACCGACGAGGAGATTGAATCGGTTCATCAAAAGATCCGCCGCAGCCTGGAACAACAGCCTGGAGTGCAGCTGCGCAGTTGAGAGGGGCCAACCCTAGCGATGCGGTTCAGCGCCAAGGCTTTGAGTCGCCGGGCTAAATAAGCCCTGGAAAATCTAGACCACTACCACTAATAAAACTTCTGGCACTCCAGGATCTATTGCAAATGTTAGGAGCAAAAAGATAGTGGCCTTTCGGCCTCAAGTTTGAAACCTAAAAATCTTTGTAGCAAGGGCAAGTCAATGCCTTTTGCTGCGCGGTTAGTTTTGCCCATGGATGTAGTCACAAGCCCATACTGAGGTGGATTTCCATTGATGTGAATAAGCAGTTGTGCCTGCCCACTTAATTGCTAGTATCCCTATAAACTATCACTGTTGCGGCGCAATGCCACACTTCTTTACGGTTTAATCCAACGGAGCTGCGTGACAAATTGTTCAGCTATCTTGATTTGGAGCTGAGTGCCTGGCTGCACCGCAAGCATCAGCGACTAAGGCGACACTATGGCTATAGTCGTGAGCTTCTGGCGCGAATTGGCCAGCAGCGTCCGGGTCTATTCGTGCACTGACCTGGTGCTGGTGTGTTGGCGGTTGGATGACAGGAGCCGGATGACGCGAGAGCATTACGTCCGGTTCTTTGAGCGCCGCGGGGTGCAATTCCCTCAGGGCTCCCCGGCAGCCAGACTCTCTACGACACCGGCTGTCAAGCTGTCAAGCGACATCCGCGAGCGCTGGATCGGCGCCAGCTGAATCATTGAACTGGTTTTCTCAGGCAAACGTGACGGCAAGCCATTCCGCCACGTCCATTACTTCGCTGCGCCCTGTGCGACGGCGCTGGGCAATCGAGAACGAGTGGCATTGGGTTCGCGCTGTGCAACATGGTGAGGCCCCCCACCGCTAAACCGAAGGCTACTCCGAATGCAATGGTGTTCAGGCTCTGGCGCTACTGCGCACCCTGGGCCTCAACTTGTTGCGGACCAATGGTTTCCGCTCCATCGGGGCTTGCTTGATAGCCGTGGCCCACGACATCGATAGGATGCTCTGCTGGAGCGGGATCCAGGCGATGGAGAGGGATTAACGAGACTGTCAGCCGGCCCTGGCTCTGCAGCTAAGTCAGCCATAAAACCTGCTAAAGTCACGCAGTTATATTTTTTCTCCCTCAAAGTCCAACCATCTTTTGGCTAATTGGCAATCCATCGGCTAAAAGTTAGTTGAATTCTATGACAAATTTAAACAATTGTTTTATGCTTGCATAAATTTACCAGATTCCATATGCAATCATCCAGCCACCATCAGCTTATGCTCTGTGACATGATGCTGACACTTCACGACAGCCGAAATAGCTATAGCAGCTGGGAAATTTTCCAGCCGGAGCTAGCAGGACTGCTCCAGCAGGGCATATTCCTTCGCGATTGTATTCAGTTAACACGGGCATTGGGATTCCTCGAGCCACTTACTGGAGAGTACATCCCGCCGGAGACGATCCAGATACAGGGTACTAACTATCGAGAATCTCTGATCGCCAACGGTTTGCTGAGCCGTAATCGGGGAATGTTGATGGTGTTGGAAGAAATCTACGGCTCAATCGAAGCATTAACAAACAAGCAGATCTACCTGGGAGAAGCTCTATCTGGATTTGCCGTTTGGCTGCGACGTCATATAGGCAATGAGAGGCTGGTCTGCAGTGAATACTTGAAGGGTGTTCTGCCTGGTATCTATAGCGCTTCTCACCAAGATTTATGCGCACTTACTTTTTCGGACACCAGCTTTGATATAGTTCTTTGCAATGAACTATTCGAACATATATACGATTTAGACAAAGCACTTAGGGAGATTTCGCGAGTACTGCGACCCAAAGGCTTACTATTAGCGACTTTTCCGATGGCTTTTGGTCAGAAAGAGTCAATCGTAAAAGCACATTATAATCATGAAACGGGAGAAACCAAACTACTGGTTGAAGCCGAGTTTCATAGCGATTGCCTGCGGCCTGATGACGGCGCATTAGTATACCGCATACCAGGATGGGAGTTGATTGACCAGCTCAAAGTAGCTGGTTTTAGAAATACTTCTATTCACCATCTGGCCAGCTGGAAGTATGGGGTGCTGGGCGCAGATATACCAGGAATTTTGGTATTATCAGCTAGTCTTTGATAGTCAACCTATTAGAATTGCTTAAATCAATGGTCAATTTCAACTTCACTTCAGGGGAGCGGCCACAAAAATCTCCTCTCCAATACAAGCAAATTGATTGCTTACTTAATCCACGCACTACTATTTCTTGGATTGATATAGTTAATAAAAATCCGAAGCTTGAAAGCTTATTCAAACCTCATGGGTCTCCCCCAGATGATAATATTGTAAGCAACAAACCTCATCAGACAGATTCTAGAGAGCAAAAGCTTGTAACAGAATCAAGGTTAATACCCTGGAGCATACCTGTTAATTTAATTCCCAAAATTGAGAATATTTCTTCAGAACCATTGAGTTCTTTTACTTATGATTGTAGTTATGTGAGTCCAGCAATTAAAAATATATATTCTCGTGAGCTCTCGGAACAAGGTTGGTATCGATGGGTAGGACCGGAACCATGTTTAATAATTAATTTACCTATTAATTATCAATTATCAGATCAATGGATATTCTCCATAACGTTTCACTCATTTATTAATGATATAGATTCTGCCATTCTTTCTCTGACTATTAATGACATTAATACTAGGCTGGATTGGCTGTTAGAGTCATCCTACAAGGCAATTATTCCCTCTACTATGCTTAATTCAAGCGAAAATAATGACACCCAAATAGTAAAAATTCAAGTCTCAATACCGCAAGCTTATCCATCTTCAATTGGCGATAGCCGAAAATTAGCTTTTGCAATCCGTACCTTTAGCTTTTTACCGTTAAACCTCCCATGAACAAGCTACTCTCGGTTGTAATCGCAACCTATCGTAGGTATGATGTTTTACCACGGGCAATTGATAGCCTTCTTTGTCAAAAAAATATATCAAGACAGCAACTTGAAATTATTGTGGTTGATAATACACCAATAAAGCATAGAGAAAAAGTTTATAATTCAAGCGAATGCGACACTTTCTTTTACGAAGATGTATCAGGTTTAAGTCGTGCTCGAAATATAGGCGTTAACATCTCTAATTCTGATCTCATTGCATTCCTGGATGACGATGCAATTGCAAATGAATATTGGGCACAAGAAGCAGTTTCCATAATGCACTCTAATCCCCATTGGCAAGTTGTAGGTGGTCAAATACTTGCAGATTACAGGGATACAGAAAAGCCAGTTTGGATTAACAGTAAACTTGAAGAATTTCTTTCTTGCATCGATTGGCCAGTCAGCGAACCAGTGCCCATGTCTAAGGGATACTGGATCGCCGGAGCTAACATGATTTTTAGGCGTGGCGTATTCGCCAATGGCTTAAAATTTGATGAAAGACTTGGCAGGAATGGCTCAACTGGTCTCCTCAGTAATGATGAAACAGAACTATTCGAAGCAATTGGAAAAGAAAATATATTTTACGTACCAAGCATGTCTGTTCAGCATGTAATACCTGCTAGTAGGCTTGATCCGAAATGGTTTAGAAAAAGAATCTTTTGGCAAGCTCTATCAGACATAATAGCCGATACTCATTGGCTTACTCCTGCTGAAGCTCGCAAAAAATTTAGCGAAGAAATCATTAATGTGCCCGCTGAATACAGAAGCTTCAGGGCCATGGAATTTAAACCTCAAAATGCTGACGATATGGATCGCCAGCTTAGACTTATTTATTCTATGGTAATAAATATGATGGATGGGGCACCTTGTTTCACTTGGGACAATCTAAGTGAAGAATTATGAGCATAGGAAATGCCCTTATACTATCACCATTTGCCACTTATCCATTGGATGCTGGCCAGCGCAAGCGCGCATATCAAACAACTTTATTACTTAAAGATTGGGGATTTGAGATTACGTTTCTTCATTTTGCTTTCGAGCAAAGGTGGTACTGGGGGCACAACCACGAAGATGACCAAGTTTTACAAAGTCAGTGGGGTGGTAATGTTACACACTTTTATGCTAATAATCGAGTTGGATTGCCCCCTAATAATGGGAGTGATCATCAACTTGATGAATGGTGGGATCCAGCGCTAGGGGGATATTTAGAAAATATTTTCAGTAAACGTCGTTATGATATTTTTGTTGTTCATAATATTTGGCTATCAAAAGCTTTTGATCATGCTTCTGATTCATGCTTTAAAATCCTTGACATGCATGATATCTTCAGTGCTAGAGCTAGTGAATTTATTGCAACAAATGCAACTCCTGAATTCTTCCACTGTAGCCAGCATGATGAATGCTTTGGTCTTAACCGAGCAGATCTTTTATTTGCCATCAAAGAAGAAGATGCTAAATGGTGCGCAAACTTTTCCCTTAACTCAACAAAAGTAATCACCTTGCCTTATGCAGAAAAATTAAATAATAAATCTTCTTTGAAACATCCAAGCAAAAAAATTAAATTAAACCAAGGTAAAGTTGTTTTTGGCATGATTGGTTCTGATATTCACTTTAATCGTTATGCATTAACTGATTTAATCTCAAAACTAGAGCAAATAATAACTAAAACCTATGCGCCCATTGAATTCGTAATAGCTGGTTCTGTGTGCAAGTCCATAAGTTCATGTCCTGCTTTTGTAAAAAAGTTAGGATTCGTTTCTCATGTTTCAGATTTTTATGAAACTGTTGATATCGTAATTGTTCCAATGATGCATGGAACAGGTGTAAAAATTAAATCAGTGGAAGCTATTGCATATCAAAAGCCAATTTTATTCACAAAGCACAGCGCTGAAGGCACTGGCTATTTAGGGAAAGTTTATCAATCAATAGATGAAATAGCCGAGTATGCTGCTCAAATTGCTATTTTTGATGATATACCTGAAGATTTATTTTACTCCACCAGTCAGGCCGTTATTAATATTGATAAAGCTATTGATTGTGCACGCATTGAATTTGAGATATTTTACAAGCAAAAACGTCCATCTTTTATCCAACTTATTGCCAGCAACTCGCTAAGCAAAGAACATCATTTAATCCAGGCCGGATTTGGAATGCTTCTACAAAAACAGCTATCAAGTTGGTTTCGCTCCCATGGAATTGCTTTGCAGCCAGAGCTTGCTCAGTATGTTCAATCTGTCCCTGGTCAAAATATTCCTATATTTTCTGATCTTGATCAACTTTTACTAGCTTGTTCTAAAAGTCAATTCTGCGTTGTGTCTCCTGGTCAGCATGAGTTGATCGAGCTTATTTTTGATTACTATGCGCACATTAAGTTGCTAGTAGACATGAGGTTGTGTGAGCTTTCATTTATTGTTTCCGAGTTATCTTATCTTAAATTTTTTGAAGGAAAAATTGTAATTATTATTTCGCCGCAACAGAGATTTAGATTAGATTTGTCTTGGGATGGAATTGGCATTTTGGTTTTGCCCTTGCTTGATGAGCTGCTTGCCTGGGATCCTCATCTAGGCATTCTTAGGTCTGAAATAAATAATGTATATGATTCATTGGGTGAAATAACAAGGCAAGCCTTGGCTGATGATGCTATTTCACTGGGATTATCATGCTTAAACGAAAACATAATGTCCCAGCCTGTAGCATATAATGCGAGAATGGCAATTAATGAAGCGAAGCTACAAATTAGCGATCTTATGCGCGTGAGCCAATAGATGACAGCATCTGCGTTCTACTGTATAACTAGTAATTCGTCCTTTATATTACCTATTTAATTGTAGTACTTGCAACTCCATGACAGCTAACCTATTGCGTTCGAATCTGGAAAAGCTCTGGAAAACCTCAGATATGGCCAATGATTCAATGGTGCTGCAAACATTTCGATGCAGCAAGGGGGCAAAGATCGCGATTTTCTAGGGTCTCCCTAGGATTGCCAGCCTCAGACTCTGCCAGGGTCAAAATTAATTGCGAACACAAGCTGGACCCTGAAGGCGCCAATAATGGCTTCGATCGCCACCTGCCGATGGCTATACTGAAGTATTATTACGGCAGTAAAGTATATGGGCACCTCGAAAAATCAAAATGACAGTTGATTACGGCATGATTTCGGCTATAATCAGCTGAGCAGTTTTCAGGTCAGCGGTGGGTCAGAGAGGCTTCTGGGACGACCAGAAAAGAGTGGCAAAGC
>JBILLQ010000117.1:0-2841 GCA_044375975.1 Prochlorococcaceae cyanobacterium
CGCTTATCGCTTCAATCGCCGTTTTAATCTGAAGGGTTTGCTGCAGCGTCTGCTCATTGCCTGCATCGGCAGCAGACCGCGGCCAGAGCGCCTGCTCCGGTCTGCGGAGTTTTGTTGCTGATCAGGAAGAACTTTGTGTTCTGTTGCTAGGTTTTACTCCTTGGCTGCTGTTTCTTTTCCTTGCCGGGCACAGCATGCCAAGCCTGAAAATTGCCATCATTATCAGCCTCCTGGCTGCGCTGGTGTTCGGGTTCGGCGACCTGAAACGAGGCTTTATTCTCACCTGGGGAACGCTGATATTCTTCTGCTTTTGCGCAATATTTGTAAATATTTTAAATGTAACCTGGGTGGCGACCTACATGGATCTTTTGTCCAAAACCACCCTCGCAAGCATCATGTGGCTAACGATATTAATGGGCAAGCCATTTGCGTTGCAGTATGCCCAAAAAGATGCCCCCAAGGAGCGATGGGGCGATCAAAAATTTATCCAAGGATGTCACTTTATCAGCCTAACGTGGGCGTATCTTATGTCTATATCGGTAGGGCTTTCAATCCTGCGGCGAAGCTCATTGCTAAACTTGCCGGAGTGGGTATATTTTGACGCCAGTCTCTGCATAATTTTAACTGGGCTGGCAATCACCACGCTCTTCAAGGCACGAAAGCGAAGGCAACGTGAACTGGGAGCGGCGAGAAACCAAAGGCCAGTTTAAACAGGGCTTGCCAAACAAGGCAAACCCATGGCGGTGAAGTGAAGAGAAGAAAAGTGAAGTGAAGTGAAAGGACGGAGTGGAGTGGAGTGACCTGCGGGCGATGCATCAATGGCATCGCTTTATTGTCTATTCAAATTCCACCGAACAGAAGTATTTAGATCGGCTATTTGATGTGAACATGTAAAAGAGCCCTGGCTCATGGCTGCAGCTGGCGCTGAAAAAAGAAACCGCCGCCGGGAGCCTCCTGGCGCACCACCGCGCAGAGGCAGGCCACCCGCCACAGCGCCTGGTGGATGGGGGTGGGGTCGTGGTGCACCAGATCGGGAAAGCGCCGCTGCAACAGGGCGGTGGCCCGCCAGGCGTTGTAGTGCGGAATGCGTGGGTTGATGTGATGGCACAGGTGGGTGGAACCGATGCCGTGATGCAGCAGGTTTAGTAATGGTCCGTAGGGACGATCCACCGTTTGCAGAGCTCCTTTGGCCCAGGTCCAATCTGCGGAGGAGAAATGGGGAATATTGGTGTCGGTGTGCTGCAGCCAGGTGTAGCTCACCAGCCAGGCATTGATCACCAGGTAGGGCAGGCCATATACGCAAAGCACCCGCGCCGGGGAGAACTGAACGGCGGCCAGTGCCAGGGCCAAAAGCATGGCCAGCAGCCCCAGATTCGAGTGCCGCATCAGCGGCCGGCAGGCATCTGGGAACAGCGGCCGCCGGCCGTTGCGAAAGGGCGAACCGCTCCAGAAATGGGAGGTGGGGGCGCCGTAGTCTTCCCCGCCCGCAATCCCCACCAACAGGTAGAGCGGCCATCCCAGCAGCAGGTGGGCCACCAGGGAAAGAGTTCCGTACAGCCTGGTGCCCAACCGCCTGGCCACGGCCCCCACTACGAAAGGGCGAACCGCTCCAGAAATGGGAGGTGGGGGCGCCGTAGTCTTCACCGCCCGCAATGCCAAACAGCAGGTAGAGCGGCCATCCCAGCAGCAGGTGGGCCACCAGGGAAAGGGTTCCGTACAACCTGGTACCCAACCGCCTGGCCACGGCCCCCACCAACTGGCCCGCCGGCGAATCTGAGCGGGGCGGCACATGGGTTTCACCACCCTCCAGATGGTTGCAATTGGCATGGTGCACCGCATGGCTGCGCTGCCAGGTGAAGTAAGGCACAAGCAGCAAGCTGTGCAGCACAAATCCCACTGCGGCCTCCAGGCGACGGTTGGGATGGAAGGCACCATGACCGCACTCATGGGCGATCACCCAGCAACCGCCCGCCACGGTGCCCGTGACCAGGGCGTAGAGCAACCAGAGGGGGGCGGCGATAGGTGTCAGGGGGATCTGGGTGCCCAGGCCGTAGGCCACCAAAGACAGGCTGAGGGACATGAACAGGCTTCCCCAGGCCTTGGCCGGCTTGAAGCTGAGCAGCTCCGGCGGCAGGCAGGCCAGCAGTTCAGCCTTGCTGGGAAAGTTGGTGGGGCAATGGGAAGAGCTCGCCCAGGCGCCGCTGGAGAGGGGGACAGAGGAGATCAATAAAGCTGCCGCATGGCTGGGAGAACTCGCCGAGACCGTCAACAGTCTCGGCGACATAGGCGCAGGAATGCAACATTCGTGCAGCGGCAGGCGTCCGGGGGGCGGGCAGGGGGGCCAACCGAAAACCTTGAACCCACTCAGGGCTTGCTTGTGGGAGACAGGAGCCGCCGTCCCATGGGCCCGCCCTAGACGAAGTCGGGCGAGCCCATGGGACGGATGCCATGGCGGGAAAGCGTGGCTGAAATCGCACGCAGCTCCGGCATGGCCGCTAAAGACAGTCCACTAAGTCGTGAGATCACGATTGCGGGAATGAGCTGCAGGATGTCCGTTTCTTCTGGGCGGCCTGAGGCCTACTGGCACCGACGATCACCATCTGGGCAGAGAGCCCTGTTGCGATTGTGTTGTCATGTAAACAGGCGGCTCTTGAGCCCATGAACCACTGCTAGAAGTTGCTCCTTGCCGATCAAGCCTATGCGGCGCGAGGCTTTTAAGTAGGTTGGCAAAAATTTTTCGAGGTTGGGCCGTCGACAATTTTGATGTATCATAGGATTTATTTCCGTATTGAGAGGTCCTTATGAGCGCGAGGCTTCGAGTTTTTCTGACTCCCGAGGAAG
>JBILLQ010000044.1:0-28355 GCA_044375975.1 Prochlorococcaceae cyanobacterium
AAACCCCTCCTGGTACTGGACTCTGCTCTGGGGCACCTGACCAATCTGCCATAGATCACCTGTACTACTTTAAGGGCTGGGCGGTGGTGCTGCCAGGGCGTGCGGAGCTTTCTTGCTGATCAGGTGGCGTAAAGCGGCGGCGGCAGCTGGGCACCTAGCTCGGGGTATTGATGGCCATCGCCGCGAAACAGCTCAAAAGGGATGCTCATGACGTTGCCGCCGCCTGTTGCAGCTGATCGCGGAGGAAGGTGCCCAGCTGCTCCATCGGGATTTGTTTCACCCCTTGGTCCGCTTCTCGACGGTAATAGTCGCGCACTTCATCCTCCAGTTGCCGCAAGCCCTGATCGCGTAGAAACTCCCGCACCGGCTGGCTGTGCACCCAGGTTTCGGCATCGCTGCGCTGCACGCTGCCCAGCTCGGGCAGCACCAACAGCCCACTTGCCCCTGCCGGCCCACCGTTAATGGCCTTGAGGTGGTTGCGAATCCGCTTGTTCAGCCGCTGGAGATGGCTGCAGCTGGCTCGAAAGCGCCAGTAGCTCGGCCGCAGCCAACGCAGGGCCTTTTTGTTGCGTGGATAGGTAGGCGGTTTGTTGTAACTGATCGTGATCCAGTGAATCAGGCGCTGGCTGGCCACGGCCTCGTGCTGCTGCCAGAAGCGACACACCTGTTCAAACAACCGGGCTCCCTGGCGCCCCCAGTCGTCGCTGTAGAGCGAACTCCACAGCAACACCTGCGCCGATGAATCGCCCAGCAGCGTCTGCAACCGCTCTTTGGCGCGGCTGTCCCTGAGCAGGTGGTGGCAGATCTTGTCGAGGAACTGCTCGGCAAACGCTTCTCCCGGCACCAGATCGCTCGGCCAGGGCAGCGGATAATCCCTGATGGCCAGGGGCTGGTTGAACAGAGCGGCGGCGCTGTGTTGAAAAAAGCGATCCCGAAACAGCTCCACCCGTTGACCATCTTCGCCGTGGAGGATCACCACCAGCGGCTGGGCCCGCTCGCCCTCCAACAGCCGCCGCAACGCCTTTTCCATCGCCTGCTCCTGCTGATGACGATTCGGCAAGTAGGGGAGCAGCTCCGGAACTGGTCGGGCGTTAAGGGGGCGGACGTTAAGGGGAGAGCCGCCTGATCTGGAGCCGGTGAGGCTGCCGCCACCGAGGTTGCCGCCACCGAGTTTGCCGCCATTGAGGTTGCCCTCCCCCAGGCGCTCCTTCAGCTTGCGCAGGGAGCGCTCCACCAGGTTGGCGAGATGGTCTGGATTGCGGAAGCGCTGCACTGTGACACCGCAGTCGCTGACACGTTGCAGGAAGGCGTCCTGCCGCTGGCCGTACTGCCGATCCACCAGGGCCTCCGCTGGCATCGCCAGCTCCCGCGAGCGGCTATCGAGCAGAAAGATCAGCCGCGGTATGCCAAGTTCGCTGGCGGTTTCGAATTCCAGCTCGGTATAGGAAAGCTCCGGTTGATCCCTCACCGGTGAGCCGTAGCGCAGGCCGTAAATGCCCACATACAAGTCGCAGTGGTTCAGCTTCTCCAAGCACACCCTGGCGGGCCGTGAATCCTCCGCAGCAAAATCAGCCATATCCACAATTCCATGACCTGCCGCGATCACCGCCCGCTCCACCCGGTCCATATAGGACTGGCCCTGCTCCGGATATTCCCTCAGCTCAGAGGTGTGGGATAGAAACACCTGCCAAGGCCCACCCCTGGAGGGCCGCCTTGCCTGGCTGTCACTGGCGTAGGACCTGTCGTTGCTGATGGGGTGGAGAGCCTGAGGGCGGAATACTGGCCCCAATGGTAAGGCCATACGGATGGAATCGTTACGGTTTGGAGATATTCCTGTGGGTTGTGGCCCTATGGGCGTGATGGTGATCTTGAAACTTGATCGGCGGCTAGTTCAGCCAACAGCCTTGGCTCAGTGCCGCTGGGTAATCTGTAGTAAAGGCCTCGGTCTTGATAAGCCAAAACCGAGGCCAACGAAGCAGGTGGCAAGAAGTGGATGATGCTTATTGGGCCGGCGCGGGAACCGTGATCGCGGCGGCTAGTTTATTCCCTCCTTCTGTAGCGGCACTGATCAGCAGAGCTCCAGATGCGGAGTGGCAGGAAAGGCCAAAGCCGCTGATCAGATTGAGGGTGGCG
Source organism: Prochlorococcaceae cyanobacterium (assembly GCA_044375975.1). GTDB lineage: Bacteria > Cyanobacteriota > Cyanobacteriia > PCC-6307 > Cyanobiaceae > UBA5018. The sequence goes on from JBILLQ010000044.1 coordinate 2,134, forward strand.
ATTCCATCGGCATCGGTGGTAACCACAGCGGAAGAGCCGCCGGCGGGGTCCAGCTGAACCACCACGTCACCGGGTCTGGAAGCCACCGTGAAAGTTACATTGACGCCAGCAGCGGGTTGGCCGCTAGCAGTGACTACCTTCACCTTAATAGGAGCGAAGTTGGCTGTTATTTGCTTAGGTTTAAGCCTTGAGATTTAACCGTTTGTGACTGTTGTTGCCGAGCAGTTGGGCATTTTATGCGGCTAACAGGCCCCTCGGTCGGAAAAGTTGTCCACCCAGGGACGATCCATCCGCACATATCTGATGCACAGGTCTGATCAACCAGCACTTTTGCCCCGCGTCAGCCCACCCGTGCCAACCCACCAGGGCCGGCAGGGAGTGCCCTTGACAGCCCCAGCCGCAAACTGTTACAGTTTGTAAAAGATCTCGCAGGATCCATGGCTTCCGCTCCTCGCTTCGGTTTTGTCGGCTTTGCTGAAACCTGGAATGGCCGTCTGGCCATGCTCGGCTTTGTGATCGGTCTTGCCACCGAGCTACTCACCGGCCAGGGCATCCTCTCCCAGATCGGTTTGGGTTGATCACCATGGAATCCAATTATACTACAGCCATAACAGCTGTTATTGGTCTGGTTTTTGTACTCGGCGGCATGGTTGTCTACGTGCTGAGTCGCCCCACTGACCTAACACCTAGGTAGTGTTGAGACTCGATCTGGCCGCATCACGTCTTCATTTACTCCCCTCACCCAGCTAAGCAATGACCAAATCTTCCGCCAACGACCAGTGGTTTCAAAACCGCGCCCAGCAACAGATCCATCTCGATCAGTTCAAGGCCGCTGAGCTATTCAATGGCCGTGCAGCCATGCTCGGTATTGTCATCGGCATACTCACCGAAGCGATCACCGGTGCTGGCATTGTGCATCAGATTGGCCTCGGCGCCCTGGTGGATGGATACGCCGCCTGCCGCACCCAATTTTTGCCATTCTGCTTCTAGTTTTAATCTGCAATTAGTTTTTTAGTTATCAAAATCTAGTTTTTGAAGTCTAGTTACAAAAGAGCTGCTCGACCGTGAGGGCAGCTCTGTTAGGGTGGCTTACGCCCTATTTTTTATGCGTTAGCGCACGCTTATGGCTCGGGAACGTTTTTTTTCTGGAGCTTGATCCGCCTGAGGCGGCGATGGCCAGTTGGCCCCACGTGGTGATCGTGGGCGGTGGCTTTGCTGGTATCAAAGCGGCCCAGTCATTGCGGGGGAAACCGGTTCGGGTAACCCTGATTGATAAGCGTAATTTTAATCTTTTTCAGCCGCTTCTTTATCAAGTCGCCACGGGAATTGTGGCGGATTCTGATGTGGCGACTCCCCTGAGGGATCTGTTTGAGAATGCCGCCAACTTGCAGGTGTTGTTGGGTGAAGTGGTCGATCTCGATCCCGCCGCCAGGGAGCTGGTGTTCAACGACCGCCGCTACCGCTACGACCATCTAATTCTGGCAACTGGTTCCGGCAGCAGCTATTTCGGCCAAGAGCAATGGCGGGAGCAGGCCCCGCCGATGAAGATCCTTGAACACGCCGTTGAGATCCGCCGCCGCCTGCTCTCAGCCCTGGAGGAGGCCGAACAGACCCCAGACCGGCAGCGGCGTCATTTCCTCCAATCAGTGGTGGTGATTGGCGGCGGCCCCTCCGGCTGTGAACTGGCGGGCTCCCTCAGTCAACTCACCCACCACAGCCTGCGGCGTTTCTTCCGCCAGGTGGAACCGGTGCAGAGCAGGGTGGTGCTCGTCGATCCGGGCGATCGGCTGCTGCGCGCCATGGACCCCAGCCTCTCGGCCGCCGCCGAGGCATATCTGCGCAGTCGCGGCGTGGAGGTGCTGCTCGGCGGCAGGGTGAAATCGATAGAAGCCGGCCAAGTGAGCGTGGAGTTCAAGGGCAGCGAGGGCCCACCCCGGCTGCTGCAGCTGGAGGCTGCCACCATCTGCTGGACCGCCGGGGTGCGCGCCTCCCACCTGGGCCGGCTGCTGGCGGAACGCAGCGGCTGTGAGCTGGATCGGGGCGGCAGGGTGGTGGTAAACGCAGATTTCTCGATCCCAGGCCATCCGGAAATCCGCGTGGTGGGCGATCTCTGTTCCTACAGCCACACCGTGGCTGGCAATTCCTTGCCGGGCATGGCCGGACCGGCGGTGCAAATGGGTGGCTGGGTGGCTAGGGACATCCTGGCGCGAATCGACGGAAGCTCCAGTCCGCCCTTCCGCTGGTTTGATTTCGGCAGCATGGCGGTGATCGGCCCGAGGTTCGCAGTGGCCGACCTGCGCGGTCTGCGGGTTTCGGGGCAGCTGGGCTGGCTGCTCTGGGGCGCGGCCCACTTGAGCTTCATGCCAGCGATGGAAAATCGGGCCAGCCTGCTGATCAAATGGCTTTGGTCGATTGGGGTGGGTAAAAGAGCCTCCTTGCTAATTACGGGCCGTCCCAACCAGCATCTAAATGTGGAGGTGGGGCTTGATGCTTTGCCAAGCACTGATCCGCCTGGTGCCCATGGGCCGGGGAACCTTTAGCCAGGTCCATCGATAGGAGCGTGTAGAGCAGCTGCGAATCGATCCACTCCACCGCCGCCGGCCCGCCTATGGCGAAGTTACGGGTATGGCTGTTGGGCTTCCATAGTTGCTGTATTGGCTGTGGCAGCTGCCAACCGATTCCGCTGGATCAACTAGCTAGCACACCAATGCAGCTAGCGCACCAATGCATTTAGCACACCAATGCAGCTAGCGAACATACGCAGCTAGAGCACCTATGTAGCTAGCGCACCAATCAGCCAATATTTGTATGTCCAGAGCCACGGTCAATGCAGTAACGGTGCTGTGATAGTTATCGACTGGTATGGTCGCAGCTGCGGCGATCATACCAGTGTCTCTTGTGCTACCTGACCATTTGGCTACTAAAGGAGCTGCGGTTACTCTAGAGCTGCGGTTACTCTAGAGCTGCAGATACTCTAGGGCTACAGCCTTGGTGTAGTAGCTCAAATTTAGCCGGCGGTAGAGATAGATTCTGCCAGCATACTTATTGATGTTTCGAAGTATTGTTTAGGGGGAATCACCAGCAGCTTGTTGCCGGTATTGATCGCGTTGCGCGGCGCTGACCAGGGCTCCAGGCAGTAAAAGTCTTTGCCCTTAAGTGTCCAAAACACCAGGGCGGAGAAACACTCGTCCCAATCCATGGTTATCTGCAAGCGCTGGCCTTGGTCTCTTACGCTGGATGAGCGAGTTGTAAGCTGCTCAAAAACAATATCAATCTCTTCTTGATCGTAATCAAAGCTTCCATCAAACTGGTGAATCTTGCCTGCCTTATCAGAGTATGTAGATCCGGGAATATTCATTTCTAGCCTCGATTTGTCTCCGGCTGCGAAATATGGATGAAAACCTACGGAGAATGGCATGGGAATGCCTGAGAGGTTGACAAATTTTTGCTGAATTGTTAACTTGTTGGCTTTCAGTATATAAGTGAAAATTACTTCGAAATCAAATGGATAAACTGCCCTTGTGGCTTCGTTGCTGCCCAGGCGAATAGAGAGACTTGCGGCTGACTCCTCCGACCGAGACACCACTTCCCAGGGTAAATCTCTGGCGAAACCATGCTGCTTTAACTGGTAGAGCTGGCCGTCGTGGACGTAGCTGTTATCCGGTAGATTGCCGCAAATAGGAAAAAGAATAGGATTGCCACCGCGTACGCTTAGCTCGGGATGGCTGTAGCGCTCCTTATCCAGATAGAAAACTTCTATTAAATTGCCGTCTTGTGGCAGCTGCCAGCTGGTGATAATTCCGCCTCTTTCTGGTACTACATCTACCGTTGTTCCCGCCTGTGAATCGGAGAGAATATAGGTGAGATACTGCCTCTTCTCAGCTTTGACTGAAAACATGGCAAGGAAAGAAACTTCCGAGATTTTATCATCATTGCGATCCTTGGAGATCGTTAACCTAGGTCGCTTGCTTCCTTCCGAAACAAATCTTAGCTTGGTTAAGTAAAGGTTTTCTAGCAATAATATTTGCCTAATCGAGGATTCTTTTGGCTGATTGATTGTTGGCTACATTGATAAATTGCCCATCCTCTCTGTTCGTTGAGCATCAGGAGCAAATTCTGCAGAGGCTGGAGAGGCAGATCACCAGCAACGCCGTCGAGATCCTCAGGTGGCTGATCAGGTTGGCAGTCACCACTACATACACCACGAGGGTTGGCTGCGCTTATGGAGCGGCACGTCAGGGAATGAAGAACAGCCCGAGCAAAGCGGCTGCTGGAGCCGATGCGATCATCCTGAATGATGTGACGTTAGGACCTTTTCGGCCCCCGCTTCCGCGCAGCGTTAGGGAAAGCCACAAGTAGCCCCAACCAGGAGTGCGAATACCAATGCTCATTGGAGGTGCGGAGTAGCCCTTACCTGTATGAAAGGGCTGTAATGGCTATAGAGCAAAATGGCTATGGAACGAAATGACTACGTTATCCAATCCGAAACAGAGAATCAACCAGTTCGCTAGGGGGCGGGGATGCAAGTGGTTCAGTAAATAACATGCTGTCATCAAAATGTGGAGCCATTGGCGTCATTTGTGGCGGCAATGTTAGGATCACAGCAGTCGTATCACACGAGAGCATCATGTAAGTTTCTGTGGGGGTCTCGAGGGTAAGTTCCCCAGGGCTACCCGGCGCCTAGCATCTAATCATCGGGTTGCCGCATAAACAGCGGTAGCTCAAATCTTTCAAGTTCAAGCTCTGCTGGCTGATGCTCTGCCGGCTGACACTCTGCCGGCCCAGTCCCAGCTTCTGCTGCCCGCCGACTTGTTGGCTCAGTTTTGCTGCCGCTGGCGGCTTGGGATGCGGCTCCCCCCCCGCCGCCCCGCCTGAAGGCCAGCCAGCGAAAATCGCCCAGGGCGTGGGGATCTACGAGGCGCAACATCGCCTCCCGCCGGGCCAGCAGAGTCGCCAAGTGATGGCCCGTTGATTGCTCACTGTCCGGGGGATTCATCTGCTGCAAGCCATGCAGTCGCTCCGCCAGCCCCAGGGCCAGCAGGGCCTGGCCCTGGCGGCAATGGCCCAGGGATTGCCAGCCCGCCGCTGCGGCCGCCTCCAGCAACGATTCCAGACAGAGGTGGGCGGTGAGGTCCCACTGGCCTGGTTCCCGCAGGGGATCGGAGCAGGCCTGCTGTTGGCGGTAGGCCATCAAGGTGCCGCCACTGCGGGCCGGGGCGTAGTAGCGCCAGGCCTCCAGGCCGTAGTCGATCACCAACAAATGGCCCTCGATCAGGGCGGAGCCGCAGCTACTCAACCAGGGCCTTAAACCGGGGTGCAGTTCCGTGCACCAACCGGCTGGCCGCTGGGGGCCAGGCTGCTCAAGGCCCAGGGCGGCCAAGCCAGCCAGGGCCTCCGGCGCCAGGGGGGCTCCAGCCACCAGCCGCAGCGCTGGCTGTCGCTCAAGTTGGCGATCCGCCTGGCCAGGGGAGGCAGCTACTGCTTGAACAGCCACCAGCTGCTGCCGCCAGCCGCTGCCATCGCTGCAAATTCTGTCTACAGCGAGGGCATCCAGCACTTCGTGGGCCAACACCACCCCCCGCAGCGGTGCGGCGGCCAACTGCTCGAAGCTGCTCCAGCGGGCCTTCAGGCCGGCCTGGCCGAGCCGCTCTCTCTGGCGGGCCGCCATGCCGGGGTTGGGTTCCACCAGCACCAGTTCCGTGCGGGCGGCCAGTTGCGGCCAGCTTTGGGCGAGGCCCTGGGCCAGCTGCAGCGCCAGCTCAGCTTCCCCTGGCCCGGTTTCCACCAAGGCCAGAGGACCCTCGCCAGCGACGGCCAATTCGCTGAGCCAGGCGGCAATTTGGCGCAGCAGCAGGGCGGCGAAATCCGGCCCCAGGGAGGGGGAGGTGGCGAAATCCCCCCGCGGCCCAATCCGCAACAGGCCACTGCCGTAGGCGCCGTGAACCGGATCGTGCAGCACCCAGTTCATGTAGGTGCTGAAGGGCACGGCGCCGCCGGCCGCCTGGAGTCTGGTTAAAAGCCAGGCTGGAACGCTCACGCTGCTGCCTCCTACTCGGGGAGAATGCGCTTTCACTGAAGCAGCCGGCATGGTTAGCCCCGCTCCACAACCGATCGGTCGTTGGCTGGCTGCCCTGGCGGCGGTGCTGCTGCTACTGGGATCTTGGGGCTGGGCAACGCCAGCGGCCTGGGCCTACGACAACCCTGAGCTGTTGCCCGATCACCCCACCCCGGTGATCGACCTGGCCAAGGCCCTCACCGACGGCCAGCGCACCAGCCTGGAACAGCAACTGGATCGCTTTGAACTGGAAACGGGCTGGAAATTGAGGGTGCTCACCCAGTACGAGCGCACCCCTGGCCTGGCCGTACGCGATTTTTGGCACCTGGACGAACGCAGCCTGCTGCTGGTGGCTGATCCCAGGGGCGGCAACCTGCTCAATTTCAATGTGGGCGATGCCCTGTTTGCCCTGATGCCCCGCACCTATTGGGTGGAGTTGCAAACCAGATATGGCAATCAGTTTTACGTGCGCGATCACGGCGAAGACGGCGCTATCAACGCTGCCCTGGAGGCGGTGGAAATCTGCCTGGAGCGAGGTGGTTGCCAGGTGGTACCAGGTTTGCCCCAGGAGCAGTGGCTGCTCACCCTGGCCACCTCGATCCTGGGGGGTCTGATCGTTGGCTTCGCGGCCTATCCCCGCAAGCCTGATCATGGCGTGGAATGGGCCTGGGTGCTGTTGCTTTCCCCCCTCTGGTTAATCCTGTTCGGCATATTTGGGGTGGCACCAATCATTACCCGCACCAGCGATCTATTGCCGCTAGCCCGCAATGCCCTCGGCTTTATCGGTGCCATCGCCGCCGCCTATCTTATTGCCCAGAATACGGTTGGCAAGCAGGTGAGGCAGGAGGGAGATAGCTAGGAAGAACAGGAATACTCGGCTAAGTGAGCGCTAAATTAGCGTAATTTCAAGGTTTGCTTAGCTAAATCTTGAATAGAGCTACTTGGGAGCCTTAGGGGGGATTCGAATATCATTGAGGAGCCTCTGAAAACCGAGCCAATCCTAAATAACTTCTGATACCGTATTGGCTCTCAACTGACTGTAGCGGCTAAATCGCGCTTGTTCAGAGCTTCCTTAAGGGAAGATTTAAGTAGAAAAAGATCAGCCGCCAAGCGTGCGTGGTCCCACTCGGTCCAGTGCTTCCAGTCGGCAGCGCAGCGTATCGGCCGGCTCACAGACTGGTGGGGGCGGCTCCGATGGCAAGGTTGATGCTCGTAACTGGCTCAGGTTGTCCTCGTAAAAGCGTTTGAGCTGGTCGTAACGCTTCACCGGTTGGCCGTAATAGCTACGGCCGGCCAAGGTGGGGATGGAAGCCCACTCGGGGGCCAAGCGATGGGCCAGGTGGGGGGTGAACAGGCCCTGGTCGGCCAGGGAAAGGGCACCGCGCCTGTGGATTAAAAAGAGGGCGCCCTGGTCTTGCACCTGGGGACCAAATTGCTCTAATCCCAGGGCCTGGGTCACCATTCGCCAGGTGGAGGGCATGAACTGGTAGGCACCGGCCGCTGCGCTGGCATAGCGAGAGCTGCGATTCACCTGCTCGGGGTGGCGGTCCAGACTGGCCATCAGGCCCCCCCCAAACATGATCCTGTAGCCCAGATCATCGCCATTGGCCCAGGTGCCCTCTGCATAGCGGATCGTGTTCAGCAGGGCCCTACGTTCCGGGGTAATCGCAAACAGGCGAGGCCCTGGAGGCGGCAGCGGCACACTTAAGAGCGCCTCACTGGGGCTGATCAAGGGGATCCCAATATCCGGATTTGCAATTGCCGGGTTCGCAATGCCTGGATTTGCCATGCCTGGGTTTGCAGTCGCCAAGCTATTCGGGATTGGAGTTGACAAGCTTTCCGGGATCGGAGCCGCCGAGACATTTAGTATTGGCAACAAAACCGGCAGGCCGGTGAGGGCCAAAGCAATCGGATATTGAAGATTTCTTGACAATCGAGCACTCATCGATTCATAGGGCCGAGATTAATTTCTAACTTGAGGGCTTGATAGCTGGCTGTGGGCAAAATTAGAGCAGGTTTATCGGCCGTAAAGAGAAGTAAAAATGTATTGAAAGACGAGAATATTTTATTAATTTTTTGCATCGGTTGTGGCTCGTGAATATGTCGAAATAAATTTACGCATGCTAATTTGATTTAAGAAAAGCTAATAACATGGAGCTTCTGAATGATTTTCAAATTCCTTTGATTTCAGCTTGAGAGTAGCATGGCTGTTGATAGGTTCCCGTGGTGATTTCAGTTGCGTGGGCAGTTTCTCAAGACAGCCTAGACTCAAAGGTGCCATTAGATACGAATCAGTAGTTTAACTGGGGACAGACGCCTTTTGGGGGTAAAAGGAGTTTAATGGTTTGAATGGAGAGTGGGTATGGCCTAGGGGGAATTTGTCCAAAGCAAAGGGCCGCGAATCAGTGCAAGGTGCATTTATTCAGGGCTAAAGGCCTTGGCTCGCGTCACCATGGCGAGCAAGCTTCCCTCAAGCAACCATCACAGTGCCAATCAAAAAACCGTCCACTGTGTCTAAAATCACACCGACCCGCTGAGATCTGTTGCTGCTGGGGGATTCTTGGCTTTTGATCAAAAAATTAATTGGCGTGAAAATACCGAGCCACTGGTCGTGAGATCACCACTGTCCCGCTACCCGTATTTTCACTGACCCCCTTTTCTGGGTTTCGCCGCCATGGGTTAAGTTGTCATGGCCTGGCTTCCTTTCGGCTATACTCCAGTTGACTGGATTCCACTTGTCAAGATTTACATTTGGCGTTCGGCCAGTTCCCCCTGACCGGATCAAGATTATGGTTAACCCCATCTTGCTATATTTCAATCGATTCAGTTCGAAAAACTTAAATCTTACATTTATTATGCTGTAAGCAGCAATGTTGCCCATGGCTTTACTTCGATCCATTGTGGCGGGATAGGCGATTTGGGGCGCCCCTGGTTCGGTTGTCACTAATTAAATTGCCCTTGGCCAGCCTGGTGCGTCAAGCAATTCGCTTAAGGGTACCTCGAAAAATCGCATATCACCGATTTCATGATGTGAGAGGCCTTGCTAAGAATTGGGTGAGCCTGAATCACGGCAGTCGAAGGGGCAATTTTTCGAGGTGCCCTTGAGCTGATCGAAATGGTTTGCGCGGTCAGCCTTTGAGGAAGCTCTGCAAAACCCGAGCCACTGCCAATGCAGCCCTGATGCCGCAATGGCTCTCAGCTGGCTGGGGCGACGAAATGGCGATTTTCCAGGGAGTCCTTACTTAAGTCCTTATCCCGCTACTGCCCGTCGGATCGCTCAAGCAAGCTCAAGGCCATGCTGCTCGGTGTCAACTACGTTGGCGATTGCTTTCGCCGCTTCCGTGCTGCCGCCGCTGGGGATTGGAGCTTCGCTTGGCGCAAGCAGGGGCTGATCCAGCTGCCAGTCGGCGGCATGAAACTGGGCCTGGCTGAGTAGACGGTGCCGGCCATGGCGCTGCAGGGCCTCTTCCAGCACTGGGGCCTCGGAAAAGCCCTCACGATGCACCAGGTGAATGCCTACATCGGCGCTGAATGCCTCGCAGAAGCTGCTGTAGCCGGGTTTGGTGATCATTCGTTCACAGAGAGGCATCACCTCCAGGGGACGCAGCCCCTCGGGCAGCAGCCGACCATTGGGCATCGAGGCCAGGCTGGGGTCGCTGCCAATGAACAGGTGCTCCGGCCAGCGCCCCAGCAGTGCCGGATCCACCGCCGCCCCGAGACCGCCGAAACTGACCAGCACGCAGCGTTCCCGCTGGGGCGGTAGCTGCAGCTGCCTGGCTAGCTGTTGGGCATCGCAGCGCGGCCGACCAGCCGTCAAGCCGATCCGCAGCTCTGGGATGCCCCAGTGGATCGGCATGGCCAATGGACAGCGCAGCAGCAGATCACCCTGGCGGTAAAGCTCAACACAGCGGGCCGCCCAGGCTGCAAAGGCCGGACCCATGGAGCCATAGATGGCCTCCCAGCCAAAACTGGCCAGCCACACCATTTTCGCCTCCAGCCGCTCGGCCAGTAGAGCCGCCGCCGGGGGCACATCGCCCAGCACTAGCAGTGGCTGCCCCTGGTCCTGCAGCCAGCTGGCCTCGTTAACCAGCTGTTCAGGTAAGGCGAGTTCCAACTGCTCCAAGGCGGCCAGGGTGGCGAGCGGATCGGCACTCAGCGCATCGGCCTGGATCACCCCCACATCCCAGCGACAGGGACGCAGCTCGTAGGGCACTGGGCCCATGGCCGCAGCCAGAAAACTGGCCGGCAGATTGGTGGAAATCACCAATCTCCAGCTGGGCCGCAGCCGATGCAGTTCAGTGAGTACGGCCGCCGTGCGTGAGCCATGCCCGAAACCATGGCCACTGATGCAGGTGTAGATCAGCACGAGAGCAGGCTGCTATGGGTGCCGCTGGTCAGATCGCCAGAGGCTAACTTGATTTCATTAGAGCCGATTTGCAGGGGCGATCGGTTGATTAGCAGTTCCTGATAGAGCAGTCGGCCGTCGAGGCCATACCAGCGGTGGCTGGCATGGAGCACTGTGCCGTCCTCAGCCAACTCCACCCAACTGAAATGGCGTAGCTCCTTACCGGCGGCATCTCGACCGTGGCGAGGCACGCTGGCGGCATTCAGGTAAACGGTTCCCTGGCGATCAGTGGCCAGGGTGCGGCGGTGCCCCTGGCCCCGCTTCAGGGCATGGTGCATGTGGCCGAAAACCACCAGCGGTACAGGCCGCTGGCGACGGATCCGTTCAATGGCCAGGGTTAGGTCTTGATCGCCCCAGTCACAGGCCTGCTTCTTCCAGTCGCGGCCACAGGGATCGGCGGCTTCACTGCCCAGGCCGGCTGGACCGCTATGGGCCAGCAGCACCAGGGGCAGGGCTGGATCGGCCGCCAGGGCGGCTGCGGCTATCCGCTCGGCGGAGTCATGCAGGCTCAGGGGGCCAAAGGCGGCGAGCATCGCCTTGGAGAGATGAAAGCCGCCACCGGCACTGGCAGGCCGGGCGCCCACCACCGCCAGCCCGGGGGGGCGCAGTTCCCGCAGCTCCCAGCCACAGTGCAGCTCCGCCAAGGTGTCGATTTGCACCCTGAGGGTGCGACCACTGGCATCTTTGCCAGTGTCGTGGTTGCCGAGGATGCAGGCCACCGGCATCGGTAGGCGACGCAACAGCGCTGGGATGCGCGGCTGGCCATCGCTCAGATCGCCCACCACCAACAGGGCATCAGGGCTCAGTTTTGCCAGTAGCTCGTGGTCAGAACGGTCCCAGGAGCCGTGGGGATCGCCCACCACGGCCAGGTTCAGGATCCGCATCCACCACTGCCTAGTGTTAAGCCATCCTGCACCACGTGAGGACTCGGGTTGGTTTTCGCCGCTGTCCACAACACCAGCGCCGGTAGCGCAGCTAACACTCCTGCCGACCTGCCCACGGCCATCCGGACCCTGAGCCGCGAGCGCAACGCCGTGATCCTGGCCCACTACTACCAGGAAGATGCCATCCAGGACATTGCCGATTTTATTGGCGACTCGCTGGAACTATCCCGTAAGGCAGCCAGTACCGATGCCGATGTGATCGTCTTTTGTGGCGTTCACTTCATGGCTGAGACCGCAAAAATACTCAATCCCGGCAAAATAGTGCTTTTACCGGACCTCAATGCCGGCTGCTCTCTCGCTGACGCCTGCCCAGCTGATGCCTTCGCGGCCTTCCGCGAACAGCATCCTGACCACTTTGTAGTGAGTTATATCAATTGCTCGGCTGCGGTGAAGGCCCAGAGCGACTTGATCTGCACCAGCAGCAACGCCGTAGAGCTGGTTAAAAAACTGCCACTAGAGCGACCAATTTTATTTGCACCCGATCAGAATTTGGGTCGCTGGGTACAGGCCCAGAGTGGCCGCGAGCTCACCCTGTGGCCTGGCAGCTGCATGGTGCATGAATCCTTCAGTGAGCAGGCGTTGCTCCAGCTGAAGCTCGACCATCCAGATGCGGAGGTACTGGCCCATCCCGAATGCCTGCCCAATCTACTTGATCTGGCCGATTTCATTGGCTCCACCAGTAAATTGCTACACCGCGCTGAAGATAGTGGTGCCCAGAGCCTGATCGTGCTCACCGAACCCGGCATCCTCCACCAGATGCAGCAACGTGTACCCCACAAGCTGTTGCTCCAGGTTCCCGGTGCCGACGGCTGTAGCTGCAATGCCTGTCCTTATATGCGGCTGAATACTCTGGAAAAACTTTGGCATTGTCTGCTCACCATGGAGCCCCAAATCAGCATGGATGAGCAGCTGCGCCAGCGGGCCCTGACCCCTATCCAGCGCATGCTGGAGATGAGCACCTGAATCGGGGATTCCTAGATATTGATACTATCTAAGTATTAAGGGCACCTCGGAAACTTGCCCATTTTGCTCGCTAGAGCGAGGAGCAGGCCAGTTGCTGCAATGCTTCTCGCGGTGCGGGATCGATGGACCTTGGTTTTTCGAGGTGCCCTATACCTGATTGGCACGAATTTAGCTGAGTAAACAAATTTTAGTCGATATAAAATTGGTCGAGTATACAAGTTTTAGCCGAGCAGATTGGCGCGTAGCTTTTGGATTCTTGCTAGCAGTTCGGCCCGCTTCTTCTGTTTGAAGGCGTTGCGAGCTAGGAAGTTGAGCAAAGTGACCAGGCCAACCAGTTCCAGTAGGCCACCCACCAGGGGTAAATCGTCGATCGCTCCGAGGGTGGCATTGGCAAGCCTCAGGGCAAGGCCTGCCAGCAAAGCCAGGGTGAGGATGCGCAGTAATGGCAACATATCCCCCAGGGAAACCAGGGGCGTAGCGCCAATTTTGCGCAGCAGCTGATTAATTAGCTGCAGGGGCAGTGCAGTGGCGCTATTGGAGCCTGCGGCAGTGGCCGACTCGAGTTTGATGGCCTTGGGCTCCGCAGGGGCGACCAGGGGGGCGGCGGTGGCGATCGGAATCTGGCGCTGCATCGCTGGGCTTGGCTCAGCCAGGGCCGGCAGATCAGGGGCGAGGAGCGGCGGCGACTGATCGGCTATTTGGCGCAAATCAATTGCTTGCGCAGGGGCAGGGTCTTGGTTCTGCGGCAAGGGAGCGATGGGGATTGAAATTTCTTCGCTAGCTGGGCTAACTTCAGTTGAAACGAATTCGGCAGCTTCAATCGTAGACTCATCGCCAGCAACGACGAATGGGTTAATCTCAGGCTCTGGACTATCCGTGGAGACCGGGCTATCCGCAGGGACTGGGATATCTGTGGAAACCAAGTTATCCGCAGGGGTTAGGCTATCTGTGGGTACTGGAAGGTTATCAGAGGCTGAAGGATTTTCAGCTAAAGGGACGTTCGCGGAGGCAGCCGGGTCTGGGATTGGCTCGCTGGGCAGGCTTTCGTTAGCCGGGGAATCTGCCAGCGCTGGATCTTTGGCGAGGCTTGGGGGGAAGATTGGATTGGCTATGGAGGAGGAGGCTGGCGCTGAATCGCTTGCCACTCCTTCAGGTGCCACTGCTTCAGGTGCCACTGCTTCAGGTGCCACTGCTTCAGGTGTCACTGCTTCAGGTGCTCCTGGTTCAGGTGCCACCGGGTCGCTGGGAGCTTGCTGGCCAGGCATGGGCTCGCTAGGCAGGGAACCGCTAGGCATGGGATCACTAGTCATTGAATCGATGCGCAAGGAATCGCCAGGGATGGGATTACTGGGAATGGGATCGCTAGGCAGTGAATTACTAGGGATCGAATAGCCGGTCATGGGATCGCTAGACATGGGATCGCTAGAAATGGGATCGCTAGACAGGGAACCACTAGCCATTGGATAGATAGGTAGGGGATGTCTAGGTAAAGCATCGCTTGATGCCATGTTAATTGAGCGCCACTGGGTATTTATGGGTGGTCAATTGCTGAGAGACGAGGCTAGGCCACGCTCGTCGAAGACGCCTTCGAATAGAGCTGAGCTGAGGTAGCGCTCGCCCGAATCGGGTAGCACGACTACAATTGTTTTGCCTGCGAATTGTGGCTCCTTGGCAAGGCGCAGTGCCGCTGTCATCGCAGCTCCGCAGGAGATGCCTGCCAGAATTCCCTCCTCCTTCATCAAGCGGCGGGCCATGGAAATTGCCTCGTCATCGCTAACTGTTTCGACGCGATCCACCAAAGCCAGCTCGAGGTTGGCTGGTACGAAACCAGCGCCGATGCCCTGAATTTTGTGCGGCCCTGGCTTCAGGTCTTGCCCAGCCATGGTTTGGCTGATAACCGGACTGCTTGCCGGTTCCACCGCGACGCTCACCAAGGGCTTTTGCAGCGTCTGCTTGATGTAGCGGCTGACACCGGTAATCGTGCCGCCGGTACCGACGCCTGCCACAAACACATCCACCTGGCCGTCGGTGTCTCGCCAGATTTCAGGGCCCGTGGTGTCATGGTGGATCTTGGGATTCGCCGGGTTGGCGAACTGTTGCAGTATTACGTAACGATCCGGATCGGATTCGGCCAATTCCTGGGCGGCGGCAATCGCTCCGGGCATGCCCTTTTTGCCCTCGGTGAGCAGCAGGTGCGCCCCGTAGGCGGTGAGCAGCTTGCGCCGTTCCATGCTCATCGTCTCCGGCATGGTGAGGGTTAGGGGAATGCCACGGGAGGCCGCCACGAAAGCCAAGGCGATGCCCGTGTTGCCACTGGTGGGTTCCACCAGCTCCCTGCCAGCCCCCAGCAGACCATCCTGTTCCGCCTGCCAAATCATCGCCGCTCCGATGCGGCACTTGACTGAGAAGGCGGGGTTACGTCCCTCAATCTTGGCCAGCACCCTCGCCTGGCAGCCCGCCGTAACTCGGTTTAGCTGCACCAGGGGGGTGTTGCCGATCGTGAGGCTGTTGTCGGGGTAAACGCTGCTCATCGTTCTGCGGGTCATTTGGCCAGCCGCGCTGCCAGCCCGTTCACATGGGTCACCTTAAGCAAGCTTGACCGGTCCACCGAGGGGAAGAATCATTTCGATCAGTGCCCCTCCCTCGGGGTGGTTGCTGGCCTGGATCCGACCGCCATGGGTGGCGGCGATTTGCTGGGCAATCGACAGGCCCAGACCGCTGCCGGTGCGCTGGCTCTTGACCCTGGAGGGATCGCCCCGGTAAAAGCGCTCGAACATGCGCTCCAGGTCCTCTTCGCTCAAGCCGGGGCCGCAGTCGCGAACGCTAAGCCGACACCAGCCACTGCGACTGGTGACAATCACCTGCACAGCCGAACCATCTGGGCTGTAGCGCAGGGCGTTATCGATCAGGTTGAGCAGGGCGCGATGCAGTCGGGAGCTGTCAGCCCGCAGCAGCAGGCCGGGCGGCACCTCCAAATGCAGCTGAATCTGGCGCTGGTCGGCCAGGGGCCTCAAGCCAGCCCAGACCAGCTCCACCAGCGGCCGCAGCTCCACATCGGCAAGCCGCAGGCCCAAGCCCGGCAGGGTGTTCTCCAGCCGCGACAGTTCCAGCAAATCATTCACCAGCTCCTGGAGTCTCACCAGTTCTCGCTGCAGGCGTTCCACCAGTCGGGCGTTTTGTTTGTTTACCTGGGCGGCAAGGCTGTCGCCCACCAACAACAGGGCGGTGAGTGGCGTTTTCAGTTCATGGGCCACATCGCCCACCCAGCGCTCCTGTTGCTGCAGCTGGGCCTCCAGGGTGCGACGGCTCTGGAGCTGCACCGCCAGCCAGCCGCCGCCACCGGGCACGGCCAACACGTCGATTTCCAGCTCAGAGCGCTGCCACTCCAGCCGCTGGGGTCGATCCAGGCGGCGGGCGCTGCGAATGCAGGCCAGCAGGCTGGGGTCGTTGCAAAGCTCCCTGAATTCTCTGCCCTGGAGGATGCGGCCGACATCGACCCCCAGCAGCCGTTCCGCTCTTGGCGTCAGATGACTTACCCGGTCGTGGCGGTCCAGCAGCACCCAGCCCAAGGGCGCCGCATCCATCCAGCCCAACAATTGGCGCACGCTTAGCTGGCTGGCCTCCCGGCGCTGCCACAGCTGCTGCCACCGCTGCCACCACTGCCGCCACCTCTGCCGCTGGCCCAGCTGCCGCCACTGCCCCTGCCACCAAAACTGCAGCAGCATCGACCTAACCGAAGCGATAGCCGAATCCCCGCACCGTGAGCAGATGTTGGGGGGCAGAGGGATTTTCCTCTAACTTTTCCCGCAGCCAACGGATATGCACGTCTACGGTTTTGCTATCTCCTATGTAGTCGATCCCCCAGACATGCTCCAGTAGCTTGTCGCGACTCCACACCCGGCGGGGATTTTGCATAAATAATTCTAGAAGCTTATACTCTTTTGGTGAAAGACTTACGTCAAGTCCGTCGCGTGTAACCCTGCATTCCTCCAGGTAAAGAGATAAATTGGCGTGCTGTAACACTTTGGATGGCGTGTTATGGCTGGCGCTGCGCCGCATCAGGGCCCGGCAGCGGGCCACCAGCTCCCGCATCCCGAAGGGCTTGACCAGGTAATCGTCAGCGCCCACCTCCAAACCCAGCACCCGGTCGGTTTCGCTGTCTCGGGCACTGACCACCAGAATTGGCGTGGTGTCGTTGGCCTGGCGCAGTTTGCGGCAGAGGTCTAGTCCCCCCAGGCCAGGCAGCATCAGATCCAAGACCACCAGGGCAAAGCCATCGCCGCTGGCGGCAGCCTGGATGATCTGCAAAGCATCGCGACCATTGCCGCAGGCTGTCACGACAAACCCCTCCAGTTCCAAGGCATCACGAATGGTCTCGCGGATTGTTTCGTCGTCTTCGACGACTAGAAGAGAAGGGTGCATGGCGCCATTCTCACCGCTGGCCCGTCTGCCCCAGAAGTCATCTCCCCAAGACGGGGATTGTGAAAAATCAGCCGCCTGGGGGATCGGCCTAAGCATCGCCGTAACCAGCCCGCGGCCGCTGGGAACGGGGATGTCGTTGAAAATGCTGGCGGCGTACCAAGGCTCGGCAGCGGGCGGCGCACTCAGCTAAGCCGAATGGTCGCACCAGCAGATCATCTGCACCGGCTTCAAGCGCTTTAATCCGATCGCTTTCTTTGGCGGCGGTGCAGAGCAGCAGCACCGGCATCGGCGGTGAAGCGGCGTGGGCCTGATCAAGCAGGCAATTGACGCTATCGTTGCTGATGATGTCGGAGACGAGCAATAAATGATATTTATGCGGCCTCATCAGCCTCTCGGCCACTTCGCGAGGATTGGTATAGATAATCACCTGAAATCCCTGCTGCTCCAGGTACTGTTGCAGCAGGGAGGCTGAGGAGGAATCGATATCGATGATCAGCAGCCTAATTGGCGGCTCGCTCATTTCAGCCGCGCCAGAGGTCTGGTGCGGGGCAGGTGGGAAATCACCAGATGGCGCTTATCGTCTATGGACAACCAACCCTCATCCTTGAGGCAGCCCAACACCCGGGTAACGGTGACCCGCGTGGTGCTCAGGGCGCTGGCCAAATCCTGGTGGGTGAGCTTGAGGTTCAGCCTCAGGCCCTGGTCGCAGGGCTGGCCGTAATCGTTGGCAAGCAACTCCAGGAAGCCGCGCACCCGGTCTTCCACCCGGCGCAATCCCAGTAGCGCCAGCATCGATTCACTCTGGCGATAGCGAGCCCCCAGGCCTTGTAGCAATGCCATGGCCAAGTTGGCGTCTCGACCGATTTCTTCGCAGCTGAGGCAGAGCAGGTCGGTGTCGCAAAGGGTGGTGGCCTGGTAGGCCTCCACATTGGAGAGGGGGTCGCCGAAGGGTTCGTTGGGGCCCGCCAAACCGAGCAACATCTCGTCCCCCTGCATCGATAGGGCGGTGAGCTTCACCATGCCCCGCACTACAAGCCAGACGTTCCTCTTGAGCAGGGGAACAGTGCTACCTGAGGTCAGGTGCATCAGGCTGCGCTTTTCGTAGCTGGTCTCCAGCAGCTCGCGAAAGTCTTGGCTGTAGCTGGGGCCGCTGGCGGGCGTGAACACCATAACGGGCCGATTGCGTCGGTTCGCTGACCTTATGAACTGATGTCGTCTAGAAAGCAAAGAGTTGGTAGTGCTGTGTTTAAGACTTGGTTAGCGCTTCCCCCAGGGGCAGGCGCAGGGCCCATACTTCACCCCCCAGACGCCAGAGCAGCACAGCGGTGTTGTGGCCCACCAGGGAATGGCCATGGGGCTCTGGAAGCCCCAGCCGCCCAGTCACTCCAGTCGGCAACCGCCGCGGCTCGACAGCAGCGGGTAGATCGGCTAGGGGCGCAGGCGGCTGCGAGACGCTGACGCCGGCTTGCCATAGCTGCTGCAGTGCCGGTTCCTGGCCGCTGCTCAACCACCACTGTCGCCGCTGGATCGCCGCCAGCTGATCGCGCCCGAGCGCTGCATCTGGATCGCTGCTATTGGTGGCCGGCCGCACTAGCTGGCGGAGGGCCTCAAGGGCGACGCTGGCTCGATCGGGTAGTCCAGGTGGAGTCAAGTTGATCGATAACGCAGAGCCGCCCGTTTTGCCTGGGCCGCCAAACCCTTTGGAGTTAGGCCCTTTGGGGCTAGGCATCTCAGGCAAGTTGCCGGCCTTCACCAGCGGCAAATTGGTTGGGGGTGGCGGCAGGGTTGCCAAGCCGCCAGGCTGGTTCGATAGGTTTGGAATTGGCAAGACCGTTGCCAGACTCTGGCTGCGACTGAAGCGCAGCAGCTCGGGGCTGTCATCGGTGATGGCCAGCCTTTGGTTGCGGTTGACCCCGGGGTTACCGCGATCGGTTGGCGCCAGGGCTAGAGCCAGGTTCGCTGCCAGAATCAGCAGCAGCAAGGGCAGCCTTCGTCGCAGCCCCAGTGCCAGGGCCGGAGGCAGGGACGGGAAGTTGAAGTTCAAGCGGTAAGTCTCCACGTTCAAAATGAGTCGCCAATCGACTTACTTCACCCCAGGGGGTCTGGGGCGAGGGCACCAGCCGCAGTTTGGTGCCAGGCTTGCGGGCGGCGGAGGCCAGCAGTGCCTTCAAGGCGGCCGGGTTGATCGGCTGATTCCATACGCGCAGGCGGCCTTGAGGTTCGATATGCAGGGCGATCACCCCCTCGGCCAGGGGTCTTTGCAGCAGCCTTTGGGGCAGCAGCAGCAGGCCCAGGGCAAAGCCACCAACAGATAACCCCAGCAGGGCCGTGGCCAGCGATGCCAGCGGCAGCGACGCCAGCGGTAGCGAGGATTTGCTGGCAGGGTCAATCATCGAATCGCCAGATCCAAGGAGGCCTGCTTGCCGGAATGCAGTCGCAACCAGGCCAGGGAGTTGGCCACGGCGCTGGCTGGCAGCTGGGCGGAGGGGTGCAGGCGAGTTTCTGGCTGTTGGCGGCGCAACAGCCGGGCCAGGGCCGTGGCGGCTATGGGCTGACCATTGAGCAGCCATTCACCGCGGCTGCTGCGCAGCACCAGCCAGGGCTGGGCGGCTGCCGCCAGGGATGCTCGCGGTCGCGGTTTGGCTGGGGGACTGGCAAGCAGCAGCGTGGGTAGGCAGGCCACGGCGGTGATTACCACCAAGCAGCATCCGAACAGCGGCCATAGCAGCGGCAGGCTGCGCAAGCCCAGTGAATTATTCATATAAGAAATCACTCATGGCAAATGCTGACGCAGCTGATCAATTTGCCAACGGCTTAGGGCTTGGTTGAGCAGCAACAGGGCCGTAGCAAGCAGGGTGAGCTGTAGGCCCACCAAGGTGCTGATCAGCACATCGGCATAGCCCGCCAGGGGAGCTGTGGGCGGCAATAACAGCTGGGGCCCGAGGTCCCGCAACACCTGCATCAGCCCATGCACTGTGCCGGTGAGGCCCAGCAGCGGCGCCAGCAAAATGGCCGCCTGCAGCAGCTGTTCGCCGTTGGCCATGCGACTGGCCAGCCGCTCTAAATCGAGCTGCCGAGTTTCCTGGTTTGCTAGCGCGTCGGGCTGTTGGCCCCGCTGGCGCCGCCCCGGGCTGGCGGCGGGCCGCCACCAGCGCCACCAAAAAGTGGCGCGATCGATGCCCACCGCAAATACTGACATTGAAACCAGCAGTAGCGGCAGGGCCACCGGGCCACAGGCAGTCCATATTGATAGGCCCATCACGAAGCTCTTAAATAGCCCTATTGCACATTTTACATGAAAGCCGTGGCCTTGCAATGACCCGCCATTAAATAGCGAGGAATGCGGCTAGGAATAATTGGGGACATATCCTAGTTGTGTTAGGGCCAGAAAAAAGGCCCCCTAGGGGGCCCAAAAATCTGATCTGGCTAGGCGATCAAGCGCCGATCTTGGCCACGGCGGCCTTGGCGGCCTTCAGGATCGAGCCGCGCAGGGGCACGTAGCCCAGGTCATCGGCCTGGTTCTGGGCGGGGCCCAAAAGGTGAAGCATGGCCTTGCGGATGGCACCGCCCTTGATGCCATTACCTTCCTTGTAGGCAAGGATCCAGGTGAGGGTGGAGATGGGATAGCTGCCAGCGCCAGCGGGATTGGGATCTTCGCCGGCCAGGTTGCCATCAAGAACAATGTTATTGAGAGCGGCAGCCCCACTCTTCATGTTGGGCAACACAAAATTGCCTTCCTTATTCTGAATTGCCGCAGCCTTGATGCTGCCACGCACAAAGGACTGGTTGACGTAGCCGATGGAGCCGGGGGTGTTCTGGAGGATACCGGATACACCTTCGTTGCCCTTGCCGCCAACGCCCACGGGCCAGTTTACGCTCTTGCCAGCGCCCAGCTTGCTCTTCCAGGCAGGGGAGAAGGCGGAGAGGGAGCTGGTGAAGGCGAAGGTGGTGCCAGAACCGTCGGAGCGGTGGGCCACGGTGAGCTTGCCCTTACCGCACTTCAGCTGATCCCAGCTGGTGATGGTGCCCAGGAAGATGTCCGCCACCTGCTTCTGGCTGAGCTTCAAGCCCTTGCAATCGGCCTTGTTGAAGGCCACCGCAATGGTGCCGCCAACGGCGGGGAACTGAACCACACCGCGCTTCACCTTTGCCGCATCGGAGGCCTTGATCGGCTCATCGGTGGCACCAAAATCGACGGTGCCGGCTATGAACTGACGCACGCCAGCGCCGGAACCCACCGACTGGTAGTTCACCTGCACACCCTTGCTTGCCATATCGGCGAAGGCGCGCTGGTAAAAGGGGGCGGGGAAGGAGGCACCAGCACCGTTGAGGGTGTTCTGGGCCGAAGCGGTGGCGCCAGCGCCAAGGGCGGCCAGGGTGCCAAGGATCAAGGCCTTCTTAGCGAAGGTCATGGATTAGCAAGAATTGGGTCTGACCTTAATTAGCAAACCGCGTTTACCCATGTCTTTATGGGTAGGTTAAGAGCTGGTCAAGATTTGACATAGGTGGGCATTCTCTGCGTTTAAAGCGAAAAGTCAACTGCATCAGGAAAATTGTCCATCAAGTCCGTACGTGTTAGATAGCAGCTTAGTCGCTGCAAGGATTTAAGGAAGGCGAGTGTGGTGAGATCTGGAATTTTTTGGGTGCCCTTAGCCATGTCAAGCCATAACTTGGCAACAAAAGCCCCCCGTTTCCGGGAGGCTGTAGCAAAAAAGGCTAAGTTAATCGAAGATCAACCAGGGGTTTGGCTACATTGAATGTAACTTTACTGGAAGATGTACTGGCAAATCTACTGACAACCACGCTGGCAGCAAAGCTGTCGGTTTGATTGTCAGTGTTGCTGGCCAGAATTGGCAGCGATCAGAAGCGGAACTGGGTTTGCACCAGGCCGCCAAAGACGTTGTTGGACTGGCCTGGTTGGGTCCACTGACCGTAGGGACGGCTGAGGTAGAAGATGGCCGGGGTGACCGAGATGTTGTCGCTCACCTTGAACTTGTACCACCACTCCCAGGCAAAGTTGCCATCTTGAGGAGTGCGGCCATTGCGCAGGCTGGTGGCGAACTGGGGTTGACCCACGGCCATACCGGCTGAATTGCCCTTGGCAAAGGCATCGGCCCACTGCAGGCCGAGGGTCCAGGACTGGGCCGCACCAATGTTGGCGGGATTGTTGACTTGGGGAATTTGGCTGTTTACCAGATTCGACTGCGCCAAGGCGCTGTAGCCCCAGCCCAGGTTCACCGAGGGCACGATGCCACCAGCTTTCTTGGGCTGCCAGGCGCCAGTGAGGGCAAAGTTGTTCGAATATGCCGTAGTGGACGAACCCGACAAACCAGCAGCACCGGCGGTTTGACCACAGGGCTGAGCCTGGCGAGCAAATTGGCTGCCGCGGCGGAAGTCCTGACCGCACTGGCCATAGCGCCAGCCAAATGCCAGGGCCCACTGGGGAGCGGCTACGCCAAGCTGCGTGGTGAAGCTGCCTTTGCTGCTGTCGCCGAAGATGCCGCCGCCATTTGGAGCAACGGTATCACCGTTATAGGCATCGGGAGCCACATAGCTGGTGGAAGCGGCGAAGTAGGGCTTGCCCTTCTTCACATTTTGCTTCCACATCAGGCCAGCGATGGCGCCGGTGGCCTTGTTATAGGTACCGGGGGCACCGTTGAGAGTAAAGAAGTCGAGCAGATCGCTCTTGTAGAAGAAGGGGGTAATTGCCAGGAACTCGGTGTTCCGGCCCCGGGGTCCCACCAGGCCGGTGAACGATTTGCCGATCGGGAAGCGGTAGTAGAGACGATCCAGCTGAACCACGTTGTTCAGGTTGCCATTGGCATTGGCACCGCTGTTGCCACCGCCAAAGGCCCGATCCAGGACCATCAGGTTGTAGGTAGTGCCATTGAAGGGGCTACCTACGAAATTGCCGCTGCGCAGACGTGTATAGAGCTGATCCTTGCCGGTGAAGCTGGTCAGCAGGTTCAGGCGGAGGTCGTAGTTGAATACCGTCGCACCGGCGGCTGCCCTGTTGGCATTTCTGCCATTGCTGCTAGCTCCAGCCGCAGCCGCAATCTGTGCTGCATTTGCACCAGGAGCTGGGAAGTTGTTGGCCTGACTGCCACCGAAGGCGTTGGCACCGATCACGAAGACGGTGTCGCCCTGCAGTTTGGTGGTGGTGGAGAACTGGGTGGACTCCAGCTTGCCGACGCGCTTGTCGAGGCCATCAACGCGGCCCTTGAGCACGCTGAGTTCCTTTTGGAAGTCGTTGATCAGGCGCTGCAGTTCGTCGGTCACTTCGGTGACGCGATCGAGACAGGCGTTCAGCAGGGCGGCGGCCTCAAAGCGGGTCATCGCCTGGCCACCTTTAAAGGTGCCATTGGGATAACCAGCTACGCAGCCGTAGCGCTCGATCAGATTGCTCAGCGCTTGATAGGCCCAGTCGGTGGGCTTAACTTCTGAGAACTGATTGATGCTGGTAACTTGATTCTGCGATTCCCAGGCGCGGAAGCGATCCAGGTCTTGCTGTTGGGTGTAGCTGTTTATCGAAGCGGTGCTCGACGCCATCGGCAGATCGGCGGCGGTTGCCGCCAGGGGCGCTGCAAGGCCAAGGGCCGCAGGCGCCAGCAGCAGTTGCTGGAACAGTTTCATCGGGGTCCTCACACCGATAGTTAAAGCTTTCCAAAGGAAAGCGCTCGGAATTTACAGGAATAACCAGACAACTACGAGCGCCAATGGCACAGGCCTATGTGTTCCAGGACACATTCAGTTGGCCAGGCGCTGGATGCGGGACTATGAAGTGAGGTTACGGTCCCGGTGCCGAGCCCCTGGACCCTTGGCTTGAAAGCCTGGCCTGGCCTGGGCCCAGCCAGCGATTCGGCTTGGCCTGACCGCTCAGCGCGGTGCGGTCCAATCGCGAAACCAGCCCCGGCGCCACAGCCAAAAGGCCTGCACCGTGGCCACGATTGTCATGATTACAAGACATGCTGCATAGCCATAGCGCCAGCGCAGCTCTGGCATGTGTTCAAAGTTCATGCCATAAATTCCAGCAATAAATGTTAGTGGCGCAAAGATACTGGTGAGTATTGTTAAAGTTTTCATGATCTGATTCATGCGATTTCCGATGCTGGCGCCATAGGCTTGGGTGATGGCATCGCACTGGTTGCGCAGCAAGTCAGTGCTGTCGAAAAGCATGCCTACGATTTCTCCCATTTCCTGAAATCCACCTAGGGCTTCCGGCCCTAGGAGTTGCTGTTGTTGGCGTAGTAATACATGAATCTGGTGTCGCAATGGCCAAATCTGATTGCGAATTGTGCGCAGATGACTGCGGTAAAGGAAGGTGCGGTTTAGGTGCTTTGGCTCGGGATCACGCAGTACCACTTCTTCGAGATCATCAAGTCTATTGTTAATCTGCTCAAGCATTGGAAATAGGGCGTCGAGCAGTTCATCCACTAGGAAATGGAGAATATCATCCAGATCTCGATGCTCAACGGCACCCAATTGTCCCACTAGCCAGTGGGTAAGATCTGGGAAGGATTCAGCGGTGGGTGCCTCCTCAACTGTCACCAGCAGGTTTGGTAGTAGTAGAAAACCCACCTGGGCACTAATTAGGTGGCTTGGATCGCGGGCAAAGCTGAGCTGGTGTAGCACCACCAGCAGGGCTTCGCCGAGGCAGTCTACCCGGGGCCTTTGCGGCACCTCCAGCAAGGGCGGCAGCAAGATCTCTGGCACGGCAAGCGTTGCCAAGCCGGCGCGAATTAGATCTTTATCCCATAGACCAGTTACCCTGAGCCAGAGCGGTAGTCCCAGCTGGGCAATTTGCTGAAACTGGCTGAGATTGGTTAGCGACTGATAGCGGGGCCCAGCTGGTTCAAAGATCACCACACTGAAACTGGTGGGACGCCGCCCGCCGTGAACATATAGCTGACTGGGCAAATTTGCTGGCCGTTCCTCCAGCAAATGCGAATTCAGAGCACCAGGGGTTGGGCGAAACACGTCGATTCAGGTTCGATCCAGCGTTGTAAAATCAGTCCGCCGGTGGCAATGCCTGCCTGCAGTAACAGACAGACTGCCACTTGTGGTAACCAGAGCTTCGCAATCCGGAAAATCGACCGGTCCATCCACAGGTATGGGCCTGTCAGGGCACCGCAGATTCATACTTTCATTTTGACTCGACATGTTCGGTTCGTCGGTGCTCTAGATCACTCGGACCGAAATTAGCCCATTTCTACCCAGATCCGCCCAGAACCCCTGCCCCCCGGCTGGAGTGGCATTGTCCTGGGCCCTAGGCTTGATTGAGGTTAGCTTTTCATCACTCATCTATTATTGCTGCTCCATGGCGATTCACTCATATGGCGGTTCACTCCTGTGGAGGTTCACTCATATGGGGTTTTATATTCATGCAGTTTCTCTGGACTGAATGCTGGGCGGCAGCTAAGGAGTAATTTTGCCAGGCTCTAGCTGGCGCCGCAACTTTGTCATTTGTATTGACTCCCGCCTCGGCAAAACCCTGCATCGGTCGGCACCTGGCACTAGCCCTGGTCAGGCCGGCATACCCGCTTCCACGCCTCGGCTTATCGCTTGTCAACAGCTGCCTTGACTAAGATAATGCTCGTTCCTCGGCTCAGTGGAATTTGGACCAGGCGCTTCGGCCCTTAGGCGGGAGACTGGCCTTTGGCTTTGAGGCCTGCCTTTGGCTTTGAGACCGGCCCTTAGAGGGGAGACTGGTCTTGAGCTTTGAGAGTGGCCCTTGAGCGTGAAACCCCACTTTGGTTTTGAGACTGGCCCTGAGCTGTGAATTTCGTTAATCTTTCGTGATGCGCCAGGCCATTGCTCATCGTATTTTCTAAAACTCACCAACCTCTGGTTTAACTTGAACGACACCAATCCCCCATCCAGTTCCCAAGCAAGCGGCGAGGGACATAACCTCCACGACAATCAAGAGGGCATTCGCTCTCCAATGGAGGCTTACTCGGGCTATCGCGGCAATAACTGGTCACCACAGCGATTGGCATTTCACCAAAATCTTGAGACTTTTGCCGATAGGGTAGGTCTAATTGTGGCACTGCAGGGTAATGGCAAAATTAGCCAAGAACAAGCTTATGCAGAGATTCGCAAGATTTGGAAGGAACTCAAAGAGAGTAAAACCGAGCTTCTGTGATGAATATATTTACTGTGCCGTGATTGCCGCGGTGCCATTCTGCTCGGATAATTTTAACCTGAGTTTTATCCATGCTTTGTCTCATTGTTTGCTTCGATAATATATTTTAATTTTCGCCAGGATTTTGATCTCTGAGATTTTTGCTGATAAGCTAGCTAACGGCCATCCTGATCAGCAACAAAACTCCGCAGACCGGAGCAGGCGCTCTGGCCGCGGTCTGCTGCCGATGCAGGCAATGAGCAGACGCTGCAGCAAACCCTTCAGATTAAAACGGCGATTGAAGCGATAAGC
>JBILLQ010000118.1:0-2816 GCA_044375975.1 Prochlorococcaceae cyanobacterium
GCCGGCCGCTCTCCCCTTTCGCTTCTCAACAGACCGCCCTGCAGCACGGCCCATAGCGGCAACAGTTCAACTGAGGCAACAGCCTACGCAGTCAACAGTTTTTAAGATGCAATGCGGGATCAGTTTTAGCTGTCGGCTGACACATGCCGGCCCGAGCCGAGCCTTGAATGGCGTAATCCGTGAAATGTTTACTCAATAACATAATGATCATCAAATTCTTGCTCCAGCTGATTTCTGCAACCAGTCGATCAGAAAGCTGGCGTAGCCTTCCGCAGCTCCGCTGCCGATCGCGCTCATCCCAACAGCCCCCGGATCCGCGCCAGCACCAGCGCCGCTTCCTAGTCCAGTTCCGCAATCACCGCCATGATCGCCTGGGCCTGCTCAAGGTTGTAGGTGTGGGACTACTGAATCGGCCATGGGATCAGGATATACCCCACTCTCAACCGTGCGATTCACCGTATGATGAATATAGTTGTCAAGAGCGCTTTGCAGGCCATCTCGGCGAACGACCTCAAGACCGGTGGCATCGGCGCTATCTCACGGGCGCTGGAGCACGAACGGGAGGTGGGACTGAGCGTGCGAGGCGAACTGCGGTTTGTGGTGATGGAAGCCGACGCTTATCAGCGCCTGCGGGAGTGCGAGCTGGAAATTGCTCTGCAGGAAGCCCGCGCCGACTTTGCCGCCGGTCGCGTTGTGTACGAATCGGTAGACGATCACCTCAAATATTTGGACGCCATGGCAATAAGCCCCGCTGATTGATCAGCCCAATCTCTGCCGTATCCAGAGAGGATCTTGGCGAGCATCAAGCAAGGCCACAACGGTGAGAGTTTCGCCTTTTATATCGTAGTAGATGCAGAATGGGAAGCGCTTCGACAAGGCACGGTGATAGCCATTTACAACCTGGTGGATGCCGCCGAAGTAGGTCAGCGCTTCAATGTCAGACATCAAGCAAGAGACAAAATAAGCCCCAAGGCCTTGTGATTGACGTTGATAGAAGTCGAATCCCTCCTCCAGATCAATCAGAGCATCGGAGGAAATTTCGATGATCATTCAGCCAGGCGCTGCAGCTGGGCTTTGGCCTCATTCCAGGGAATGCGCGTGGCAGAACCGTCGAGGAGTCGCTGGCAGCGCTCAACCAAGACATCAGCGTGCCAGTCTGGTGAGGTGAAGGTATCAGGTTGACAGCAGAGGCTCTGCCAAACTTGCTCAAGTAATCGCACCTTCTCCGCAACGGTAAGGGCGTCGAGTTGGTCGCTGGAGAGTTCGATCGCCATACCGCTGGTCGCATCTTCTCAAGTTTAGTTGGGCTTCAACGCAGCAGCCAGGGCCGGGTAGTGCTGACGCAGCACCGCCAGCACCTCAGCGCGGTTCGAGCAGGGTGGCGCGACGGAAGCCGCCATGGCTGCGGCGGGGCTGATGATTCAACGTTAGGCGCCATCTTGAGGAAACCAAAGCCAGGGGCTCACAGCTCGCCGTTGAACGCCTGATGCAGGAGGGACTTTTTCAGTTCCTCCAAGGCGGCGAGTTTGCGTTCGTAGAGGCGGGTGAGGCGTTGGGTTTCTTCTGACAGGGCGTCAAGCTTTGCAGCGAGTTGCAATTGAACCTTCTTGTCAGGAAGCCAGACACGAAACCCAAAAAGATGTTCACGATTTACCTTCGGCATGCCGGCCCGAGCCGAGCCTTGAATGGCATAATCCGTAAAAGATTTACTCAATAACATAATGATCATCAAATTCTTACTCCAGCTGATTTCTGCAACCAGTCGATCAGAAAGCTGGCGTAGCCTTCCGCAGCTCCGCTGCCGATCGCGCTCATCCCAACAGCCCCCGGATCCGCGCCAGCACCACCGCCGCTTCCTGGTCCAGCGCCGCAATCCCCTCCCCGCCATGACCGCCTGGGCCTGCTCAAGGTTGTAGGTGCGGGACGACTGGATCGGCCATGGGGTCAGGCTAGACCCCACTCTCAACCATGCGATTCACCGTATGATGAATATAGTTGTCAAGAGCGCTTTGCAGGCCATCTCGGCGAACGACCTCAAGACCTGTGGCATCGGCGCCATCTCACGGGCGCTGGAGCACGAACGGGAGGTGGGACTGAGCGTGCGGGGCGAACTGCGGTTTGTGGTGATGGAAGCCGACGCTTATCAGCGCCTGCGGGAGTGCGAGCTGGAAATTGCTCTGCAGGAAGCCCGCGCCGACTTTGCCGCCGGCCGCATTGTGCACGAATCGGTAACCGAGCAGGACTTCCAGGCGATCGGCTCGGTGAAGCTCGCCTATGGATCCACGCAGCTGCTGGCTAGCGCCTCATCGGTGGCGAGGGTAACCGTCTAGTTGTGTAGTTGGCACCGGTCCATGGCCTGCGTTCCCATCAACCGGTCCCAGTGGGTGAAGTATAGCGAGTAGTTGCTGTGAATCAACTGGTGATGCAAGTCATGGTGCGTTACTGTGTTGACCCAACTAGCGATGCCATGCCGGTATGGATCTTGCCGTAATGCCAATCCGTTTGGTGTCACCAGTCCCGGTAGGTAGCGCGTGACCTCGAAGCCGCTGTGGCCCGCCAGATTGATGTAATTGGCAAGCAGCAGTGCCGCCAGCCAATTGATCTCGTGGATCGGCAGCAGCACAACCCAGGCCATCGGCATCGCTGTGGTAAGAAATAGATCGAGCGGATGCTGCTTCATTGCGCTCCAGTACCCGTTCAGAGGGCGGGACGCCCACCGCGCCAATCCACCCCTAATTGCTTAACGCCGAGGGGTCAAGGAATTGGCGGCATGAGCTGAGCAGTTCAGGGATCTGGCAGCAGCGAGGGCATTACTC
>JBILLQ010000045.1:0-28271 GCA_044375975.1 Prochlorococcaceae cyanobacterium
CTTTCGCTTCTCAACAGACCGCCCTGCAGCACGGCCCATAGCGGCAACAGTTCAACTGAGGCAACAGCCTACGCAGTCAACAGTTTTTAAGATGCAATGCGGGACCAAAAGCGGATGTCGCTTGACATGGGATGGCTGACGGATCCTCTCTACAAACGGGGAGAGGTCTACGAATGAGGAGATTGTGGCCAAATCCCTGTTACCCCGGTACTAGTTGGATCGGGCACCTCGGGCAAAACGCCCTCACCAGCCTGCGATCTCGCCAACCTGTAATCCGCTGTCAGTAGGTTATCTTAGATTGGGCCTCATCAAAGAGAGCATTATCACCAGGCCCTTTGGTGGTTGTGACAAAGGATCCATTGAGAGCGCAGAACAATTGCAGTTCAGGAAAGAAGCTGTTGATAGCTCCACGTGAGATACACCTGCTTCAAGCATCTGCATGCGGAGCTGGGCATGTCCGAGCTAAACCCGAGTACTGCGCGGAGTACGGCATCACGCCCATCAGGAGCTACTCCGTTACTGAGGTGCGCTCACTGCTAGACAGACAGGGTGACTATGCGGCATGGCACCCGATTGAGGCCCACCCAATGCTTCAATCCGTCGATCTCGCCTGCGCTGGGCCTCCGGCTGGCCCGCCGCTTAGGCTTGGCGCTTGCAGGTCCATACGGAGTAACCCCATGTTGAAACGAGTTCTTGGGGATCTAGCACAGAAGACGGGGCTTCAAAGGGGCGTGAGCTGGTGCAAAAGAAAAGTAAACTATATCAGGAAAGTGAGTATAAATGGTGTAGAGGTTCGCATTCCATCAATTAACGGAATTAGCTGCGATGCGACTGAGCCTTGGATGATTGAGCTGCTTGCCAAAGTGCTCCAAAGGCGATCTGGCGCATTTCTTGACGTGGGAGTCAATGTTGGGCAAACACTAGTTAAGGTCAAAACTCTTTATCCTGATAGGGAATATATTGGCTTTGAGCCAAATCCCGCCTGTATTTTCTATATTCAAAATCTCGTCAATGCAAATTCATTTCAGAACTGCACCCTCATTCCTGCGGGATTATTCACAAAGGATTGCGTCTTGTCCTTGGATTTTTATTCCGATTATCCCGAGGATTCTTCGGCTAGCATGATCGATGACTTCCGCCCAGATAACAAGATTTATTCTCGCGCATTCGTTCCGGTTTTTCAATATAAAAGCTTGGTCAGTATTCTAGGGAAGAAATCTGTTGGCATAGTAAAAATTGATGTAGAGGGCGCTGAGCTTGAGGTTGTCAAGAGCCTCCTGGATCTAATAAAGCGTGACAAGCCAATCATCCTGATTGAGTTGCTGCCTGTTTATTCAGCCGATAATACTTTCCGAAAAGATAGGCAAGATGAATTGGAGCGGATATTCGCGGACATCGGCTATGTAATCTTGCGGGTGGAAAAGACACCGTCAAATGCCTACTCTTGTCTGAATCGTGTTGACGAGATTGAAATTCATTCCGATTTGACCCGGTGCGATTATGTAATTCTCCCAAGCGCCCAGCTCGCAGATCTGCAACTCGCTAGCGACTCGCCTGTCAGCAAAGCGCCCAACCCGAACAGCGGCTTGACTTCTCGCTAGCGGCCTAAGCGATCGCCTGAATGTTCGCTCCCAAAATCTGCGCCGCTACCAGCACGCCAGCTTCTCTGCCTGGCGGAAGTGGCAGCTTGCTTTCGCTCCTGGGTGTCGCTCGCTGGTCTGAACCTTGCCGAGCCAACTAAGCCGCTGCGTCGCCTTTCGCAGCATGAGATCGCTGAAAGTTGAAATTGTTAGACCTGCCCTTAGATGGCGGCCGCGTCTTCCACCGCGCCATCGCCGAGTTCAAAGTTATTCAAATCTTCATTATCATTATAGTCTGCATTATTGCCGCCGGCTTGGTTCGAGCCTGCTGAATTGGCTGCCCCCTGTGGAGCGGCTGCCTGGGGTGATGATCCCAAGGGCGAGCTGCCGAGGCCTAGGGCGCCTGAATCCACAGATTGAAATTCCTCTTGCAGTTCTTCGCCCAGATGGGTGGTTTTTACCCAGATCAGCTGCTTGGGCCGCAGGGCCATGCGCATGCTGGTCCAGGGAATTACTACAAACCAGTGCCCTAGATAGAGGATGCCCAGCATCAGGTTTAGCGGCGTCATCGCCGGCAGCGGTGGACCCTCGCTGCGGCGGCGACAGCCGCCCAATATGGATGCTCCAGACAAACCAAAGGCCACGAAGGAGAGCGGCCAGATCGTGGGCTGGGTGTGGGTGATCGCTGCGCCAAACAGGTCGGCGATCGCCACCACCGGCAAGCTGTATTGGAGTAGGAAAAAGCAGGCTAAATCCAGCCGCTGGGTTGCAGTGAGGCGCGATGAGATCAAGCCGGGCCAGTAGTCGAAAAAGCGCTGCAGGCCGCCTTCCGCCCAGCGCTGCCGCTGCCGCAGCAGGGCCCTCAGGCCCAGAACGGCCTCCTCGCGCACGGGCGGATCCCAGAGGCTGCCCACCGGCTGGCCGGCCAACAACAGCCGAAAACTGAGATCGAGATCGTCGGTGACGGTGTCTTCGTTGAAGCCCCCCGCCGCATCAATGGCTTGGCGCAGCAGCAATTGACCATTGCCCCGCAGCTCGCTGACGCCGCCATGGGCCAGGCGCCCTTGCTGAATCACCGCGTCGAGCACCATCTCCATCGCCTGGGCCCTGGTGAGCAGGTTCGCTTGGGGGTTCACCACCGCCTTGCGCAGCTGCACCGCCCCCCAGGGGCCGGCCTGGCTGGCGGGCCCAGCCTCGGCAAATGGCAACAATCGCTCCAGGGTGTCGGGCTGTAGTTCGGCATCGGCATCGAGCACCAGCATCCAGCGCCCCTTTAGGTGCTGTAGCGCCAAATTCAGCGCCCCAGACTTGCCGCCTCCAGCATTGGGCTCCCGCCGCAGCACCCGCAGCTGGGGATGGCGGCTTTGCAGCTCGGTCAGCAGCTCGGGGGTGCGATCGCTGCTGCCGTCATCGATTACCCACAGGGTGAGCAGCTCGTTGGGGTAATCGAGCAGCGCCAGACCCTCCACCAGGCGGCTGATCACCGCCTGTTCGTCGCGGGCGGCCACCACCACATCCACGCTCGGCTGGGTGGCCAGGGCGTTGGCGGGAATGGCGGGGCTTTCAGCGCCAGAATGATTTTTAATTGCCTGCCGCAGCAGTGGCAGCACCACGGTGCGCAGGCTGTAACCGCCCAGCAGCAGGGCCAGGCTGATGGCCGGCAGCAGATTGGCGGGGGCGGGAGCCAGGTGGGGGGCGACGCCGGCCAGGCCGCAACAGCCCACGAACAGTGCCGATTTCAAACGGCGGCGCTGGGAGGCGATCGGCATGGAGCTCACAGGCGGCAATGGGCGCTCTTGAATTGGACCCTCCTGAATTGGAAGCTCGCCCGTTGGAAATTCCTCAATTGGAGGATCTCCTATCGGCCGCTCTCCTGTCGGGCGCTCAATGGAGCTCTCGCCCGCACCCATGGCATGCCTCAATGTGGAGAGATTCTAATGGTCGCTTCCCGACAGGCCAGTGAGCGGCAGCAGCTGGGTGCCGGGGTAGTAGCGCTGCAGGATGCCTTCCATGCTCCAGCCCCGGGCGGCCAGGTCGATCGCTCCGGCCTGGGAGAGTCCGGCGCCATGGCCGTAGCCGCCCCCCACAAATCGCCAGCGACCAGGGCCGAGCGCCTCTACGTTGAAAAGTGTGCTGGGCAGCTGTCTGATCGTGCGCCGGATGGCGTCTCGCCGCAGCACCACCCGGGCGGTGCCCTGGCCGCCGCCCTTGCCGCCGCCCGGTTGGTCGCCACCAATCTCCAGGGCGATCACCCGGCCACTGGCCCCCCGCTCCAGCACCACAATCCTGTTGGGCTGGCCCAGGCCGGGGGCCCCTGGCCGCAGCGCGGCGGCCAGGGCGTTGGCATCCACCAGCCGCTGCCAGCGGAAAGAGGGGTGCTCGGCGCCGTAGAAGCTGCTAGAGCGCCGCAGCAGGCTGGTTACGGCAGCTTGATCGAGGGGCAGGCTGAGGGGCTTGGTGGCACTCGGCGGCCCATCTAGCTGGGGTTGCAGGTAGGGCAGTGGCGCACCGTTCCAGCCCTCCTCAAAACCAGCGGCAACACCGCCATTGCTGGCGTGATAGACGGCATGGATGGGTTGCCCATGCCAGGCCAGCACCTGGCCTCTGGTGGCAAAAATGGCTTGCCTCAGGGTGGTTGCCACCGGCCCTGGATCGCCGTAAACCTGGCACTGGGTGTCGGCGCAGACGTGGTAGCCATCCACTGAGAAGCGCTGCTGGTTGCGCAGGGCCCAGGTGCGGGCCAACACGGCCTGGGCGGCCAAGGCGGCCGGCGGCGACGCCGCTCCAATCTCCAGGGGCACAACACCAAGCAGATAGCGCTCCAGGGGCAGCTGCTCCACCAGGGTCCAGCCGCCATGGGCATCGGCCTGCAGCCGGAAGTTACCGGGATAGACACCCCCCTTCCAGCGCAGACCACCGGGTGCCGCCAATTGCAGCGGCCCCTGCAATGGCTGCCAGCGCCCAGCTCGCCTAAGCGCCGGTTGCCAGGTCCAGGTTTCATGCAGTTCCAGCAGGCGCGGCTGTTGCCCAGGCAGGGCCGGCTGTTGCCCAGGCAGGGCCGGCTGTTGCCCAGGCAATGGAGGCTGTTGTTGCCCAGGCAAGGGAGGGGATTCGGGCGGGGCCCACACCTCCCAGTCGCCGGGGCGGGCCACGAGCGGTTGGGCACCGGCCAAACGCCAGCGCTCCGCCACCGCTGCGGCGCTCTCGTAGCTGGCGAAGGGACCGAGCACCAGGCGCCGGATATGCAGGGGGCGAGCCAGGCGCTGCCGCGTCCAGCGCAGCGCCAGCTGGGGCGCTTCCAGCTGCACTCCCGCGGCATCCCGCAGCCGTAGGGAGCCCGCGGCGCTATCGAGATACAGCTCGCCCGGCCCGCGCAGTTGGGCCGCCAGGCCCACCCACAGCAGCGGCTGGGGCCCCGTCAGCGGCGGCGCCGCCGGCACCGGCCAATGCAGCGGCAGGGCAGGGGCGACGGCCGCTCGCTGCCCCTGCCCTGCCGGCGGTTCAGCCCGACAGCCCCCCGCCCCGATCCCCGGGCCGGAGAGGGCCAGCACCAGGGCTAGCCGCAAAAAAACATGGCGTGGCAAGGGGAAACCGGCTGGGGGACAGGGCTGAACAGATGGTGCTGGTGGGGGATTGACCTGCTCAACCTGCGGCCATCACGACGGCAAGCAGGCACTGGCCCTTCTGGAATGGCAGTGGCCGAGCTTGGGGCGCGGCGCATGACCGCGTTTTTAACTCTGCCGAAAACATCTGCTCTTTGGAGGGCCAGTCACCTGCCCGGCCAATCGCGCCAGAGGGGGGAAGGCGACGGCGTAGGCTGTTTGTTTGCGTCCGCGCCGCCAGACATGCCGAAGCTCAAGACCCGCAAAGCTGCCGCCAAGCGGTTCCAGGCCACCGGTAGCGGCAAATTCATGCGCCGCCGTGCCTTCCGCAGCCACCTGCTCGATCACAAGAGCCCCAAGCGGAAGCGCTATCTCGGCACCATGGCCGTCGTCGACGAGCGCGATGCAGACAACGTGAGTGCCATGCTCCCTTACGCCTGAGCTCCAGGCCCTGGCCCTTCCCGTTTGCGATTCACCTTTTAGATCCACTTCAGATTCACTGCATTTTTTGCCATGGCCCGCGTCAAGAGGGGCAACGTCGCCCGTAAACGCCGCAACAAGGTTCTTCGCTTAGCCCGTGGCTTCCGCGGCGGCAACGGTTCCCTGTTCCGTACCGCCAACCAGCGGGTGATGAAGGCGCTGTGTAATGCCTACCGCGATCGTCGCCGCCGCAAGCGCGATTTTCGTCGCCTTTGGATTGCCCGCATCAACGCTGCAGCCCGTATTAACGGACTCAGCTACAGCCGTTTGATCGGTGGTCTCAAAAAGGCCGATGTGCGCCTGAATCGCAAGATGCTGGCCCAGTTGGCGGTAGTGGATCCGGCCTGCTTCACCAATGTGGTGGGCGCCGCCCAGGGCTGATTAGAGCCCCACTCAACGATTGTTCAGGTCGGTGCACAGTTAGGTCTCAATGGATTCTCTTCTCCCCCAGGCCTATCTGATCGGTCTCATTGTGCTGCTGGGGGGCGCGGCCGTGGTCGTCGCCCGCCAGATCTGGCGGGTGCGCGGCGATGAGGTCACCCTGGCGCGGCTAGAGGGCGAGAGTGCTAACACGGCCTCCGCCCAGGCCTCCCAGCTCTATGAATTGGCTTCCGTACAGCTGCGTAAACGCCTGTACGACCAGGCGCTGGACAGCCTCAAGCTGGCCGCCAAGCGGGCTGATGCCGATGGCGAACCCTCCGAGGCCAGGGCTTTGATCCAGAACGCCCTGGGCTTTGCTTTGGCGGCCAAGAACAACTACAAGACCGCCATTCGCCATTACCGCCAAGCCCTGGCGGACAAGCCGGATTACCCGGTAGCCCTTAACAATTTGGCCTTTGCGCTGGAAAAACAGCAAAAATTTGACGAAGCGGAAGCCGCATATCAAACGGTCCTCGGCTTGGATGCCAATAACAAAACGGCTCAAAAACGGTTAAAATTGCTAGAGCGTAAGGCGGGGGCTCGCAATGTGGCCTGAGGCCTGTCTGGTTTTTGCAGATAGTAATTCCTTTATGTGTGGCAGCTCGGCGCCTAAAATGAACCCCGTCTGCTTTTTCTGAAAAAGCATTTCAAGATAGGTAGAGGCTTTTGAGATATTCTTATGTTCGCTGTCCTTGTGCGGAAATCCATTATTGTATTAGTAGGGGCTCGGAATCCAAGCCGATGTATGTGTGTTCCTTGCGGGTCAGCATTCTTTATTTTGCCGAGTATTTATTCCCCTGATTGACGCCTGTAGATTGATCTTTGGCTGCTTTGGCCCAGGGGATTAATGGCCGTCATTGCTGCTCAGGGTGTTTAATTAGGTCACCCATAATTCGTTTTCGTCTGACATCCTGCTCTCGCATGTGGCGTTACCAGTAGCCAAGGGTAGGGAGACTCGGGATAACCGCTATGCGGCGATCCTGTCACCCAGGAGCCTCTGCGGAGTCAGGGCTCATTTGGCCCTGGTTTTGTTTTCCAGAAGTTCCTTGGCTGGCCAGTCGCTTGGCCGGGTTCCAGCATAAGCGCACCTCAAAAAACAAGGTGTTTCGATGCCGCGCCGCGAGAAGTGTTGCGACAACCGAACAGCCCTCCGTTATTGCGAGCGGAATGGGCAATTTCGAGGCGCCCTTGATTAACTCTTGCTAATTAATTGCCTGTGGCTGCTTACCACATGCCAGGAATCGGCTGGGGGCGGCCGCCTTTGCTGGCTGCTGGCGCGGCGCCACTGCCCGATGGGCTCAGGGATAGCCGACCGCCCATTTCGGTAAGCCGGTTTGCGTTCCAGCCGCTCAGTTCCAGACCCTGCAGCCCCTGAAAAGATCCACCTGGCTGGAGGCCGCCGCCCAGCTGGTTGCCCAACACCAATAGATCCAGCTGGTCGGATTCGGCGCTGATGGTGCCCTGCACTGGGGAACTCACCCCCTCAATGCTGATGTCGCCGCGCAGCTCCACCACCTGGCCGATGGCCTTGGCGCCGCTGAGCTTCAACTGCACCGGTACCGCCGCGCCGCTGGCGAACCCCTGGTAGCTGCCGCTCCAGAAGCGGGGCAGTTCGCGGGCGATTACCTGGGCGCGGCCGGCGGTATCGAAGGTTTGCACAGCAGTGGACTGGCTGCCAGTGGCCTGGTTCAGCTCCCCGAAGCTGGCGGGCTTAGGCGCCTTGAACGGCACGTAGGCGGGGAACGGCATCGCCGTGGTGGCGGGGGACGGCATGGCCTTGGTGGCGGGGGCCGACATGGCCGGGGCGGCGATGGAGGCGGAGGCCAGCCAAGGGGCGGGGGCTAGCAAGGCAGCGACGGCTAGCAGAAGAGCGCGGTACACGACAGGTGGTTAGGGCTGATGGGAGGCTAGGACCGTTCCCTTCCAGGCGCCGTGGCCGATTCATCGACTGTTCCAGCAGCGCCACAGCCCGGATCCGGCGAGTCCCCCGGCGAGTCGCCAGGCGCCCCCTCGGGGGATTTGCTGGATGATGCCCTGACGATCGGGGGGCGCCGCTTTACCAGCCGGCTGATGACCGGCAGCGGCAAATACCCAAGCATGGAGCTGATGGCGGCCAGCCTGGTCGCCAGCGGTTGCGAGATTGTCACCGTGGCTGTGCGCCGCGTGCAGAGCCAGGCCGCTGGCCACCAGGGACTGATGCAGGCGATCGACTGGCAGCGGATTTGGATGCTGCCCAACACGGCCGGTTGCGCCACCGCGGAGGAGGCGATTCGGGTGGCGCGGCTGGGGCGCGAACTGGCCAAGCTGGCGGGCCAAGAGGACAACAATTTCGTGAAGCTGGAGGTGATTCCAGACAGCCGGCACCTGCTGCCCGATCCGATTGGCACCCTGCAGGCCGCCGAACAGCTGGTGCGAGAGGGCTTCACCGTGCTGCCCTACATCAATGCCGATCCGCTGCTGGCCAAGCGCCTCGAGGAGGCCGGCTGTGCCACGGTGATGCCCCTGGGTTCGCCCATTGGTTCCGGGCAGGGCATCCGCAACGCCGCCAATATCGCCCTGATCATCGAGAGCGCCCGGGTGCCGGTGGTGGTGGATGCAGGCATTGGCGTGCCCAGCGAGGCCGCCCAGGCGATGGAGATGGGGGCCGATGCCCTGCTGATCAACAGCGCCATCGCCCTGTCCGGGGACCCCGCCGCCATGGCCAGGGCCATGGCCCTGGCCACCGAGGCCGGCCGCAGCGCCTTTCGGGCCGGCCGACTGCCGATGCGAGCCCAAGCCAGCCCCAGCTCCCCCAGCAGCGGCCGCGTCGGCAGCTGAATGGGCCCCGGCTGAATTGGCCCCGCAGCTGATTTGCCCTTGGCTGGTCTGGCCGCCGCCGGCTGGCTGACCGCCGGTTGGCCAGCGCCAGCTCGTGAAGTTCCGTGCCAACTGGCCAACGGATTGGGCCGGCCTCCATATCTTGACCAGCCTGTTGCTGTCAGCGGATGCAGGTCACGGAAGAGGACGGTGGGCGCCTGAACGCCTTTGCCAAGGAGCCCCGCATGGTGGTGATGGAGCAGGGCGAAACCAGCGGCGTCAACGCCAGGCTGCTCTGGAGCCTTGGCGTGGGGCTGGTGCTGGTGCTGATGGCAGTGGCGGCCCGGATCAGTTGATTGGCAGTTGATCGGCTTGGCCAGACGCCTGTAGTAGCTTGCGCTTCGGAGCATCCGCTCGCACTGCAGGAGTCAGGGGTGAAGGTTTTCGTTCTCGGCGGTGACGGCTTTTGCGGCTGGCCCTGCGCTGTGAACCTGGCCGATGCCGGCCATGATGTGGTCTTGGTCGACAACCTCAGTCGCCGCAAGATCGACGTAGATCTGGGGATTGAGTCGCTCACTCCGATCGCCACCATTCAGGACCGGCTCCTGGCCTGGCAGCAGCTGGGCGGCCGGGCCATGCGCTTCGTGAACCTGGACATCGCCCAGGATTACGACGGACTGTTGCAGCTGCTGCGCAGCGAGCAGCCGGATTCGGTGGTGCACTTCGCCGAGCAGCGGGCCGCCCCCTATTCGATGAAGACCAGCGCCACCAAGCGCTACACCGTCGATAACAACGTCAACGGCACCCACAACCTGCTGGTGGCGATTGTGGAGAGCGGCCTGGATTGCCACATCGTCCACCTGGGCACCATGGGCGTCTATGGCTACGGCTCCCACCGCGGCGCCACCATCCCCGAGGGCTACCTCACGGTGGAAGTGCCCCAGTCCGATGGCAGCCGCTTCACCGAGAAGATCCTGCACCCCACCGATCCGGGCAGCGTCTATCACATGACCAAGACGCTCGATCAGTTGCTGTTTTTTTACTACAACAAAAACGATCGCATCCGCGTCACCGACCTGCACCAGGGCATTGTCTGGGGCACCAATACCGAGCTCACCGAGCAGGATCCCCGGCTCACCAACCGCTTCGACTACGACGGCGATTACGGCACCGTGCTCAACCGCTTTTTGATGCAGGCGGCGATTGGCTATCCGCTCACCGTTCACGGCACCGGCGGCCAGACCCGCGCCTTCATCCACATCCGCGATTCGGTGCGCTGTGTGCAGCTGGCCCTGGAAAACCCGCCGGCCGCCGGCGAGAAGGTGAAGATCTTCAACCAGATGACCGAGAGTCACCAGGTGGGCGAGCTGGCCAAGAAGGTGGCGGCGCTCACCGGCGCCGAGCTCAACTTCCTGCCCAATCCGCGCAAGGAGGCGATCGAAAACGATTTGATCGTGGACAACCGTTGCTTCATCGAACTGGGCCTGCAGCCCACCACCCTCGATGACGGTTTGCTGCGGGAGGTGGTGGAGGTGGCTCGCCGCTGGGCCGATCGCTGCGATCGCAGCCGCATCCCCTGTGTGTCGGCCTGGACCAGCCAGCAGGCCGCCGCCATCTCCAAGGCCTGAGGCAGCGGGTGACCCCTTGAAGATCGCCCTGTTTACCGAGACCTTCCTGCCGAAGGTGGATGGGATCGTCACCCGGCTCACCAAGACCGTGCGCCACCTGGTGGAAGCCGGCGATGAGGTGCTGATTTTTTGCCCGGAAGGGGCCCCTGAGCAGTACATGGGCGCCTGGGTGATGGGGGTGCCGGCGATGCCGCTGCCCCTCTACCCGGAATTGAAGTTGGCCCTGCCCCGCCCGGCGGTGGCAGAGGCGCTTGATCATTTCAGCCCCGATCTGGTGCATGTGATCAACCCGGCCGTGTTGGGCCTGGGGGGTATCTGGCTGGCCAAGACCAAGGGCTATCCGCTGGTGGCCAGCTACCACACCCACCTGCCCAAATACCTGGAGCACTACGGCATGGGTCTGCTGGAACCCCTGCTGTGGGAACTGCTCAAGGCCGCCCACAACCAGGCCCAACTCAATCTCTGCACCTCCACGGCCATGGTGGCCGAACTCAGCGACAAGGGCATCCTGCATACGGCCCTGTGGCAGCGGGGCGTCGATACCGAGATGTTCAGACCGGAGCTGCGCAGCAGCGCCAGCCGAGAGCGGCTGCTGGGGGGCCACAGCGACACCGGCAAGCTGCTGCTCTACATCGGTCGGCTGTCGGCCGAGAAGCAGATCGAGCGGATCAAGCCGGTGCTGGAGGCCTTGCCCGATGCCCGCTTGGCCCTGGTGGGCGATGGGCCCCACCGCAGCCGCCTGGAGGAGATCTTCAGCGGGCTGCCGGTGACCTTTGTGGGCTACCTGGCCGGGGAGGAGCTGGCGGCCGCCTATGCCAGTGGCGACGCCTTTGTGTTTCCCTCCAGCACCGAAACCCTGGGCCTGGTGCTGCTGGAATCGATGGCGGCGGGCTGCCCGGTGGTGGGGGCCAACCGGGGCGGCATCCCCGACATCGTCACCGATGGGGTGAATGGCTGCCTATACGAGCCCGATGGCGAGGACGGCGGCGCCGCCAGCCTCACCGCGGCGGTGCTGCGGCTGCTGGGCGATCAAGAGCAACGCCAAATATTGAGTTTCCATGCCCGCCGGGAGGCGGAAGCCTGGGGCTGGGCGGGCGCCACCGCGCAATTGCGGCGCTACTACCGCAATCTGCTGGACTCTCAGGCCGGCCCCACCAGTCGGCCCGTCGACCAGCTGGTGGCTTGAGCTAACCGCTGAAATCGCCTTTTCCAGGCTCTCCCCGGCTGCTGCTGGTTCAGCGGCCGCGAAACCAGGTGGTCATCAGCGCCTTCACCATCGGTGCCGCCACGGTGCCGCCATAGCCGCCGGAATTCTCGCCAAAGGCGATGATCACCAGGCTGGGCTTGTCGGCGGGGGCGTAGCCGCCAAACCAGGCATGGTCGGGGCGGGGCGGATCCTCGCCGGTGCCGGTCTTGCCGGCCACCGGCGGCAGCTTGGGGTCGTTGAGGAGCGTGGCCGTGCCGTTGGTCACCACCTGGCGCAGGCCATCGCGCACCACCGCCAGGGTGACGGGCTTGAGAGCGAGCCAGCGCCGCGGCGTGGGGCGTTCCACCAGGTGGGGCGTTACCAGCCAGCCGCCATTCGCTACCGCTGCATACATGCGTGCCATCTGGATCGGCGTCACCTGCAGGGCCCCCTGGCCGATCGAGGAGGTGATCGTGTCCACCGGGGTCCAGGGTTCCCCCAGCACCCGCTTTTTCCAGGCTTGATCCCCCAGTAATCCCGAGCTTTCCTCGCCCCGCAGCTCCAGCCCCGTGACGCTGCCATAACCCAGGCGCCGGGCAGCGGCAAATAGCTGATCTGGCCCAATCTGCAGGCCTAACTGATAATAAAATGTGTTGCTGCTCACCGCTAGGGCCATGGGGAAGCCGATGGCGCCGTGGGCGCCGTGGTCGCCGTAGCAGAGCCCCGCATAGCAGAAAGAGTTCATCGTCATCACCTTGGAGTTGGCGTTGAACTTGCCCGATTCCAGGGCGGCGATGGTGGTGATGATTTTGAAAGTGCTGGCCGGCGGAAAACCCTGAAAGGCGCGATTCAGCAGCGGCGCGTTAGGGCCATTCAGCGCCTCCCATTCGGCCATGGTGGGACCGGGCGAGAACAGATTCGGATTGAAGTTGGGTCGGCTGGCCATGGCACGGATCGCCCCGGTCTGGGGATCCATGGCCACGATCGCCCCCTTGCCCACCTTGTCGAGGGCCCGTTCCGCGGCCTGTTGCAGGGGCAGGTCCAGCGTCAGGCGCAGGTCTTTGCCGGCCCGGGCCGGTTTGTCCCCCAGCACGCGCTGCACCTGGCCGGCGGCATTCACCTCCACCTGCTGGCCGCCCCATTCACCGCGCAGATGGGCCTCATAGGCTTTCTCAATGCCGCTGCGACCCACCCGATCGCGAATCCGGTAGCCCTTGGGCTCCAGCTGCTTGTATTCCTCTTCCGTGATGCCGCTGGTGTAGCCGAGTACGTGGGAGGCCAGCGGGCCATGGGGATAGCTGCGCATCACGTCCACATCCACCTCCGCGCCGCGCAGCTGGCCGGATTGCTCGCGAAAGCGCAGCACCTGCTCGGGGGTCAGGGGGTTGGCCAGCTCGATGCGAAAGCCATCGCCGTGGTCGCCCTGCTGGTGTCGCTGTTCCAGCTGGGCCGCCGGCAGGCCGACTACCTGAGCCAGGCGATCCCGCAGGGCCGGCCACTGGTCTTTGCGCAATTCCTGGGGCTGGAGGTAGAGGCCATAGGTGAGTCGGCTGGTGCCCAGTACCGCGCCGTTGCGATCCAGCAGCCGGCCGCGCATGGGATTGCGGGGCATCAGGCGGATGCGGTTGTCGTCGGCACGGGCCCGATTCTCCGACCCATGCAGCAGTTGCAACCAGGCCAGGCGCACCACCATGGCAGAGCTGAACAGCAGCACGATCAACATCAAGGCGGCTGGCTGTTGGCCCATGCCGCAGTGGCGGGAAGGCTGGGCTTTGGCGCGGGCCATAGTCAGTTGGGCACTCTAGTCAACTGGGAATTTGTTTAGTTAGTTAGTTAGTTAGTTAGTTAGTTAGTTAGTTAGTTAGTTAGTTAGTTAGTTAGTTAGTTAGTTAGTTAGTTAGTTAGTTAGTTGATTGATTTGATTGGCAAATTAATTTGCTCGGTCGGGGCTCTCAGTGATCGGGGGTAGCTGTCGCTGCAGTTCTTCCAGGCGGCTGGCGATGCGCTGCAGGGCTTCGTTGAGCTCCTGGGCGTCGGCCGGGCTGGAGGGTTCGGCCGCCACGTCGCGCACCTCCACCTTCATCACCGGATTGCCCAGGCCGGGGCTGAGGCGATCGAGGCCCTCCCGCATCTGGCTGGCGATCGGTTCGCCCTCTTCTCGCAGCTGGCCGAGGGGATCGGCGCTGTTGCCATCAAAGGCGGCCAGCACCTCGCGGGGGCCACCCTTGCGGGCCCGCTCCACCATGGCCATGCCCACGGGTAGCAGGTCTTGCATCAGGGTCAGCCTCAGGGCATCGAGGGGATCGGTGGCCATGGCGGCTGACAGGCGCGTATAGCTTCAGTTTGGCCTGCCCACGGCCGGAGCGACCACTAGGGGCCGGCAGACCTGGCGGCTGCCCCACCACCAGCCGCTCCCCATCGCCAGCACCACCAGCGCCGCCAGGGGCAGCACCGCTTGACGGGTGGTCTCAAGCCCCAGCCACTCGCCCCAGGAGCGCAGGCTGCGCTCGCGATCAAAGCGGCGGCGGTCGCGGCTCTCCTCCCGTTGGCGGCGCTTCAAGGAGCGGTCCACCCAGCGCTCAAAGGCCCGCTTTTTGGTGACGGCCATCTTGCGCTCCACCTCCAGCAGTTGGCCGGCGGTGAGCTCGGGGTTGAAGGTGATGATCAGCTCAAGGGTTTTGAGGAACATCTCCACGGCGCCATCGCAGATCTGGCGCTGCTCCTCCTCCAGCAGCTGCCAGTCGAGCTCTGGGTAAAAGCGGCTGCGGTTGAGGGCGATCTGCTCTTCCTGCAGCTGGCCTGGTTCCCGCAGCCAGCGGTCGGTGTTGGCGTCAAAGCGCCGCCAGTAGAGAAAGGGATTCAGATAGATGGTGCGGCCGGCCAGTTGGATGCTGTCCTGCTGCAGCCGCCGCTGCAAGTCAGGCTCCTGGTTGCCGGACGGCGAGGTGGTGGTCGCGGGAGCGGCAGACAAGGCGCCAAGGAGCTGGGACTTGATGCTATCGAAGCTGGCCTGGGAAGGCCAGCACCTGCCCTACTCCCATTCGATCGTGCCGGGGGGCTTGCTGGTGATATCCATCACCACCCGATTTACCCCCTTCACTTCATTAACGATGCGGTTGGAGATCTTCTCCATCAGCTCATAGGGCAGCCGCGACCAGTCGGCGGTCATGCCGTCTTCTGAGGAGACGCAGCGCAGCACCACCGG
The DNA here is from genome assembly GCA_044375975.1 of Prochlorococcaceae cyanobacterium. Classification (GTDB taxonomy): domain Bacteria; phylum Cyanobacteriota; class Cyanobacteriia; order PCC-6307; family Cyanobiaceae; genus UBA5018. The sequence continues at coordinate 14,898 of JBILLQ010000045.1, forward strand.
GAAGGCGTAGGTGCGCTTGTCGCCCATCACGCCGACACTGCGCACGGGCAGCAGCACGGCGAAGGCCTGCCAGATCTGGTCGTAGAGGCCGGCCGCGCGGATTTCTTCCCGCACCACCAGGTCGGCATCGCGCAGGATGTTGAGCTTTTCACTGGTAACTTCCCCGAGGATGCGGATAGCCAGGCCGGGCCCGGGGAAGGGTTGGCGGCCGACGATCTCGGCGGGCAGGCCGAGGCTGCGGCCCACCTTGCGCACCTCGTCTTTGAACAGGCGGCGCAGGGGCTCCACCAACTTGAACTGCAGATCCTTTGGCAGGCCACCCACATTGTGGTGGCTCTTGATCTTCACCGCCACTCTCTCGCCGGTCTTGGGGTCGATGTTGGTGCCAGCCGACTCAATCACATCGGGATAGAGAGTGCCCTGGGCCAGGTAATCAAAGGGGCCGAGCCGCTTGCTCTCCTCTTCAAATACGCGGATGAACTCGGTGCCGATCAGTTTGCGTTTTTCCTCTGGATCGGTGACGCCGGCGAGTTTGGAAATGAAGCGCTCCCGAGCATTGATGTATTCCACATTGATATGGAAGCGCTTATCGAAGAACTCCACCAGGAATTCGGGTTCACCTTTGCGCATGAACCCCTGGTCGATGAACATGCAGGTGAGTCGATCGCCAATCGCCCGGTGCAACAGGAAGGCGAGCGTGGAGGAATCAACGCCGCCAGATAGGGCGAGCAGCACCCGCTTGTCACCCACTTGCTCCCGCACTTCGGCCAGGGCTTCGTCGATGAAGGTGGCGGTGGTCCAATCGGCTTCGCAGCCACAGATGTGGTAAACAAAATTGCGGATCATCGCCATGCCGCAGCTGGAATGCACCACCTCCGGGTGAAATTGCACGCCATAGAGACGACGTTCTTGGTTGGCAATTACCGCTTCCGGCGTGTTGTCTGTGTGGGCCAGGCGTACAAAGCCATCCGGTAGCCGCTCCACCGAATCGCCGTGGCTCATCCACATCGTGGAGCCGTTCTCCACATTGGTGAGCAGGTCGATCGGATCATCCACGTGCAGCGGCGCCTTGCCGTATTCGGCGCGGCCGGCCGCCACCACCGATCCGCCCAGCTGTTGCACCATCAGCTGCATGCCGTAGCACACGCCCAGCACCGGAATGCCCAGCTCCCAGATCGCCGGATCGCACACCGGCGCCCCTTCCTCGTATACCGAATTGGGCCCGCCGCTGAGGATCAAGCCCCGGGGGGCCAGCTGGCGCAGCTCCTCAGCCGTGGTGGTGTAGCCCAGCACCAGGGAGAACACCTCGGTTTCGCGCACCCGCCGGGCGATCAGCTCCGAGTACTGGGAGCCGAAGTCGAGAATCACAATCGCCGGCCGGCGAGACGACTGCGACGTGGCGTCGATGCTGGTCATTGCTGCACGGCCCTGGTCATTCGGACCACCCTAGGCCGATCCCGGCGGCCGTTCCGGTTAGCGGCGTCACTTGTGCTGGTATCCGGGCCCATCGCCGGCCGGGCCAGCGGGGCTGGTTGGGCAGCAATTTGTTGCTATCGGTTCGGCTTATAGGCACCTAAAAAATTGCCCATTCAACTCGCATGAGCGAGAGATAGGCCAGTCGCCGCAGCGCTTCTCGCGGCGCGGCATCGATGGATCTTGGTATTTTAGAGCCGCCTTTATCGCCTCCGGCTTGGCTTTTCATTCCGGCTCGACTTCTGTACCAGTTCGATATCTTTAAGTCTGGGGCTCTTTGTTCGGGTTCAGTGTCTTTATCCAGTGCTTGCGATCCACTGCGCCCCCAGCCACTGCCCCGATCCACTGCCCCCGATTCAGTGCCCCCGATTCAGTGCCCCCATCCCCTGACTCCGATCCACTGTTGCCAATCCACTGTTCCCAATTCACCGCCCCGGATCCATGGCTTCTAAATCCATGGCTTCTAAATCCATGGCTGTTCAATCCTTTGGCTGTTCAATCCTTTGCCGCTTAATCCACGGTTGCTCAATCCGTTGCATGCTGATCGGGTTGTTTGCCTGCTGAGCTGATGGGTATGCCGAGTCGCTGCCGTGGAATGGGTCAGTTGCTGGGGTTGATCTTGGCCCTGTTTCCCCAGGTGGCCGCTGCCGAGGCCCTGCTCACCCTGGAGCGCAGCCGCCGCAGCTTCGCCAGTGGCGATCCGATCTGGCTGCTGCAGCTGAGGGATGGCCGCAGGTTGCTGGCCAGCTGGCAGGCGGCTTCCGGGGCGCGCCAGCGCCAACTGCACGATCGCCGCTGGTCACCGGGCAACGCCGCGCCGCTGCCGCCGGGCCGCTACCGCCTGGGGGCGCCGCAACCCTGGGGTCAGGACCTCTGGATCGATCTACAGCCCCAATTCAGCACCAGCCGCTCCGCCCTCGGCATCCACAACTGCTTCCCCGGCGTGGGCTGCATTTGTCTGCCAGATCGAAAAGCGCTCCAGCAGGTGGCGACCAGCATTCAGCGGTTGGGCATCCGCCAGTTGACTGTGCTCAATTGAGCCCCCGCAGTGGCACCGCCGATTCAGCTAAACATCCGCAGGGCAAGCATCCGCAAGGCGAATATCCGCAGGGCAAACATTGCGAGATAATCATTGCGGGATAACCATTGTGGGAAAGCTATGGCAGGGAAGCTATTGCTGGTGGGCGGCTGTCAATTGCCTGCTTAATTCCCTCTCTGGCTCCTGGTGCCCCCGGGCTGTTGCCGCAAGTCACTGGCTGTTGCCCCAAGGCACTGGCTGTTGAGGTCACGCCTTGGCCTGGCTTGCCAGCTTGGCTTGGCCTAGCCAGCTAGTTAGTTGGCCAACTAACTAGCTAACCAATGGGCGCCGATGGGCCCCACGGCGCACACCTGGCGACCGCGATCAAACAGCACCGCCCCCACTTCCATGCCGGCGGCATCGTGGCGGGCCAGGTATTGAGCCGTGCGCCGCTCAATCGTGGCCGCCAGCCGCGCCCGCAACCGGCTGGCCAGCTCTGGCTGGCAGGCCTGCAGTTCCGCCAGGGCCGTCTCGACGCTGGCGGCGCCGTGCAGCGCCTCCAGAGCGGGGCCGGCCAGGCCCTCCAGGGCCGCCAGGGCGGTGAGGATTTCGGCGCGGCCGTCGGCCAGGTGGTGGTGGGTGTGGAAGATGCCGCCCGCCAATTTGATCAACTTGCCGTGATAACCAAACAGCAGCAGCCGCTTCACCCCCCCCTGGCCGGCTGCCACCAGCACCGGCCCCAGCCAGTTGCCCACCTTCAACAGCAGCGGCGCCGGCAAGCCCAGCCGCGGCGCCAGATCGAGGCCGTTTTCGCCCAGCACCAGGATCAACTCGCCGCCAAAGTCCGCCGCCGCCAACCGCGCCGCCAGGCTGTCGAGGGTGAGTTGCAGCTGGGCGGGATCGGCGCTGGCCTGGCTGGCTGCCTGGGTGCCAATCAGCGCCAGCCCCTCCACCACCCCGAAGGCCGCGTTGCTGGTGCGCTCCGCCAGCTGTCTGCCGCTGGGCAACACCACCCGCAGCTGCAGGCGCCGGCCGGCGGGCACCAGGGGCCGCAGGTTGGCGTGCAGCAGGGCGCGGGCATAGGCCGAGATACACAGCTGGCCGCTGCTGGCGATTATTCCCACCCCCTCGCCGGCCTCCAGCTGCAGCCAGGGGTGTTGATCTTGATCTGGCTGCTGCCCTTCCTCTGCTTTCTGCTCTCCTCGGGTGTCCTCCCCGCCTTTGGCGCCAGAGCTGGCAGGGGCAGGCTCCAGCCAGCGGGCCAGCGCCCACACCGCCAGGCCGCGGGTGAGATCGAGGCCATCGCCGGGGTCGCAGCGGCTCTCCGCCAGGCTCCAGCCATCGCCCAGGGCCGCGGCCGCCCGCACCGGCACCGGCGCCAGGCCCGCCGGCTCCAGCAGATCCAGCCAGCGCTCGGCCTGCCAGGGCTCGCCGCGCAGGGCCGCCACGGCGGCGCAGGCGGCGGCGGCCAGCCATACCGGCAGGGTGTAGCCGCAGCGGGGGGGATCGGCCAAGGCAGGGGGGCAGATGACAGTTTTTTATGGTGGTCGATTGCGCCAGCGCCGCGCCGCCCTTAGACACCCCCATGCAGGACAAGCTGACCCTGATGATCCCCGGCCCCACCCCGGTGCCGGAAACAGTCCTGCTGGCGATGAGCCGGCATCCGATCGGCCACCGCAGCGCCGATTTTCAAAAGATCGTTAAGCGCACCACCGAGCAGCTCAAGTGGCTGCACCAAACCAGCGGCGATGTGCTGGTGCTGGCCGGCAGCGGCACCGCCGCCATGGAGGCCGGCATCATCAATGTGCTGAGCAAGGGCGACCGGGTGCTCTGCGGCGACAACGGCAAATTTGGCGAGCGCTGGGTGAAGCTGGCCAAGGCCTATGGGCTTGAGGTGCAGGTGATCAAGGCCGAGTGGGGCCAGCCGCTCGATCCCGAGGCCTTCCGCGCCGCCTTGGAGGCGGACACCGCCAAGGCGATCAAGGCCGTGATCCTCACCCATTCGGAAACTTCCACCGGGGTGATCAACGACCTGGAGGCGATCGCCGGCCACGTTAAAAACCACGGCACGGCGCTCACCATCGCCGACTGCGTCACCAGCCTCGGTGCCTGCAACGTGCCGATGGAGGCCTGGGGGCTCGACGTGGTGGGCTCCGGCTCCCAGAAGGGTTACATGATGCCGCCGGGCCTGGGCTTCGTGGCGATGAGCGATCGGGCCTGGCAGGCCTACGAGCGCTCCGACCTGCCCAAGTTCTATTTCGATCTGGGCAAATACCGCAAATCGGCCAAAGCCGACAGCAATCCATTCACCCCGGCGGTAAATCTCTATTACGCCCTGGAGGCGGCCCTGGAGATGATGCAGCAGGAGGGGCTGGAGGCCATTTTTGCCCGCCATGCCCGCCACCGCGATGCGGCCCAGGCCGGCATGCTGGCCATGGGCTTGCCCCTCTATGCCGCCGAGGGTCACGGCAGCCCGGCGATCACCGCCGTCGCCCCGGCGGGCATCGACGCGGAAGAACTGCGCAAGGCGGTGAAACAGCGCTTTGACATCCTGCTGGCCGGCGGTCAAGACCACCTCAAGGGCAAGGTGTTTCGTATCGGTCACCTGGGCTTCGTGTGCGACCGCGACGTACTCATCGCCGTGGCTGCGATCGAGGCCACCCTGCAGGGGCTGGGGCTGCATCGGGGCCAAGCGGGCGCCGGGGTGGCAGCCTGCGCCGCCGTCCTGGCGGTCTGAGCCATTAGCCCTGGCGAAGCAAGCGTTCGCCCCGGTGGTCTGAACCCTGGGGCGGCGCTTCTCCCAGTTGCGGCTGGGATCTGGCTTGCTAGTATGGCCACTGCAGCATGGGCTTATCCCGGCTGCACTCTTGTGATCACAATTGCGTGATCAGATTATTTGAATTTGCGGATGTAATTCAGTGGTAGAATGTCAGCTTCCCAAGCTGAACGTCGCCGGTTCGAATCCGGTCATCCGCTTTTTGGTCAAAGCTGGGAAATCCGCCAATAAACTCCTAGGTGGAATTTTTTACGGCTGGCACTGGGGCGGCATCCAGAGCGATCGGCACCGGGTTGGCTGCAGCCTTCCGCCGCCCGAGCCGCGAGGCTTTGCCAGCTGCGGCTTCCACCCGCCGGGGCCGCCGCAGCTCTTGCTTGCATGCAGTATGCATGCAAGGTAAGTAATATGGTTGGCCTCAGTGAATGGGCGTGGCCATGCCATCCCTGCAGATCCGCGATCTGCCCGAGCCGCTGCACCGGCTTCTGCAGCACCGCGCCCAGGCCCACAAGCGCAGCCTCGGCCAGCAGGCCCTGGCGGATCTGGAGGCCGTTGCCGGCGTTGATCGGCGCGAGCGGCGCCGAGAGGTGCTGGATCGCATCGCCCTACGTGGACCCCAGCAGACAGCCGTTGCCTGGGATCAGACGCCTGAAGATCTGATCCGCGCCGACCGAGAGCGCTGATGGCGCTCGCCTGCGTGCTCGATGCCTCGGCAGCCGTACGTCTGATTCTCGGTGACCCCACCGCTGCGGGCCTGGCGGAGCTGATCCGCGCCGCGCCGCTCGTGCTGGCACCGGCGTTGATGCTCACCGAGGTGGCCAACGCCATCTGGAAGTTGCAGCGGGCTGAGCAGCTGGCGGGTCTGGATCCCCAGCAGCTTCTGGCCGACGCAAGCGACCTGGTGGACCGCGTGGAGCCAGACCGGCATCTGCAGGCCGAGGCCCTGGCTTTAGCCTGCCACCTCGGCCACCCTGTCTACGACTGCCTCTATCTCTCCCTGGCCCGGCGCGAGGCCGCCACCCTGATCACCACTGATCGGCGCCTGCAGCAGCTCGCGGCGCGGGTGCTGCCCTGAGGCCCTTCACGCCGCCGACACTTCCCGCAGTTGACCTACGCCAGAGGAGGTTGAGATCGTTGACTACCACAAACTTGCCGCATCAAAGCGATCGTGAAGGGGCAGCTGGCGATCACCGCCGACACCGATCTGCGCCTCTGCCGTTTCTTTGGATTGAGTGAAGGCTTTTGGCTGCGGATGCAAACCAGCCATGACCTGAAGCTCACGAAGCAGGCTTTGGCAAGTGTTCTGCCAGCAATCAAGCCATTGCAGCAGATCTGAAACCTCTCCAATGTGCTAAAGGACCACGGGGTGAGTCTCGAGGCACTTGGCAAGCAATCCGGGAGCGCAGCTGTATTACGCTAGGTGGAAGGATGGAGAGATTGGTATTGTTAGCTTGGATGCAACCGACCAACAACCACGCTGGGCGGTTGAGGTGAAGTGGATCGATCGCCCATATCAAGCAAGGCAAGAACTAGAAAATTGCATCACATTTGCGCACCAAAATCCCGGCATCACTCAACCCATCCTAATCACCAGCAAAACCCTATCAGACGAAGACACTATCTACAAGGATGTACATTTTCAATTTCAACCGTCAAGCCTATGTGCTTATATCCTTGGGGTCAATCTTCCAAAGGGCACAGATTACGGCCGTCACGTAGACCATGGCCTCTATATGGATTTAGCGCCATGAGGTTTGCGCGGCTTTGGGTAACGCTGCCTCTGAGTGGCAGGCAGGGAGATTGTGGTGGCGCAGCAGAGAGGAAATAGGGGCCTGTTCACTCGAGGGGCTTGTTGGCCGGCATCTCCGCTCAAGCAAGTAACTCTTCCAGTTCATTCCTTGTGATCTCAACATCACGCAGCACCTTGGCAAGCAATCCGGGCCCAAGTGATTCACCGGAATGCACTGGAATGACAGTTGTCCGCCCATCTGGGTGTCGAAGAAAATGATGACTACCCTTCACCCTCTGAATGAGAAAGCCAGCCCTTTGGAGTGCCACAATTAGGCGTTTACCTGTAACCGCTGAGTACCTTGGCACGCCTATACCGTAACCCTCTGAACCCCAACAAAATCAAGTTCCTCAATATCATCTTCCTGGACTTCAATACATAACTCAATGGCTTCCTTGATGCGCTCCATCAGCTCATCAAGAGAGCGTGCCTGTGTATGACAGCCAGAGAGAGCTGGCACACTTGCAACGAAAAAGCCCTCTGAGTCTTTCTCGACAACGACATCAAAATGCCTTGCCATGGAAAAATCCTATATCACGTAATGATAGCTCCAATCTGACCCGCGAAGCCAGCCTCGCGGAGACCGGCCAACGTTTGGCTCTGCCGACGGGGCGACCGGCGAGTGCCGAGGCCCACACCGCACGCTGGTCGCCCCGTCGGCAGCAAACACCGTTGGGCCGCCATCGCATTTAGCCGGTTGCTACGACGTGAAACCCATCTGAGCCTAGTATGAGCTAGTGAGCATAATTCAATCCACAATTCTGGAGACCACTGCGCTTGTGAGTTCGCCAAGTCTCGTTGCCAGGATCTTGATCTCGGTATGCGGGTTCGCCCCCTGGCCTTTCTGATCCCATAGTCGCAAGTAACTGTGTGCGCCGAACTCGACGTGGCCATGACTCAATGCGTTGCGGATACTTTTGAGGTAACGGTGCAGTTTTACGTCTTTGCCCTCGGGCCACTTCGTAATGGTGTCGTTCAGGCAACTCCAGCATTCGTCCGCTCCGGCAAGCGCAACGTCGGGAATCTTTTTCTCGAAGCCAGTTCCTTCAACCTCCCTTAACCAGACAAGCCCGACGTACGCGAAACCGATTAAAGTCCCGGGATTGATGAATGATCCCGTCACGGACACATCCAAACCTTGTTCGTAAAGAGACTCACGAAAGGACTCCTTCTTCACGGCGGATTAGAGAAATGACAGGAGTCTGATATTTTCCCTGGCTAATCTCACCACGTTGTGCTTGTCAGGAAGTGCCATCTGAGTTCCGTGAAGATCCGGCTAACACCAGCCGTAACCGGCGCATTTGTAGTGAGTGCAGCGAACGAGAATGCGTCCGCGTTAACGGCCTTGTTAGATGGTAATTTCTCAACGCAATCTCATAGACTGCTTTAGCTAGACGGCGGGAATTAATGATCAAAGCTGCAATACGCTTTCCACACTCAAAGGCCATTAAGGCCATGGTTTTTTAGTTGGCTCAGGGCCTCTATAAACTGTATTCCTGACGCAGTCCTTCGGTCTACCGTTAGGCGTATGCGCTATTCCCCTTTACAAACGTGCAAACTCCCTACGGGACGATCATTTTCCATCCAATAGACGCCGCTATAGACCAAGCGGCCAAAGAACTCACTCGATCCCAAATCCGAAGCGAAAAGCTGTTTTTCTCCTCCAATGAGCCAAAGCATCTTCAATTTGTTCTTTGCCATCCATTCGTTCAGTGCCTCTGTTTGCATCAAGGCGTAGCTTGGACCGTACTCTTCAACGCTGGGATCGGTGAAAACGATATCTTCTCCCACCCTCCAGTTTCCGAACTCATTTGGCACCTTTTCCATTCCAAGTTCATTAACCAGTTCGTTAGCCGGTAGGTAAATGGACAACGTTTCTTCTATGGAGTGATCGAAATTTCCCCGCTCCCGGAAATATTCAGATACTGGAACAATGTGTTTTGCGGGAATAAGACCACGAAAGCTAGACTCTGCGTCCTGCCAATTGGATAGCTGATCGTAAACCGGATGCCAGGGATACTCACCGAGGAATCCATCGCTAACTTTCGGAATCGATACAGTATGGGGATCAATTAAACTTTCTTTATAGGTCTTTCTTTTTACTTTATTAAAATCACTTTCACTGACTATGATGGAATTTATCCTGAACCAGCAATCAAGTCGCGGGGCCTTTTTATCCTCTTCCGACTTCCCTTGTTTCTGCGACCAAAACCCGCTTAGAACATACCATTCTTGATCTTTAGCAGATTTTCTCGCGGTCAGAAGTAGAGAAAAATCCGGTAGATTCTCCTGATCCCATAGATAGGATTGCTGGTCCTCTAACTCTTGAAATTGATCGATAGGAAAGCGGTATGGTTGCCACCACGTCGTCTGTTTATTGTGGAATGTCCGATACTCGCCATTTTTTCGAAGCCAGTTCGTGGGATCGATGTCACGCTTGTAGATTTGCCATGGCCCGTAATAGACTCGATCTTCAAGATCACTAAATCCGCGATCGATCCAGTGCATATTGTCTGATAAGTGAGCAAGAAATTCATGAAGCCCTATCCATTGATACTTCTTGCCGACGCGCTCCATGGCACTCGCAGGGGGACCCTTACCGCGCCCGCGCGAGCAGGAACGCTCGAACGCTGAGAATAGTTCTTCATCCCAGCCTAAATCATAAGCGCGCTTGCATACCCAGCGCTGCGCCCATTTTCGGCTAAAGTGCGCAGGGCGATCATTAGCGAGACCACCAAGCCACCGCAAATACTCTTGCCCCCCGCTATCGAGCTTTTCTCTAATTCTGTCCAATAACGCCTCGCGTTCGTCCCTTTGATTTTTGATACCTTCATCAGAAGGCCGTTCGTACTCCCCTGCGTCATTTAATTGGGCCAGCCATTCCTCAATATCCACAGGTTCTCTTTTCTCCGGCCCGATAAATTCGAGAAACTCTTCTTTAAGGTCACCTTCGAGGAACTCTTCGGCAAACCGGACCTTCAACTCGTAGCCATTTTGAATCTCATCTTGGTCGATAGGTGTTGAAGACCAATCTTGGACACAGCTCATTGTGTAGTTCCCGAAGTCACCCGGAAATCCCATCAATGAACTCTTGATATCTGAATAACCCTCATCTGCTGTGAGTTCGTCGATCTCCTCTTGACTTGGATTGTCCAGGGGCCAGGCACTACTATAGGGCGGCCTGAATGATTTCGGATCTATTCCCTCAGGCAACACGCCTTTTGAAAGAGCCCGTTCGAGTACGCCCCGCGCATAATCCCTTAGAAGGATGTGAGGGATAGGCTGCCCGTCCGCGAAGAGTTTGTCGAACACAAGCTTTGCAATATCAGTAATAACTGTATCCTCGTCGATATTGCATACGGCGCCATAAATTGCCGCATACAGCCTTTCGAGAAGGTACAGATCGTTAACATCACAAAATTCGGAAAACAGGCCTTCCATAATCTGGGGTCTTTCACTAAACAGGCGCACGAGCGACTTGGTGGCGCAGTCCCTTATCATGCGGTTCGATGTTGTCAGGAACCACAACAAAACAACCGCGCATAGACGGATTCGCTCATCTTCGGCATCACATATATCGCCAAAACAGGCCCATTCAATGAGGGTCCGCTCAGTCGATTCATGCCCATCCTCTTCTGAACTATCTCCTCTCGCAATCCGGATAGACCAGAAATGGTCACGCTTCGCAATCTCTTTATCTATCAGGTTTCTATGAAGAAGCCGGGCATTCCAGGGATGGTCGGGTTCGGTAGAAAGCTTAAGCAAAATATCTAATGCCGGGCTCGAATATTCGGTATTACCGACATTCTTGTTCAAAATTTCGAGCGTTCTATCTGAAAATGAATCAGGGGAGCGCCAGAGAACAGTATTTTCAAATAGTTCACTGGCTTCCCAGGGGGAGACTTTCGCATCTTTGGGTAACAAATCAATAAGTTCGATCTCAAACTTCTCGGCAATAGTGATAAACAAAGCCTCAATTATTCCGGCAATCTGATAGACGCCTCGATCTCTCAATATCTGGCCAAGAGGCTGCTCTTCATCAAATATCGTTGTAACGCTACTGCTATCATGGTCGCCAAGTATCTGCCTTGCCACGAGCACGTCACTAAACCGTTCATATGTATACCGTATGACGGGATGACCGTTCTTATCGTCTTTGTAGGAAATATCTTCGGCAAGGACACCTTCATGCAGAAGAAGACTGAAAAGATCATCTCCGCCCTTTTGCGGAGCGATATCAAACTCATTAATGAGCTTACGTGCATCACCGATAGGAATTCCCGAGAGATGATCGGGATAAAGCCTCGATGAAAATCCGAGCAACGCATTCTGCACGATTCTTTCGGCAGAGCTGTACTGCTTTCTTACTGCAATCGTATTTTCAACGCTTTCCAGGTAGAACTCGAATAGCTGTGTCAGTCCACTTAGCCCCTTGGGGAAAGATCTCTGTCCTGAGCTTCGAATAGCCTTACAACAGGTTTTCAGAAAAAGCGGATTTGAAAATTCCGGCGCAAGTATTGGTGCACTAAGCTTGGAAATGCCTTGCGCAGATAGATACTTCTCTGCGGCGCGGTGCTCAAACCCCTGGAATCCTTGATGATGAATCTGAACGAGACAATTATCATCGATACTATCGGGCAACATATACCGGCAATAGGTTGAACGGCAGCTAATCAGAAGTGAGATATTTTCGAACCTTGAGATATCAGACAACAAGCCTCTTATAAAGTCCCGCCATTGATCGCGGCGCGGCCCTTCATTAATGGCATCAATGACGATCAATGCCCGACAGTTTGCGGCCTCACCGGCAGCATCGATTGCTCCTAAAACCTGATTATTGCTAAAATGATGCAGGTCGAGACTTTGCCTAACAAAATCAAGCGGGTTGCCGCCGCCATACTGTGCCCCGAGTAAGAAAATAGTCGGCAGAGTCTCATCCGCCCTGTGAAGCGCCAAATCACATAGAAGGTGTGATTTCCCAATTCCCGCTTCGCCGTGGAGGAGCGCCGCCCCTATTACGTAAGCTTGCGCTTTACGGGATTGAAGAAAGGTTTCAATTTCTCTGAGAGGGCTGTAAAAGCTTCCCGAATAGTGGCGGAAGTCTCTGCTGCCAAATTCTTTAAATGTCTTCCCTTCGATCAGATCGCGAATGTCCCGAAACGGCTGATATAAATTTTGCAGTGCCTCTTTCAGCGCGTTCAGATCGTATCTGGCAGGTCTATTCTTCAGCCAAGCCGTTAGTAGCGCCATAAATGCGGTATATGCGCTCTCCAGCCCACTCAGATCAATTCCACTGGCATCTTCAATCTTGTCGCTAGTAACAAAGCGGATGAGCTGGTCATACTGTTCTTCGAGTTCTGCTTTCAGAGCAGAAATATCCGACCACCAGCGATCATTGGCGAAAATCCCGTCAAACTGCCTGGCAATCGGCAAATCTACGTGGAACTCCGGCGTGAACCGGTCACCCAGAGTTTCCCTACTTTTTAGAGCCAGATGGCGAAGAGTGTCTGAGCGCAGGACCGGTTCGTCAAACCAATAAAGACGCCGCCCTGAATATCTGGGATCATCAATAGCGAGCATGGCCGTAAATTCATGCTTGCCCCAGAACTCAATCGCTACCGTTCGTCCGGCCGCAGTAGCAAATGCAGTCCACTTGTCAACCCGCGCCTTCCACTCATCCTCCACCGATTTAACCTTCTTACCGCCTTTGCCGGTCTTTCTACTATCGGTTTTATCGAGCGGCAAACAAACAACATAGGTGCTCAAATTAGGATGCTTGGACAGGGCTGTTTCAAATGACTCATCAAGCTGGCTCCAGCGAGAGGTGTTCATTTCTCCCATGAAGTATTTGGCCTGCCAGCAAATTTCACTGTCATCATCCAGAATCCAGTAGCACTCTACACCGGCGTCTCCACCTGCGCCTTCTTTTCTAACAAACTTCTTAGCGTTAGCCGGTTTCTCTAGATGCGCTAACTGGCAAACCAGCTCTTCAAAGCCGGAGTTCTGGCTACCGTCAAATGCGCGGATATTTGCAAAGTTAATCTCCATCATTGCTTCTTCAAAAACGTTCGATCTTCTCGGGGTTTCGTTAAACTCAAGTGGCAAGCACTCTTAGTGGATACTTTGGGAAGTTTTCTTGATTGCATCCGCATTGGTCGAGACTAGCTGCTTGTGGTCGAATCTGGCTTCCATCTAACGTTCAAGATCAGCGGCGGGCAGAAGCCCAAGTAATTCATCAAACTTGTCTGGCCCCGGCCGCTGGATCTTGATGTTAGGCTGCTTCGCTAGTTGGGTAGTCTCACGCATCATTTGATCCGGTGC
>JBILLQ010000119.1:0-2738 GCA_044375975.1 Prochlorococcaceae cyanobacterium
GGCGGATGAGTCCGCCGAACCGGCAGAGCGTGGCCCGGATTTCCGAGGAGACGGGTATTCACGTCGCCACTCTCTATGTTTGGCGTAAGGGCTGGCGGCTGGAGGGGGAAGTGGTGCCTGCATCACACAAAGACCCTGAAGGCTGGGGTGCTGCCGCGAACGGGGCCTGTACCCAGAGCAAGTGAGCCATTGGCGACAGGTAGCTCAGAATGCCAACGCAAAGCCGGTGCGCTCGATGGCGGAGCAGAAGGATCTCGAAAAACTCCACGCTCAGGATCAAAGAGAGAGATCAAGGCCCTCAAAAAGGAGTTGCAGCGCAAGGAGAAGGCCCTGGCGGAGGCGGCGGCATTGCTGGTGCTCCGAAAAAAGTGGGAAGCCTACTCCTACGGAGAAGCCTTCGGCTACAGCTCGGAGGACGAGGAAGGTTGACCAGTGCATCCCAGCGGCGGATGGCGATCGAGCTGATCGTCGAGGCGAATGCCGCTGGCGCCAGGCTGGTGAGCGCCTGTTGTGAACTCGGCATTTCCCTGCGCACCCTCAAACGCTGGCGGCGTGCCTTTGGGGGTGATGGGGACGGCGAGGACCGCCGCAAAGGCAGTCCTCGCCTGGTCTCTCATCGCTTAAGCGAGGAGGAACGTCAGCAAATCCTGCTCACCTGCAATCAGCCGGAGTACGCCTCGCTGCCACCGGGGCAGATCGTGCCAGCACTGGCCGATCAAGGTCTCTACATTGGCTCGGAGTCCAGCTTTTATCGGGTCTTGCACCAAGCAGGACAGTGCCAACGGAGGGGTCGGGCGCGACCACCGCAGGCACCGCGGACAGTGCCACGCCTCAGGGCTGACGGCCCGAACCAGGTGTGGAGCTGGGATATCGAGCGCCACGAGGCGCCATGGGAACGTGCGGTGATGAAAGGACACCGCCATCGGCCTGTCGCAGCAGGTCGATGAAGCTGAGGGCAGTCCAATCTCCGGTACGGGAGTGCGGCCCCCAATAACAGGAAAGTTACTCGCCCTGCAGATAGATCAGCATCAGGTGCATCAGGCTGAAGGATGCATCAGGCTGAAGCGATGGCTGTTGGGCTGGGCTCCAGGGGTAGATCCCAGGCGGGATGGGGGGCAGACCGCTCGCAGTGGAGGCTCTTCTCGCCCTTGGCGTAGTGAATGACGCACAGATACTGGTGGGTGATGCCCTGCTCCCGCAGTTGCTTGTTCATCGTCTCGATGGTCTCGATTGGAAACCCTTCGGGCAAGTGGTGGGTCAATACTTCAAACGGCAACGCCAGGGGGTCGATGCGCACCTGGGTGCTGCCACTGAGGTGTCGTTCGACCAGGGCCAGCAGCGCGGTTGGCAACTGGTCGTCTCCGGGCGCGGCGGTGACGATCTGGGCCCGACCTGAGGGCTTGAGGTGCTCATCCAGCTGGCGGAAGATGGTTTCCAGAAAATCCATTCCCAACAGACCTCCGCCACCAGAATGGTAATAGTGGCGCGAATCGTCTGGCGTCGGCATGAAGGGCGGATTGGAGATGATCATGTCGAACTGTTGTCCCCGCACGGGCGCCCACAGATCCTCCCGGTCGCCATCGAGGATGCACAGCCCTTCGCTGACGCCATTGACCAGAGCGTTGAAGCCCGCGAACAACTTGGCGCGCGGATTGATTTCCAGCGCGGTGACCTGTTTGGCACCAGCTCTGAGGGCGTCAATGGATAGCACTCCCGATCCCAGGCCGATTTCCAAAACATGAGATCCCTTTAATTTGGTCTTGCTCCATTCATCAAGGGAAAAAAGCTGCTCTGGATACATCGGGAACACTTAATCTACGCCGGGGTAATCGACAGCGTCGGTCAGAATCCAGAGATCATACACTTGGCTTAAGCGTTTGCACGTTGCTACGTGGACAAGTAGAGAATCAAGGACCGTCATGTTGGCATTTTGTGGAGAGGAGAATGAAGGTAAACTGATGGATGGATTCAATGCGTTGTCTTTGCCACCAAGTAATTGCCAATGGCCAGGCAATCAATTTCTGTCTTCAAAAATGTGGCAATCGCATCGTCAGGTGTGCAAACAATGGGCTCCTGGTCGTTGAAGGAGGTGTTTAACAGGACGGGCACTCCGGTGAGATGTTCCATTTCTGTCAACAAGCGGTGGAATTTTGGATTGGTGTCGCTGCGCACCGCCTGAATGCGACTGGTGCCATCGAAGTGGACGACGGCAGGGATTAAATGGGCCTTGTCTTTTTTCGCGCGGAACGCGCCGAGCATGTAATTTGCCACCTCAGGCATGGGCTCAGGCAGCTCAAACCATTCAGAGGCCTTTTCCGCCAACACGCTGGGGCAGAAGGGTCTGAAGGCTTCGCGGTGCTTGACCTTGAGATTCATCAATGCAACCGTATCTTTGCTGCGCGGATCGGCCAGCAAGGAGCGATTGCCCAAGGCGCGCGGTCCCAATTCCATCCGTCCCTGGAACCAGGCGATGATCTTGCCGTCGGCTAATAATTGTGCGGTTTCCGCCTCGATGGCGTTGCTCTGTCGGAAGGCCAGCCCGCGGGCGTCAAGGGCAGCCTTGATGTGGGCGTCGGAGTAGTCGGGGCCGAGGTAGGGGCTTTTGCTGATGGCTTGCCGGGGTTGGCCCAGCAAATGGTGCCAGATCAAATAGGCCGCGCCAATGGCGGTGCCGGCGTCGTTGGCGGCAGGTTGCACAAAAATATTGTCGAAGATTCGCTCGTTCGCCAGATAGCCAT
>JBILLQ010000129.1:0-2731 GCA_044375975.1 Prochlorococcaceae cyanobacterium
GGCGGAGCTGAGCGCCACCAATCCGGAACCGGCCGCTATTGGCCTGAATCCGAATCACTTGGCCTATGTCATCTATACCTCGGGATCCACAGGCCGGCCCAAGGGAGTGATGGTCGAGCATCGCCACGCCGTGAACTTCATTGATTGGGCGGGGCATGAATTTTCGGCGGAGGTCCTGCGGCGCACCTTGTTTGCGACATCGATCAACTTCGATTTGGCGGTATTCGAATTTTTTGTGCCGCTTTCAGTCGGTGGTGCCAGCGTGATCGTGCGGAATGTCATTGACTCCGGGCCAGCGCTTGCTGAGGTAACCCTCATCAACACCGTTCCATCAGCCATGGACACACTGCTGCGTTCCGGCGCATTGCTGCCCAATGTGCGGACGGTCAATCTGGCGGGCGAGCCGCTGCGCCGAGAACTTGCTGAGAGCCTTTTCAGCAAGACCCAAGTCGAACACTTGCGCAATCTGTACGGGCCGTCTGAAACCACCACCTACTCAACTTGGGCCACCCTGCGGCGGGAAGAGGGCTTCGTCGCCCATATCGGCCGTCCAATCGCCAACACCCGCATTTACGTGCTGGATAACGATGGCCAACCTGTGCCAATTGGCGTGGCTGGAGAGCTGCACATCGCTGGTGCCGGAGTGGCGCGTGGCTATCTGAACCGACCGGAACTGACAGCGGAACGCTTCCTGCCCGATCCCTACGCCAATGAACCAGACGCACGGATGTATCGCACAGGAGACCTGGCACGCTGGTTGCCGGACGGCAACCTGGAGTACATCGGCAGGGCTGACTTTCAGGTCAAGATTCGCGGCTTCCGGATCGAGCCAGGAGAGATCGAGGCGGCGCTGCGGGGCTGCCAGGCCATTCGTGATGCGGTCGTGCTGGCCCGTGAGGATGGAGTTGGCGAGAAGCGCCTTGTCGCTTACGTGACGGTTGCTGGCAGCGCGGACACGGTTGCGGGCGACGTGGACACCACCGCGCTGCCTGCGGTGCTCAAGGCCCATCTGCAAAGCAGCTTGCCGGATTA
Source organism: Prochlorococcaceae cyanobacterium (assembly GCA_044375975.1). Taxonomy (GTDB): domain Bacteria; phylum Cyanobacteriota; class Cyanobacteriia; order PCC-6307; family Cyanobiaceae; genus UBA5018. The sequence goes on from JBILLQ010000129.1 coordinate 1,033, forward strand.
CATGCTGCCGGCAGCCTTCGTGGTGCTGGACGCCCTGCCCCTCACGCCAAACGGGAAGCTGGACCGCAAGGCCCTCCCAGCCCCTGAGGCGGACGCCTACGCCACCGGTGCCTATGCCCCGCCAGAAGGTCAGGTGGAGGAAGTGCTGGCGGCGTTGTGGAGCGAGCTGCTGGGGATCGAGCGGGTGGGTCGCCATGACGACTTCTTTGCCCTCGGCGGCCATTCGCTGCTGGCGGTGAGCTTGGTGGAGCGGATGCGCCGCCAGGGTTTGCCGGTCGACGTGCGGGCCCTGTTCACCACACCGACCCTGGCGGATCTAGCGGCGGCAGTGGGAGATGGAGCCGAGGTGGCGGTGCCGCCGAACCGCATTCCACCGGATTGCACCCGGCTGACGCCCGAGCTGCTGCCCTTGGTGAGCCTGGAGCAGGCTGCACTCGATCGGATCGTCGCCACGGTGCCGGGCGGAGCCGGCAACGTTCAAGACATCTATCCGCTGGGGCCACTGCAGGAGGGCCTCCTGTTCCATCACCTGCTGCAGCGAGAGGGTGATGCCTATGTGCTGACCGCCCTGTACGGCTTTGACAACCGAGAGCGGCTGGAGAGCTTTTTGAGCGCTTTCGATGCGGTGATCGCCCGCCACGACATCTTCCGCACCGCCTTTGCTTGGGAAGGCTTACCCGAGCCGGTGCAGGTGGTGTGGCGCAACGCGTCTCTGCCGATCGAGGCGGTCGCCTTTGGGCCGGAGGTGGTGGATGTGGCGGCCGCGCTGCTGGAGCGCTTTGATCCGCGCCGTCACCGGTTGGATCTGCGCTTGGCGCCACTGTTCCACGCCGCCATCGTCGAGGACCAGGCCCAAGGCCGCTGGCTGCTGCTACTCCGCCAGCACCACCTGGTGGCGGACCACACCACCTTGGAGGTGCTGTTCGAGGAGATCGCTGCCTACCAAAGCGATCGGTTTGAGGCGTTGCCGGCGCCACTGCCTTATCGGAACTACATCGCCCAGGCTCGTCTGGGCCAGACGGCTGAGGCCCACGCCGCCTTTTTCCAGGAGCTGCTGAGTGCGGTGGACGAACCCACCGCACCCTTTGGCCACCTGGAGGTGCGAGGCGATGGGTCTGGAATCGAGGAGTCCCGACGACGCCTTGAGCTGGGCCTGGCCGTGCGGCTGCGCCAGCAGGCCAGGCGCCTGGGGGTGACGCCGGCCAGCCTGTTTCACCTGGCGTTCGCTCGGGTGCTGGCGGCGACGGCCGGCCGGAGCGATGTGGTGTTCGGCACGGTGCTGTTCGGCCGGCTCAAAGGAGGCGAGGGGGCTGATCGGATGCCGGGCCTGTTCATCAACACTCTGCCGGTGCGGATCGATGCCGGTGAGGAGGGTGTGGAAGCGGCCGTGCGGCGCACCCACCGAACCCTTGCCGGGTTGTTGCGCCACGAGCATGCGCCGCTGGCGTTGGCGCAGCGCTGCAGCGGTGTGATTGCGCCAGCGCCGTTGTTCAGCGCGCTGCTCAACTACCGCCACAGCCCGGAGAGGGATGACGGTTCCGCCGCCGGGATGTGGGAGGGGATCGAGCTGTTGCGGGCGGAAGAGCGCACCAACTATCCCTTGTGCATCAGCGTGGACGATCTGGGGGAAGGCTTTGCCCTGACCGCCCAGACCCTGCCGGAGATCGGAGCGGAGCGGCTGTGCGCCTACCTGGAAACG
>JBILLQ010000097.1:0-8799 GCA_044375975.1 Prochlorococcaceae cyanobacterium
TCCTCGGGAGTCAGAAAAACTCGAAGCCTCGCGCTCATAAGGACCTCTCAATACGGAAATAAATCCTATGATACATCAAAATTGTCGACGGCCCAACCTCGAAAAATTTTTGCCAACCTACTTAGTCTACGCAAAGCAAATCGCCGTGAGGTCAACTACTATGTCAATGCCATCGCAGAAGATCAATCTGAAAATCCCTACTGCTGAAGAGGATCAGCTGATTACAGCCGCAGCCGAATCAGATCCTGATGCCCTCCCTCTTACAGAGGACCAGATGATCAAGATGGTGCCGATGCGTGTTGTACGGGGCGGCCAAAGATGCCAAATTAAAAGCAGCTAGTTTCTATTAGATATAGCCCAGAGGTTATCGACTACTTCAAATCTTCTGGGGCAGGTTGGCAGGCTCGTATGGATGCTGTTTTGAAGGAATATGTGCAAACTCACCCCACTGGTGATGCAAAGGGGGCCTAACATCCAGATACAGAAGACGGGAGCCGAGGCTTAGTTCTATACTGAGATCTCTGCCCGCTTCTGATCTGGGGCGTTCGAAGGATCGTGGCACTGCGTAGAGGACGGCGTCATAGCCCTTGCCTTGCCGTAGCCATGGGGCTACACTGGGCAGGTGACTGCACTCCGTCGTACCGATGAGTTTGCGCGTTGGCTCAGGGGCCTTCGGGATCTGAGGGCCAAGGCGATCGTCCAAGCCAGGGTTGAGCGCCTCATTAGCGGCAATCCAGGCGATGTACGCCCCGTAGGTGCTGGAGTATCTGAGCTGCGGATCAATTTTGGTCCTGGTTACAGAGTCTATTTTCAGCAGAGAGGGGCTGTGTTGATTATTCTTCTTGCCGGTGGCGATAAAAGCACCCAGGCTAAGGACATCAGAACAGCAATTGATCTTGCCAACAGCTACATGGAGGATGAATGATGACGACCAAGACTGCGCCATATGACGTTGCGGAGTTCCTGGAGACACCCGGGGAGATGGCCGCTTATCTTGACGCCTGTATTGAGGTGGCAGATGGAGATGCCGCCTTCATCGCAAAGGCTTTGGGTGATATTGCTCGCGCCAAAGGCATGACGCAGATTGCCCGGGAAACAGGATTGTCACGTGAAAGCCTATATAAAGCCCTCTCTGGAGATCGCAGCCCGAATTTTGATACTGTATTAAAGGTTGCCTCGGCACTGGGCATCAAGTTGAGTGCGATTTCGATAGAAGCGGTAGAACCTATCTGAGAGCTGACTGGCACGCACAAGTCTGCGTTCACTTCCTATGTTGAGGCGACTCTTCGAACACACCTCTCGAGTGGACAGGCCGCCACTGGTTGCCTGCTGCGCCCCGCGAACTCATTGCCTGCCACTCAGGGGCAGCGTTCTGAGCCCAGTGCTGAGTTACCACCAGCTGGCTCAAAAGCGGCCAGAGATAACGGAGGCCCAAGTCGTTGGGCAACCCCCGAAAAACCTCAGGAAGCATTTAGTGGTTCGCCTCAGCTAACGAATCGCAGTGGCCGGCGGCTCGCTGCTCTATTGGCGATAAACTCCTAGAGCCTGGGCCTAAACTGGCCTCATTGCCCAACTCGGACTGCTAAATGTGGACAGTTGCCATTCCGATCTGGGAGTTCGTGCTACGCGGAGCAGTTGTTTACATATTTCTGCTCGTTCTGCTGCGATTAACTGGCAAAAGACAGATCGGTCAACTCGCCACGTTTGATCTTGTTCTATTGCTCGTGCTCTCCAATGCCGTGCAGAACTCGATGAATGGTGGTGACAGCTCTCTAGTAGGGGGACTCGTCTCTGCCTTGACGCTCGTGGGACTCAACTTTCTTGCTGGCCTTGCAACCAGTCGCAGTAAACGCATTGAGGCCTTCATCGAAGGGCGCCCGGAAGTACTGGTACACAATGGGAGATTGTATCCCGACATTCTGATGCATGCTCAACTCACCCGCCACGAACTTGAAACCGCCATTCGTGCTGCCGGTTGCGATTCGATCGAAGATGTGCACGTGGCTATTTTAGAAAACAACGGTTCAATTACCGTGCTGCCTAGGCATTCCTGAAGTTTAAGGTAGCAATAAGTGTTAAGCAAGCCTTCGTGGAGTAGCCCGATTGGCGATGTAAATGGCCTGGGGCAAGTTAATTGCTTGCAGGCAGATCGGATTCGGCGATCATGAATTTTGGGGGATGGCGATCCTTGACTCAAGCTCTTCTGCTAAAAGTAGAGGAGCCCTAAACTTGGGACTCCTCGACAAGGCAATTGGCTTGGAAAAGCCTATTTTGCATTGAATAATAAGCTGCTGAATGTAAGCGACGCGCCTGGTGTGTTCAACTGGAATGCCAGGCGTCGCCGCTGATTTCAGCTCATCCCATTCCGGCCTTGTCCTTGACGTCTTCAACGGTATTTCGGACTTTGGCCTCGGCCTGCTTCGCCTTGCCGGCGAGGCGATCTCCCTGATTGCCAGTGACCTTGCCAATCGATTCCTGGGTCTTGCCCTCGAATTGCTTGGCGTCAGCCTTGATGCGGCCAGCGGTAGCGGCAAGTGGCAGGAATGAGGTGCTGATACTAAATGATCCTGAGGCTTGGGCGGGAGAGCTCAATGCCGGCGTGGCGATCAATGCCAGCAGGCTAAAGGCAATGCCAAGACAAGCACTAGCTAGCTGGCGCAGAAAACGAAGTTGGTGATTCATGGCGAGAATGACCTGGTGATAACGAGGTTTATCGATAAGAAACATATTGGCGGCTCGTGCATCATGCCCAATGATGCTCAATGTTCAAAGTCGATTACTCAATACTCAATACTCAATACTCAATGCTCGATGATTGCCGGCCACTGGGTGTTTGATTGCGATCATAGTAATTCGGTGGCGAATCGGTGTTCGTGTGGTTGTTTACATGATGCCGCGCCTACCGGTGAGAAACGAAATCACAGCAAGCACTAGAAACACAAAAAACAGGAGCTGGGCGATGCTCGCAGCTGATCCGGCGATACCAGTAAAGCCAAGAAATGCAGCGACGATCGCAATGATGAAAAATGTTACGGCATAATTAAGCATGTAATAGCTCCTAAGGGGTATTAACCAGTTCTGAGATCTGTTGTTGGGTCTTGCCGAGCTTCTTCTGCAGATGGCCTAGCAATTCCTCTTCTTGACCCTCGGCGTAGTTCAAGTCATCATCGGTGAGATCGGCAAACTTCTGCCTGAGCTTCCCTTTCAACTCGTGCCATTCACCCTTGAATTGGAGCTTGTTCATGATTGGGTCCGCAAGGTTCCGGGATCGTGGGCAAAGCAGATGGAGCGGCTGGATCGCTACTAAAGCAGATCCTTTTGCCTGTCACGCCATTGCTCCTCCAATTTCACTGTGGATCTGAAATAAATATCTGACTGCTGCAAATGCGCCAAATATTCATAGCGAAACCAAGCTTTTGGCCTGGTTTTTCGGTTGGGGCAGACGAAGCAGTATCCCGTGGCGTGGTGTAACTCAGGAGCAGCAGCCCCTGCTGCGGCAGGGCTGATGGTTTGAGGTAAGCGGTCTGCAGCTGATGTGCAACAGGTTCAGGCGGCGTTCTCTACTTAGTATTAGGTCACCTACGCCCGTTCGCGTCTCGGCTGCTGATCGTGCAGTTGATTGCGTGACCTATGCCCTGGTGATTAGTCGTATTTGAGCAGCACAATGCGCATTGCCCAGATTGCTCCACTCGATGAAAGTGTTCCGCCCAGGTGTTATGGAGGCACCGAACGGGTGGTTCATTACCTCACCGAGGAATTGGTCCGCCGTGGCCACGAAGTGGTGCTGTTTGCCAGTGGAGATTCGCTCACCAGCGCCGAACTGTTTGCCTGTGTACCCGAGGCCCTGCGCCGCTCCGGCTACCAGGGCGACCGCAGCGTGCCGGCGCTGATTCAGCTCGACCACGTGGCCGACCAGTTGCACCGCTTCGACATCCTCCATTTTCATACCGGCCACGGCCACTACCCCCTTACGGCCCGCCTCGATCGCCCCCATCTCACCACCATGCACGGGCCTCTGGCGGCTCCGGAAATGGCGGCTTTGCACCGCCATTTCGATCGGGTGCCGTTGGTGTCCATCTCCGACGCCCAGCGATTGCCGTTGCCCCAGGCCCACTGGATCGGCACCGTCCACCATGGTTTGCCGGCACATCTCTACCGCTTCGAGCCCAACCCCGGGGACTATCTCGCCTTCATCGGTCGGGTGTCCCCTGAGAAACGGCTCGATCGCGCCATCGCCATTGCCACCCAGGCGGGGCTGCCCTTGAAGGTGGCGGCCAAGGTGGATTCTGTGGATAACGCCTACTTCCATTCGGTGATTGAGCCGCTGTTGCAGAGTCACCCTGGGGTGGAATTCATCGGTGAGGTGGATGACGCGGGCAAACAGGAATTGCTGGGCGGTGCCCTGGCCCTGCTGTTCCCGATCGACTGGCCTGAGCCCTTCGGTTTGGTGATGATCGAAGCCAATGCCTGCGGAACCCCGGTGATCGCCTGGCGCAACGGCTCCACGCCGGAAGTGATCCGCAACGGCATCAATGGGGTGCTTGTGGATTCGATCGAGGCGGCGGTGCTGGCGGTGCGTGGGATCGACCGGCTGTCGCGGCAGCGGGTGCGCGCCGATTTCGACGAGCGCTTCAGCGTTGAGCGCCAGGCCAATGCCTATGAGCAGCTTTATCACTGGTTGATTCAGCACCACCGCTCCAGAATCCGCCCCGAATCCAGGATCCTTTCGCCCTTGCTCCATGCGGCCTGATCAGTTACCCCCCTTCGTGCTCAAGGATGGCGAGACCTTCGCCATGCTCGACCGACGGGGTGAGATTTGCCCCGCCAGCCATCCCGATTCGGGGGTGTTCCACCGGGGCATGCGTCATGTGAGCCGCCTGGAGCTGTCCATCTGGGGCCATGGCACCACGGTGCTCTCCTCCACCGAGCGGGAGGAGATGGGGCTGCACGTCAGCCACCTCAGCAACGATGGGATTGCCGCCGGGTCTCCCCCAGCCGGCACGGTGCATCTGGAGCGCAGCTCCGTGCTCACCCCCACGGGCTTGCTGCAACAGTTCTGCTTCACCAGTTATGGCTCGGCGCCGGTCACGGTGCCGATGAACCTGCGGGTTGATGCCGATTTCCGCGACATCTTCGAGGTGCGCGGTCACCACCGCAGCCACCGCGGCACGAGCGTGCATGGCACCACCTCCGAGAGCCTGGAGGTGGTCTACCGCGGACTGGATGGTGAGGATCGCTGCACGCTTTTGCGTCTGGGGCTGCCATTGCTGGAGGTGTCGGATTCCAGGGTGCACTTCGCCCTCGAACTCGAACCCCGCTGCACCCGTCGCTTCTGCCTTGAACTTGATTTCCACCCCCATGGCCGTCCGGAGGTCACGCCCCAGGAGGCCTTTGATGCGGCTTTGCTGGCCACCGTTGAGCGGTTCCGCCTGAACCGGCTGCTCACCGCCTCGATCAGCACCGACAACCCCTCCTTCAACTGCTGGGTGGCGCGCTCCACCTCTGATGTGCATCTGCTCTCCAGCCAGCTGGACCACGGCCTTTATCCCTATGCCGGTGTCCCCTGGTTCAGCTGCCCGTTCGGCCGCGACGGGTTGATCACCGCCCGTCAGATGCTCTTGGTGGAGCCCCGGCTGGCACGGGGCGTTCTGGGGTTCCTGGCGGATCAGCAGGCCCGCCACGAGGATCCCGTGAGTGATGCCGAAAGCGGCAAGATTCTCCATGAGGCCCGGCTGGGGGAGATGGCGGCCCTCGGAGAGGTGCCTTTCGGCCGCTATTACGGCAGTGTCGATGCCACGCCCCTGTTTCTGATGCTTGCGGGTGACTACCTGCTGCGCAGCGACGATCGGGACTTCATCAACAGCCTGCGGCCCTCCCTCGACAGTGCCATGGCCTGGATTCGCATGGCGGAGGCCCGCAGTCCGGACGGCTTCCTGCGCTACCTCTGCGCCGCCCAGGGAGGACTGCGCAACCAGGGCTGGAAGGACAGCGACGATGCCGTTCACCATGCTGACGGCCGCTTGGCGCAGGGCTCCATCGCCCTGTGTGAGGTGCAGGCCTATGCCTACGGTTCCCGTCATTCGATGGCCGTCATCGAAGAGCGCTTTGGCCGGAGCGCTGAGGCAGAACGGCTGCGGGCGGAGGCCCGCCAGCTGCGCCGTCGGTTCCATGACGCCTACTGGTGCGCGTCGATCGGCAGCTATGCGCTGGCCCTTGATGGCGCCGGGGAGCCCTGTGTGGTGAGGGCCTCGAACGCGGGTCACTGCCTCTGGACCGGCATTGCCAGCCGCTCTGCAGCAGGGTCAATCGCCCGGCAATTGCTGGCCCCCACCAGCTTCAGCGGTTGGGGGGTGCGCACCCTCGATGAGCGGGAGGTGCGCTACAACCCGATGAGCTATCACAACGGCTCGGTTTGGCCCCATGACAATGCCCTGATCGGCCTTGGGCTGGCCCGCTACGGCTACCGGGGTGAGGCGATGCGGGTGATCACTGGCCTGTTCGAGACGGCATGCGCTATGCCCCAGCACCGGCTGCCGGAGCTGTTCTGCGGTTTCGCGCGCCGGGAGGATGAGGAGCCCACCCATTACCCGGTGGCCTGCAGCCCCCAGGCCTGGGCCAGTGGGGCGGTGTTCGGCCTACTGGAGTCGATCACCGGCATGGCCATCAGCCGTGATCAGCTGAGCGGCCGCGTACAGGTGATGTTCCGCAATCCCGTGCTGCCCAAGGGAATCAATTTGCTCGAGATCTCCGGACTGCGCCTTGGCGAAGAGGAGATCGACCTGCAAATTCACCGCAGCGACCACGACACCGGTGTGCTCGTGCGCCGCCGTACCTCCGGTGTGGATGTGATGATCTGCAAATGATGGTGGTGATGATCGGCAGAAACCAGCCGTTGGGCTGCTCATCAACCTGCCGCCTGGGATCGGGCTGCGCATAAATCAGGCCTTCGGCTGCCTAGGTTTCAGCGACCTTTCCTCCTGCCGCCCCCAAGAGCCGATGAACCCGACCCTGAAAGGTGTTGCCTACGTAAGCGTCTGGGTGATGCTGTGGGGCACGGCCTCCTCCTTGGCCGATTTCGTGCTGCTCGAACGCGGCGTCTACGAAACCGGCACCGCCGGCCAGGGGATCACTTTCTTCGCCTACGGCATCGCCGCAGTGGTGCTGGCCGTGCGCTTGGCGGGCCGTTTCCTCAAACCTGAGCCCTGAGCCATCAGCCCCGATGGGGTGCGCTGAATTTTGGTGTGAGCGGCGATGGCTCCATCCAGTCGTCCAGTTGGCGATGAGGGTCCTCACCCTCACACCAAGACAGCCACGAATCAGGATGTTCGCGTCGACTACCAGTCGTTTGCGTTCCACCGTCAGGGCTGACGGCGCCGCTGACGCCAAGCCTTGAAGTCAGCACTGAGCTCGTCTTCTGTGAGGCCGAGGCGCTCCAGTTCGGCCTGCATCAGACGGCCAGCCTCCAGAAGTCGTTCCCGGTCGTTCAGGCCACCTTGCTGAGGCAAGGGCACGTAGAGACCGATTGTGCGGCCGTGCCGCGTCACCTCAATCGGCGTTACCGACTCAAGGTGAGAGGCGAGCTTGGCCCTGAGCTCACGAATCCCGACACGGGAGGCCACTACCTCGACCCCACAAATGTGTACACATCCTAGGACTGATGCAGTCTGTTCGGCTTGATGGTGCCAAACAGCCGACCGCCAATCAGCGGCTACACCAGATCGCCGATGCCCCCCCCCGATCCGTAGCTGGCGCCTTCTGGATCGCCTGGCCCTGCAGCAGCTTGGATTTGGAAGGTGTGATCCGGGCAAGGGCGAGGTTGCCGGTGGAGCTGAGCGAGGCGGAGGTGGGCACCAGGACTCCTGCCCGCCGTCGCCGCCCTGACGAAATACCACGGGCAGCTGGGAACTCAGGGCTTTGAAGGGGATGAGAGCGGCGATCCAAGCTTCGGAAGGGGCCGATTGAGCTGGTCAGCGGTGGCCACGGTGGCCCGTCTTGTGCGCTGCTCAAAGAGGCAGAGTTCGCGGCCCGTCTGGTCCTGCATGGGGGTATGGGTTAGCGGCCAGCGATCAGGATCGCGGAGATCAACAGGGTGATGCCGGAAGAGGAGACATCGGCCACCGGCACGTCGATCCGCTCCCCCAACGCCCGGGGCTGGAGCAGGCGACTCGTCTTCAGGCAGGCCCTGCGCACCTCAGCGTCATAGGCCCGCCAGGCGTCAGGGCTGGAGGCCTTGGCCCGTGGCGCCCCCATCTCCAACAGCAAAACCACGCTCCCCACTGCCGTCAGGCCAGCGCCAAGACGCCTGCGGGGCTTCTGCCGCCAGGGGGATATTCGCTGCGGGTCAGACCACAGCGGGCTGGAAGAAGGGCCGGGTGTGAGTAGGCGACAAAGGCCAATCGTCGGCATCGGCTCGCGGGCTGACTTACGTGAATTCTTAGCGCCCCCCGAGCCTCGTGCTCAACCGAGGCCCGCTGGTTTTGTGCAACACTGCCGATCTTTTGTATCACGGCGAACCCTTATAGGCGGACCCGCCCATCAAACCCGGAATGATTCCGACTTGTGTGAACTGCTTGTCATTGCAAGCAATCTCGCGGGTGCATTCCGCTTGCCTTCCGCTTTTAGACGGCTGAAACGGCGGAGAAGGGGGTATTATGAGGGTCCGCCGAAAGCCTGTTGGACCAAGCCGCTACGCGGCAGATTCAAGAATTAAGCATAGCATATCACCTCGTGCGACAGGGTGCAAGGCCAAGGATGCTTAACAAAACCAGAAGAATCCACGGTTCATGGTTCTGGTGAACA
>JBILLQ010000009.1:0-68004 GCA_044375975.1 Prochlorococcaceae cyanobacterium
TCCTCGGGAGTCAGAAAAACTCGAAGCCTCGCGCTCATAAGGACCTCTCAATACGGAAATAAATCCTATGATACATCAAAATTGTCGACGGCCCAACCTCGAAAAATTTTTGCCAACCTACTTATCGGCGGGCTGATCGGCCGCAAACGGCTCCTTCACTACTGGCGCTGCAGGCTTGGCCGGCATGGTGCCTGGCAACAATTCAAAGTTTGGCGTAAACCTAACCAGGGCGGTGCGCAACAGCTCAAAAGGTTTGCGATCGCCTTCGAATTTTGCCTTACCAGCGGCGATCAACTGCTCGAAGCTGGAGCTGCCACTCATTACTTGCTCCAGGTCGGAGCGGTTGAGAGTAATGGTTAGATCTGGCTTCTTTGCCTGGTGCCCCTTAATGTTTGTAAGTGTAGAATTACTTAGCTCTACAACAAACTTTTCGCCATTATCGGGTGTCACCAGATTGATCACGGCCTGCGCCCCCGCCACCTGGCGGCTGTCCATGCTGATGGCAAGTGAGTTGAGCCACAGCTCGGTAGACATGCCACGAATCATGTCTGGACCGCTCGATTTAGGTGGCACCCCGGCAGGCATACCGTTGCGCAGCTCATAGGCGGCCGCCAGAAAACTATTGCGTAGGCTGGGGCTTTCTTTTTGATAGCCAATCTGCTCATATACATCTGCCAGCAGGTCTTTTGCTTTGGCATTTTTCGGCTCAGCATAAATTAACTTGTTCAATATTTCCATGGCCAGGCGATAGTCACCCTTGGCGAAGAGTTGCTGCCCCTTGGCGATGATCTTGTTTGATCCCCCCATCATTTCCACGTATAAGGGCGCGGAATCCTTCGGTGATGGTGGAATAAGTGTTGCAGGATTGCCATCCCAGTAGCCCAGGTAGCGATTCAGCACGGCGCGGCTGTTGTGTTCTTCCGAGCCGTGGTAGCTGTGGGCAGCCCATTGGTTCTGCAGACTCTTTGGTGTTTTAAATACGTTGTGGATCTCGTTGATCGTCACGCCCTGGTTGGCCAGGTGCAACACATGATTGTTTAGATATGCATAAGTGTCGCGCTGGGTACGCATTACCTCTTGGACACGATCGTTGCCGAAACGCGGCCAGCTATGGGAGGCGAACATATACTCAGCTTCCGTGCCATAGCGATATAGCGCGGCATTGATGTACTTGGACCAGGCCAGGGCATCACGCACAAGTGCCCCACGCAAGGTGTAGATATTGTGGATGGTGCCGGTGATATTCTCTGCCGCCCAAAATGCCTTTAGGTCTGGGAAATAGGTGTTCATCTCCGAAGGTGCTTCGGTGCCAGGAGTGTTCTGAAACTCCATTTTTACGCCGTCAATTGTGAGCAGCTCGTAGTCTTTATTGATGTAACGAGTGGGCTCGATCAAGCCAAGATTGCCAGAAGCGGTATTTTTGCCGATCGACTGATCCACATGGCCGTAGGGGCTGCGGGGTAGCAGTATTCCGTATTGGAAGAACATACGCCGGTTCATGGCGTTGCCGGCATAGACGTTCTCGGCGATGGCATGTTCCATAAAGCCCCCAGGGGCGATGATCGGCACCCTGCCGCTTTTTACGTCGGCTTCATCTACAACGCCTCTAACCCCACCGAAGTGATCGGCATGGGAGTGGGAAAAGACCACTGCCACCACCGGACGCTTGCCCAGTTTTTCGTTAATGAAGCTGAGGGCGGCCCTGGCAGTTTCCTTGCTGGTGAGCGGATCAAAGACAATCCAGCCGGTGTCACCTTTGATAAAACTGATATTTGCCAGATCGAAGCCCCTAACTTGATAAATTTTGCCCGGCACTACTTCATAGAGGCCATAGGCCATGTTCAAAATGGCCTGCCGTTGCAGTGATGGGTTAATGGTGTCGAAATTTTTGCCTGGTTCCAGCAGAAAATCATAACTACCCATATCCCAGGCTACGTTGCCGGCATCGGCCATAATCCGCTTAAATGTTGGCGCCGCAATGAATCCCCTGCGGGCCTCATCAAAATCACGTTTATCATCGAACGGCAAAGATTTTCGCAGGCCATTCTGCAATTCAAGCGTGAACTTGGATGGCGGCTTGCCCTTGGGGTCAAAATGCTTAGAGGGGTCGGCCGTCACAATGCTGCCGCCGCCCGCCGCCAGGGCATTGCCCCCGCATAGCAGTGCACTTGCCAAGGCGAGACCCAGCCAATTGCGCTTCATAATTGAAAACATGTGCAGTTTGTGAGGTCGGAACGGCCGGGTAACTTGCCTTGCCTTACCTGCGCCCATCACCCCTGGATTTGCCAATTTTTCTGAACACATGGCCCAGTTGAGATGGCTATGGGCTCAGGGCTATCGGGGAAGGAGCATAGGTAGAAGCCTTAACGATGCTACAGCCCTCTACCGCTGCAGCACCACTTATGCCTCGATACTCAACAAATTTGCTACCCAGCCAAAGGCCGCCCCGCCCGCTCCCAGGGCCCGCTTGACAACAACCGCCTGCCCTGCTAGTACATATATACTTGCATTGAGCTGATGGCTGCCGTTGGCGAGCCGGAGGAGTGGACCTATCTCGATCACGCCGTGCTGCGGCCTTCCCGCTCCGCCAAGGTGTGCATCACCTGCCGGCACTTCAGCTACGAGGTTTCCCGCTCTTGCGTCACCCTGCTCACCTGCCCGGTTCACCAGGCCCTGATCGGCCAGGGTGAGCAGCTCACCAGGCGCTGCCGCCACTGGAGCGCCCGGCCGCCCCTGGCCAGTCCATAGCGACCAGTGGCGGCCGGCGGCGACCGCTACGGACTGGTCACAACAAAACGCAAGCTTGTGTTAAAATTCGTTTCATTGTGTGGCAGCTACCAGCCGAGGATGCATAGCAAGTGCGCCAGCTGTAGGCACTCGTCTGGTTGCGAAACCGGCAATCCCTTCTGCCACCTCTGGGGCACAATCCTGCTCTCCTCCTGGCATCTAATCGAAATCTGCCCCATTGGCTGCCCAGGGGAACCAGCAAATAAGCGCCGCAATTCAATTAATTGCTGTTTGCCCCCTATGGATATTCTGGAAAACGGCTATTGCGGCTTTATAGCCACGGGTTAACATTTATGGCATCAGGGCTCGATTGTCAGTGGCTCGGATTGTTCAGACTTTGCCTAGTCGGGCGCCCGGTTGGTACCAGAGCAGGACTGCCGGTTGCTCAGAATTGCCGCCATTTCAGCTTCCCGCCGGCGCCGGTCTTCAGTTCGCCGGCCTTGAGCTCTCAGGCCTTCAGCTTGGAGGCCTTGCTGCCAGGGGAGAGCGCGACGATCGGTTTAGTCTCCACCAGCTGGAGGGTCAATAATGGGTGGATGAACCGCATAGCTGGCATGCGCCCCCTCGCCCTGCTCCTCGCTTCGGCCCTGGTTTCCCTGCCAGCGCTCTCCAGGGCAGCCCAAGAGCCAGCCATGGCTGGCATGGATCACATGCATCACATGCAGCAGCAGCGGCCCCAGGGCAATCAGCCGGCCGCGGCTCCACCAGCAGCGCAACAGCATGGCGCCCACCAACATGGCAGTCATGGCCTGGCCATCGGCCCGGCTGGCCAGAGCTACGAGCTGCGCTTTATCGACGCCATGGTGGAGCACCACAAGGGTGCCTTGGGGATGAGTGAATTCGTTTTTGACATAGGCGTGCCAGGAGTTGGCTCGCTCGCTAAGCAGATCTGGCGGGACCAGGTGCAGGAAATCAAGGCGATGGGCCAGTGGCGCAAGGCCTGGTATCCCGAGGCGCCCGTCTACCCAGTTGCCTATTTGCCAGGGGGCGACCCCAATTCGATTGAGGCCCTTACTCGGATGAGCCCCGATCAAATTGCTGGGATGCGAATGATGCAGTCGCTGCCCAGCAAAAGCAACCGGGTAACTTGGTTTCTAGAGAGCATGCTCCAGCATCATGGCGGCGCCTTGACCATGGCCCGCGATGCCCTGGCAAAAAGCACTAATCCCACAATCTTGCGTCTTGCCAGGAATATTATCTTGGCCCAGCGCCAGGAGATAATTCGCATTCGCCAGCTGCTCCAGCACGATGGCCTTAACAAGCCGCAGTACTTCAATTACGATGCTCTATTTTAGCTGCGCCAAAGTCTGTATTGATGTCCGTCTCAATTTAGGTCAATGAACTGTTTTTACGCTCTGCTTGATTCTGCCCTTGTTGCGGCGGAGTCGCTCAAAAAACCGCCTAATTACTTGGCTATGGACAAATTTAACTTGGCTGCTGGTTCCCACTCGGCTCTATGGATGATCTGCCTTGGCCTTGGATCCCTGGCGCTAGCTCCCATTGCCGCCAAAGCCCATATGAACGGCATGTATGAAACCCAGGCGGCCGCAGAAAAGCGCGCTGCCGAGCTGAAATGTAAGGGTACGTTTAAAATGGATGATATGTATATGCCCTGTTCGTCTGAACGGGCCCTGCACGAAGCACTCCAAAAATCACAGTGATGGCCACCCAAAAGCATCTGCCTAGAAAACTGCACCGATCCCTGGTGCCGATCGCGGCGGTTCCACTGGTATTAACCTCCCTTTCGGGATCCCTCTATGGCGCATTGATTTCTGCCGATATAGAAGCTCCCTGGCTGCTCAGGGTGCACACCGGCAACTTTGGCCTGCTAAATCTGCAGCCATATTATTCGACGGTCCTCGGAGTTCTCACGGTGTTTATTGCCGTCTCTGGCGTGGCAATGATGTTCGGGGGCCGTCGCCCCAAGCAGGACCCATCCGCCTGAAGGGGGCCGGCCCCTGCGGGGATTGCGCTAGCCGGCCTTTAGCAGTCAGAATTACCTCGCAAGTGTGCCTGCAACTGCTACTGCGATCTTCTCGCCAAGATCCTGTCTAGACCACTCCTCTGCGATCATTTCTGTTTGCTGAAGCACCAAATCAATTGCCACCGCCTCCTGATCCGGCGGATATTTGTAGCGCTTGAGCAGGGCCTTGATCATTGTTCGCAACCTAGCCCGCACATTTTCCTTGTATTGCCAATCGATACTCAAATTATTTCTGAGTTTTTCCGCCAGTTCCCGCGCCATTTGGGTGAGCACCTGATCGCCCATGAGCTCTTGAGCTGACCGGTTATTTGCCAGGGCGTCATAGAAGGCAACTTCAGCAGTAGACAAACCCATCGCCTCCACCTTCTCTACTTCATCACGGAACTGCTTTGCCATTGCAATCAGTTCCTCAATCACCTGGGCCGCCTCGATGGAGCGGTTTGCATATTTGGTGAGCGAGGCCTGGAGCAGTTCACTGAATCGCCTCTGCTTCACCACATTTGTATTGAAGCGGGTTTTAACTTCATCCCTTAGCAGGCGTTGCAGCAGTTCCACCGCCAGGTTCTTCTGGGGGATTTTGCTCACCTCCGCCAGGAACTGATCCGAGAGGATGCCGATGTCTGGTTTTTGTAGACCCGCCACCTGGAAGATATCAGTGATGCCAGTTGCCACCAGTGACTCAGACAGCAGTTGGCGCAACTCAAAATCAACATTTTTAGGAGCACTGCCATCGCCGCCCACCCCATCACCTTTGACCAGCGGTGCTCGGATTGCCTGAAGAAAGGTCACCTCAGGATCAAGTGCCATCGCCTCATCAAGCGTTCCGCATAGGGCAAATGCTTTGGTCATCGCCAGCACGGTGTCGCAATACCGCTTTTTGCCATCGGGCATCGCCAGGATGTGATCGAGGCAGTTGGGCAACAGGGCCAGTGCCTGACTAGAATCCTTGAATCCACTCCAATCAATAGGGTGGAGCAGATCACGGGCAACCTGCAGTTTCTCCTTGAGAATCCGGAGCGCCTCCCTGGTATCGATGGTGGGAGCTCCCTTGCCCTTGGCAGCGGTATAGGTGGCCAGGGCTTCTTTGAGTTGGGGGGCGATGCCGATGTAATCCACCACCAGACCGCCTGGTTTGTCCTTGAACACCCTGTTCACTCGGGCAATCGCCTGGGCCAGGTTTGCCCCTTTCATTGGTTTATCCACATACATCGTGGCTAGGCAGGGGGCATCAAACCCTGTTAACCACATATCCCTAACGATCACAACCTTGAGCGGATCGGCAGGATCCTTGAACCGCTTCTCCAGATCCTTCTTTTGCTGCTTGGTAGTGTGGTGGGGTTGGAGGTACTCCTGGTCTGAGGCTGTTGCCGTGATCACCACCTTGATGGCACCTTTTTTTGGGTCGTCATTGTGCCAGTCAGGGCGAATAGCAACGATCGCGTCGTAGAGGCGAGCACATATATCGCGGCTCATCGCCACCAGCATCGCCTTGCCTGGTTGACTGCGGCACCTTTGCTCAAAATGGGCGATCAAATCCGCTGCCACTTCGATCAGGCGTGGTTCAGCGCCCACCAGTGCTTCCAGTGCTGCCCACCTGCTCTTTGCCCTTTCGGCGGCGGGGATGTCATCTTCCTCTGAGAAGAGCTCATCCACCCGCTCATCCACCTGGGGCAGTAGTGGTTGCTTGAGCGCCAGTTTGGCCAGGCGGGATTCGTAGTAGATCGGCACCGTGGCGCCGTCTTCCACTGCCTGTTGAATGTCGTAGATGGAGATATAGTGCCCAAACACCGCCTGGGTATCACGGTCGTCTTGGGAGATTGGCGTTCCCGTGAAAGCAAGAAAGGTCGCCTGGGGCAGAGCATCTCTGAGCGCCTTTGCCAACCCGTATTTGATCTCCCCTGTCTTGGTGTCGAAGCGCCCCTTGAATCCGTATTGGCTGCGATGCGCTTCATCGCAGATCACCACGATGTTGTAGCGCTCACTCAGGACAGGGAACTGGTCTTCCCCTGCTTCGGTAGCGAATTTCTGAATGGTGGTAAAGATGATGCCGCCGCTGGGGCGGTTGCCCAGTAGATCCCGCAGTTCTTGTCTGGAGTTTGCCTGCTTGGGAGATTCACCCAATAGATCACCCGCTCCAGCAAAGACCCCGAACAGTTGCCCGTCCAGGTCTTGGCGGTCGGTGACCAGCACCAGGGTGGGATTTTCCAGGCGTGGATCGCTGAGCAACTTGCCCGACAGACAGGCCATCTCGATGCTCTTGCCAGCGCCCTGGGTATGCCAAACCACGCCACCTTTTTTATCGCCATCAGGTCTGCTTGCTGTCACCACCCGCTCAACTGCTTCTCTGACGGCGTGGAACTGGTGGTAGGCAGCGATTTTTTTGATGATCTGCCCGTCTTCCTCAAACAGGCAAAAACGACGAACGAACTCCAGCAGACGCCCCTTATCGAAAATGCCCCGCACCAGGGTCTCTAGGTCACGGTGAGCACCCAGCGGATCAACTTCGTTGTTGACGCCTTCGATGGTGCGCCATCGCTGGAACCGTTCTTGATCAGCACTTAAGGAGCCCAACCTTGCCTGGATGCCATCGCTGATCACCAGCAGCACATTGGCCGTGAACAGATCTGGAATGTCTTGCTTATAGGTTTGAAGTTGGTTGAATGCCGCCCAGATGCCTGCCTTCTTATCGGCGGGGTTCTTCAGTTCGATCACCGCCAGCGGCAAACCGTTCAGGTAAACCACCACATCGGGGCGGCGATTGTGCTTAGTGCCCTGGATCGCCAACTGGTTCACCACCAACCAGTCATTGGCAGCGGGGTTGTCAAATCCGATCACCTTGAGGCGGATCCCCACCTGCTGGTTCCCATCCATATAGGTGATGGGCAATCCCTGGGTCATCCAGCGGTGGAAGTTGCGGTTGGATGCCAGCAACCCAGGCACATTGGGATTCGCCAGTTGGAGCACCGCTGATTCGATGCTGCTCGCTGGAACGCCCGGGTTCAGGCGCTGGAGTGCTGAACGCAGGCGACCCGTGAGGATGACTTTCCTGTAGTCGCTGCGTTCGGGGGTAGGGCCATCGCGATCAAGATCAGGGGCAAAGACATAGCGATAGCCAAGTTCCTTGAACCACTCAAGGCACTGCTGCTCCAGATGGTCTTCTGTGATCAGAGCCATGGGAGGAGACCAAAGAATCTGCAGATGGCCTTCGGCGTACGGGAGATCAGTGACCCAGGGAAAGCCTTCACTGCGAGGCGGCTTGCGGCAGAGGATTCATACATCGGCAACACTCCAGGTGGACAGCTGCTGCTGCAGGCGAGGCAGATCTGTTTGCACGATCTCCCAGATCACCGAAAGGCTGAGGCCGAAGTATTCATGGGCGATCCGATTGCGCAAACCATTGATCGCAATCCAGTCGATGTCTGGATGATTCTCTTTGATCGAAGCAGGCAAGCATCGGGCCGCTTCACCAATGACCAACAGGTTGTGAACAACGGCATCCACCGTGCGGGTATCAGATTGGAAGTCTGTAAATGTCATCGCGTCGACATATCTAGCAATCTTCTCGATTGCTTCCTGCATATCGGCAACGAACAGCGACCAATCACGGCGCGACATGGATCAGCGAGGCAAGGATGGAGTCGCGGCGATTGGGCTTGATACCGTCTGCGGCGAGAAGATCGACGCGCTTGCCGAGCAGTGCCTCCAGACGGTCGGCGAGATGCATGAAGCCAAATCCCATGGGCCTACTGAGGTTCACCAGAAGGTCGATGTCGCTTTGGGGGGTCTGCTCGTCGCGGGCATAGGAGCCGAAGAGTTCAAGGCTGGCGATAGGGAACTCTTTGGCCAAGTCAGCGTAATTCTCGCTGAGGACGGCAATAATTTGAGACTTTGTCAGTAGATTGTTCGCACTTGAAACTGACATGACCGACATTAGGATTTTGTTATTCTAGCCTATCTCGGGCTATGCGCAGGTCGCCGAGGCCCCGTTCCTGGAGACGGCGTTGATGGAGCGTGTAGCCCTGGATCAAGTGCTGGCGCAGCACCTGGGTGGCCCAGATCCGGAACTGGGTACCACGCGGCGACTTGACGCGATAGCCCACGGAAATGATTACATCGAGGCTGTAGAAGCCCACGGGCCGCTCGGCACCGGCAATGTGCAAAAAATGCACATTGCTTTTTTCTGCCAGCTCCCCCTCCCGAAACACGTTGCCCACGTGGCGGGTGATCACCGAGCGCTCACGGCCAAACAGCTCAGCCATCTGGGCCTGGCTGAGCCACACGGTGTCAGCCTCCAGGCGCACATCAAGTGACACCTGGCCATCAGCGGCCTGGAAAAAGATGACCTGATCGAGGGCCTGCTGCTCCAGATGGTCTTCTGTGATCAGGGCCATCAGAGCTGATCCTCCAGCAGGGCCATCACCAGGCTGTTCATCATGGCTAATGCCGCCATGCCGGAGATCGGCGAACCGGGGAAAGCCTTAAATACGAGACTGCCTGCAGCACAAGGGTTTTGACGAACTGGACATCGGCGGGGCTGGGTTTCCATTAAAAGAGCTCACGCCCAGAAGGGCAGGTAGCGGGCGAACTTGCGGGAGCCACCGACGCTGGCGTCCGGCTTGATCAGACCAGCATCGATCGTGGCGGTAATCACCTGGGACGTGATCGTCGCTTTGTCCTCGCCGAGGTGAAAGCGATCTCGCAGGGACTGGTTGGTCATGCGCTCGCGCATGACCCATCGCAGAGCACAATGTTGGTAGCAGGCTCGGACCCGGTCATTGCGATCCATCTGATCGAATGGTCTAGGGCCAAAGAGCGTCACGAAGGTGCGTTGATAGCCGCCATGAAAGTCTGGAGCTGGAAGTTGATAGAGCTCAGCAGCCTCCACCACCCGATCGATGCCGCTGCTCTTCTCCTCACAGATACCCAAGCGGCGCATCAGGTCTGCAAAACGCTCATTGCGCGACCGGTAGCCATCGATGAAGCGCTCCACCGGCACCAAGGGATCGCCTGGGTTTGAGATTTCAACGCGGTCGCTGTAGATTTCGATCATCACTGAAGCACCAGTGCATGTAAAGTCCTGGTGGATCAACGCATTGGCGAGAAGCTCACGGATGACCACGTCTGGCACCAGCTTTAGCTCTTTGCGCAGTGCATGTTCGATCACTTCATTTTGCGGAAGCTGGGCATAGATCGACTGAACGAGATCTTGGCAGCCCACTGCATAGCCGCGTGTGAAGATTTGATCCAGCTTGGTCTGCAGCTTTGATATGCCAGAGTAGACAATAACGCGCACGGCCTTGCGTGAGATGTCTGAAAAATCGTGCATCCTTCGCGCCATCAGGAGTGCCCCGATACGCCTGATCGAGAAGCTGCCACCAAGATGATCAATCAGCTTCTCTCCGGCAGGCCGCTCAAGGACGCCAGCACGGTCGGTGGGATAGGGAAGCTTCAGAAGCTCGAAGAACGTTTGTGTATCCAGCAACTCGACCACATCCTGTGCGTCAAGGCCGCTGCAGGATGGTTCTTCGAGCCAGTCGGGCTGGCCTTCGGAGAAGATACGACGCAGTTGATCCTCGCTCATCGGGACCAATGCTTCGCCGGCACGCATCAGGTACTTGCCGTTGAGATTGTAGGCCGTACCGCGCGGTCTCGATGGGATGTGGAAGACAAGCACCCGCCCATCAGGATGGTTCACTTCCTCTATGTCCACGCGGAAACGGACGGCATTAAACAGGTTTTCAGCGGCAACGACAATGTTCTGGAATGCCTGTGTACCCGTAACAGGGCGTGGGATCTTATCGGCGATGCCCAACAGCAGAAACCCGCCACCTTCGTTAGCTAGAGCAACACAATATTCGTTGAGCTTGCGGGTGTCGAATTGCTGCTTAGCCTCCTTGAATTCCAACCGCTGGTGTTCGCTAGGCGCTTGCCGCCACAGATCAATTTGCTCAGCTGTCGTTGCCATCAGACACCAACCTTCTCAAGTATCTTCTCGGCATCAGGGATGCGGAGTTCGCCGGAGATGAGTTTGGGAAGAAGGGTGTCCCTACTCGCCGAAAGAAGATTTGATTGCTTCATGTTTGATACAACTCGATCATAGAGTATTTGCGCTTTTTCGGAAAAAATTCTTGCCACTTGATCACTTGGAGCCAGCAAGGGTATAGGTCGAAACGCTGCTTTTGAGATTTCGGCAAAGGTTGTGCCTGATGCTCTATCTTTGAACTGCTGAACATTGCTCAAGCACCAGTTCAGGAGATAGGCGCTTGGCATCAGAGCATTGCCCTTCAAAGCAATAAAACCCTGATTGATTGAGACGGGAACGCAGGCAGCAGCAATGTAACCAACTGGTGCTCTTGATGAGAGAAGAATGGTTCCAACAGGAAGAATGCCCGATGAAATGCGTTGAACCCCATCAGCGGTAATCTTTTTCGCAGTATCCAGAAGGAATGGTTCTGGCAGAGAGGAAAGGTCTTTTGGCGTCACCCAGAAGTATTTGCCACCATCCCAGTAGGCAGGTTCGCTTGTCGAAGGAGTCGAACCTCCGACGCACTCAACAACTTCACCCACTGGAGCAACACTCCACCCCCGCGGAATCTCCCCCAGTTCCGAATCCTCAAATGAATCTGGGAACAGGTCGCTGATTTCTGCTGGCAATCCAGTGGAGCGGCCTTCTACCTTTGCTCTGACTGGATCGAAATCCACAAACCACGACTTGAAGAGCGCCTTAGCCATCGCCTCCAAGGTTTCGTTGATCTTGCTGTTCAGTTCGATCTTGTCGTCAAGGGTGCCGAGGATATGGACGATTGCCTTTTGTTCCTGTAGTGACGGCAAAAGAATAGGAATAGAGCGTATTATTCCTTCATTTAGATTTGGCATCGTTGCGCCAATGGCATGATGGCGAATCCAGCAGATGGTTTCCTTCCCGGACAAGTAGGTTGCCAGAAAAGAAGGAAAAGCAATGCTTTTTGCCTTTTCAATTCTTAGTCGTATTGCGCCAGTTCCGCAAATAGCGCCTTCATCGGACTTCCTGACGATCGCTGTCTTACCCGTTGCTTGCGCTCCTCTTCGAGCGAAAAGAATGTCATCCTGTCTTAAGAGGTGACGTGAGAGTTCATTCGCTTTTTCGCTTGAAATCCTGGGCAGGACATCAGGATTTATCTTGCCGTCGTCTATCGCTTCAGTCGGCACAACTGGGATCCCAGTTTCCTTGTAATCGTATGAATGAAGTTGGGAACCAAAAGGTCCCGTCTGTAGTTCTGCCCCAAACTGGTCGCATAGATCGCCAATCTTCATCCTCTTCCACTCAAAACTCATATCCCAACCTCCTCAGGTTCACGGCAATCTGCTGATTCTTGCATGTCATACGCTCTCTCCTTCTGCCAGGTAGTTCTCCAGCCTGATCTTCAGGTCCGGCAGATCCGAATGAATGGCATCCCACAAAATCTCGAAGTCGATCTGATCGTAAGCATGAACAATCCGGTTTCGCATGTCAATGATCTTCCCGAGATCGGGAATGGCTTCGCGCAGGGAGTCATCCAATTCGGTCGCTTTGTTAAGTGCCTCTCCAATAACTCCGAGCTTGAACAGCACTGCGGCCTGGACCATTTCGTTGGCCAGGAAGTCTTCAAGCGGCAGAGAGCCAATGAAACTGTTGATCGAAGCGATAGCTTCGAGCGCATCAAGCAGTCGCAGCTTTGCAGTCTTTGCCATATTATAGATCAACCACTATCGTGCGATCCTTCTGAACCTCGGCCTTGAAATACGGGTTCTTAATCATCAGCTCTGTCAGCAGGTCCACGGGCCGTCCATAAAGAGCCTCCAGGGCATCGGCGAAGTCACAGAAGCGACGTGCATAGCCTGGTTCGCGTCGCCCTTTCATTTGCACGATGAAGTCAAGGTCGCTGTGGCCTGGATCAAACTCACCGCGAGCCGCTGAACCGAACAGCTCCAGCTTCTCTACGCCATAGCGCTCGCACAGCTCCCTCAATGGCTGCAGCTTCGCCTGCAGCAGCTCTGGCAGTGGCGCAGCTGTGGGTGTCATGGCTGCCCATCGCCCCGATAGATCACCATCCCCACGCGCTCGATATGTTCCAACAATGGCGCGTGGGTGATGGCCGCCAGGGCTTGCACATCAAAGCGGTACGGCAGGGGCAGCTCCTCCAGTTCGGCGGCAATTGCTTCGGCACCAAGAGCTCCCAGGGAGCCGGCCAGGGCCAGGTCCACATCGGAGCGATCGCTGTGGGTGCCCTTGGCGCGGGAGCCGAACAGGGTGGCGCTCTCGATTTCCCGGTGCTGGCGCAGCACCGAGCGCACCAGCTCCAGTTCGCTGGCCAGCAGGGGATCTCGGATCATGGCGTCACCTCCTGCTGCAGGAAGCTGAGCAGCCGCTCCATAGCCGGAAGATACTGCTGGTGAATGGCCTCCACCGACTCTTCAAACACTGTTGGATTGTAGGTGTGGGAGAGCAAATTGCGGTGGTCGAGCATGGCGATCCACACCTGGCCATCGGCGATCACCTTGGCCGCGTAGGCATCCTTGAGCACCTGGCGTGGCATCACCACCGCAAACACGAAGCCATTGGCCTCCATGTAATCCTTGGTGGTTTTCCAGGCCAGCTCGAAGCAGTATTCGAAGCGTTGGATCACCCCTTCCTTTTCCAGCTGGTTGAGGGCTGCAGGGCCATTCACCATGGCCTCGCGCAACAAGGCCAGCGCCCGCTCAAAGTTGCTCAGGCGCTGCTGCCAGCGGATGTCGGCGGCTGGTGTCATTCGGCTCCAAACCCCAACCAGGCCAGGTTACGGGTAATCGCCGCATCCAGTTTTGATCCCTCTTGCTGCTGCAGCCTCAATCCCTCCGCCAACCTCCCCTGCCACAGCTTCAGATCCCCGTCCACAAAACCCACCAGATCAGCCAAAGCCACCCCCTGCTCCCAATCCCGCATCCGAGCGCAGCCTTCGAGCAGGGCATCGCCATCCGGCCAGATCTGCTGCAGGGATGGTTCCTCGACCAAGGCCACCCGCAGGGCTTCCTGCACGATGCCCAGTTGGCGTTGCACGGCGCTGCGGGTCAGATCATCTGCCAGGCAATTATGTAGACAATCATTGACGGTGTAGCGCTCGATGGCGGTGATAGCCTGAAGGGCATGCCCTAGGCGGCGGCTAGCCTCTGGATTCATGGCTATAGGTCCAACTCTCCCGATGTCAATCCCTTTGCCTGAGCCATTTCCGGATTGTAGACATAGACAGAATCCTTGTGCATTCCCCAAGCCCTCACTGGATCAGCGAGCTTCTTGCGAAGGTCAATCTGTATCTTTTTACATTCAGTATCAGTAGCCTATTCAGCATTAAGCACAACGATCAGATAAAATTGAAGATCTCTCAATGCACTGTCAAGAATATAGGCCGAAACATCCGAAAGATCTGCTTCCGGCCTGAATGCGCCGACCTTGACACCAGCAATCATAGCGATGGCATTGGACAATTTACTGGCCCACTCCTGCAGATTCGCATCAAATTTTGCTGTATTTTCCTGTCTTGCGATACTGGACTTTGCCTCGACAATCCACACCTTTGGACGTTGCCTCGCCAAATCAGACCAGGCAAACTCGGCCATTTTTGGGATACTATTTTCGCGGAAAAATCCCTTTTGCTTGGAATGTTCCTCCAGGCGGAAAACACTTTCTTGGCGGAATGGTCCAAACCACAATCCAGATTCAAAAAGCCTGAGCTTGCCATCGGAATCAAGAACAACTGGAGACGTGGGGCTCATAGGATCTCAATCTCCTGCCTGTAAAGCGCACCCACCTCATTGATCACAGGATTTTCGGGCATTCCTTCCAGCATGTTGTCAGTGCTCCAGCCTTCAGAATCTCCAGAAAGGACAGGGACAGATAGGGAATGCCGTTTGGCTATGAGGTGAAGATTCGTGACCACGAAGTAGGAGTGGCTTGAGAGGAAGAACTGAATTCCCCTTTGCGCTAAGGTCGCAATGATTTCAAGGAACGTGCTAATCGCATGAGGATGCAAAGCAGACTCTGGCTCGTCGATGAACACTACGGAATCAAGCCCCAGTGAACGGTTGCCCAAGAGAGTGTCCAGAATACCAATCTTTTTGATGCCTTCTGCAGCCACCCCAATGGCGAAGCGCTGGTTACCCTTCCTGTAAAACCACTTACCAGAATCTTCTTCATAGATCACCTTGCCCCCGAGAAGCCCCTCCAACTCATCGCGAGCATTTGCAAACTCAGGATAGTTTCTTCCTTGCCTTGTGCCATGACGAAGAGCGATGGCTAGATCATAATAGGTATCATCAAAGCCGAATAGTTGATCCCGCTCCCGGGATTGCAGGATCAGATGATGCAGCGACAACACCTCCTTGGCTGGTAGAAAGATGGAATTACTGACCCGAGATCTGCCACTCGTTTCCACGGATTGAATCTGCCGCCTCGTATCGCGGCCGAAACTATATGAGAAACGATCACCATCGATCAAGCTGTCGAACTGCAGCGGCTCCTGACTGCCCTTGCTCACCAGATCACCGATGCGCTCAGGCTGAAAAGTCCAGTACAACTTCTCGGCAAGGATCTGCGCGGCCGAGCGCGGCTCCTGGCCCCGGCCGTGCAGCTCCAAGGTGCGCATAGCCACATACAGGCTTTTAAGCACAAATGTTTTGCCACAGCCATTGCTACCGATCACCAAGTTAATCGGTCCCAGATTATCCCAGCGAAGCTCGGAGAGGGGGCCGAAGTTATCCCAGCAGCAGGATTCAATCATCGGAATACCTCTTGGCCATGATTGGAATTTTAGTACAGGCCTGATTGTTCATGGCTCCGGATAGATCGCAATCAAAATTCACCAGGCGCTGTTGCCAGCGGATGTCGGCGGCTGGTGTCATTCGGCTCCAAACCCCAACCAGGCCAGGTTACGAGCAATCGCCGCATCCAGTTTTGATCCCTCTTCCTGCTGCTGCTTGAGCAATCCAGTGAGGCGCTTCATTTTCTCCTCAAAGGCCTCGCCATCATCTTCAACATCCGCTGCTCCCACATAACGACCAGGCGTGAGCACAAAACCATTTTTCTCGATCTGCTCTAACTTGGCGTTGTAGCAGAAACCAGCGACATCCTCATAAGCAGCAGACACCTCGCCATCACCACGCCAGGCGTGAACAGTGTCGCCAATCTTGGCAATATCCTCATCCGTAAGCACTCGCTCCACCCTGGTCTTCATCGTGCCCAGCTGGCGGGCATCAATAAACAGCGTTTCTCCACGACGATCACGACCGCGCTGGGTTTTGTCATTGGTGAGGAACCACAGGCAAACAGGAATCTGGGTGTTAAGGAATAACTGACCTGGCAGCGCCACCATCACCTCAACCACATCACCCCGCACCATCGCCTCTCGGATCTGCCCCTCGCCGCTCTGGTGGGAACTCATTGATCCATTCGCCAGCACTACACCCGCTTCCCCGCCAGGGCGTAGTTTCCAGAGCATATGTTGTAACCAGGCATAGTTCGCATTGCCGACAGGTGGCCTGCCATAAACCCAGCGCGGGTCACTCTCGTATTTCTCCCCACCCCAATCGGAAATATTGAACGGTGGGTTGGCAAGGATGTAATCGAACTTCTGATCGGGGAACTGATCTCTGGCAAAGGTGTCGGCGGGTTCCTGGCCCAGGTTCACGTTGAATCCGCGAATCGCCAGGTTCATCGCTGCCAACCGCCAAGTAGTTGGGTTGCTCTCTTGCCCATAGATAGAGGCATCATCACGCTTGCCCCCATGGGCCTGGATGAACTTCTCGCTCTGAACGAACATTCCACCAGACCCGCAACAGGGGTCATAAATTCGACCCTTATGCGGTGCCAGCAAAGCAACCAGCGTTTTCACCACATGGGCAGGCGTATAGAATTGACCGCCCTTCTTGCCTTCGGCGCTGGCGAACTGACCGAGGAAATATTCGTAGACCTCACCAAGCACATCCCCTGATCGCTGGTGATCACCAAAACCAATGGTGGAGATCAGATCCACCAGCTCACCCATTCGCCCTGGTTCCAGTTGAGCGGCACCAAACCGCTTATCCAACTTGCCCCTCAGCGTGGGGTTCTCGTTCTCGATGGCAACCAGTGCCTTATCGATCAGTTGACCAATATCAGCTTGCTTTGCCCTTGCCCTTAGCGATTCCCAGCGAGCGTCAGCAGGCACCCAGAACACATTCTCCTGGGTGTAGTAGTCACGGTCTTCCAGTGCTGCCTGGTGATCGGCAGGGTCATCACCCAAGTAGAAGTCGGATTCAGGGTTGGAAACCGTTTGCAGCACCTTGCCTTGCTGAGCAGCAAAGGTGTCGGAGATGTATTTGAGGAAGATCAAACCCAGCACTAGATGTTTATATTCCGCTGCATCCATCTGGGCACGCAGTTTGTCGGCACTCGCCCAGAGCACCGCCTTGAAATCCTTGGCGGGTGCTTCCTGCTTCGCTCTGCCGCGACCACGCTTAGGCGCTGGTTTCGCCTCTGAGCGCAGCGATGCCAGCAGCTCATCGAGACCGCCCAGGTCCTCCCCCGTCTCGTCGTCGTCTGCTTCTGGGATGGTGAAGGTCGCTGAGTCGGTCACTGGCGCCTGTTGCCGTGGCCCCAGTGTCGCTGCTGGCGTCGTGTTTTGTCTCCCTTGAGAGCGCCATCAATCGCTATGCAAAATCTGCATGAACAGCAGCTGTAGGGCACCCGCAGCGGCGTTGGGCCAAGGGCCAGGTCACGCTGGGGCAGGAGTTACTGCGGCATCTTGGCGTCAAGCCGGGCGAGCAGATCGAGGTGTCCGCCCTTCCCGGCGGGCGGATTGAGGTGCGTGCTGCCCAACCATCCGCTTCGATCGAGGGGTTCATCGGGCTGCTGGCCGGCCGCAGCAGCAAGACAGCCAACCTGGAGGAGATCCAACAGGCGGCCGCAAAAGGTTGGAGCAGCGAGGCTTGAACATCACAGCCGATACCAATGTGCTGGTGCGTGCCCTGGTGGCGGATGAGCCCGCCCAGGCCGCAGAAGCGAGGCGGGTGATGCGACCCCAGCCGTGGAAGCTGGTCTGGCCCTGCTGGAGGCCGGTGGTGACTTCGCCGATGGGGTGATCGCCCATCAAGGGCAGTGGCTGGGTGGCGACACCTTTGTGTCCTTTGACCGCCAGGCGGTGGCTCTGCTGCGGGAGCAGGGGGTGGCCACGCAGCTGTTGCCATCGAGGTTGTAATCGCTCACGGGCTCCGACTCAAGCTCCGAACCGATCTCCGAACCCAGGGCGGCGTAGGCGGTGAGGGCATTGCGCAACTCCTGGATAATGTCGGCGGTGCGCCTCGGTTGCGCGCCTGCTCGCTTAGTCGCTCAGGCGCTGCCGGGCTTCTGTTTGAGATGGCGCTTCTGTTTTAGCTAGCGCCCAGCTTTGTTCTGCTGCGGTGAATAGCCCTGCCATTCAACCCATGACGACAACCACCGCTACTCTTGACGCCCTGCGCTCCGGTGAGCTGAAGGGGATCACGCGGCTGGATCTTACCTGTGATCTGCAGGAATTCCCGCGGGAAATCTTCGAGCTGGCCGACAGCCTTGAGGTGCTAAATCTCTCGGGCAACTCGTTATCCGCGCTCCCGGACGACTTACCGCGCCTGGGCAAGTTACGGGTGATTTTTTGCTCGGAAAATCGCTTTACCCAGCTGCCCGAGGTGCTGTCCTCCTGCACTCAGCTTGAGATGGTGGGATTTAAAGCGAACAGCATTCGCGAGGTTGCGGCTGCCGCCATTTCCCCCGGGTTGCGCTGGTTGATCCTCACGGATAATCAGGTTTCGGCGCTTCCCGACTCAATCGGCAGCTGTACGCGTCTGCAAAAACTAATGTTGGCCGGCAATCAACTGGCAGTTTTGCCGGAGGCGATGCGCGGCTGCGTTGGGCTTGAGCTGTTGCGGATTTCAGCCAACCGGTTCAATGTTTTGCCGGATTGGCTGCTGCAATTACCCCGGTTAACCTGGTTGGCGTTTGGCGGCAATCCGGTTTCGGCGGCGCCGCGCCCCCCGAGTGCGGCCGTGGCCCGCCTGCAATGGGCTGATATTGAATTGGGTGAAAAACTCGGCGAAGGCGCCTCGGGAGTGATTCACAAAGCTCACTGGCAGCCTTCGCCGCTGGAGGCCGGGCATCCCGTGGCGGTGAAACTGTTTAAGGGGCAGGTCACCAGTGACGGGTTTCCCGCGGAAGAAATGGCGGCTTGTTTGGCTGCGGGTAATCACGCTCACTTGATCGGCGTGATTGGTGAACTCACCGGGCACCCCGCCGGCACCAGCGGCTTGGTGATGCCCTGGGTAGACCCGGAGTTTCGCAATCTGGCCGGCCCGCCCAATCTGGCGACTTGCACCAGGGACATTTACGGGGACGGCCAACGTTTCTCCCTGGCCTTGGTGCTGGATCTAGCCAGGGGCTTGGCCGCTGCCGGCGAGCACCTGCACGCCCGGGGGATTTCGCACGGGGATTTTTACGCGCACAACGTGCTTTATCGCCCCGCAGGCGACTGCTTTTTGGGGGACTTCGGGGCGGCCTCGTTCTACCCGCCTCAGCCAAGTGGAAGCATCAACCCGTTCGAGGCGCTGGAGGTGCGCGCCTTCGGCTGTTTGCTTGGCGAATTACTGGAGCGCAGTGAACCCGAAACTGAACCCGAACAAGACGAGCGCCTGCAATCGTTAAAAGCGCTGCAAATTCGCTGCGTAGCACCAGTGGCGGCGAGCCGGCCCCGGTTCGCCGAGCTAGTCGCAACGTTGGAAGCGCTGCAGCCTTAAGCCTGCGGTTTGGGCCTTGGCGGCAGGCACCCATAGGTGCAGCGGCTGACCCACGAGCCGCCCAGCAACGGGCGCCGGGCGCCATGATCGAACCAAACGTCGGGCCAGCCGCCTTGACCCTGCCGCAATACCCGCCGGGGACGGCCGCCAACCGTCTCCCCCTCCCGTCAGGATTGGATGCCCCCGGGGCCGGGGAACCAGCGCAGCCAGCCGAACAGCCCGGCGCTGATCCCCTGTTGTGCGGCCACTGCGGTCGCACCGCCAGCAACGGTATTTCCTGCCAGGGGTTCTGCGTTGCCGACTCGGGCTATTGAGCCAGGATGCCTGCGAACCCCAGACATAGCCACCAAAGAAATGGAGCGCGATCAGCTGTGATCGGTGGATCGCCATTGGCAACCCGCCCGCTTAGCTGCGGTTGCGGGGCGGCAGCGGTGAGCCAAAACGCAGGGCCTGGCGCCAACGGCCGGCCTGGAGCCAGGCGCCGGCGGCCCCCAGGGCCAGGGCCATAGCTGCAGCCCCGGCAGCCGTGGGCCCCCACCAGGCGGCGGCCACCAGGGCCAGGGCCGCCGCCGGCACCGAGCCCAGGCGCAGCGCCGCCAGGCGCCGGTCGGCGCTGCGGCAGCTGTGGCAGTGGCGGGTGTGGCTATCAAACCGCTCCAGCAGCGGCAGTTCGTTGAGCCGCTCCGGCAGGGGCGCCCCAGGGAAGGGGCCGCCACCCACCAGCTCCACCCAGTCGTGCAGGGCGCTCACGTAAATATCGGAACGGGTGGCCAGGTAGCAGGCCCGGGCAAGGGCGGTGCCACCTCCTTGCTCCTCCAGCAGCCGCTCCTCCAGCACCCGCTCCTGCCAGTGCAGGAAAAGCTGATCGTCTTCCAGCACCACGTGGTTGCCGAGGTGTTGCAACCACTCGGGCCGCAGCTTCAGCAACCGCCCCGGCCAGGGGGAACCAAAGAAAAAGGGCAGCCGCACGAACAGCCGGCAGGCACCGCGGCGGATCGGGGTGGCATAGACCACCGTCTGGAAGCGAGCGCCCGCCTTGGTGGTGAGGTCGTGGATCATCAGGCCGGGGCCCGTGAACTCGGTGGTCTGGCTGCCGAGGCTGCCGCGGCGGGGCCCCTCCCGCCAAAGGCCGCTGAAACCCTCCGCCCCGCTGGCGGTGAGCTCCAGGGCCACCGGCCCGGCCGTCTCCCGCTTGCCCACGGTGGCGTGGTGGGTGAAGGGCACATGGCTCACATCGAGCACGTTCTCCAGCAGGGTGAGGGCGTCGTAGGGCAGATCGCGAAAGGAGTCCTGCACGGTCCAGGCGGATGGGTTTTCCTCCAGCACGGGCACCAGGGGCAGGGGCACCGCTGCCGCCTCGGCGGGATCGCCGCTGAACACAAACAGAAGCCCCTGGGCCTCGGCGGTTGCGTAGGGCCGGCATTGGCTGCGCCGGGTGTCGATGCTGGCGCCGGGATCCGCCTGGGGGATGGCCGTGCAGCGCCCCTCACCGTTAAAGCACCAGCCGTGATAGGGGCACTCCAGCTCGCCCTGGCCGTTGATGCGCCCCTGGGAGAGGGGCACCAGCCGGTGGGGGCAGACGTCGGCGAAGGCCCGCCAGCTCCCGGCCTGGCGGTCGTACCAGAGCACCAGATCCTCCGCCAGCAGGGTGAAGGCGCTGGGACGGTCCGGCTGCAGATCCTTGAGAAAGGCCACCGGGTACCAGCTGCGGCGCCAGATCGAATCTTCTGCAGGCATCGCAGCACCAGGGCTAGGAGCTGGATGCTGGCAGGCCCGTGGGCTTGGTGTCGGTGCAGGCCGCCAAAAACTCAGCGCGGCCTTGGACTAGCCGCCTAGGTGCAGCGGCTGAGCGGCAGGGCTTGCGGGCGCTGGGGCGGCCAGGCTTGCGCAAGGTTTGCGGCCTTGCTGGAACGGGGTTGCCCGGGGGACGCGTTAACGGCCCCGTGAAGAAACGAGAAGGTTTACAGGGAAGTGTGTATCGCTACGACACCTTCTTAAGATTGTCTTTAGAAATACGTACGCTCTGCGGTGGATGACATGGTTTCTTCTGGTTTGCCGGCCCTGCTGGCTCTTTCCGCCCTGGTGGGCTTGCTGGTGGTTCAGGTGGCCCTTGGCCTAATCGCCAGCTGAGCCGCCCTACCTGGAGATTGCGGAATTAGCCCTCTATTCATTAGCCGTAGCAATCACAACTTTGCGGCGGCAATACTGCTTAGCGGCCTACTTAGCGGCCTAATTAGCGCCATGCATGATCGCCGATGTCGCAGGGGAAATCTTGCTTTCTGCGAACACAATGCCAAGAAAGCGCAAGCGATGTTCCATGCTGGTTCAGTCGGCAATTGACACCCATGCCCCCTGCTCTTCAGCGCTGCAACAACTGTCAAAACTTCAGCGGCTGCCAAGGCAATAGTGGAATCTGCAGGGTTTGGCAAGTGCTGCTGCCAGCCCAGCTGGCATCCATCAACCGCTGCCCTTACTGGACCACTCCAGTGCGCGCCTGAGGCGCAGAAATCTCAGGGTGCAATCAATAGGCCATGCCCGGAGGCCATGCCCGGCAGCAATGCCCAGCGGGCATGGACGCCAACATGGGCACAAAATTTAATACTCATCGCTCGATTAACCGATTAAGCGGCTAATTAGGGCTTGCGATGGGCGGCTAATTCCTGGACCCGAGAATCAACTTCTTGCGCCATCAGCATCCCCAGCAATTGCCCTAGATCATCGGAGCAAAGCTCCCCGTCGCAATCCCAGTGCATTGCCGTTAACAGAGGTATACTTTGATAATGGTCCATCATGGTCCCAATACAGGCAACAACAATGGCAAGCCAAGGGAGCCTGGAACGGTGGCTTCACACACTTTTAAGCGAAAGAATTCCTTAAGAGCCCCTTAAGCGCCCCTGGCATGCCATCCCATAAGTTCCAGCCTTGTTCTTTAGCGATGCAGTAGGGCTGGTTTATCGATGTAGTGGGGGCAATTTTATCTATGCAGCGGTTGCAAGGCGGAGCTTGGTTGCGCCAGGAAAAAAGCAGAGCTTAGCCGCTCTAGGGAAGCCCTGAAAAACCCGAGCCACGGCCAATTCAGCCCTGCTGCCGCAATGGATCTCAGCTGGCTGGTGCGACGAATTGGCGGTTGCTCAGAGCCTCCATAGCGAAAATCGCAAGCTGAATGCTGCCTGAGCAGACCAGTTTCGCGATCAACTTGCAGCACTCCAAACTAGGTGGTGTAATCAGCGTTGATACGCACATATTGATCCGAGAGATCGCAGCCCCAGGCCAGGCCACTGCCAGCGCCAGCCCCCACCCGCAGGCGAATCGCCACGCTGTCGCCACTGGTGGGATCGGCGCTGAGATAGGTGCCGCTGGCGCGATCTTTCATGTATTGGCTGGCGGCGACGCGATCGAAGACCAGGGGTTGGCCGGCCTCCATCAGCTGGTGGTCGCCCAACCACAGGGCCACAGCCTCCGGATCAAAGGCCACGCCGGCCCGGCCGGCGGCGGCCACAATGCGGCCCCAGTTGGGGTCGCGGCCGTGGATGGCGCACTTCACCAGCGACGAGCCGCAGATGGTGCGGGCGATGGCCCGGGCACCGGCGTCATCGGCGGCGCCCTCCACCCGCACGGCAATCAGGCAGGTGGCGCCTTCTCCATCGCGGGCAATGGCCCGGGCCAGGTGTTGCGACACCGCCGTGAGGCCGGCCTCCAGCGCCTCAAAGTGCTCGGGGCCCAGGGGCTCCCCGGCTGCAAAGGCCAGGAACGTGTCGTTGGTGCTGGTGTCGCCGTCCACCGTGATCGCGTTGAAGGAGCGCTCCACCGCCCGCCGCACCATCTGCTGCCACCGCTCGGCCGGCACGCCGGCATCACAGCTGAGGTAACCCAGCATCGTGGCCATGTTGGGGTGGATCATCCCCGAGCCCTTGGCCATGCCGCCGATGCGAACCCGGCGGCCGCCCAACCGGGCCTCCAGGGCGATCTGCTTTTCCACCAGATCGGTGGTCAGGATCGCCCGAGCCGCCGCCTCGCCGCCATCGCTCGCCAAGGCCGCCACCAACGGATCGAGGCCGGCGATGAGGGTATCCATCGGGATCGGCACGCCGATCACGCCGGTGGAGCAAATAAGAACCTCCTCGGCCGCCAAGTCCAGCCGCTGGGCCAGGGCAGCGGTGGCCGCCAGGCTGTCGGCCAGGCCCCGCTCGCCGGTGCAGGCATTGGCCTGGCCGGAATTGGTGAGCACCGCCCGGGCCCTACCGCCGCTGGCCGCCAGCCGCTCGGCGCAGAGGTCCACGCAGGCGGCCCGCACCAACGAGGTGGTGAAGCTGCCGGCGCAGACCGCCCCCTCGGGGGCCAGCAGCAGGGAGAGGTCGGGGTTGCCGGAGGGCTTGAGGCCCGCAGTGATCCCGGCCGCCAAAAAACCTTTCGGAGCGGTGAGGCCACCGGGGATGGGGAGCCAGGGAGAGGTCATGGCCGGCAGGATGGCTGCCTGCATCCTGCCGGCCGGCCGTGGCTGATTCGATCCCAACGCCCGAGCCCAGCCCACCAGCTGCCTATAGCTCCTCAGCTGCGTCCAGCTCGGCGGCCGCAGTGGCCCTCTGCCACCAGCTGGCCGGCTGCCGCTTCCCCTGGGACATCACCCGCTCCCTGGAGCTGGCCCTGCTCAAGACCTTCTGCGTGCCTTCGATCTCCGGCCTGCTGCACCGCACGGGCGAATTTGAGCAGCGCCCCCGCAAGCGCTACGACGACACCGGTTTGATGGTGGCCGAGCTGCTGCGCTGCGGGCCGGACAGCGAGCGGGGCCGGGCCGTGATCGCCCGCATGAACCGCATCCACGGCGCCTACGCCATCGGCGGGCGCGACTACCTCTACGTGCTCTCCACCTTCGTGTGTGAACCGATCCGCTGGTTAGCCCGCTACGGCTGGCGGGCCCTCAACCCCCAGGAGGAGCAGGCGATTTTCCACTTCTGGCGGCTGGTGGGAGAACGCATGGGCATCCCTGCCATTCCCCAGACCCTGACGGAGCTGGTGACCTTCAACCAGGCCTACGAGGCCGAAGCCTTCGCCAGCGCCGCCAGCAATCAGCGCGTGGCCGATGCCACCCTCGCCATGCTGCTGAGCGACTGGCCGGCGCCGCTGCGGCCGCTGCTGAGGCGGGTGCTGACGGCCCTGCTCAGCGGCCCGGAGGCGGCCTGCCTGGGCTGGCCCCAGCCCCCCTCAGCGCTACAGCGCAGCGTGCTGCTCGCTCTGCGCTGCCGCAGCCGCCTGGCCGGCCTCTGGCAGCGGCTGCGGCCACCGATCGACAGCCGCTTCTATTCCCAGCGGCCCACCCCCAGCTATGGCGCCAACTTCCAGCTGGAGCAGCTCGGCCCGCCGGCGATGCTGTCGCGGCTCAATCGGGCCCGCTGGAGCGGCCAGCAGCGGCGCATCGGCCTCACGGGCGGCATTGCCAGTGGCAAGAGCAGGGCCGGCAACTGGTTGGAGCGGCAGGCGGGCCTGCCGCTGCTGGATGCCGACCTCTACGCCCGTCAGGCCCTGGCCCCGGGATCGGCGGCGGCGGCGGCCGTATTGGAGCGCTATGGCCAGCGGCTGCTCAGCTCCAGCACCGGGGCCGCCGGCATCGATCGCGCCGCCCTGGGCCGAATCGTCTTCCACGACATCGATGAGCGCCGCTGGCTGGAACAGCTGATCCACCCCCTGGTGCGCCAGCGCTTTGATGCCGAACTGGCCCGGCTGCGGCAGGCACCGCTGGTGGTGCTGATGATTCCGCTGCTGTTCGAAACCGGCCTGGAGGCGCTGTGTAGCGAGGTGTGGCTGGTGGATTGCGAGCCGGAGCAGCAGCTGGCACGGCTGATGGCCCGCGATGGCTGCGGCGAGGCCGATGCCAAGGCCCGCATCCAGGCCCAGTGGCCGATCGAGCGCAAGCGCCCCCTGGCCGACCTGCTGATCGATAACCGCAGCGATTTGCAGGCCCTGGAATCCCAGTTGCGCCAAGCCCTGGCCGCCAGGGGCCTCAGCGGCCATAGAGCCCAGTGAGGGTATCTATGCTGAGAATGTGTCCCTCGCTGGCTTTGACTACCTGCTCCAAGGTGGCTCCTGGGCAAAGCCCAAGCCGACAATCGAGAGCCTGGAGCGTAAAGCAATAGCGATGAATTTCCCCATAGGGAGGCAGCGGCCCAAAGTAGCCGATGCGGGTGTGATGATCTGTACCCCAGCACCTGCCGTGGCGGGCGCCATTGGCTAACAGCGGCCGACGTTCGATACCACCACGCAGCTGATTCACCGTAGAGGGGATATCAAAGAGCAGCCAATGCAGCCAGGTGCCAGCCGGGGCGTCGGAGTCTTCCATCAGCAGGCATAGGGTTTTACAGGCTTCTGGCACACCAATCCAGCGCAAAGGTGGCGATAGATCCAGGCCATCACCGGTGTAAACAGCTGGGATTAAGCCTCCATCATTAAAGGCGGGTGAGCACAAGCGCATCCCCATCGGCGCAGACGTGCCCGTCTGATCATCAGCACTTAAATTGCTTGCTTGGCAGTTATCAAGCATCAATCATCCTCCGCCCGCTCTGGATTGCTGAATTGCTGAGTTTTGTGTTGCCGTGTTGCTGTGTTGCTGGATTTTGTGTTGCTGGATTGCTGGATTAGCCAGAGAGATATGTGACAGAGTTTCCCAGAGGCCACCCAACCCAGGGAATCCCCTGCCTCTGCGACTCCACTGACACCCCGCTTTTGTGAACACCCCGCCCTTACCCGCCACTTGTCTTTACACAATGCACGCGATTCGCCAGATGCGCACAATGCCTTATTCTTCTGCTTGCATTATTTTCGAGTAGCGCCTTGCTTTTGTCTGATGCATTGTGATTAATTGATGCCTTGTCATTCCACATATATTACCATTAAGTAATACCATGGCCTTGAATGATGCTAAGCCTTTGCTCGCATAATGACTTGCATTTGCATGACATGTGTGATACGCATGGTCTCCCACCTTTGCGATCTCGCTGGCGCCATTGCGACTCCATTGGCGCCATTTCGATTCAACTAGCACCATTTCGGCCCCGTTGACACCTTTGCAACTCCATTCGCACCCCTGCGATTCCATTTGCGACTAAATTTGCGACTGCATTGGCGATTACATTGACGACTGCGTTGGCGATTACATTTGCACCTCTGCGATTCCATTTGCGACTACATGGGCGATTACATTGGCGATTCCATTGGCGATTCCATTGGCGGCTACATTGGCGGCTACATTGGCACCTTTGCGATTCCATTGACACCTTAGCGAGCTCCTGGGTGAC
This sequence comes from Prochlorococcaceae cyanobacterium, assembly GCA_044375975.1. Taxonomy (GTDB): domain Bacteria; phylum Cyanobacteriota; class Cyanobacteriia; order PCC-6307; family Cyanobiaceae; genus UBA5018. The sequence goes on from JBILLQ010000009.1 coordinate 26,854, forward strand.
AGAGCTGACTTGCTGCGTCGATTCAGTGCAGATATTTAGCAGCACATTCGCATAGGATTCGCAACTCTAAATGGCCGGCATCTGCCGGGGCGCGATCTACCATTGATGTGTACTCCGACTAGGCGTCATGTCTACCATCTCCAAATGGGAGCCACTGCGTGATATCGAGATGATCTTCGATCGATATTCCCGGTCTCTTGGCATGCCATTCACCCGTTCATCTGAGCTTTTGGGCGAGAGCGAGTGGTGCCCAAGAGTGGATATCCGCGAGAGCGAGAAGTCATTTCAAATCAAAGCCGAGGTGCCTGGCGTCCGCAAGGAGGACGTGAAAGTGTTCCTTGACCACGGCGTTCTGATCATCGAAGGCGAAAGAAAGCAAGAGCGCGAGGAAAAGGGATGGCGCTCCCATCGGATAGAACGCTCCTACGGCAACTTCATTCGTAGCTTCACCCTGCCGAGCAATGTAAATAGTGAAGCCATGAAGGCTCACTTTTCCGATGGCCTGCTTGAGGTGGAAATCCCCAAAACCAAGACCAGCGAAACACCTGCCGTGATGGTGCCCATTGATTAATCATTTTTTTGCAGGCTTGCGGTTTTTGCTAATAGCTTTTTGAGAGATACATGCCATTAGCATCCGAGATTGGAATGCAAAGAGGGACGGATTTCCGCATCGCTTAGTGCATGGGGCAGTGCCGTCGGCTTCTCTGCCGCAACGGCGGCAACTGGCAGCCGTTGCGGTTGCCGCAGGACTGCAAACCAAATGGGGCGGCTACTGAACTGGTAGCTGCCAGCAAAAATCCTTCCATCCAGATCAATCAAGATATAATCAGATAATGGGCGTCTCAAAAAATTGAGAATCCTCGCCATGTGGTTCACGTGGCGCTCAGTCTCCGCAATACTTATTTCGATGTGGGGCCAGTGAGAACTGGGATTTTTCGAGGCGCCCTAGGTGCTACGGGCGCGACCTTGGGTCAGCGAATGATAGCCAACAGCAATGGCGAAACGGTAAGGCTGGGGGGGGGGGGGGAAAGAGGTAGCAAACGGTGATATCAATTGTCGGGCAGGCTCGTCTGCTTGTGATACTAGAAAATCTTTTTGTGCTGGGTGAAGCCAGTGGGAGCCTAGCCCTCTCCCCATTGTCTTTATGTACATAGGTGTAAGGTTACCACCCCCAGCACCTGTGGCGCCATGCTCCCGAGCGATCATGACCCTATCAATCTTTTTTATTGATGATCAAGGCTGATCAGGATCGGCTACGGCAGTTGATTGCCGCAGCTATAGCTGCTGAGCAGTTGGGTAATTTAGATCTGGCTTTAGACTCCTACCAGGAGGCTTTGCTGCTGGCGCCGCAGCATCAGGGCCTGTTATTGGCCATGACCCGGCTGCAGCTTTCCCATGGCTCCAGAGAGCAGGCCAAGCTTCTAGTCGATCAGTTGCTGGGGCTGGTCCCTGAAGCAATCGACTGGCATATCGCAGCAGCGGAGTGGTTTTGCTGTAATGGCCAGTCTCAAAAAGCGATCGCAGCCTATGAACGTGCTCATGGTATTGATGCCGCCCATCTAGGCGTGGTGGAGGCCCTAGACCGATTGCGCCAGAATGAAATCCGTAGTTCCGCCGCTGGGCCGACTGTGCAGGAACTGACTAGCAGGGCAGAGTTGGCCTGGGGGCAGGGAGAGGTGGAGCGGGCCATGGAGCAATTCCAGCAGGCACTTGACTTGGTGCCCGACAGCCAAGATCATCAAGCAGCCGTAGCCCGTTGCTATCGACGGCTGGGCAATTTAAACCAGGCAGAAAAAGTGCTGCGGCAAATAATTTCAGAAAATCCACGTCATTTTCACGCCCTAGTTGGCATGGCTGAACTGGAGGCAAGCCGGAGTCAATTTGAGGCTGCGGCCGATTGGTATGGGCGTGCCTATGGGCAGAAGTCCGAGATGGTTCTTTTACTGGTGGAACAGATTCGATGCCTGAATGCAGCCGGCAGACACGAAGAAGTTGATCAATTCTTGCCTAGCGCAATCAATGCCAATCCAGATAACCTTTTCCTGCTAAAGCTGAAATTTCATCGCTTGATTGCCAGGGAAAATCTAGAGGAAGCTTTGTCGGCTGGCGAGATGCTTCTCTGCCACTCTGAACAGCTTGGCGCCAGTGGTTCCGGTAGGGCTGCCAGTGGCGATCCTTGGGATCGCATTGCCCTGGCGAGATTGCTGTTCCAGGCCAATCGCAACGATCGGGCTCTGACCACTTTGCAGCCACTCTTGGCAGATACGCTGCCAAATTCTGTCCGTGCCCATGCCTTGAATCTGCAGGGGCAACACTGGCGCAAACTCGGCGACCGAATGGCCGCTCTGCGTTGTTTTCAGAGCGCCATGGACCTGGAGCCCGCCCATGGCGGCAATACTTTGGCGCTAGTGGATCTGTTGGTGGAATTGGGTGATTTTGAGATGGCTTTGCGTTTGTTAGCGGCATGCGAGCAACAGATGGATAGCCTTCCGGCCCTGGCGGAGCATCGTTCCAGGCTGCTGTTTGCTCGGCTCAGGGCCTTGAAGGCCAGTGGGGATGACGACAGCGCCTTGAGCCTGGCCCAAAACCTGCTTTCAGATCGACAGGTGGGCTTCTCGGCCCGTGTTCAGCGGGCAGAGCTGCTGGCCGGCCGTGGCGACCCACTGGCTGGCGCCGCCATGGCGGAGCTAACCCCTCAAACCAACGCCCAAAAACGCCAGTCGCTGTTGAGCGATGCCCTAAGACTGCAATTGACCTATGACTTCGCCGCATCTTTTGCCACAGTTGAACCGCTACTCCTAGCCGAGCCACTTGATATCTATGCAGCCGACCATGCCTGCCTGATGTTGGTTTTGTTGTTACAGATATCAGAGGCTTGGGATTTGTATCGTCGTTTACAGCGGGCCAAGATTGCCAGTGAGCGTCCGGAGCTGGTGGCGGCTGCCCGCGAGGGATTACACATCTGCTTACTGGAGGAGTTTGATACTCATCCCCATGTCCGTAGCTTACTGGGGCCATTGTTGTGCCAGCCAGTGGCGCAACAATGGCGATCTCTAGCAGAATTCCTTAATCGTGAGCCGGGGGTGCTGGCCGCCCTGCTGCCCTTCATGGTGGCGGCCAGGCGTTTGGGGGCTTTCAACTTGCCACCGCACTCAGCTGGCGATCTCAGGCCTGGACCGATTCCCCTGCGGCTGGTGCAATTCTGGCAAGCTTCGCCTCCGCCGGAGGGGGTGAGGCCGCTCATCCAGAGTTGGGCACAAACGAATCCAAGCCTGGATCATCAGCTCTTTGATGAGAATCGGGCCCTCAGATTTTTAGAGCAGCAATCAAGCTCTATGGCTATTGAGGCCTTCAATGCGTGTCTTGGTCCAGAGATGCGATTGAATCTATGGTGCCTGGCCTATCTTGCTGATCGGGGGGGGATTTTTGCCGCAGCCAACCTAAGGGCCCGTGATTCGATTGATCATCTTTTCGCAAACAATGTGGAGCTGGTGCTGGTCCAAGATGATATGGGCGGTATTGCTAGCCACTTCATCGCCGCTGTAGCGGGGCATCCACTGATCCAACGTGCTCTTAAGTTGGCCTGTAAGCAGATTTTGGAACGGCAGGGAGACAACTCCTGGTTCCTGTCTGGTTCGGCAGTGCTCACCCGTTGCCTGTTCGAGGAATTTGGATCGGCTATCCAGGTCAAGCTTAATCAGCTGGAGGGCAATATTGATCCTGCTGGAGATATTGATAATCCCCTTGGCCGGGTAACAATTTTACGTCAGACAATGCTGCAGCGCTGGGTAAGTCAGCAGCTAAGATATCCCATCAGTGTTAATGTTGATGGCTGGGATAGGCAGATGCCAGCGCAGCCCAGGCGGATTTGGCCACCTGGGCGGCGCCGGCAACGGCCGGGAAAGTGGTAACTGGAATCGCTCAGCTGGACACCAATCAGCTGGACACCAACTGTGGCAAGGCTGGCAGTTCAGCGGCACGGGCCAGCAGCCGCTGATTGATACAGGCGGGAAGCTGGCGGGCACATTTCACCCGTGGTAGATTTAATGGCTGCATCATTGATGGGTTGGGGTAGAGGAGTTCGTATTCAGCATAGTTATCAAACTTTTGCCGCGGTTCATTGTCGATGAATGTTTCTACCGCTACGCCCTCTGCCACTATCAACTCATGGCCTTCTGCTTCAATGTGATAGTACTCTATAGTTTTAAGTGATAGGTTTTCTGCGGCAACGATTGAGCGACCATTCTCCAGGGCGGAGGCGTGAACTAGTACCCCATCAATGAATAGGGCGTGATCAGGACTCGTATAGAGGTCTCGCCGGGGCAGCCCTGCGCCGAGGGCGCCTGATCGCACACAAATTGGCAGCCGGTCCGCCTGGCGCGCCTGGCGCAGGGGAATTGACTGACGGCCGATCCACTTGATTGGCACTGGTGCGCCATCCGCCGTTTTGACTAAATCGCCAATCCGTAGACTCTCAATTGGAACTTCGCCACTGGGGGTGGCAATTAGGGTGCCGGCCAGCAGGCAATATTCATCGTCAATGATAGCAGAAATGGCAATTCCATTAAATACGTCCACCTTGCTTGGATCCGCCGCCGTTATCGTTACTGTGAAAGGCCTTTCGGGACCGAGTCCATCATCGACGTTATTGTCTTGACTTTGAACCGCGAGGTATCTCTGGAGGAGTCCGGGCCCGAATCTTAGAGTGCCGCTTCTATAGCTGAAGTCACCGTCTAGGCCGCCCTCCACTGTCCAGTTAATATCAACACTTGAATTGCCCGCATTGGCTGGAGGGATTGCGCGTATGCTATATAGAAATGCTCCGCCTTCGGTTTGCGCTAGCGTGGGAGAACTTTCAATAAAAATTTCCCATTTCGATGAAGAAGATGCTGCTGGCATTTTCGAGCGAGATAATTTTGAACTCAAAAAGAGTCTGGGAAACCGCCATTTCGGCAACCAAGCCAGCTGAGAGCCATTGCGGCATCAGGGCTCAATTGATCATGGCTCGGGTCTTCCAGGAGCTCCTAGATTCTAATTTAAGCACGCCTTCTAATTTCTACAGCTTTTCAGCAGCGCGCATGCCTTGCCTCCTCCGCCAGGCGGGGCGGATCATTCCCTAGCCATATTGCCCCCGCAGCAATGGCACCCCAAAGCAAAATCGCTCTATGGTCGTTGCCCTGAGATGGCAGCAGCGCCCCGGGCCCGGAGGCGTGGGCTGTCACCGCCTGCTGGGGTCGTTCGGTAGCGGTACACGCCTTGGCTGGATTTGGCCGGCAGGCCTTGCCGCCGCGCCTGTCCTGCCTTGCCACTGCTGCGACCTGGGCCGGTTCGCCCCGGCCGGCCCTAGTGCTGAAGGGTGAAGGGGCCCCCTGGGCACCTTTGCCGCCAGACTCTCTCAGCACCTTTGATCGGCCACCCTGAGCCGCTTTCCATGCTCCAGGCCATCCGCGCCGACCTCGCGATCATCAAAGAGAGGGATCCGGCGGCGCGGGGCACTCTGGAGATCCTGCTCTGCTATCCGGGCTTTCACGCCCTGCTGCTGCATCGGATCAGCCACCGGCTTTGGCGAGCCGGCATGCCGCTGCTACCGCGAATGCTCAGTCAGCTGGGCCGCCTGTTCACCGGCGTGGAGATCCATCCGGGGGCGCGCATCGGCCAGGGGGTGTTCATCGACCACGGCATGGGCGTGGTGATTGGCGAAACCGCCGTGGTGGGCGATAAGTGTCTGCTGTACCAGGGCGTGACCCTGGGAGGTACGGGCAAACAACACGGCAAGCGCCATCCCAGCCTGGCGGAAAATGTGGTGGTGGGGGCCGGTGCCAACGTGCTCGGCGCCATCAGCGTGGGGGCCAACACCCGCATTGGCGCCGGTTCGGTGGTGCTGCGCAGTGTGGGGCCGGACAGCACGGTGGTGGGGGTGCCGGGGCGGGTGGTTCACCAGAGCGGCGTGCGGGTGGATCCGCTGGCCCACTCGGCCCTGCCCGACACGGAAGCCCGGGTGATTCGCAACCTGATGCAGCGCATCGACGCCCTGGAAGGCCAGGTGGAGCGGCTGCAAGCGGGCCTGGGTCAGCTGGCCGCAGGCCGGCAGCTGGAGCAGGAATATGGCGGCGAGGCCCAGAGTTTGCAGGATCGGGAAATCCTGGAATTTCTGGGTGAACAGCCCGGGCCCAAGTTCGGGCCCAGCTCAGACATTCTCCCCCGCGAAACTAGTTGAGCACATCCGCGTGATCAAAAAGGCCGGCAACAAATTCGAGCCGTGGAAAAAGGATCCGTTCATCGCGTTCGCCAACAAAAAAGCCGGCACTCGGCCGGCATTGAGCAAGGTGAACGTCCGCCTACAGATTGGTTTGCACGATGATGCCGCTGATATTGGCCAGGTTGAAGTCCATGGCAATGATGCCGAAGCGGCCGCGGTTGGCGACGAAGTACTCGATCAACTTGGGGTTGATCTGGTTGGCCATTTTTTCCGGGTTCGGGATAAAGTCCACGCCTTTGGTATCTGTGGCGCTACTGAAATTGAGGAACAGGCGCTCAGGGCAGTCGCTCTTGGCCCGGTCGAGCAGACTGCGGATCCAATTCCATTTTTTCTCGGCATTGTTGGTACTGTATTGATCCTGGACTTCCATGGTGGCCAGCGGCGAGTACAAGTTCATCGCGAAAGTGGCGTCGTCTTTCCAGTCACTTTTGGCGTCAAGACCCAATTCTCCGGACGAGCTATCTTTATTAAAGCGGCGCAGCAGCACGATCTTGCCCTTCACTTCACTTAATTTGGGGAAGCGATTTTCCAGGAACCAGAAGTTCTTCGTGTTGGCAATATAAGCCTCAAATTGTTGCTGGAAGGTGCCGATCGGGCGCTCGCCGTCCCCTTCCTTTTTGACCGACATCACCAGGGTTTCACTGGGATTGGCGCGAAGGAACTCGTAGCACTGGTCCAGGACTTTCTGGAATCCAATTTCCTGGTAGACTGAGCCGTGGAAGATAGAGAAATGACTTTCACTATGCCTGCAACGAATGTCGAGGAAGCGGACGCCGGCATTCATCTGGTTCATCAGGCTGCGAGTTTGCGTTTCGGCGGCAAAACCACCGTAGAGTGCGCAACTGTCGTGGGTGCCGGGCAGAGATATTTGTTCCAGTGATTTGTGGCTGTCCAGCCGACTCATCCAGTTGTTAAGATTATACTCATTGAAGATCATCCACTTGAACTTGGCCGCCTGCTTGTCGCTGGCCGAGGGCGATCGACGGGCTTCAACGAGGTGGTCGCCGTCGCTGGTATCGTTGACTGCAGCAAAAATGGCGCCGTGCTTGACGTTGCTAATGGCGTATAAATTACCCTCGCGAACGATGCGCCATTTGAATTTGTCCTGCTCTAAATCGCTATTGCTGGCGCCAGGCCGTGCTTCCACCATGTGGTCGCCATCTATTGTGTCTTTATCGGCGGCGAATATGTAGCCATATTTAACGTTTTTGATTCTGTAGCAACCGTTGCCGGCGTCAATAAGTTCCCACTTAAATTTATCTTCCGCAGAGGCAAGGGTGGTGCACGAACTGGGGCGGGTTTCAACTACGTGGTCGCTGTCTTTCTTGTCTTTATCGGCGGCGAAGAGATAGTTGTAGCGGCAATTAGCAATTAGAAATTGTCCAGAGAACATGATTTTCCTTTTAGCGTGAGGATAGGTGGGGCCATTGAGAGTGTGTGGCCACGTTTTTAATGTGGCATGGCGGTATTTTTTTGTCAATCCATGCAGGCATTGATGCCCCCGTCAATAAGCCGAGCCCCACTCCTTATCCTGGGCCTGGAGGAAGCCTCAGCCCACCGCTATGGGTGCCGCCTGGGCCGGCTGGAACATGAACATCGAGTAGATCACATTGCGACGCATCTGGGTCATCATGTCCAGGAACATGTCATAGCCCTCGTTCTTGTATTCAATCAGCGGATCTTTTTGACCATAGCCCCGCAGACCCACGGATTCGCGCAGGGCCTCCATCGCCTGCAAGTGCTCGCGCCAGAGCGTATCAATTTGCTGCAGGATAAAAAACCGCTCAGCATCGCGCATCAGGCCTGGCCGTTGCTGTTCGATTTGGCCCTCTTTGATGTCGTAGGCATTGCGCATCTGCTCCTGCAGAAAGGCCTTGAGCTCCTCCACCGATAGGCCCCGCAGCTGGTCGGGGGTGAGGTCTTCCAGCAGATAGATGAACTCCTTCACCTTGTCCAGCAGGCGGGTCAGGTCCCACTCCTCTGGAGGCAGATCAGAGTTTACGTAGGCGTCAACGATATCCATAACCGTGCGCTCGCCATAGCCAATCACCTGCTGCTTCAGCTCGCGGCCATCCAATACTCGGCGTCTCTCGGCATAGACAGCCTTGCGTTGATTATTCATAACCTCGTCGTATTCAAATACCTGTTTACGAATGTCGTAGTAATAGGTTTCAACCTTCTTCTGGGCCCCCTCCAGGGAGCGGGTGAGCATGCCCGATTCGATCGGCATGTCCTCTTCCACCCGGAAGGCATTCATCAGCCCCGCCACCCGGTCCCCCCCGAAGATCCGCAGCAGGTTGTCCTCCAGCGACAGGAAGAAGCGGGTGGAACCCGGGTCGCCCTGGCGGCCGGCCCGGCCGCGCAGCTGGTTATCGACGCGCCTCGATTCATGGCGCTCGGTGCCGATCACATGCAGACCGCCAGCCTCCCGCACCTCCCTCTCCTCATGCTTGACCACGGCGTCGTATTCGGCCTTGACCCGGGCGATCACGGAGCGCAGGGCCTGCAGCTGCGGATCGCTGATCGGCGCCTTCTCGGCCGCTTGGGCGATGTGATCTTCCAACTCCAGCAACGTCAAGCTGCGGTCACCCCAGGCCTTGACCAGATCGCGGGCCAGCTCCCCCAGGGACTGGTCGGTGGCATCCGAGAGGGCGCAGGGATAGAGGTTGCCGATGGCCTTCGCTTCGCTGGGGGCCTTGAGGCCCCCCGGACCAGGGGCTGCCTTGGCGGCGCCAAATCCCGCCGCGGCCTCGCCTGAGCGCTGCGGCGGAATCGCTGGCCGCTGGACCTCCTCCGGGCGCACCAGCCGCGGCAGCAGCACTTCGCGCAGCTTCAGCCGCGCCATGTAATCGGAGTTGCCGCCCAGGATGATGTCGGTGCCGCGGCCAGCCATGTTGGTGGCGATGGTGACGGCCCCGGCCCGGCCAGCCTGGGCCACGATTTCGGCCTCCCGCTCCACGTTTTCGGGCTTGGCGTTGAGCAGGTTGTGGGGAATCTGCTGTTCGGCCAGCAGGGCGCTGAGCAGCTCGGACTTCTCAACGCTGGTGGTACCCACCAGGGTCGGCCGCCCGGAGCGGTGGATCTCGGCGGTCTCGTTGGCGACGGCCTGCCATTTGGCGGTTTCGGTCTTGTACACCTGATCGGTCCAGTCGCTGCGGGAGCGGGGCCGGTTGGTGGGCACGATCGTGACCTCCAGCTTGTAGGTCTTCTCGAATTCCACCTCTTCCGTCTTGGCGGTGCCGGTCATGCCCGCCAAACGGGGGTAGAGCAGGAAGAAGTTTTGGTAGGTGATCGATGCCAGGGTTTGGGTTTCCGGCTGGATCGGCAGTCCCTCCTTGGCTTCCACCGCCTGGTGCAAGCCATCGCTCCAGCGGCGGCCAGGCATCACCCGACCGGTGAATTCATCCACGATCACGGCGTCGCTACCCCTAACGATGTAGTTGACGTCCTTGGTGAACAGCTCCTTGGCCTTGAGGGCGTTGTTGATGAAGTGGGCCCAGGGGTCCTCCGGGTTGAACAGATCCTGCACCCCCAGCAGCTGCTCCGCCTGGGCGTAGCCCTCGTCGGTGAGCGAGACATTGCGCTGCTTCTCGTCCACCTCGTAATCGCCTTCCGGGTCAATGCCGTCCTTGCCCATCTCGATGGAGCGTTCCAGCTGGGCGGCCACCTCTGCCGCCCGGCGATACTTCTCCTGGGGCCGCTCGATCTGGCCAGAAATGATCAGAGGCGTGCGGGCCTCGTCCACCAGGATCGAGTCCACCTCGTCGATCACGCAGTAGTGGAAATCGCGCTGCACCACTTCGGCCAGGTCGCCGGCCATGTTGTCGCGCAGATAATCGAAGCCCAGCTCTGAATTGGTGGCGTAGGTGATGTCGCAGGCGTAGTTGCGGCGTCGTTCTGGCGGTGCCATGTCCTGCTGGATCAGCCCCACCGACAGGCCCAGGAAGCGGTGGATCTGCCCCATCCACTCGGCGTCGCGGCGGGCCAGGTAGTCGTTCACGGTGACCACGTGCACGCCGCGGCCACTAAGGGCATTGAGGTAGCTGGGCAGCGTCGCCACCAGGGTCTTGCCCTCGCCGGTCTTCATCTCGGCGATCTGGCCGTCGTGCAACACCATGCCGCCGATCAGCTGCACATCGAAGTGGCGCATGCCCAGCACCCGCTTGCCCGCCTCGCGCACCACGGCAAAGGCCTCGGGCAGCAGCTCATCGATCAGCTTCAGTTCCCGGGCGGCAACGGCAGCGGCACTGCCACCTGCGTTGCGGGCGTTGTCCAGTCGCTGGCGAAAGTCGGCGGTGCGGCCGCGCAGCTCGTCGTCGCTGAGGGGGGTGACCTCCTCCTCCAGCAGGTTGATGTCGGAGAGGATCGGCTGGTAGCGCTTCAGCTTGCGGGCATTGGGATCACCCAGCAACAGCTTGAGCATGGGGAGAGGGCCTACCTAACCTGATTTCCCAGCCTACTGAAGCCAAAGAAGCGCCCAAGCCAGCGCCAGCCAACAGAAAGCAGCCAGCGGGCCCGGCGAGCAGGTGAGCCGAAAAAGCCAGGTGGGCCTAGAGCCAGGCGGGCCAGCGGGCCAGCGCCAGAAGGGCCACAACCAGGCCAGGAGCACAGGCCAAGAGAGCAGACCCAGCCAGCTTGGGTAAAGGAGCCCTGAATCCAGGCGGAAGATGCGCCAGAGGCGAGGATCAGCAGTGAACCGCTCCATTTATGGGCCTTGGCCAGCATCCGCCTCCTCCATCACCGGCGGTCCGCCTGGCGACTGGTGTTGCGACCTGGGGCGCTGACCAAGTTGCGGCGGCTGTTCCAGCAGCACAGCTTCTGGGCAGCCAACCGCAGCTGCGCCGAGCTGCGCCAGATGCTGCGCGGTAGCGATGTGGCCGTAACCGCCTGGCATGGCTCCCAGCTGGTGGGCTTTGGCCGGGCCACCAGCGACGGCATCTTCCGGGCCGTGCTCTGGGACGTGGTGGTGGATGGGGCCTACCAGGGCCGTGGGCTGGGGCGCCAGATCGTGGAAGACCTACTGGAGCGCCCCTGCCTGCGGCGGGTGGAGCGGGTCTACCTGATGACCACCAACAGCAGTGGCTTCTACCAGCAGCTGGGCTTCGATCAGATCGAGAGCCAGTTGCTGATGATGAAACAAACAAGCGGATGAAGAGATTCGAACTCTCGACCCTCTCCTTGGCAAGGAGATGCTCTACCACTGAGCTACATCCGCATGATCTTCGCCCTCTGGATCCAAAGCTGGATCGGCAATGGATTCTGCAGTGGAATCCGGAGCGGGATCAGGGCCGGCTGGCGTCGCCGACCAATTGAGCATGCCCTACGGAGGTGCCGCTGGTCAAATCGCCGCCCCAGGTCCACACCCGAGCGGCCAGGGCTGAGCGATTAGCCCCGGGCCACCCCAGGCGATCAGCCCCGAGCGGGGATGGACGCCATCAGGCTGCCCATCTCCAGGGCCTGCAGGCCATAGCTCCAGCCCAGGTTGCTCTTGATGCCGGCCCGCTCCAGGGCCTGTTGCATGGTGTCGGTGGTGAGCACGCCAAAGATCACCGGCACGCCGGTGGCGCGGCTGACGCTGGCGACTCCCTTGCTCACCTCGGACACCACCACGTCGAAGTGGGGGGTGTCGCCGCGAATTACGGCGCCGAGGGTGATCACCACCTGATAGCGACCACTGGCGGCCAGCCGCTGGGTCACCAGGGGGATTTCAAAGCTGCCCGGCACCCAGGCCACATCGAGCTGGTCGCTGCTGGCGCTGGTATCGATGCCGTGACGACCGAGGCAATCGAGACAGCCGCTCAATAGACGACTGGTGACCAGATCGTTGAAGCGGGCCACCACCACGGCGATGCGCAGCTCGGCGACATCGGTGAACCGTCCCTCAAAGGTGACCACAGACGCTCGGCTAGGGCCCGCTCAGGCTACGCAGCGACGGTGGCTGCGACCCTGGTGGAGCTTCCTGCTTATAGAGAACCTGGGCTTACAGCCTGGAGGGAGGGCTTGCGGCTCAGACGAGAGCGGCTTGCAGCCGGGGCGAAGGCTTGCAGCCGAGGGCGAGCAGCCGGGGCGAAGGCGGCTTGCGGCGAGCAGGTTTCAGACCACCAGCAGGCTCATGCCCCAGTTCACCAGCACCAGCACCACCCAGGCGATGCCGCCCAGCAGGATCAGGCGGTTGGAGCGGCCGGAATCCTCGCTGCTGGCGTACAGCACGGGCACCGCCACAATCAGAGCAAATGACATCACCACCAGGGCCAGAACGGTGAGGGTGTTGAGGATCTGCATGGATCTGCGGCGCGGGGCTAGCCGGGCTAAGGCCAGTGGCCAGATCCTCCCACGCAACTCCCACCAACCAGGCCTGCGGTGGGGGGTTGCTTCACATGTTGTGGGGCAATTTGGCCTGCGCGAGCCGCGGCTGCGCTGCGCTGCTGTTTTTCCAGGGCCGAACGATCCCTTGGGCGATCCCTCGGCCCCAGGGGGCGGCCTACGATCGACCACTACCCAGCCAGTGAGCCGTGGCCGCGGCAGCCGAGCAGCAGCTTTCGCTGATGGGAGCCATGGGGCTGGAGCCCGAAGCTGCCACCACCAGCCCCCAGGTCTCGCCAGCGCCCCCTGGGGCTGCCTCAGGAGCAGCCGCAGCCACAGCGGCGGCCATCGCCGATGCCAGCAGGCGCCCCCGCCAGCGCCGAGCCGCCAGTCAGCCCCCCCTGAATGAGCTGGCTCTAAATGAGCTGGCTGCCATTGAGCTGCCCATAGATGAGCTGGCTGGCGGGGGCCCAACTGCAAGCGGCCCGGATGCCAGAGGCCTGGATGCCAGAGGCACGGATCGCGCGGCCCCAGATGGCGGGGCCGCGATCGAGCTGGCGGCTGGCCAGAATTCCTTAACTGGCCCTGGAGCTGCAGAGCTGGCCAGTGGGCCCCAGCGCGGCCTTGCGGTCGGGAGCCAAGAGGCGATCGAGAGCGATCTGCCCGCCTGGCATCACCACAGCCTGGTGCCGCCGGAGCGGTTGCCGCCGATGCTGCGCCACTACGTGCAGCTGAAGCGCGCCCACCCCGAGCGGGTGCTGCTCTACCGGCTGGGCGACTTCTTCGAGTGCTTCTTTGAAGACGCCATCAGCCTCTCGCGGCTGCTCGAGCTCACCCTCACCGGCAAGGAGGCCGGTAAGGGGATCGGCCGGGTGCCGATGGCAGGCCTGCCCCACCACGCTGTGGAGCGCTATTGCGGCGAGCTGGTGCGCCGCGGCCTCAGCGTCGCCCTCTGCGACCAGATCGAGGAGGCGCCGGTGAAGGGTGCACTGCTGCGCCGCGAGATCACCCGGGTGCTCACCCCGGGCACGGTGTTGGAGGAGGGCATGCTCAGTGCCCGCCGCAACAATTGGCTCTGCGCTGTGGTCTGCGATGGCCCCAGCTGGGGCCTGGCCGTGGCCGACGCCAGCACCGGTGAATTCCGGGTTACCCAGCGCCTCGGTAGCGATGGTCTGCACCAGGAGCTGCTGCAACTGGAGGCGGCTGAGGTGCTGCTGCCGGCCGGCCCGGAGGGCGCTGACGCCAAACCCGGCTGGTGTCCAGCGGCCCTGCTGGTGACGCCGGTGGCCCGCACCCCCTTCCAGGCCCCGGAGGCGGAGGCCAGCCTGCGGCAGCGCTACGGGCTGGCCAGCCTGGCCGGCCTGGGGTTGGTGGAACTGCCCTTGGCCCTGCGGGCGGCGGGGGGGCTGGTGGCCTACCTGGATGGCACCACCGGCGCCCGGGTGCCCCTGGATCTGCCCACCAGCTGGTACGCCGGCGATCGCCTGGTGCTCGACGCCGCCACCCGCCGCAACCTGGAACTGACCCGCACCCAACTGGCCGGCAGCGCCCAGGGGTCGCTGCTCTGGGCCCTGGATCGCACCTTGACGGCGATGGGGGGCCGCTGCCTGCGCCGCTGGATCGAGGCGCCCCTGGTGGAGCGCGGCGCCATCCTCAGCCGCCAGGCCGGCGTCAGTGAACTGGTGGAGCAGCGGCCCTTGCGGCTGGCCCTGCGCCGCCTGCTGCGGCCGATGGGCGACCTGGAGCGCCTGGCGGGCCGCGCCGGCGCCGGCAGCGCCTCGGCCCGGGATCTGGTGGCGATTGCCGATGGGCTGGAACGGCTGCCGGCCTTGGCAAACCTGCTGGCCCGCACCACCAGCGTTCCCCTGCGGCTGCTGGCCCGGCCCTGGCCCGAGCTCGACGGGCTGGCCGCCGCCCTGCGCCATGCCCTGCTGGAAAATCCACCGCTCAGCCTCAGCGAGGGCGGCTTGATCCACGACGGCGTGGATCCGGAACTCGATGGCCTGCGCAATCAGCTCGACGACCAGGACGCCTGGCTGGCCGAACAGGAGCGCAGCGAGCGGGCAGCCAGCGGCATCGCCAACCTCAAGCTGCAATACCACCGCAACTTTGGCTATCTGCTGGCGGTGAGCCGGGCCAAGGCCACAGCGGTGCCGGAGCACTGGATTCGCCGTCAAACCCTCGCCAACGAGGAGCGCTTTGTGACGCCCGAACTCAAGGGTCGCGAGGGCCGCATCCTGCAGCTGCGGGCCCAGGCCGCCCAGCGGGAATACGAGCTGGTGGTGGCGCTGCGCAGCCAGGCGGGCGACCAGGCGGCGGCGATTCGGGCGGCGGCCCGGCTGGTGGCCGACCTCGATGCCATCGCCAGCCTGGCGGAGGTGGCGGCCACCAGCGGCTACTGCTGCCCGGTGATCAGCGACGGCCGCGAGCTGGTGATCGAAGCCGGCCGCCATCCGGTGGTGGAGCAGCTGCTGGTGGAAGACCAGTTCACCGCCAACGACATCGCCCTGGGCTCGGAGTCCGGCCATCCAGACCTGATCGTGCTCACCGGTCCCAATGCCAGCGGCAAGAGCTGTTATCTGCGCCAGACCGGTCTGCTGTTGTTGATGGGTCAGCTCGGCAGTTGGATTCCGGCGCGATCGGCCCGGTTGGGGATTGCCGATCGCCTGTTCACCCGCGTCGGGGCCGGCGATGACCTCACGGCGGGCCAGTCCACCTTCATGGTGGAAATGGCCGAAACCGCCAACATCCTTCACCATGCCAGCGAGCGCTCCCTGGTGCTGCTCGATGAGATCGGCCGCGGCACCGCCACCTTCGATGGCCTCTCGATCGCCTGGGCGGTGGCCGAACACCTGGCCGAGCAGCGGCGCTCCCGCAGCGTCTTCGCCACCCATTACCACGAATTGAACGAGCTGGCAGAGCTGCTGGCCAACGTGGCCAACGCCCAGGTGCTGGTGGAGGAAACCGGCGACGCCCTGCTGTTTCTGCATCGGGTGGCCCCCGGCGGTGCCAGCCGCAGCTATGGCATTGAGGCGGCTCGCCTGGCCGGGGTACCCCAGGCGGTGGTGAAACGAGCCCGCCAGGTGCTGGGCCGCATCGAGGCCAATAGCCACGTGGCCGTGGGCCTGAAACGCCAGCCGCCGCCGCAGTCGCCCCAGGGGGAAGGATCGCTCGCCGCCTGAGGTTTTGCGGCTCGCGATCTAGCCAGCCAGTGCCTGCAATTCAGTAGCTAACCAGCGGCCAGCCGCTGGCCATACCGCCCACCAGCTGCCATCTAGCCAGCCAGCCATCTACCAGCCGGCCGCCTGCAGCCATGCGGCCCGCAGCAGGGCGTTGCAGCTGGCGGCCACCAGGGCTGCGCCCCCCTTGGATCCCCGCAGGCCGATGTGGGCCAGGCCGCTGGCGGCCAGCCGGCGCTTGCTCTCGGCCACCCCCACAAACCCCACCGGCATGCCAATCACCAGGGCCGGCACGGGGCTCCGTCCTGGCGCTGCCTGGGCCTGATCGAGCCGGCCCTGGTCGGGCTGGGCAAGGCAGTCGAGCAAGCGCTCCAGGGCCGTGGGGGCACTGCCGATCAATACCACTGGCGCTAATGGCATCGGCGCTAAAGACGTTGGCGCTAGAGGCATTGGCCCTGAAGACATCGGCGCTGAGCTCCCCGGCGCCAAACCCTTTGGCGCCAGTTCCGCCCAGGCTCTCTGCAGGCCGAGGGCGGAGCGGGTTTCGCCGGCGGGGGCCTTGGCAGGGGCCCAATCAAGCAGGCAGTGCACCGGATTGGCGAAGGTGCGTTTGGCCATCGGGGTCACCGCCGCCGCCGCCATGGCCGTATCGGTGAGGATCGGGGCGCCGGCGGCCAGGGCCGCCAGGCCGGCGGCGCAGGCCGCCGCTGACACCTCCAACTCCCGGGCGAGGCCCAGATCGCCACTGCTGTGGATGCAGCGTTCCAGCACATCCCGCACCACCGGGTCGGCTGCAGGGCTGAAACCCTGCTGGGTCAATGCAGCTCGAATCAGGCGAATGCTCTCGATAAAAATCGGATGATCCAGGCCTGGATCAGCTCCAGATGGTGGGGTGGCGGCAGATGCAGGCAAGCGTCAGGGGGCCTGGCCCAGCCACAATGAATCCCTGCGGAAAAAGTCGCCTGCGGGAAAGGCGACTGGCTGCAATTGCCCCTGGTGGAAATGGCTCCTGGGGGCAGGGTCGCCCAGCTGCCCGCTTGTAAAGCCGCTCCATCCCTGCCCAACCCCCGCCCAGTTCCCCTCCCGCCCCTGCCCCCTACCCCCTAGCCGACATGCCGATCCACCTGCTCTGGGGCGACGACGAGGCCGCCCGCCAGCGAGCCCTCGATGCCCTGGTGGAAAAGCTGGTGGATCCGGCCTGGAGCGCCATCAACCTCAGCCGGCTGGATGGCAACGACCTGGCCCAGGCGGCCCAGGCCCTGTCGGAGGCGCGCACGCCGCCCTTCGGGGCTGGGGCCAGGCTGGTGCTGCTGCAGCGCAGCCCCTTTTGCCAACAATGCCCCGCCGAGCTGGGCCAGCAGCTGGAGGCGAGCCTGGCGCTGATCCCCTCCAATTGCCATCTGGTGCTGGTGCAGTCGGCCAAACCCGATGGCCGCCTGCGCACCACCAAGGCGCTGCAGGCCCTGGTCAAGAGCGGCCAGGCCAGCGAGCGCAGCTTCCAGCTGCCGGCGGTGTGGGATGGCGCCGGCCAGTTGGAATTGGTGCAGCGCACCGCCAGCGAGATGGGCTTGAAGCTGGCGCCGGCGGCGGCGGAAGCCCTGGCAGAGGCGATCGGCAGCGACAGCGCCCGGCTGGCCAGTGAACTGGAGAAGCTGAGCCTGCATGCCGACAGGGGCGCCACGGGGGCGGGGCGACCGATCTCGGCCGAGGCGGTGCGGGCGCTGGTGGGCGGCGTGAGCACCAGCAGCCTGGCGGTGGGGGATGCGCTGCTGGCGGGCCGGCCGGCCGATGCGATTGCCCTGGTGGATGCGCTGCTGGCGGCCAATGAACCGGCGCTGCGCATCGTGGCGGCGCTCAGCAGTCAGATTCGTGGCTGGCTCTGGGTGGCCCTGCTGGACCAGGCCGGTCAACAGGACGTAAACGCCATCGCCAAGGCGGCTGGGATCGGCAATCCCAAGCGTATTTACGTGATGCGCAAGCAGATTCGCGGCCAGCGGCCCGCCAGCTTCCTCAGGTTGCTGAGTCAGCTGCTGGAGGTGGAGGCGGCCCTGAAACGCGGTGGCGCCGCCGCCGACGCCTTCCGCGATGGTTTTCTGCTGGGGGATGCCGGGGCTGCTGGGTGATCGGGCTAGTTGATACCGGAGCTGGGTGATCGGGCCGCCTGCCCCGCCCCTGATAATCGAGCCCTGAGTGTTTGCGGCTACAAAGGGCCGCCCCACCGCCCATGGCCCTGCTGGTTCAGAAGTTTGGCGGCACGTCGGTAGCTGACGTGACTCGTATACAGGCCGTGGCCGCCCGCATCGCCGCCTGCCGTGAGCAGGGCCACGAGCTGGTGATCGTGGTTTCCGCCATGGGCCACAGCACCGATGAACTCACCGCCCTGGCGCGGGCGATCAGCAGCGATCCTCCCCAGCGGGAGCTGGACATGCTGTTGGCCACCGGGGAGCAGGTGTCGATTGCGTTGCTCTCCATGGCCCTGCATGCCCAGGGGGTGCCGGCGGTGTCGATGACCGGCGCCCAGGTGGGGATCATCACCGAATCGGCCCACGGCCGCGCCCGGATCCTGGAGATCCGCACCGAGCGGCTGGCCCGGCTGCTGGCCGAGGGCCAGGTGGTGGTGGTGGCCGGCTTCCAGGGCACCAGCAGCGGCGCCGCCGGCACCCCCGAGATCACCACTTTGGGCCGCGGCGGCTCGGACACCACGGCGGTGGCCCTGGCGGCGGCATTGGGGGCCGATGCCTGCGAGATCTATACCGATGTGCCTGGCGTGCTCACCACCGACCCGCGCAAGGTGGACGATGCCCAGTTGATGGCCCAGGTGAGCTGTAACGAGATGCTGGAGCTGGCCAGCCTGGGCGCCGCCGTGCTGCATCCGCGGGCGGTGGAGATCGCCCGCAACTACGGCGTACCGCTGCTGGTGCGCTCCAGCTGGAGCGATGCTCCCGGCACCAGGCTCACCAGCGGCAGCCCCCGACCGATCGGCAGCGGTGGGCTGGAGCTGGGGCGGCCGGTGGATGGGGCGGAACTGGAGAGCGATCAGGCGGTGCTGGCCCTCTCCCACGTGCCCGATCGGCCGGGGGTGGCCGCGCTGCTGTTCGAGGCCCTCAGCGCCGCGGGGCTGAATGTGGACCTGATCGTGCAGGCCACCCAAGAGGGCAGCAGCAACGACATCGCCTTCACGCTGGCGGCCGCTGATTTGGATCGGGCCCAGCTCGTGTGCCGCGAGGTGCTGGCCGGCATGGGGGCCGAGCTGGATGCCGGCGGCGCCCAGCTCTCGGCCCAGGGGGCCATGGCCAAGCTGAGCATCTCCGGGGCCGGGATTTTGGGCCGCCCCGGAGTGGCCGCCAGGCTGTTCGACACCCTGGCCCGCGCCGGCATCAACCTGCGCCTGATCGCCACCAGCGAGGTGAAGGTGAGTTGTCTGGTGGCCGGTGAGCAAGGGGCCAAGGCCCTCAGGGCCACCGCGGAGGCGTTCGAGTTGCAAGACAGCCAGCTGCGCCACGATCCGCTGGTTTGTCAGT
Organism: Prochlorococcaceae cyanobacterium; assembly: GCA_044375975.1. GTDB lineage: Bacteria > Cyanobacteriota > Cyanobacteriia > PCC-6307 > Cyanobiaceae > UBA5018. The sequence continues at coordinate 46,116 of JBILLQ010000009.1, forward strand.
TGGGCGAGCCGGCTGTGCGCGGCGTGGCCCTGGATTGCGACCAGGCCCAGGTGGCGCTGCGGCGGCTGCCCGATCGTCCCGGCACCGCCGCCGCCGTCTGCCGAGCCCTGGCCGATGCCGGCATTGGCCTCGATGCGATCGTCCAGTCCGAGCGCACCCATGGCCTCGGCGATCAGCGCAGCCGCGACATGAGTTTCGTGCTCAAGCGCGATGAGCGGCAGCGGGCGGAGCGGGCCCTGGCCCCGCTGCTGCGCCAGTGGCCCGGCGCCCGTTTTGAAGAGGGGGCCGCCATCGCCCGGGTGAGCGCCGTGGGGGCCGGCATGCCCTGTACGCCGGGCACGGCGGCCCGCATGTTCCGCTGCCTGGCCGATGCCGGCATCAATATCGAGCTGATCGCCACCAGCGAAATCCGCACCAGTTGCCTGGTGGCCGCCGCCGATGGCCTGGCGGCTCTACGGGCGGTGCATGCCGCCTTTGATCTGGGCGGGGCGGTGCAGCACCGGGCCGAGGGCAGCGCCGCACCGCTGTAGCGCGGCTGGCCCCTGTAGCGCGGCTGGCCCCTGTAGCCCAGCTGAACCCTTTGGCGGGGCTTACCCCCATTTAGCCCAACTGGCCTCAACTGGAGCGGAGCCACCAAGGCGTCAGGGAAATGACAAGCGTCTGTCAGCCAGCAGACACTAATGAGTAAGCAATTAAACAGGCTCAAGTCGACTGGATGACCTGAACACGTTGAGAGATGGGCCACGCTTAACTCATGCCGATCCGATCTACAAGAGCGGCACCAACCCACCCGCCTCTTTCAGGCAAGATCAATGCCCAAATCCAATCAGATCACAGCCGCAAAGACATCGAAAACTGCAGGCGCCAAAAACAACCACGGCAACATGCCGGCCAGTTCTGAGCTAAAGAATTCAATTTTACTTTTCAAGAAGCCGGCGGCTGTCAATTCACTGGCCGCGGCTAAGGGCGGCCGCCATTCCAGTACTGCCTACCAGGAATCGCTTGCCGCCGATGACTTCGTATCCGACTTGGCCTGCCAGGCCCTGCGTCACCAGGCCGTCTGCCACCCCTACCTGGAAGCTCTGGGCAACGGGAATCTACCCGATCTGCGCTTTGCTCTCAAAGACTTTGCCCGCCAATATTATGGCTACTCAGCACATTTTCCCCGCTATCTAACCGCCTTGATCTCCAAGCTCGAGCGACCTGATCACCGCTCAGCCCTGCTAGAAAATCTCACCGAAGAGTCCGGCCAGTATGAGCAGGAAGAATTGGATGAACTTGCTGAGTTTGGGGTGGCTGCTGAGTGGATCGTCGGCATCCCCCACCCCGAGTTATTCCAGCGCTTTCGCCAGGCCCTGGGAGTGGTCAATACAGGGGCAGTCGACGACCATATCGAGGTGATTTGCTGGCGGGAGCAGTTCCTGGCCCTACTGAACAGCGGTAGCGCAGCCGAGGCCTTGGGAGCCCTGGGCCTTGGCACCGAAACGATCGTGCAGACGATCTATCAACCTTTCGTGGCGGCCATTCAACAAATTCAGATGGATCCCCGCGACAGCGTGTTTTTCCCGCTACACACCGCCGTAGACGACCACCACCAGGCCACCCTCAAGCAGATTGCCGTTGATTTTGCCGCCACTGCCCAGGGTCGCGCCGATCTGACCAAGGGGATGTACAAGGCCCTGGCACTGCGCAATTCCTTCTGGAGTTGGCTGCACCAACGGGCATTGAAAGCCGATGCCCTGGCGGCCTGAATAATAGACAGTCGAATCTTCAAGATACCGCAAGGCCAACTTTCCCCATTCAACAATTCGGACACATCAGCCATGAATCACGAGGCAATCATCGCCGGGATTCACAACCATAAAAATCCAATTCAACCCCCTGCCGAGCGCTGCGCCTGGCAGCCAGTGGTGAGACCAGGTGCATCCATAGCCACGGCCCAAACCGCCTTAAGTCAAACTCCAGTTCACTACCAGCATTGTGATCGGCGTCTAGGGGTGGATTTTCAAGTGTTCAAACTACCTTTCGGCTCCCTACAGGCCATCGATCCGCGCCTGGTGCGCATCCCCCCCGGCGCCTGCAATGAAAAGCATCGCCATGCCCATGAGTCGTTATTTGTAGTGCTAGAGGGTGAAGTGGAAATTCTGATCGGCTCCCACAAGGTCACCCTTGGCTGTGGAGGCATCGCCCATGTGCCCCGCTGGCTGGTTCACCAAAGCCGTAACATTTCCCTGGAGCACGAGCTGCTCTTGCTAGCGATTACAGATTTTGGCCTCACTTCTTCCGTACTGGGAGACTACGACAGCCGCAGCCGCTTGCGGCTGGGCGGCATAGACGCCTTCGCCTCGACCAAGTAGGCAGCAGCCATCCACCCCTGACCACCACCCTATTGTTAAGCTATATTAATTCGACACGAATTACTCAAATAGTTTCAGCAAGTTTGCGCGATAATAACGAGCAAGCAAATCCAAAAGGCCGTCGCAAACAGGTTGATCGCCAACAGGCCGGCCATCGCCAGCTGGCTCCAGGAGCAAACTCAATTATACAAATGACCCGGGGCATGCTGTTGATGGCTTAGCCTAGGGCTGGGAGCCGTAAAGTGGGGAACTATCATGCTCATCAACCACTGATGGGCAGTTTTTCGCTATATTTACTGATCAACTGCTTGAAATAAGTAGGCTCTCCCAACCCAGGCTGAATTGCCTGGAGCAGGGCAAGGGCATCTTCGGGGCGACCTTCCTGGTGGGCCCGCTGGGCTGCGTTGATGCCGTCGGCGAACAGCAGCTGCTGCTCAGTTGCCCCATGGCGACTGGCGATCAGCTCGAACAGCTCCATCGGCTGACTGAACCCCTTTAGCCGGGTTTTACCCACCTTGACAATCAAATAGTTGGCAGCGGCTGGGCCGAGGGCCTGCACCATATCGGTGCTGGCAAGAATTCGGGTACCAAATATACGGTTACTAAACTCAAGGCGCTGGGCAAGATTAACCCGGTCGCCAATAATCGTGTAATTAACTCGTTCACGGGGGCCGATGTTACCGACCACAACAGAGCCGTAGTCGATGCCAAAAGTGGTATGGAAAGCAACAGAACGACCCTCTTCCTTCCACTGGACGTTCAGAGCATCAAGCCGCTCGCGGCAATGCAAGGCAGCCTCCACACAGGCAACAGCCGGATGATCAACGCTATCTGGAGCGCCCCAGAAAAGCAGGGCACTGTCACCAATGTACTTGTCAAGCACCCCTTGGGTGGCCGTGGCCGCCTCGTTAATGATGGCGAAGTACTGATTGAGCAGCTGCAGCACTTGCTCCGGATCAAGGTTTTCACACAAGCCGGTAAAACCACGAATATCGGTAAACATAATTGCCAGAGACCGTATTTCGCCACTTAAATTTAGAGAAGATCTGTTAAGAACCAACTTGCGCACAAGGGCACTTGGCACATAGGAATTGAACTCCGAGAGAGCCGACTGAACCGTGCCGAGTGAGCTAATGATTTGATGGACTTCATGAATCCATCCTGCGGCGATCAACCGCTCCTTCAGAGAACCAAATTCGAGTCGAGAGATGGCCTGCAGGCTCTGATGTATGTAGCGCAGCGGATCACTTATCTGGCTGCCTACAAATGCCGCCAGTGGCAGGGTGAGCAACAAGCTCAGCAGATAAGATTGGGCTAGATTCCTTAGGATGAGGTCTCGATCAATGATTACCTGCTCAGCGGAGATATCAATACCGAGCACCGCTTCAAAGCTGCCATCGCGTCGGAGCAGCGGTATATAGGCCGACAGCCAGGTGCCCCACTGATCGCTCACGAATGCGCGGTCCACCTCAAGGCGGCCAGTCTTCCAGACACGATGCAACGCATCAGTGCTATTACTGGTGAGCATTACCACGCCGGTATCGGTGAACTCCCTGCTGCTATAAGGTGTACCGTCCACGACGAACACATAGCGGGAAAAAGGATTCTTAATTGGCTCCTTCGCCTTACGCAGAGTGTAGATGAAGCGGGTGCCACGGATGTGCTGCAGCGCCGAAGTGAGCACAGCATGGACCTGTCGAAATGCAGGCGTTTTCATCTGGCTTGGTTGCTGTAGCGTGGCAATCAGATCAGCATCCAGCCGGGAAGCCAGCAACTCAGCGGAGTCCCGTAGCCGCAGGGCGGTGTTTTGATTGGCGATTTCGAGGCTGCTGCGCAGCACGAATAGACTCGTCACCAGGGTGGTAAGGGTGGCGGTGCCGGCGAACACCAGCGCCAGCGTCGGCGCAATGTAGGGACGACGAAACCGCAGGCGGGGCCAGGGCAGTTGGGGCATGGCGATCAGCAGGCGCTGGCGAACAGGTGATCTCAAAAGGTGAGGATCAGGCCGAAGTTGCCCAAGGGGTTGCTGTGGTGACGCAGCTGATGGTGGACGGCGTGCAGGCGATGCAGCCTGTTCCAGGGAGCGGACCAACGGGCCAGCCTGTGGATGCCATAGGCCATCCCGAGCCAAACCAGCGTCACCGTGGCGAAGAAAAGTATCTCTTGCACCATCGGCATTCCAGTGCTTGACATGCAGCAATAATAAACGATAAGAGTATTTTTATAAACCAGCAAGGCCGCTCACCGATTCCCAGACCTTGAAGGTGCGGCGGCCCGGGAGGCGGAGATTGCCTGACCAGGGCCAAAATGGCCCACGTCGAACATTAACTCAGCAAATTCCACGAAAATGAAAGATGCCGCAGCGGAGCAAACACAATACCCAGCGCCTGATTAGATCTAATTACAGGGTGATCAAGCGCCACCAGGCACAAGAACGAGCCAAACAGCATCACCTTTTCTTCAAATCCTGCAGGCCGAGCCTATCGCGGCTACCAATTAAGTGAAAAAATCCTACGGTCCGGGCCACGGTCAATTCTTCAAGCTGGCAATAAATTTACACTAATATTCTTAGCCTGGTCGGCCAGTCAAGACAACTTCGCCAGTGAAGGATTCCAAGCCATGGGATGACTCCCCCCCAGCAAACTCTCTGTATTTTAGCTGTTATTTCCATGGCTATACCCTAGGCACCTGACACCAAATCAATCCAGCAGCTGCGGTTCAGCGGATCTCGGCGATAGCCCTATCGGCATGCCGCCGCCAGTTCAAGGCAGCCTGAAAGCGTCCGCCTTGAACTGGCGGCTGCGGCGGGTGGCTGTCAGAGTGGCGATGGCTCAGCCCTCCCCATGCATCTCACCCCCCAGGAGAAAGACAAGCTCCTGATCGTGACCGCCGCCCTGTTGGCCGAGCGGCGCTTGAACAGAGGCCTGCGGCTCAACTATCCAGAAGCGGTCGCCTGGCTCAGTTTTCAGGTGCTGGAAGGGGCCCGCGATGGCAAGAGCGTGGCTGAGTTGATGGCCGAGGGCAGCACCTGGCTGCGCCGCGATCAAGTGATGACCGGCGTGCCAGAGCTGGTGTCGGAGGTGCAGATCGAAGCGGTGTTTCTCGATGGCACCAAGCTGGTGACCCTGCACGAGCCCATCCGCGCCTAGGCCCGCCCCAAGCAGTGCCTTTTCCCCGAGCCGCCTTTGCCGATTAGCCCTCCTCTAGCAGCTCTCCCCCAGTCGCCTTTCCCCAGTCGCTTCTCGCCCCCATGTCTTCCCTGGCCACCGGCGATCCCTTCGCCCAAGCGCTCATCCCCGGTGAACTGATGCCGGAGGCCGGCGAGCTGGTGCTCAATGCCGGCAGGCCCGTAACCACGATCACGGTGGCCAACACCGGCGATCGGCCGGTGCAGATCGGCTCCCACTTCCACTTCTACGAGGCCAATGGTGCCCTGGAATTTGAGCGCGAGGCCGCCCGCGGCCAGCGGCTCGACATCCCCGCCGGCACCGCCATGCGCTTTGAACCCGGCGATAGCCGCTCGGTGAACCTGGTGCCCTACGTCGGTGGCCGCCGCGTGGTTGGCTTCAACGGACTGATCAACGGCCCCCTCGACTGAGTTCGGCCCGCCGCCCTGCTCCCATCCCCGCCTCCGCCATGCCCTACCGGATTTCCCGCCGCGCCTACGCCGAGACCTACGGCCCCACCACCGGTGATCGGCTGCGCCTGGCCGACACCGAGCTGATATTGGAGGTGGAAAAAGACTTCACCAGCTACGGCGACGAGGTGAAGTTTGGCGGTGGCAAGGTGATTCGCGATGGCATGGGCCAGGCCCAGACCAGCCGGGCAGAGGGGGCCGTGGACACGGTGATCACCAACGCCCTGATCCTGGATTGGTGGGGGATTGTCAAGGCGGACATCGGCCTGCGCGATGGCCGCATTGTGGCGATCGGCAAGGCGGGCAATCCCGATATTCAAGACGGCGTTAACATAGTTGTGGGTCCCGGCACCGAGGCCATAGCCGGCGAGGGCCACATCCTCACCGCTGGTGCCATCGATACCCACATCCACTTCATCTGCCCCCAGCAAATTGAGACGGCCCTGGCCTCCGGGGTGACCACCTTGCTGGGGGGCGGCACCGGCCCGGCCACCGGCACCAACGCCACCACCTGCACCCCTGGCGCCTTTCACCTGGCGCGGATGCTGCAGGCGGCGGAGGGTCTGCCGATCAACCTGGGCTTCTTTGGCAAGGGCAACGCCAGCACCCCAGAGGCCATAGAGGAACAGATCCGCGCCGGAGCCTGCGCCCTCAAGTTGCATGAAGACTGGGGCACCACCCCGGCGGCGATCGACTGCTGCCTCAGCGTCGCCGATCGCTACGACGTGCAGGTGTGCATTCACACCGACACCCTCAACGAGGCCGGCTTCGTGGAGGACACGATTCGGGCCATTGGCGGCCGCACCATCCACACCTTCCATACCGAGGGGGCCGGCGGCGGCCACGCACCGGACATCATTCGCATCTGCGGGGAGGCGAATGTATTGCCAAGCTCCACCAACCCCACTCGGCCCTATACAAAAAATACCCTGGAAGAACATTTAGATATGCTGATGGTCTGCCACCATCTGGATCCCAAAATACCGGAAGATGTGGCCTTCGCTGAATCACGTATTCGCCGGGAAACAATCGCGGCAGAAGATATCCTCCACGACCTGGGCGCCTTTAGCATCATCGCCAGCGACTCCCAGGCGATGGGCCGGGTGGGAGAGGTGATCATCCGCACCTTCCAGACGGCCCACAAGATGAAGGTGCAACGGGGACCCCTAGCCGAGGATTCCAGTCGCAACGACAACAACCGCCTGAAACGATATATCGCAAAGGTAACAATCAACCCAGCGATCGCCCATGGCATTGAAAGCCAAGTGGGCTCCGTTGCCGTGGGTAAGTTGGCCGATCTGGTGCTCTGGAAACCGGGGTTCTTTGGGGTGAAGCCGGAGTTGGTGCTCAAGGGCGGTTCGATCGTCTGGGCCCAGATGGGCGATGCCAATGCCTCGATCCCCACCCCCGGGCCGGTGCATGGCCGGCCGATGTTCGCGGCCTTTGGCAAGGCCCTGGCCCCCAGCTGCCTCACCTTCTTGAGCCAGGCCGCCCTGGATGCGGATCTTCCCCGCAAGCTGGGCCTCAGCCGCCCCTGTGTGCCGGTGCAGCACACCCGCGATATCGGCAAGGCGGCCATGCGCAACAACAGTGCCCTGCCGCAGGTGAGCGTGGATCCTCAAACCTATGAGGTGTTCGCCGATGGCCAGCTGCTCACCTGCGAGCCAGCCGAGGTGCTGCCCATGGCCCAGCGCTACTTTCTGCTCTGAGGAACGGTTTAGGCGGCGCTTATGTAGCAATGGCCACGGGCTCTGGCGCCATGGCTCTGCATGATCCCCTGAATACCAGGAGGCCAGCCGGGAGGCCGCCATGTTCACCGAGTACAAACCAGACCGGGGCTACGACGAATATTTCAGCGCCACCAACGAACCGCGCCAGGCCCTCAAACCACTGCTCTCCTCCCTGGGGCGGCTGGGACTGGAGGAACTGAACCGCAACCATGCCGCCTCGGGCATGCTGCTCAAGCGCCTGGGGGCCACCTTTCGTCTCAATGGCTCCGGCTCCCGCGGCGCCGAGCGGATACTGCCCTTTGATCCCCTGCCCAGGTTGATCAGCAGCACCGATTGGCGACTGCTGGAGAAGGGTTTGATCCAGAGGCTAGAAGCGATTGATTTATTCCTCGCCGATGTTTATGGCGAGCAGCGGATTTTGCGCGATGGCCTGATCCCCCGTGAGGACCTGGAAAGCTCCCAGGGCTGGCGGCCCCAGTTGCAGGGATTCAAGCCGCCCTTGGGCCGCTGGTGTCACATCTCCGGATTGGATCTGGTGCGGGACGGCCAGGGCACCTGGCGGGTGCTGGAAGATAACCTGCGCTGTCCTTCTGGGGTGGCCTACTTCCTGGAGAATCGGCGGGTGATGAAGCGGATCTTCCCCAGCCTCTTCGCCGGTCGCACCGTTCAGCCAATCGACGACTACCCCTCCCACCTGCTGCAGACCCTGCGGGAACTGGCCCCCTGGACCGAATCCCCGAAGGTGGTGCTGCTAACGCCGGGAGTATTTAATAGTGCCTACTTCGAGCACTGTTATCTAGCCCAGCAGATGGGCATCCAGCTGGTGGAAGGGCGCGACCTGATCTGCCAGGATCAGAGGGTATGGATGCGCAATACCACCGGATTAGAGCCGGTGGATGTGATTTACCGCCGCATTGATGACGACTTCCTCGATCCGTCTGTCTTTCGCAGCGATTCAATCCTGGGGGTAGCTGGCCTGATGGACTGCTACCGGGCCGGTCGGGTGGCGATCGCCAATGCCCCAGGCACCGGCGTGGCCGACGACAAGCTGATCTATGCCTATGTGCCGGCAATGATCCGCTACTACTTAGATGAAGAGCCGATCATCGAAAATGTGCCCACCTATCTCTGCCAGCGACCCGATGACCAGGCCTATGTGCTGGAGCATCTAGGCGAGTTGGTGGTCAAGGCAGTGGCAGAAGCCGGTGGTTACGGCATGCTGATCGGCCCCCATGCCACAGCGGATGAGATCGCCGAATTTGCCATCAAGATCAAGGCAAATCCGCGTAATTACATCGCTCAACCCACCCTTGATCTGTCTACGGTGCCCTCGCTGAGCAACGGTGAGCTCTACCCCTGCCATGTGGATCTGCGGCCCTATGTGCTGCGCGGCAAGGAAGCCTGGGTGAGCCCCGGTGGCCTCACTAGGGTGGCCCTGCGCCGCGGCTCTCTGGTGGTGAATTCCTCCCAGGGTGGCGGCTGCAAAGACACCTGGATCGTCAGTGACACCCCCGGGGAGCAAGGCCCATGCTGAGCCGAGTTGCCGACTCGCTTTACTGGATCAATCGCTATGTGGAGCGGGCGGAGAACATCTCCCGCTTCGTGGAAGTGAGCGAGGCCATGGCCCTGGACTGCCCGCCGGGCAGCGCTGAGCCCTGGCTACCTCTAATCGATGCCAATGGCGATCGGGAACTTTTTGATAAGATCTATCCCACAGGCAAATCCGAGGAGGTGGTGCGCTTCCTGGTCCGGGATGAAAAAAATCCCAGCAGCTTGGTGAATTGCATTGGCGTCGCCCGGGAAAATGCCCGCCAGATTCGCGATGTGATCACCACGGAGATGTGGGAGCAGATCAATGATCTGCACTGGAGCATCCAGGAGGGTGAGAGTTTTTGGGATCAGCCTCCCCAGGAGCAATTGCGGGAGATTCGTCGCGGTTGCCAGCTGTTCTATGGCATCACTGATGCCACTTTGAGTCGAGATCACTCCTGGCAATTCAGTCGCCTCGGACGCCTGCTAGAAAGGGCTGAAAAGACGACAAGAATCCTGGATGTTAAGTATTTCCTGCTGCTGCCAAGCCCTGAGGATGTGGGTGGAGTGCTCGATGAGTTGCAGTGGATTTCGTTGCTGCGCTGTGCCGGTGCCTATCAGATGTTTCGCCAGTCGCGTCAGCAGATGATTGAACCAAAAGCGGTGGCCAGCTTTCTATTGCTCGATCCCAGCTTTCCCCGCTCGGTGCGCTACTGCCTGGAGCGGATTAAGGATACCCTCAGGATCGTCAGTGGTCGTTCCCTGCCCGGCGCCCCCGATGCCCTGGAGTGCCTCAGCGGCCTGACGCTGGCACGCTGGAGCTATACCAGCATCGACGAGCTAATTGCCGATGGTTTGCACGAGGCGATCGATAGCCTGCAGAGCGATCTCAACCGCCTGCACAACTTGATTGAGCAGCGTTACTTCGTGGCCGCCAGCCTCTCCCCCTCTGATCTCTCCGAGCCCATGGTTGCTGGCCAGCTCTCAGCTAGCCAGCCCCCAGACGGCCCCACTGCCGATACCATCACCCCTGCAAACCCCACCCCGGCGGAGCTCTCCCCGGCAAACCTCACCCCGGCGAAGCAGACTACTTCTAACCTCACCCAGACGGCTTCATTACATAACTGATCCTTTTACTGAAAAATCCCTGGCATTAGCCACCTCCCCAGACAAGATCCTCTAGCCAGCCCGGTTCCGGCATGCGTGCCCGCATCACCCACTCCTTTGAATATCTCTACAGCGCGCCGGTCCTGCTTGGTCCCCACCGCTTCTGTTTGAAACCTCGCGGCCATGGCTTCCAAAAGCTGATCGACTTCCAGTTGCACATCAGCCCCATCCCAAACTACCTCTATCCTTTGGTGGCGGCCAGTGGGGATGAGATCATGCGGGCCCGCTTCATGGGCAGCTGCGATCGCTTCCAGGTTATTTCCACCAGCCTGGTGGAATCCGAGCTGGCCCCGCCGCTGCAGTCCTGCCTGGAGGAGGCGGAACCCCAGCTGCCCTACCCGGTGGGTCGGCTCAATGGCGACCTGGTGGGGGCCCTGGAGGGCTGGCTGCCCAATGGTCAGCACGATCCGGCGGCGGTGGATATGGCCCAGGAAGCGCTGATGGGCAGTGACCAGCGGGCGCTGATGTTCCTGCAACAGCTGGTGGAGATCATTCAAGACCGGGTGAAGTACACCCAGCGGCACGGCGGTCCCGCCTGGCCGGCTGGCCGCACCCTCAAGGAGCGGGTGGGTTCCTGCCGCGATCTGGCGATGTTGATGGTGGAGGCCTGTCGCTGCGTGGGGCTGCCGGCGCGCTTCGTGAGTGGCTATCACCTGGTGGAGCCCAGGCCTAGCCACTACGACCTGCATGCCTGGACGGAGGTGTACCTACCCGGGGCGGGCTGGCGAGGCTTTGATCCCAGCGGCATGGGCAGCATCGATGACCGCTACATCACCCTGGCCACTTCCTCCAAGCCTGAACTCACCGCCGCCGTCTCCGGTAGTTTCTCTGGCCCGCCAGGAGTAACTAGCAGTTTTTCCTGGAGCATCGAAGCGGAAATTTTGCAACAAAGCGCCCTGGCCATCTCAGAGGGCAGCCAGCCATCGTTCTACGGCCAGGCATCATCCAGCAGCCAAACATCATCCAGCAGCCAGGTATCGCTCAGCAGCCAAGCATCATCCAGCGCCCAGGAATTGCCCAGCGGCGAAGCACCACCTCTGCCAGGTGAAGTAGCTTGGCTGGCTGGCAACAGCATGTAGCAATCTCCAAGGCATCTCAAAACATCCCAAATCTCGTCGACCTGATGATCTGAAATTCATTGAGGCGCCAGGGCAATACTGGCAAGATATAGGCATTTGGGCACCACGAAAAATCCCAAATCCCACCGATCTGATGGCGCGAGAAACCTATTGGTAACTTGCTTGACTTTGACTCTCGACAGCTGAATGGTCAATTTTCCGAGGCGCCCACCTCATAAACATTAAGGATCAACGACTTAATGATATGAAATTAATTGCTACGCCAAGGCAAAGTTAGCAACCAATGGCCACCTAAAAAATGAATTTCAATGATCTCAAACCGCGAAAAGCGCTGAGACGGTTGAACTGACTAGGGAGACTCTGAATAGCCGCCATTCCGTCGCCCCAGCCAGCAGAAAGCCTGCGGCATCAAGGGGCTCGCTTGGTCTTGGCTCGGCTTTTTCAGAGCTTCCCTAGCTCTAGTGAGCGAAACGGGCAGTTTTTCCAGGCACCTTAATATATGCCGCAGGTCATCCGCTTTGCCAGATAAGTTTGTTTTATGCGATGGCTGGCGCTGCGGACTTGCCCCCTGGCGCTAGTTACCAGTTGAGACCGTGCAGTTTGGGCAGGGGTGCGGTCTTGAATGTGGTGGCAAATAGGCGCGGAATGCGGCGGCTATTGTAGACACGGAACTCGCGCAATACGCTGGCCCCTGGATCGCGCACTGCCTGGTTGAGTACCACCGAACCATCGGGGTCGGAGACGGAGCGGTGGAAGGTGCCGGGGGGGATGCGCAGGATGTCGCCGCCGGTTTCCAGGCGAACGATGTGATAAGGATAATTCCAGCCAAAGTTCACCAGATAGAAAGTGCGCCCGCCGTGCAGGGCCAACAGGTTGTCCTGCTGATGCGGATGCAGATAGAACTGCCAGGCGCCAGTGCCCTGCTCATCGGGAGGGGATATGGCCGGACCGCTGTGGATCACCAGGTCGCGGGCGTTGGAGGTGGCAACCGTGATGTCAAAGAAGCGCACCGACGGAGTGTCACGAAACCTCTCGTAGGGGACGAGCTCAAACATGGGCACCCCTTTGGGTATGCGGCGCTGACTTTCCAAGCAGTTGGGGTCCTGATAAAGGGATGGGGCACTCATCGGCTGACTAGAACAATGGAATCAGTGAACAGAAGCCAGGCCCATCGGCACCGTTCGATTCACTACCGGATCGACTGACACCTGGGCCAGTTCGGCCACTGGCGGCCCTGCGCGGGCAGCCCGGCCTAGCAATGCCCGCCCCAACAATGACAGACCCGGTTGGGCAGACCGGCACTTGGAAAGGTCGATCCAGCGCAGGGTATGCCCCTCACCATGCCATGGGCCCCAGGGAACTGGCACCTACCAGGTAGGCACTGCCAAGGCAAGGCCTCGGGGGACAGGCCCTCAAAGACTGTCCAAGCAAGGAAGCGCTGGGAAGACTGCCCTGCAATTGCCTCTGCCCTGGCCCTGACCTGGCCCTGGCCATCGCCCTGCGCCCTGGCCCCGCCCTGCAATTGGCCTTGGCCCTGCACCTGCACCTGCACCTGGCCCGGCCCTGGCCCTGGCCCTGGCCCTGGCCCTGGCCCTGGCGAGCGAAATGGGCAACTTTCGAGCCGCCCAATTGCACCCTGGGGATCAGCGACTTCTGGGCAACTATAAAAATATCAAATTCCCCTGATCTAATGAGACAATTATTGCAGCGCCCAGCTTGCATCTGACTCGCTGGAGCCTTGCGGGCAATTTTTCGAGGTGACCTTCTGTAAATCAGCGCCATCTGAGAATTAGTGCCATCTGGGAGGTGTAGACCGGTGAAAGCACTCTGAAGGCAATTGCCTTTACGGCTGTCGAATGCATCTAAAAGTTTGATCACCACTCCCCGTGTTTTCAATCATGATTACGAAATTGCTGCCTATCCGACCCCGGCTGATGCGAATCGCCGCAGGGGCGCTGCTGCTGGCGGCGCTGCAATCACCGGCGGCCCAGGGCCAGGGCTATCCCTATGGCGCCAGGCCCAGCAGCAGGCCCACGGTGTCGGTGCCGGATTTCAAAAACAGCGTGACCCAGCGAACCTGGTGGTGGCAGGGGCCGGTGGCGACCGATCTGGCGGCGGCCCTGGCCAATGAACTGCAGGCCAGCGGCACTTTGCAGGTGGTGGAGCGCTCCGAACTGAAGCAGGTGCTCTCGGAGCAAGAGCTGGCGGAGCTGGGATTGGTGCCCAGGAATGCCGCTGCGGCCCGGCGTGGCGGCCTGCGCGGCGCGCGCTACATCGTGCTCGGCACGGTGAGCTCCTACGACTCCAACGTGGCCAGCAAGGGAGCGGGCAGCAGTTTTGGCCTGCTGGGCTTTGGCACCAGCAATGAGCAACTGGAAACCAGGGACTACGTGGCCATCGATATCCGCGTCGTGGATAGTCGCAGCGGTGAGCTGGTGGGCAGCCGCACGGTGGAGGGCCGGGCCAGCAGTGTGGCTGGTGCAAGCCAAACGGGCATCAGCCTCTGGCCGGCGGCCGGCTTGGCCCTGTTTGCAGCCCCCAACATGGGTCGTACGGGCCAGGCCCTCACCGGTGCCGCCGGCACCCTGCGTTTTGGCAGCAACAGTGCCGAGACCCAGCGCACCCCGGCGGCCAAGGCCATCCGGGCCGCCCTGGTGGCCGCCTCCGACTACGTGAGCTGCCTGCTGGTGCCCCAGGGCGACTGTCTGGTGCGCCTGGAGGCAGAGGACCAAGAACGTCGCCGCCGCACCCGGGGCGTGCTGCAGTTGGAGTAGGGCAATTGCCCTTGGGAAGGCAGGGCCCCTGGGAAGGCAGGGCCCTAAGAAGACAGGGGCAGCGGCATGGAGGCATCGGCCGGCGCCGGAGCGCAGCTGGCCACCCGTTGCAGCACCACCGGGCCCACCACCACGATGGAGGGCGAACTGAAATCCTCGGCCTCCACCTGATCCGCCAGCTGGCCCAGGCAACTGATCAGCAGCCTTTGCCCCTTCACAGTGCCCTCTTGAATTACCGCTGCGGGAGTGTCGGCAGCCAGGCCGCCCGCCTGCAATTCCTCGCTGATGCGGCGCAGGTTGTGCAGTCCCATGTAGATCACCAGGCCATCGCTGCTGCGGGCCAGGCCGCGCCAGTCGACGCCAGGCCGCTGCTTGTCAATTTCCTCGTGGCCGGTCACGAAGGTGACGCAGGAGCCGGCCTGGCGATGGGTGATCGGGATTCCCGCGTAGGCGGGAGCGGCGATGCCGGCGGTGATGCCGGGCACCACCTGAACGGCCACGCCATGGGCCGCCAGGTGGGCGGCCTCTTCGCCGCCGCGGCCGAACAGGAAGGGATCGCCGCCCTTCAGGCGCACGATGCACTGGTGCTGCTGGGCCAGTTGCACCAGCACCGCGTTGGTGCTGGGCTGGGGCACGGAGTGATGGCCCCGCCTTTTGCCCACGAAATGGCGCTCACAGTGCTCGGGCACCAACTCGAGCAGGGCTTGGGGCACCAGCGCGTCGTACACCAGGGCGTCGCAGCGCCGCAGCAATCGGTAGGCCTTGAGGGTGAGCAATTCCGGGTCCCCCGGCCCTGCCCCCACGAGATAGACGGTGCCCGGACTCATGGCAGCGCCTCCAGCAGCTCCAACAGCGCCCGCCGCAACCCGGGTTGCCGCAACAGGGAGCCCTCGTTGGCGGCAGCCAGGGCCAGGGTCAGGGGAGGGCCGGTGCGGGCCAGGGCGCCAGGGGGTAGTTGCGCTGCACTGTATGGAGCCAGCACCACCCCCTGGCCCAGTTGGCGGCCCAACTGCTCCAGGTAGCGCTGCGGCAGCTGCCCCCGCACCGGGTGATAGCCCAGGTGAAGGGGCGCTCCATGGGCCGCGATCAGCGAGGTCAGCTCGGCGGCCAGGGCCTGTTGCCACTGGGGCCAGGCCCCCAGAAACGGCAGCCGCAGCACCGGCCGGCGGCGGCGCCAGGCAGCCGCCAATCGGGGCAGGTCATCGCGCACATGGCCGCCGGGCAATTGCAACATTGGTGCCAGGGTGATCGGCCCCTGCTGGGGCCAGGGCCGCTCGGCCGGCTGCGGCGCTTCCGGGGCGGTGAGCGGCTGCAGCAGCACCGCCGCACCGCGGCGGCGCTCCAGTTCCCTGGCCAAAACCGGCCATTCCGGAGCCAGTTCCCCCCCGGCGCGGCCATGCACGATCAACACCAGGGGGTTGGCCCCCAGGGCGGCCAGCCGGCGCTGGATGCGGCTGGCAACGGCTGGATCCAGCGGCTGGCGGGCCAGGTGGAGCAGGGCCGGGCGGGCCCTGGGCAGGCGGGCCAGCAGATCCACCGCCTGGCCCGCCAGCCCAGGGTCTAGATCGCTGGTTAGCTGGATCAAGGCGGCCCGCAGCGGCCGGCGCGGCCAGCAGGAGAGCCCCAGGCTCAGGGCCTCCAGGGCGCCACGGCGCACCGCCAGGGGCTGGGGGTTGAGCAGCTGGCCCAGCAGCAGAGACAGATCGCTGGGATCCCGCTGGTGGCCCAGCAGCGCCAACGCCTGGGCCCGCGCCGCCTGGGACAGCTCCCCCTGGAGCCCCCGGCGCAGCTGGGCGGCGCAGTCGCGATGGCGGGGCTGGCCGATCAGGGGCAGCAGCTCTGGCGGCAGCAGCTCTGGGTGCAGCAGCTGTTGCTGGTTCCGCTCAAACCACCAGCGCAACAGCCGCACGGAAGCCTCGGCGGGCAGTTGATCGCTGAGCACCACCAGCAATTCCGCATCGACATCCACGCTGCCGGCTTCGATCGCCGCCAACCAGGGCTCCAGCTCAAGGGGTGTCTGGCGCCGCAACCGCTGCAGCCAGCCCCAGCGTTCCGGACTGTCGAGGGCGGGAAGCTCGCCGGGATCCATGGGCGCGGGGCAGCGAAGACAGGGAGCAGCGAAGCCAGGGGCAGTGCAGACAGGCGCAGCGCTTACAAGCGCAGCAAAGCGAGAGGCAGCGCCCATAGACGCCGTGAAGCTAGGAACAGTGCCGACGCCCCGGCGAAGCCGACCCCGACAGGCACCGCTCCAGGCCCAGCTGATTTGAGTTTGACGGCCTGGGGCCAGTAGTGCGACGGTGTAGGGGGCGGTGTAGTGAGGCGGTGTAGTAAGGCGGTGTAGTAAGGCGGTGTAGTAAGGCGGTATCTAGGCCTGGGTGGCCAGGCGCTTGGCACCAAAGCGTTCCACTAGCAGATTTTCCAACACATCGGGCAGTTCATCTAGGGGCACCCCCTTGTGGTGAAGCTCGGCCAACTTGGGGTCTGCCGCCATCGAGCCGCCCAGGTAGATCTTCACCGCCTCCACCATCTCGCCATTTTTGCGGGCCTTGGCGCCCATGAAGCCGATTTCGCCCATGTAGGGCTGGCCGCAGGCGTTGGGGCAGCCGGTCCAGTGCATGCGCACCGAGTGAGCCAGCTCCAGGCGTTGATCCAGTTGATCGAGCACCGACTGGGCGGTGGTTTTGGTGGGGATCAGGGCGAAACTGCAGTAGCGGTTGCCGGTGCAGCTCACCGCTTCTGCCTGCAGGGGACTGGGGTTGGGACTGAAGCGCTGCAACAGAGGTTCGGCCAGCAGGGCCTCCAGCCGCTCATTCGGCACATTCACTATCAGCACATTTTGGGCTTCATTGAGGCGTAGTTCGCCACTGCCGTAAGCCCTTGCCAGCCGGGCCAGCTCCAGCATGCTCGCGGCATCGAGACGCCCCATCGGCACATGCAGCCCCAGCCAGCTCAAGCCGGGCTGTTTTTGGCTATTCACCCCCAGGCCATCGCGGGGGGCGCGCTGCACCAGATGGCTGCCGTCATGGGCGAGCGGCTGGGGCGCCTCGGGGGCGAGGCTGGCGTAGCTGGCCAGCACCGCTTCTCGATAGGCCTCCAGGCCCAGGGCCTCGATCAGATACATCAGGCGGCTCTTGGTGCGGACGGCCCGGTTGCCCTGCTGCTCGAAATGGCGCAGCAGCGCCAGGGTGAACAGGGGCAACTGCTCACCGGTGAGCCAGAGGCCCAAGGGGATCGCCAGTTCATTGCGCTGGGCGGAGAAGAAGCCGCCCACCATCACGGTGAAACCCAACTGGCCGTCGTGGTATGCGGGCAGGAAGGCCAGATCGTTATGCAGCAGGAAGCTGTCGGGGGCACCGCCGACGGCCACGTTGAATTTGCGCGGCAGATTGCGGGGGCCATCGGCCGAAAGCAACCGGCTTTGAATTGCCTCCACCAGGGGGCGGGTGTCGAGGAATTCCTCCGGATCGATTCCGGCCAGGGGATTGGCGGTGATGTTGCGGGGGTTGTCGTGCCCGGATTGGCGGCTGGTGAGACCCACCCTCTCCAGGCCGGCGAGCAGCGGTGCCATGTCTTCCAGCAGCAGACCGCGCAGCTGGATGTTTTGGCGGGTGGTGAGGTCGGCGCTGCCCTGGTCGCCACAGCGGTCGACGCAGTCGGCCAGCAGCTCCAGTTGCTCCGCCTGAATCACGCCGCTGGGCAGCCGCAGCCGCACCATGAAGCGACCCGGGGTGACCGGGCGAAAGAAGATCCCCAGCCACTTGAGATGGATGGTGAGGGTGGCCTCATCCAGGCTCTGCCAGCCGTCCGCGGCCAGCTCGGCCAGGCGGGGAGCCAGATCCAAACCGCAGAACTCGGCCTTGGCCTGCTCAATCTTGCTCAGTTTAGTCGCAGACTCCATGGCCATGCTGAGAAGCCTGGATCGGCAAGATTTGATGAGGCATCGTGGATCCAGACCTCGCCCCGCCCTTGTCACTTTTGCTACCGATTGCCAGCTCCCCGGCAAGGGGGCCTTCCTGACCGACAGCTCGCCGCCAGCCCCATAGCTCTAGCTATCTCCCTGGTGGCCCCTTCGCCGACGTCCCCATGGCCATCGGGCATCTGCCTAGCTGGATTGGTGCCAGTTTCCCCGGCACCAGTTGAGCCAGTGGTGCCGCTTATGGGCATTTGGCTGCCAGCCCACCGATCCCTTTCTCGCCCCTAGCCCCCACCTGTGCCCAAATGACGGATTTGCATAGTCACAGCTTTGATTTTGAGGCGGATTTCACCAGCGATCTGCGCTGCATTCCCATGGCCGTGCGCCGCAAGCTGGATCTCGCTGGCGTGAAGCTCAAGTTGAGCCACTGGGGTGCCCTGGCGGGCCCGGAGCGCCAGCGACTGGTGCAATGGCCCGATCACAGCCAGGCGATCGAGCAGCTGCGCCAATGGCTGCTGGAGCGCACCGCCGCCATGGCCGATGGCCCAGCAAAACTGCTGCCAGCCGCCGTAACTGCCGACTGGCAACAGGCTGATCAGCTGCCGGCACTGCTGGAGGCCTCCTGCCGCCAACTGCAACTGCCATTGCCCACCACCGCCTGGCAACAGCTGAATGAATTGCAACGTTTTGCCCTGGTAAAGCTCAGCCATCCAGGCCATGAACATCGCAACCTGCCGGCGGCGCTGCGGGAATTTGGGCTGATCGATATTGAATGATGGCTGTTTATAGCCAATAACGGCCAGACATGGCATTCCACAAGTTCAGCACAAATGGGCCTGGGCTAGGCAGGAGCTAACGCACTCCGGCAACATGCTGATTCTGATTTCCCCTAAAGCAAACCACATCAGCTGGCTTGGCCTGGCAGCATCTCTGCAGTCCCGAACTGGCCCATCAGGCCAAGCCCCTAATACAAGCCAATCCAGTCAGCCTGCAGCGCAGCTGTGTTGGTGAGCACCGCGAAGATACCACCATTGCCAAAGGAGCCAGCGCTGCCGTTGACATTGTGGTAGAGATGGCCATTGCTGGTGTTATACACGAATAAGTTATTGGTTTTCAGGGCATTTGCTAGATCTGTGCTATTGGTGTTGATTAGGCTCGCCGAGGCGTTGGCGATGCCAAAGGCGGCCTTGCCGATCAAGAGGCGATCGCCAGAGCTGCCGCTGAAATCGAGAATTCGATCCGCACCACCAGCGCCATAGCTGGGCAAGTTACTAAATTTAAATATATCGGCGCCGGCATCGCCGATCAGATTGTCGCGCCCTTGGCCGCCATCGAGGATGTTATCGCCAGTATTTCCCTTAATTCTATTGTCGAGAGCGTTGCCTGTGCCACTGAGATTGCCCCCACCTGTGAGGATGAGATTTTCCAGATTTGAGCCTATAATCCAGTTCACTGATGACTCCACCCAGTCCAAGCCTCCGCTTATATCCTCTGTAACTATGTCAGCGATGTTATCGACAACATACTTGTCGTCGCCAAGGCCGCCAATCATCGTATCAATGCCCCCATTGCCATTGAGTACATTATTGCCGCTGTTGCCAATCAAAAGATTATTCCATTCGTTGCCCCATGCATTGATATCTGCATCCCCGGCAAGGGTGAGATTTTCAATATAGTTGTCCAGGGCCCAGCCTATGCTGCTAATCACCGTGTCAATTCCCTGGCCAGGGGCGTCATAGCAAAAGTCGTCGATAGAGTTTACATAGAAGGTGTCGTTACCTGCGCCGCCATTCATGGTGTCATCACCAAGGCCACCATCTAGCGTGTCGTCACCATCGCGGCCAAATAGTTTATCATTTCCAGCTAGGCCATAGAGAGAGTTTTGACCGGCATTTCCAGTGAGAGAGTTATCGGAGGAATTGCCGGCACCATTGATATTTGAGCTGCCCGTTAGGGCCAGGTTATCGTAGTCACTGGGCAGGGTTGTCGAGGCAGCAGAGCTAATTTCTTCAATCAGGTTATTTACCAGGAATGTGAATTCCTTTTCGGTGAATAAGGCCCCTTGGTCTGTGCTGCGCAGCCGCAGGGAGTAGGAGGATTTTGCCTCATAATTAGGCGAGCTATTGATAATAAGGTTGCTGCCGGAAATCGAGAAGCTGTTGTTGTCGGCAGCACCACTGCCTGCCACCAGGGTGTAGGTGAAGCTGTTGCTAGTATCAGGATCGCTGCTGTTCAGAGTGGCGATCAGAGATCCAGCGGAGATGTTCTCATCAAAGGCTGTGGCGCTGAGCGCAACCGCCGTGGGTGTCTCGTTTACATCGCTGACGGCGAAGTTGTAGCCGGTGCTGACCGGGCTGGAGCCACCAATCGTGGTGTCGCCCACCGAAACCGTAACGGCATAGGCCGTCTTGGTCTCGTAGTTGAGGCTGGTGCCGGCCTTGAGGAAGAGGGCCGTGCCCTCAACCTCAAAGGCAGAGGCATCGGCGCCTAGCAGGGAGATGGAGTTGCTGCCGAGGGCGTCATCGGTGATGGCGATATCGGCCAGCTTGATGCGGCTACTGGTGTTGGTGTTTTCTGCCAGCGATGCGGTGGTATCGGTGAGCGCAACCGCCGTGGGTGCCTCGTTTACATCGCTGACGGCGAAGCTGTAGCCGGTGCTGACCGGGCTAGAGCCACTGATCGTGGTGTCGCCCACCGAAACGGTGACGGCATAGGCCGTCTTGGTCTCGTGGTTGAGGCTGGTACCTGCCTTGAGGAACACGGCCGTGCCCTCAACCTCAAAGGCAGAGGCATCGGCACCAAGCAGGGAGATGCTGTTGCTGCCGAGGGCGTCATCACTGATGGCGATATCGGCCAGCTTGATGCGGCTATTGGTGTTGCTGTTCTCCGCCAGGGAGGCGATGGTGTTGGTGAGCGCAACCGCCGTGGGTGCCTCGTTTACATCGGAGACAGCAAAGTTGTAGCCAGTGCTGACTGGGCTAGAGCCACTGATCGTTGTGTCGCTTACCGAAACGGTGACGGAGTAGGCCGTCTTGATCTCGTAGTTGAGGCTGGTACCTGCCTTGAGGAAGAGAGCCGTGCCATCCACTTCAAAGGCGGCGGCATCAACGCCTAGCAGGGAGATGCTGTTGCTGCCGAGGGCGTCATCGTTGATGGCGATATCGGCCAACTTGATGCGGCTATTGGTGTTGCTGTTCTCCGCCAGGGAGGCGATGGTATTGGTGAGCGCAACCGCCGTGGGTGCCTCGTTTACATCGGAGATAGCAAAGTTGTAACCGGTGCTGACCGGGCTAGAGCCACTGATCGTTGTGTCGCCCACCGAAACCGTGACGGCGTAGGTCGTCTTGGTCTCATAGTTGAGGCTGGTGCCGGCCTTGACGAAAAGGGCGGTGCCCTCCAGCTCAAAGGCAGCGGCATCGGCGCCTTGTAGGGAAATGCTGTTGCTGCCGAGGGCGTCATCGTTTATAGCGATATCGGCCAGCTTGATGCGGCTATTGGTGTTGGTGTTCTCCGCCAGGGAGGCGATAGTGTTGGTGAGCGCAACCGCCGTGGGCGCCTCGTTTACATCGGAGACAGCAAAGTTGTAGGCGGTGCTGACCGGGCTAGAGCCACTGATCGTTGTGTCGCCCACCGAAACCGTAACGGCATAGGCCGTCTTGGTCTCAAAGTCGAGGCTGGTGCCGGCCTTGAGGAAGAGGGCCG
>JBILLQ010000001.1:0-136865 GCA_044375975.1 Prochlorococcaceae cyanobacterium
ACAGCTCCTTCATCACTACTACGGGCTGCTCCGCCCCTGCCATGGGTATTGGTATTCGCCCTCGTGGTTGTGGCCACTTTTGGCTTTCCCTTAGCACCCCATGGCAGGTTCCCACGTTCCGTATCGAAGCCTGCGATGAGCTCATGCCGCCTGTAGCCGTAGGCTTGCGCACAGCGCTAGATCGGCTGCCGCGTGGACCGTAAGCAGGTAACGTCCACACTCTTCCGGGCACCGCCTACCTGCGCCCGTTTTGACAGCTTCTGGAAGACTTTTCGATGCGTCTTCAGCGGTTCGCTTTTGCTCATCTTCTCATCGCTCACCTGACGGCTCAAGTCCGCCTTTTCCCCATCGCTCACCACCGTGCCTCTTAAGCACAGCAGCATGGGGTGGTTTGGAGCCTGCCCCTGCAGGCCGGCTCCGGGAGGCCAAACTCCCATCCTCGATACAGTTGCGTCAGTGTTCATAGAGAACGTTTGACTCGTGGCACAAGTAGGCGAAGCCTTCTCGAAGAGAAGCAGTGACAACATTAATTACTACGGCTACAAGAACAGTATCTGCATCGATGTCGACCATGGTTTCATCCGCCGATATGCTGTAACTCCTGCCAATGTTCACGACAGTCAGATGCTTCCACGCCTGCTGGATCCAAAAAATAAACACGACTTTGTCTGGGCAGACTCAGCGTATTCAGATGAGTGCTTTACGGATCTCCTGAGTCTCGGTGGCTTCGAAAGTCTGATCCACGAAAAGGGTGCTCGCAATCATCCTCTTAGCGACGCAGCCAAGAGAATTAATTTCGTCAAGTCGGCAATCAGGGATTCTGTGGAGCATGTCTTCGGGTGCATGTCCATGTCCATGACCATGTCCATGGGTGGAAAGCTGACAAGAAATATTGGACTGGAGAGAACCGAGGTTTGGTGGGGACTAAAGAATCTGACGTTTAACTTCCTTCGCTATCTCCAGCGCTCTTGCAGTATTAAATTAGCTGCATAAATCCCTCGAAGAAGCACTCATGGATTTAGCGATCTAGACAGGGGTAGATATTGCTTTATTTCGACCCGCCGCCTCTTGGGCGGCTTTTTGTACCCGTAGGGTTTCTGGGAATTAGTTATTTTTCGAGGTGCCCAACAGTAGATTTTCGTAGGTACCAGACCTGATACAAGATAACCCATGGCAATAGCGATTAGAAAACCCGGCTTAAGGAGAGCTCCGTCACTAAATTCAAATATGCGCTTGCCCACTAATCACCCATCTGCAGCACCGGCCCGATGGCCAAGGCAAGTAGCAGCCACATGAACTCAATCGTCTGGTCCAGGTACACCAAGCCTGGATCGCCCAAGCGTCTGGCACCGATCGGCCCGGGCCCCCTTGCTCCCGATTGCTCTTCACTCAGGCAGCTTCACCCAGGCAGCTTTGCCCAGGGCTTAGGCCAAGGCAGCTGGCGGCAACCGTGGTGGCAGCCTGGGGGCTTGAGTGATGGGAGTGAAACAGCCGCTGCAACCTTTTAAATTCCGAGACTGGCAAGGCCCCTCGGTGGAGGTTCAGCCCAGGCGGGGCAGCTGGCGCACTTTTTTGCAGGTGCTGGGCCCCGCCTACCTGGTGGCGATCGGCTACATGGATCCGGGCAACTGGGCCACGGATCTGGCGGCGGGCTCCACCCTCGGCTACCGGCTGCTCTGGGTGGTGGCCCTCTCCAGCCTGATGGCCACCCTGTTGCAGTCGCTCTGCTGTCGGCTGGGGATCGCCACCGGCATGGACCTGGCCCAGGCCTGTGCCCGCCTACTGCCGGGCCGCTGGCGCCTCCCCCTGTGGCTGATGGCTGAGCTGGCGATCATCGCCTGTGATCTGGCCGAGCTGGTGGGTAGCGCCATCGCCCTGCAGCTGTTGTTTGGTCTGCCCTTGGCCTGGGGCGTGGCCCTCACCGTGGCCGACACGCTGCTGCTGCTGTTGCTGCAGCAATGGGGCGTAAGAGGTTTGGAACTGGTGGCGATCAGCTTGATCGCCCTGGTAGGGGGCTGTTTTGCGGTGGAACTGCTGCTGCTGAAGCCGGATTGGGGCGCGGTGATCCAAGGCTTTTGGCCCCGCAGCATCAACCCTAGTCAAGGCAACGAATTGTTTTTAGCAGCCGGCATCTTGGGTGCCACGGTGATGCCCCATAACCTTTACTTGCATTCCTCTCTGGTGCAGTCTAGGCGCTGGCCGATCGATCCGATGGCCCGCCACTGGGCCCTGCGCTACAGCACCTGGGATGCGGTATTGGCATTGAGTTTGGCTTTTTTAATTAACTGCTCAATCCTGATCTTGGCCGCCGGCAGCTTTCACAGCCAACAGCTGCAGCCGGTGGCCGATCTGCACGAGGCCTATCGGCTGCTCACCCCCACCCTGGGCACCGCCCTGGCCAGCACTCTTTTCGCGGTGGCCCTGCTGGCGGCTGGCCAGAGCTCCAGCCTCACCGCCACCCTGGCCGGTCAAATCGTGATGGATGGCTTTCTGCAAATTCGCCTACCCGACTGGCAACGTCGGCTGCTCACCCGTTGCCTGGCCCTGGTGCCAGCCCTGGTGCCAGCCCTGGGCACCGTGCTGCTGCTAGGGGAATCGGCCATCAACCAACTGTTGATACTCAGTCAGGTGGTGCTCAGTTTGCAACTGCCCTTTGCGGTGATTCCCCTAATTCTGTTTTGCAGCAGGCCGGGCCTGATGGGTAACCTGCTGGCGCCCCCCTGGCTAGTGATCCTCAGCTGGGGCTTCACCTCCCTGATCGTGGCGATCAACGCCAGCTTACTGCTCTCACTAGTCTTTTAATTTTTATAGCTTACGGGTAAATCGGAAAAGCTAGTTTAATGCCCGATAGCGGTGAAACGCTGGCCTATTCACAGCAGCCCCCAGTCATTCAAATGGCATTGTCTGGATCTACAGCCTTAAGCACCAGCGGCAGAGCCGCCAGCAGCAGCACCGTGGCAGACAAGGGAAGTGCCGCCAACAGGAGCAAGCCAATGACCACAGCAACAGCCCGCATAAATCGGTAGAGCCAGAAACTTTTAATCGAGGAATTGTAGCTACGATTATCTCTGGTTAATTCGCCGAAATCAAGGCCCGCAGTGATCGAAAGATTTGGGTTGTAAACATTTTCGCTTGATCTATTTTTGCTTGATTTATTTTTGCCTGATCTATTTTTATCGTCATTGATTCGATTAATTAAGGTCATCTGCGCCTGGGCTTTTGACCAGGCTGGTCAGCCTTGGGGCGTCTGTCCGGCGATGCCCCAGGGAAAACCTTGGCCAGTGTGCCAGTGGATAAATTGGCATAAATAAGTTGAATTTATGGCAGCCCGCTTCGATGGCAAGCAAGGCGCTATTGCCGGAGCTGATTCGCCAGCAAACCTCCAGCACCCAATGCTGCTAATAGCAGCAGCGGCCCTTCCCCCAGCTGGTCGTAGATGGTGAGGCCAGAGAGCTGTTGAATTTGGAATAGGCCACTGCTGGGTCTGCCCGCTGGCAGCTGGGCCACCACCTGGCCGCGGGCATTCACCAGCAGGCTTGGTCCGGTGTTGGCGGCGCTCACCAGCCAGCGGCCGCTCTCAATCGCCCGCAGCTGGGCCAGGGCCGCGAATTGGTGTTGCAGCATCGCTGGATAGGGATCGAGATTGGCACTGGCCAGCAGCCAAAGCCCACCTGCGGCACTGGCCCTGGCCAGGGCCTGGCCGTCGGAAAGCTCGTAACAAATTGCCCCGCCGATGGCGCCCGCCGGCCTGGTTAGCAGCCGCGAAGGCGGCCCGGCTTGCAGGCCCCCCACCGCCGATAGGCCGCTCCAGCGGATCAAACCCGCCAATGGCACCGATTCTCCCAGGGGCACCAGGCGGTGCTTATCCAGCCAATTACTCGGCTGCAGCTCCCCAGGCGGGAAGCGCAACAGGGCACTGCGCTGTTCCGCTTCCCCCTGACGCTGCTGCACGCGGAAGCCACCGCTGATCAATTCCACCGCCGCCGGCGCCGTCAATTCCGCCGGTAAGGCCAGGGCCCCCTCCGGCAGCAACACCGAAGCCACCTGGCGCTCAGCTCCCTCGGCCAGGGCCGCCCTTAGCCGCGCCCTTAGCAATTGTTGCTGGGGCCAAGTGAACTTCTCACGGGTGGGAATCGCCGGCTGCAACACCAGCAGCCGCTCGCCATGGCCCTGCTCCAGCGGCTGGGCCGCCAACAGACCGGCCCCCAGACCGTGGCTAGCGGCAACCATCGCCGCGGTAATCGCCACCCAAACCAGAGGCTTTTTGGCCTCCAGGCAGCGGCTAATCCCCCAGCCAATCAGCAGCTGCACCGCCGCCACCAGGCCGGCGCCGCCCAGGGAGGCCAGCCCCGCCAGGGGCCGATCACCCGGCAGGGCCGAAGCCCCCAACCCCAGCCAAAACAGGGGTCCCCGGGCCAGGGCCACCTCCGCCAAACCCCAGCAGCTGGCCAGCAGCAGCGCCCCCGCCGGCGATCGCGGCCGCAGCCTCCGGGCCAGCACCAGCCAACAGGCCACCCCAAGGCCGGCGGCCAGGGCGCAAACCAGCAGCAGCAGCAGGCAGAGGGGCAGGCTGAGCGGGGCTGGCACGCCGATCCAGTCGAGGGGATGCAACCCCAGCAACCAGCGATGGCTCACCACGATCGCCGCCAGGCCCCAGAGCAGGCCTGCCGGCAGCGGTGGCGCCGTCTCCACCAGCCCCCAAAGGCCGGCCAGGGCCAGCCAGAGCAGCGGCGGCCAGCCCAGCGGCGGCAAGGCCAGCCCCGCCAGGCCGCCGCTCAGGGGGGCCACCAGCCACCAGCGCCCCAGAGCAATAGCCATAAACGCCCCCAACGCCCCTGGTCTCTTCTCCTCCAGGCCCCTAGCTGTCAATTGGCGCTCCCTTTGGCCGTGCAGCGTAAAAACCGCCATGGTGCCCATGGGCCGCCCAGAGAACAGGCTTCGCCGTCATTCCCCACTTCAGGCTTCTCGCCTCACGCTTCACATCCGCCCTCGCCAATCTCCCGCCAACCCACCGCTATGGATTCCAACAACCTTTTGCAGATATTGCTTTTACGGGGGCTGGGCACCACCACCTTGGTGGCCGATCGGCTTCATTACGTGAGCCAGGAATGGGTTCATAGCGGCCGGCTCGATCCCCGTCATGCCCAGGCCCTAGTGGATGACGTGCTGCGGGCCCTGCGCGGCGAATCGCCAGGCTTGGAGCAGGAGGCCGAGCGGAAGTTGGAGCGCAACCGCGACCAACTGCTCCAGGATCTGGGTCTGGCCAGGCAGCGGGAGCTCGACGAGCTGCGCGGTCGCATCGATCGGTTGGAGCAGGCCCAGAGGATGCAGCAGAGCAGGGCTGAAATCCCCGATTGATTCCCGGGCCTGCAACCGGTGGTCCGCCCAGCGCCGCTTCGGGCCTGGCTGCTGGGATCTGGCTGCTAATACCGAACCGCTGGTACCTAGCTACTAATCAATTGGTACCTAGCTACTAATCAATGCTACTAATCAATCTGAGCTACCAATCGCTCTGGTGCTGGGGGCGAGCCGACGAGCCGGCACAATTGCATCAACCTCGGGTTGGCGATGCGAGACATCCTGATCTCTTCTGCGGTCTTTGTGGCCTGCCTGCTGCTGGCCCTGGTGAGCCAGTTGGTCAGTCCCACCAGCGTCCAGGCGGCCCCCCCTGGGGACGCCGGTGCCGCCTCTCTCAGTAGCGCTGCCCTAGTCGGCAGTGCTGGCATTGGCACCGCTGGCATTGGCGGTGCCATCAAGGGCGGTACTGGTAGCAGCTCCGCAGTTACCAGCCAGCAGGCCAAGGGCCTTGGCCGCTACGAGCTCGATCCCGAAGACCCCAACCCCACACTTTTCGCCATGGCCCCCGATTCCGCCGCCTCCAGCAGCGCCGCAGCAACTAGCACCGCAGCCGACAGCGACCTCGCCCAGGCCGGAGCCTTAGGCGGTGATCTGATTGCCGCCAAGGAGATCACCACCGCCTCGGGTCTGCGGATTACCGAACTGGTTGTTGGCAGTGGCGAGGAGGCCGTCAGCGGTAAGTCGGTTTCGGTGAACTACCGCGGCACCCTTACCAATGGCCGCGAATTTGATAGCAGCTACGGCCGCGGTCCCTTCTCCTTCCCCCTTGGTGGTGGTCGGGTGATCAAGGGTTGGGATGAAGGCGTGGCCGGCATGAAGGTGGGCGGCAAGCGCAAGCTGGTGATCCCCCCCGATCTGGCCTACGGCGAACGCGGCGCCGGCGGCGTGATCCCCGCCAATGCCACCTTGATTTTTGAGGTGGAACTGCTGCAGGTAGGCCGCTGAATTTTGGCCCCAGGCCGGCTTATGACCCCGGCCAAGACGATTACCAGGCAAACCCCTCAGCTGACGTCACCAATTGCCAGAGACCAAAGCCTTGGCTCTCCAGCTCAAGGCCATGGGCTCTGGTGCTGCAAGCTTCAGCCCATGGGGCCCAGCCAAGAGGGTCTGGACCTCCAGCTGTGGCCCTCAGGCCCTCAGCCATCGCCATTGGTCGTCGGGCTGTAGCCCAAGGGCTCTAGTCCGCCAAATTTGGTCCAAAGCCTTTGGCTCTGCAGCTCAGTCCTAGTGGCCATTGCTCTCAGGCAGTGGCGCTTAAGTCAGCTGCTTTGGGTGATGGTTAAGAGTTCATGGCCCCCGGTCATGGCTGCCAGTGCTAACTCCTGAGTGATGGCTCCTGGGTCAGGGTCACTAGGTGGGGATATTAGGTGGGGTTACTAGGTCATGCTTACTAGAGGGTTGCTCCTAGTTGATAGCCGTGGCGCCTGGCTGCGGGATTGAAAGCGGGATTGGCTGCGGGATTGAAAGCGGGCTGGCTAAATCTTTATCGATCGTTAGGATGCCAGCCGCCGTCGGGCATTCCGGCAGGCATTCTTCTGCATACCCCCTTGTCCCATGGCTCACACGCTGCCCGCGCTGCCCTACGACCTCGACGCGCTCGAACCCCACATTTCCCGCGCCACCCTCGAGTTTCACCACGGCAAACATCACGCGGCCTACGTGACCAACCTCAACAACCTGATCTCCGGCACTGAGCTGGAAAACAGCAGCCTCGAAGAAACCATCGTCGCTGTGGCCGGTGACGCCGGCAAGGCAGGCATCTTCAACAACGCCGCCCAGGTTTGGAACCACAGCTTCTACTGGCAGTGCATCAAGCCCGCCGGTGGCGGTGCCCCCAGCGGCGCCCTGCTCGACAAGATCAACGCCGACCTAGGCAGCTTTGAAGCCTTTGTGGAGCAGTTCAAGGCCGCCGGCGCCACCCAGTTTGGCAGTGGCTGGGCCTGGCTGGTGCTTGATAACGGCAGCTTGAAGGTCACCAAAACCGCCAATGCCGACCTGCCCCTAGCCCATGGCCAAACCGCTCTGCTCACCATGGATGTGTGGGAACACGCCTACTACCTCGACTATCAGAATCGTCGTCCCGACTACATGACCACCTTCCTGGAGAAGCTGGTGAACTGGGATTTTGTAGCTGCCAACCTGGCCGCCGCCTGATCTCCACCCCCTGGCCAGCTGGGCTGGGCTAGCCAATTCATTGCCGCAATGAGCCCACAGCCTTAAGGAGGCTCTGAACAACCGCCATTTCGCCGCTCCAGCCAGCTGAGATCCATTGCGGCATCACGGCTCCATTGGGCGTTGTTCAGGTTTTTCAGAGTTTCCTTATCTGAAGCATAGCTTTAGCTTTAGCTTTAGTCTTAGTCTTAGCCTTAGTCTTAGTCTTGGCTTTAGTCTATGCTATTCTATGCTTTATCTGAACCATAACTTCTCCTAAAGCGTAGCTTTGGTGAAGCATTACTTTGGTGAATCATGGCTTTGGTGAATCATGGCTTTGGTGAATCATGGCCTTTGCGAAGCTTTTCTTAGCGAAGAATGGCTTTAGCCGAGTCAAAGTCTCAGCCAGCCCACAACCATAAAGGGTTGCTCCAGTCAGGCCAATCTATTTACCACTCACCCCCGGCTAGTCAAGGGGGTTTTTATTTGCGCTACGACTGACTTGATTAACAATAAAATATGGTCTCACATTTTGCCTCTTGATTAGATGCAAATTTTTTCTCCTCTACTCTGCGCCAATCAGGCATGGGCAAAAGCCAGCACCAACCCGAACAGCCATATCAGTCCAGGTTTATGGCGGAGTTTTTATGGATATCAAATACATCTCAAGCTGCCACAGGCAAATAAGTATCAACATGGTACGCCTCCTCCCCGCTACCAGGAAAGATGTCACCCTGCACCTGCGCTGCGGTGCGTCGGCAGTTCGCCTCAACAATACCAAATATCACTGTTTCATGATCCGAAAACCACAATCGCGATTTCCCAGAGTCTTACCAAGCGATTGAGTTTGATCGGTCAATACAGTCAGAGAAAGTTAGGGATTTTCGAAGTGTTTTTCTGGCCTTGAGGATTCAAGTACCGCTTCTGGTGGAATCCACATCGCGTCGCCATATGAAAAGAATCTGTAATTTTTTTCGATGGCCTCTGCGTAGAGATTCAATAGGCGGCGACGGCCGATCAGGGCGCTCACCAACAGCAATAATGAGCTCTTGGGCAGGTGGAAGTTGGTGAGTAGACCCTGCACCACCGCAAAGCGATAGCCAGGCTGAATCACCAAATTGACCGGCCCGGTATGGACCGCCAGCTGGTCGCCATGCAGCTGGGCCACCGCCTCCAGACTGCGCACGCTGGTGGTGCCCACGGCGATCACCCTGCCGCCGCGGCTACGGCAGGCGGCCACGGCCTCCACCAGGGCGGCGGTCACCTCCACCCATTCGCTGTGCAGCTTTAACTGGCTGAGGTCGTCGCTTTCCACCGGGCGAAAGGTGCCCAGGCCCACGTGCAAGGTGGTGGTGGCGATTTGCACGCCTCGGGCCATAATCGCCGCCAGCAGTTGCTCGCTGAGGTGCAACCCGGCCGTGGGCGCCGCTACGGCTCCCGGACGGGCCGCGTAGCAGGTTTGGTAGCGGTCGTTGTCTTCATCGTTGTGGCTATGGATGTAAGGGGGCAGCGGAATCGCCCCATAACGCACTAGCAGCGGCTCCAGGGACGCCGCATCCAGGCATTCGCTGGGAAATTGCACGATCCGCCCACCAGTTTCGGGCTCCCGGGCCAGCACCTGCAGGCGCAGGTTGGGCTGGCCGCTGGCCTGCACTTCAATCCAATCACCGGGGTTGAGTTTTTTGGCCGGCTTAGCCAGACATAGCCACTGACCCGGGCCAGCTGACCAGACAAATTGATTTTGGTGATCTAATTCATTCTGGCTGGATGGTTGATTCTGGCTGGTTAATTGATTCTGGCTGGATCGCTGATTCTGGTCAGGAGCGGGTAGCCAGGGTTCCAGCACCAGCAGCTCCACCGCTCCACCATTGGCTCGACGGCCCTGCAGGCGGGCCCTGAGCACCCGGGTGTCGTTCACCACCAGCAGGTCGCCGGGCAGCAGCTCCTGATGCAGATCCCACACCTGGAGATGGCGCGCCTGGGCAGCAGCCTCAGGGCCGGATGCCTGCATCGCCGCGCCAAGGCCATCGACTGCACTGGCCTGATGATTTGGCTCAACTGCGAGCAGCTTGGCGGCATGGCGCGGTTCGAGCGGCCGCTGGGCAATCCGCTCTTGAGGTAGCTCAAAGTGATAGCTAGACAGCTGCAGATCATCAGGATCCAGCTTGGCCAAATCAGGGTTCATCTCGGATAGCGCCGATTAAGGGCTTGGCTGCTGCAGCGGCCAAAGCTAACAGTTATTCACTTGCGTTGACTACCGAGGGAGGCGGGAAATGCCATGACCGAACCTGCCGGGATGGGACCATCGGGCAACAACCAAACATATAACTCAAAGGCGTCTGCCTGGCGACTATTGAGTGCCAGGTAAAATTACAGATTTCAGCGATCCACTGACCCAGGAGGCCCTGCCAATACCAAGGTAACCACAAAGCAATTACCGTACTAAATACCGCGTTAACTACCGGGCACCTCAAAAAACTGCCCCTGGCGTGGCCTCAAGCTCCATACATTCCAGTTACTACAGTGGGTCTCGCTGGTCGGACCCATGCGGAACCCATATTTTTCCAGGTGCCCCACCGATATGGACGTCCAGATAGTTGAAAAGATAACCGATAAATAACCTATCTGGCAAACAAGTATGACATCCTGGCGCCTAGCCGGAATCAGCTATTTATTAAAAAGCAAGGCTTTCGGGTACAGTCTCAATTAACTGTGCCAGATCCTTGAGGAAGGCCGCGGCATGGGCTCCGTAGATGGTGCGGTGGTCACAGGTGAGGTTCACCTGCATCTGATTTTTAACCGCGATCGAGCCATCCTTGGCGGCCACCACCGTGGGACGCGAGGCGGCGACGGCCAGGATGGCGCCGGTGCCCGGCGGCAAAATCGCATCGAAGCGATCCACGCCAAACATCCCCAGGTTGGAGAGAGTGAAGGTGCCGGTGCTGTACTCCTCTGGCTTTAGTTGCTTACTGCGGGCGCGAGCCACCAGATCAGCCCAGTTGCGCGCCAGGGAATAAATATCAGTGCTGTCGGTATTGGCCAGCACCGGTGTGATCAATCCACCATCTTCCATAGCCACAGCCACGGCCACATTCACGGCGGCGGGATAGAGCATGCCGGCATCGGTGGTGGTGGCATTCACCTGGGGATGGCGGGCCAGCACCACCCCCACAGCCTTGGCCAGCAGAGCCGTCATCGTGACCCCCTTGCCCTTCACTTTTTTGTAGAAGGCGTCCAGTTTGTCGGTGGTGATCGTGTAGCCCACGTGGAAGCAGGGCGCCGCCAGGCTGGCGACCATGCTGCGGTTCACCGCCTGCTGCAGGGTGTTGAAGGCCACGGTTTCGCCTGGCCGGCCGAAGGCCTGACCGAGCGGAGCAGGGGCGGATGGCGTTGCGGCAACGGCGGCGCCGTTGCTGGCGCTGACGACGGCAGCCACCGCTGGCCCACTGCCTTCCGCCACCCGGGGAACGCTGATCGGCTGGCCGCTAGCGGCCAGCACGTCTTCCGCCTGAATACGGCCATGGGGGCCACTGCCCCGCAGTCCCTCCAGCACCACCCCCAGTTGGCTGGCCAGTTTCTTGGCCCGCGGCGATGCCACCACCCGGCCGCCATTGCTAGCGACAGCGGCTGGCGCCGGCGCCACGGCCGGGGGAGCTACCACTGAGGTGGCGACCACCGGGGCAGCAACCACCGGGGAGGTGGGAGCTGGGCTGGGGGCTGGACTTGCCGGCGCAGTGGCGGCGGGGGATGTGGCGGCGGGGGCTGCGGGCGCATTCGCGGCGGCGGCGGCGATTTCGGCCTCGCTGTCTACGATCAGGCCGATGGTCTCCCCCACCGGTGCGGTGCCGCCGGCGGGCATCAGCACCGCAGCCAAGAAGCCGCCATGGAAGGCCTCCACATCCATATCGGCCTTGTCAGATTCCACCACCAGCACCGAATCGCCCCTTTCCACCCGCTGGCCGGGTTGCTTGAGCCACTCCACGATCTTGCCCTCCGTCATGGTGGAGGACAGGGCCGGCATGAAAATGTCGTGGGTGGCCAACGGAGGGCTGCGTCTTAATTGTGCTGCATTTTACGAGGCCCATCAGCCTCAGCAGCAGCCTCAACAGCCGAAAGCCGCTTTTTCTCAGGCTTACCTGCCAGGCAGGGCAGCTGGGCTACTTCAAAAGCAGCCAAAATACCTAAAGAGTGGCTTCATAGAGCCACCCTTGCGGCTGGTTTCAAACTGCCACTTATTGGGCTAAATGTATTTTGTCAACAACTTGCCAACAACTTGCCGCCAATTACTTTTAATACCCATACAAAAATAGTAGATTTGGCAGCTAGCGATAGACCATCTTCGATCCTCGATGACCTCAATCAGGCCGTGAAACATTAACAATGATAATTGCAATTTTTGCTAATATTTATTGCGCCAACCAAGCGAAACGAGTTGGATTATCCGCTAATTATTCACCGTCTTCGATCGACTCGATCACTCCGTCGCGCACTAGCAATGAAGCCTGTAATTTTTGCCACTAGTCATAGACCGTCTTCGATCGACTCGATCACGCCGTCGCGCACTAGCAATGAAGCCTGTAATTTTTTCACCAGATTATCGCCTACTGCCACTTCGCAGAAGCTTTCCAGCTGGCCCTGCTCCACCACCTCTTCCATCACCAGCTCACGCACCTGGCGTTGCTGCTCCAGCAGCTGGCGCTTTTGCTCCTCCAATTCGGCCCGCTTGGTCGCCACCTGTTCTTGCACGCCCATAACCTGCTGCTGCACCCGCGGATCGAGGGGATTGGCGCTCTGGCGACGGATTTCATCGATCAGCTGCTGGCCCTCCTGCTCCAGCTGGGCCAGCTGGCCGTCGCTGTTGCTGACGGCGCTGCTCAGCTCCCGTTCGGCTTCCTCCTTCCAGCGGGGTGTGACTACGGCGCGCACAGTGATGGTGCGCTTGATCGTGAGCATGCCGTTGGCCATGGAAGTTAGTAATCGTCTTCCAGGCTGACAGCCCAAGCGACCGCCAGCAAGCACAGGGCCTAAGCGCGAGGGGCGTAGATGGAGTCGATGGCGGCGGCATCGCGGCTGGCAATGCGATCGCGACGCTGCTTCAGGGTTTGGGTGAGCAGCCCGTTCTCCAAGCTGAAGGGCTGCACCAGGGCCACCCCGGCCAAGCGCTCCTCGGCGCGACCACCGGGCCGGGCCGCCAGGCGGCGGTTAAGTCTGCTGGTAATGGCCTTGTACAGGGCGGCGGTGTCTGACGCGGCGTTAACTGGCGAGGCTGTGCCTGGCGAGGCAGTGGCTGGTGCGGCAGTGGCTGGTGCGGCTGTGCTTGGCGCCTGGGCTGGCTCGGCCAGGTGGTGGGGCAACCGCAGCCCCAGCTCGCGGGCGTAGGCCTGTAACGCCTCGGGCCGGGGCACCACCAGGGCCCCGAGCGACTTGCGGTCTTGGCCCACCAGCATCACCTGCTCCACCAGCGAGCAGGCCACCAGACACTCTTCCAACGGCCCGGGTTCGATGTTCTCGCCGCTGCTGAGCACGATCGTGTCCTTGGCCCGGCCGCTCAGCACCAGGGAGCCATCGGCCAGCAGATAACCGAGATCGCCTGTGTCAAACCAGCCTTCGGCATCAAGCGCTTTGGCCGTGGCCTCTGGCTTGTGCCAATAGCCGGTCATCACCTGGGGGCCTTTGGCCAGCACCAGGCCCCGACCGCCCCGGGGCAGGGGGCTGCGGCTTTCGGGATCCACAACTTTGATGGCGGTGCCAGGCAGCGGTTGGCCGGCGCTACCGCGCCGGTTGGTCCAGCGGCGGCGACAGGTGAGTACCGGACTGGTCTCGGTGAGGCCATAGCCCACCAGCAACTCAATGCCAATCGCCTCAAAAAAACCATCCACGTGAATCGCCAGGGCGCCGCCGCCGCTGATGGCCAGGCGCAGCTCGCCGCCCACCAGCTGCTTGCGCACCTGGGGCCAGATCAGGGCTGTCGCCAACCGATGCAGCGGCCAGCGCAAACCAGCTTCCAGTGCGGCCAGCAGCCGCTGCAGCGGTGGTTCGGGCACCAGGGTGAGATCGAGACCCTGGCGTCGCCGCAGGCAGTAGGCGCGGCTATTGGCCAGGGCGGCGCGGATGAGAAGTTGCCGGCGACTGGCCATGGCGGCCAGGGCGTCCTCGAAGCCCCCCAGCAGCGCCTCCCATAGCCTTGGCACGCTGATCAGGTACTGGGGCCGCACCCGACCCAGGTCGGCCCTCATCTGCTTGAGATTTGTGTAGGTCTGCTGGCAGCCGCAGGAGAGTAAAAAGTATTCGGCGCTGCGTTCATAGGCATGCCAGATCGGCAGCACGCTCACCACCCGATCGCCGGGGTTGGGTTGTACCGCCACGCCCAGGCAGCGCAGCTGATGCAACAGGTTGGCGTGGCTGAGCGGTACCCCCTTGGGTTCGCCGGTGGTGCCGGAGGTGTAGAGGATCGTGGCGATGCGGCTGGGATCGGCCGCCGGCCAGGGGGTTGTCGCCCCCGGGCTGGCCAGGGCCGTTTCCCCCAGGGCCAGCAGTTCAGTCCAGCTGACCAGAGTTGGCCCTGTTCCAGTAGCGGCACCAGCCTGTTCAGCCGCCCCGCCAGCGGCTGCATCACCGCGCTCCCCCTCCAATAGCACCACCAGGCGGAGGGGGCCGGCCGGCTGGCTGGCCAGGGCCAGCTTCTCCAGCAGGGAGGCAGATTCCACCACCAGGGCCACGGCGCCGCAATCGCGCAGGATGTAACGCAATTCCTCCACCGGTGCGGCGCTGCCGCGCACCGCATCGGCTGCCCCCAGGCGCATCAGCCCCTGGTCGGCCAGCAGCCAGCGGGGGCCGTTTTCAGCGAACAGGGCCACCACCTCCCCCGGCCGCACCCCGATGGCGGCAAAGCCGGCAGCGGCCGTCTCGATGCCCTGGTGCAGTTGGCGAAAGCTGAGCCGCACCGCCGGGCGGGCGTGGGGGGCGTCCAGGGCCGGGGAATCTCCGTAAAGCCGCGCCAGGGGCTGCCAGAGTTGCTCCAGGCCGTTGATGCCAGTCCAGTCGCTGCGCTGGGCAAGGGCCTGGCGGTCCGCCGCGGTGGTGGACCAGGGGATCTCGGCGGGGCTGGCGGCAGACACGGGAGCAGGCAACACTCGCCCCAGGCTTACCACCCCTGCAGCTGTTCCCGTGGCTCTGGGGCCCGCAGGGCCAGGCCAAAGCGATCGGCGAAGACCGCCAGCAGCCGTGGCGCCACAGCGGCGGCGGAGAGCTGGGGCCGCCAGTCGAGCAGTCGCCCCACCGGCCGATCGGCCAGGCCGCAGGGCACCACCCGGGAGAAGCCATTCAAATCGCAGTCCACATTCAGGGCCAGGCCGTGCTGGCTGATCCAGCGCTTGGCCCCCACGCCGATGGCCGCCAGCTTGTGCCCCTCGAACCAGACGCCGGTGAGGCCGGCCAGGCGTTCGGCAGCCAGCCCGTACTCGGCCAGCAGATCGATGACCACCTGTTCCAATAGTCGCAGATATAGATGCAGATCAGCGCCATGGCGCTGCAGGTTCAGCACCGGGTAGAGCACCAGCTGGCCAGGGCAGTGGTGGGTAACCTCGCCGCCGCGGTCGATGCGGTGCAGGGGCAGGGGCGGATTGGCGGGATCAAAGCGCAGAAAGCCTGGGTCGGCGCCACGGCCGAGGGTGTAGCAGGGCTCGTGCTGCAACAGGATTACGGCATCGGGGCCTTCTGGTTGCAGCAAAAGCCGCTGCTGCAGCTGCCGCTGGGCGTGCCAGCCCCGCTCGAACGGCACCAGCCGCTCGGATTCAAAAAGGATTGCATCGAGCTGAGAACCCACGGACAAGCTTCCCTAGCGTTGGAGGGCCCCTGCACCGGAGGCGGTTGCCATCTGATGAAACTGCTCATCCACGGCCGCAATCTTGACGTGACCCCGGCGATCCGGGAGTACACCGAAACCAAGCTCACCCGCGCCATCACCAACCACGAAGGCCTGGTCAAGGAAGCTGATGTGCATTTGTCTGTGGCTCGCAACCCGAGCGTGCCCCAGCAAATTGTCGAGGTCACAATGTATGCCAACGGCACGGTTATACGCGCCCAGGAGAAAAGCGAAAATCTCTACGCCAGCATCGATCTGGTGGCCAGTAAATTAACTCGCCAGTTGAATCGCTACAAGGAGCGGCTGCTGGATTCCAAGCAGGGGCCCGTGCATCGCTCGGCCCGCGATGAGGAGCTGGGGGCAGCCAAGCTGCCGCCGCCTGGGGCCAGCCTCACCGATGGGCTGCAACCGGAGCTGCCCAGCCCCGGCGTGCGGCGCAAGTATTTCGACATGCCAGCGATGAGCCTCGATGATGCCCTGCATCAATTGGAGCTGATCGACCATGATTTTTATGTTTTCCGCGATGGGGAAACCAACCAATTGCAGGTGGCCTATCGCCGCAATCATGGTGGCTTCGGCGTGATTCAGGCCAAGGCGTGAGCCAAGACCTCCCCGACCTCGCCCCCCTGATCGACCATGCCCTGCTGGATCCCCACCAGGGCAGCCAGGCGATCCTGCGCTGCTGCGACGAGGCCCGCCACTTCGGTTTTGCCGGCGTTTGCGTCGCCTCCCGCTGGCTGGCGCTGGCCCGGGAACGGCTGCCGCTCCAGGGCGCTGGCAGGGGTGCCAGCCCCCTGTTAATCGGCGTGGTGGGCTTCCCCTTCGGGGCGGTGCCAGCGGCGATCAAGCGAGCCGAGGCGGAGGCAGCGGCAGCAGCCGGCGCCGACGAACTTGATGTAGTGCCCGATTTCGGGGCCCTCGCCGACCGCGACAGCGCCAGCCTCCAGGCCGATCTGGCGCCCATCTGCGAGCTGGGCCTGCCGGTGAAGGTGATCCTGGAGGTGGGCCGCCTGGAGCCGGAGGCCCTGGCCTTGCTGGTGGAGGTGAGCATCGATGTGGGCGCCCGCTTCCTCAAGACCGGCAGCGGCTACGGGGCGCCGGTCACCGCCGAGCAGGTGAGCCAGCTGTGCGGCCTGGCCCGGGGTCGGGCCGCCGTGAAGGCCTCCGGTGGCATCGCCGATCTGGAGCAGGCCTATGGGCTGGTGGCGGCGGGGGCGATCAGGTTGGGCACCAGCCGCGGCGTCGCCCTGATCCAGGCGCTGCGCTCCCGTGCCTGACTGGCGGCTGCAGGGATTGGCGCTCAGCTGCAGGCCCCTGGGGGAACAGGATCGGCTGCTCACCCTGCTCAGCGACGCCGAGGGCATCACCCGCCTGGCGGTGCCAGGGGCGCGCCGGCCCAACAGCAGCCTGGCGGCGGCGGTGCCCCTGGCCCAGCTGCAACTGCAGGTGGGCGGCAAAGTTGGCGGGCTGGCGCGGGTGCGGCAGCTGCGGGTGTTGCGCAACTACGCCCCGCTGGCCGAGCGGCTGGAGAGCCTGGCGGCGGCCCAGGCCCTGGCGGAGCTGAGCCTGGCCATGGTGCCGGTGGGCAATCCGGTGGAGGGCTTGCTGGGCAACCTCACCATGCAGCTGGGCCGGCTGGAGAAACTGGTGCAAGACAAGGGAGCCAATACCGAGCTGTTGGCCATCGCCGTGCAGGGGGCGGTGCACCAGTTGGCCCTGGGGGGCTTTGCCCTGCCCCTGGCCAGCTGCGCCCGCAGCGGTGAACCCCTGGCACCCCCCCTGGGGGACTGGCAATGGCGCTGCAGTTTGCTGCCCGATGAGGGTCTGGTGATCGGCGCGGTGCCGGGCTGCCAGCTGGCGCTGAACGCTTCCGAATTGGCCCTGCTGCAGCGGTTATTGCGGCCGGTGCTGCCAAGGCGCCGGGATGGGGAGCTGATGGGGCCCCCGGCGGTGTGGTTGCGGTTGCTGGATCTGGTGGAGCTGTGGTGCGAATACCACCTGGAACGGCCGCCCCGGGCCTTCCGGCTGCTGCGCAGTGGCTTCCTGCCTGAAGCATCATGACCGGGTCAGGAAAAGGACGGCAGCGCTTGAGCAATAGCCAGGAAACCAGCGGTTTCCAGCCCAGGGGTGCCACGGGTCTGCCGGGGGTGCTGGCACTACCGGACTTCCGCCGGCTGTGGATCGGCCAGATCTTTTCGCAACTGGCCGACAAGTTTTACATCGTGTTGATGGTGTATCTGATCGCCCAGACCTGGGTGGGCAGCGCACCGGAGGCCAATCCAGCCCTGGCCGAGGCGGCCAGCGCCATGCGCCTGGAGCTGCCGGAAAACCGGGCCCAGATGATCACCCTGCTGGCCACCGGAATTTATGTGGCCAACACGATCCCGGCGATGCTGCTGGGCACGGTGGCGGGGGCCTGGGCCGATCGCTGGCCCAAACGGCGCGTGATGGTGGCCTCCAACGGCCTGCGGGCCCTGCTGGTGATGCTGGCGCCGCTGTGCCTGCTGGAGGGCCCCAGCTGGCTGGGCCTCAGTTGGGGCTACTGGGGCCTGGTGGCGATGACCTTCATGGAGTCGGTGCTCACCCAGTTCTTCGCGCCGGCGGAGCAGGCGGCGATGCCGCTGCTTGTGCCGGGTGAATTGCTGTTACCGGCCAATTCGCTCTACCAGGCCACCAGCATGGCGGCCACGATTTTGGGTTTTGCGCTGGGGGATCCGGTGCTGCGGCTGCTGCACAAGTTGTCGGCGGCCGTCGGCATCGGCGGCGGCGAATTTTTGCTGTTGCCCTTCTGCTACGGCATGGCGGCGCTGGTGATCAGCAGCCTGCAGCTGCAGGAGCCACCCCGCCAGCCCCGCAGCTCCAGCCTCTGGGAGGAAATCGGCGAGGGCCTGCAGGTGCTGCGCGAACGCCCCAGCGTGCGCAACGCCATGCTGCATCTGGTGCTGCTCTACAGCCTGCTGGCGGCGCTTTATGTGTTGGCGATCAGCCTGGCCGCATCGATCGCATCCCTGGGGCCCACCCGCTTTGGCACCCTGCTGGCGATGAGCGGTTTGGGGCTGGCGGCCGGCGCCCTGGCGGTGGCGCAACTGGGCCATCGCTTCCACCGCCGCCACCTGGCGAGCGCCGGTTTGGCCACGATCGCCTGCAGTTTGGTGCTGCTTGGCCAGCTGAGGGGCAACCTCAGCGGCACCCTGCTGCTCTGTGTGGTGTTGGGGGTGGGCGCTTCGCTGCTGGCGATTCCAGCCCAAACCACCATCCAAGAGGACACCCCGGAGGACCAGCGGGGCAAGGTGTTCGGGCTGCAGAACAACATGATCAACATCGCCTTGAGCCTGCCCCTGGTGCTGGCCGGCACGCTGGTGAGTAGCTACGGCCTGCTGCCGGTGCTCTGGACCCTGGCCGGCATCGCCCTGCTGGCGGCCCTGGCGGAGAAGCCCTGGCAGCGCAGTTAGCCGCTGTTAGCTTTGGCTCACGCAACTGAACACCAGTCCTGGTGGTCCATCTGGTGACCCACATCGCCTGGCTAGGTAAAAAATCCCCCTTTTGCGGCAACGTCACCTACGGGCTCACGATCACCGAGGCGTTGCGCAACCGCGGCCATCGGATCAGTTTTATCCACTTCGATACGCCGGCCAGCTTCCCCCTGCGCCGCGACGACTCGGATAACCCTCTTATGCCATGGCAAACCGCCAGCCCGACGCCGGCGGCAGTAAGCAGCAATGCAGCCGCCAACTCCCTCAGCACTGGCCTCACAAATGGCCTTACCACTGCCCTGAATACTGGCCTCAGCGGTTTCAACGCCAAGGCCGGTAGCAATTTTCAGGGCGGATCCAGGTTCCGAGCCGCTGTCAATTCGCTGGGCGCTGCCAGTTCCCAGAGCGGTGAAGGCTCCCTAAGCGGTACCAGTTCCCAGGCTGGTACCAGTTCCCAGGCGAATAGCAATTTCCAGAGCATTAACGGTCGCTTGGACGGTATCGATGCTCCGCAAACCGCCGAGGCGCTGGCCAAGGCCGAGGCGCTGGCCAATCCCGAGGTGGCCCTCACCTACCTGATGAAGAGCCAGGTTTATACGGTGCCGGCCCCAGGTGCCCAGCGGGAGCTACGGGAGTCTTTGGAGCGGCTGCGGCCCGATGTGGTGCACGCCAGCCTTACCCTATCGCCTTTGGATTTCCTGCTGCCGGATCTATGCGAGCAACTGGGCTTGCCGCTGGTGGCCACCTTCCATCCAGCCTTTGACGCCGGCCTGCGCAACCTCACCGCCGGCACCACCCAGCTGATGTATCAGCTATATGCCCCCTCCCTGGCCCACTACGACCGGGTGATTGTGTTTTCCGAGCTACAGGCGGAGCTGCTAAATCGGCTGGGGGTGAAGGAAAATCGGCTGGCGGTGATTCCCAATGGTGTAGACCCCCAGCAGTGGGCGCCGGCCGGCCAAGAGCAGCCCTCGGTAAGCCAGGAACTGGCCGCCCTGCAGCGCCAATTTGGCAATCAGCGGATATTTTTGTATATGGGCCGCATCGCTCCCGAAAAAAATGTGGAGGCGTTACTAAAAGCCTGGCGGCTGGTGCAGCTGCCGGGTTGCCGACTGGTGGTGGTGGGCGATGGAACGATGCGTCAACAATTGATGCAGAGCTTTGGAGAAGACGACCGGGTGCTCTGGTGGGGCCACGAGCCAGATCGCCTGCGGCGGCTGGCGCTATTGCAATTAGCTGAAGTATTTATTTTGCCCTCACTGGTGGAGGGGCTGAGCCTGGCGTTGCTGGAGGCGATGGCCAGCGGCACAGCCTGCATCGCCACCGATGCCGGCGCCGACGGCGAAGTGCTGGAGGGGGGCGCCGGCATCGTGATCAGCACCCAGGCGGTCACCACCCAACTGCGCACTTTGCTACCGCTGCTACGCGACCAACCGGTACTCAGCGCCGAACTGGGCCGCCGTGCCCGGGCCCGAGTGCTAGAGCGCTACAGCCTCAGCCACAACATCGACGCCCTGGAAAAGCTCTACGGCCAATTACTGCATCCTGGTGAGCTGGTGGGGTGAGGGGGCTTGGCTATGGGGAAAGGTGGGTTAGTTGGGGGTAGTGCGCTTGCTCGGGGCAGCTGGTTTGGATAAATCCTCGGGATGGGCCAGTGCTTTGGCTGAAGTGGGCATGCCTGGCTAGCGGCAGTACTTCAGTGCCTAGCCGTGGCAGCCCAGCCCTGATTGGCGAATGGCGGTGCGCGATTGGGGCTGCAGGAAGAAAAGATGGGCGTCGCAGGTGGGCCAGTGTTAAGAATTACCCCAGAACCCACCCCCCCCCTTTTTTTCTTTCAATACATGAAATAGTTAATGGCAGTTTCGCCAATAGAGCCTCCGTCAATGAGTTTCCTGGATTCACTGAAAGAGTTTGTGGATAGCTGCGTGACAAATCTAGCGGGAGAAGTTGTACCCAATCCCACACTGGATTACGGTGAAGTTGCCATCAAAGGCGCAGCGGTATTAGATGTCATAAACGCAAGACACAAACTTATGGA
Organism: Prochlorococcaceae cyanobacterium; assembly: GCA_044375975.1. Classification (GTDB taxonomy): domain Bacteria; phylum Cyanobacteriota; class Cyanobacteriia; order PCC-6307; family Cyanobiaceae; genus UBA5018. The sequence continues at coordinate 20,885 of JBILLQ010000001.1, forward strand.
AGCACTACAAAATCCAAATACAAGCCATACTAAATTAGATGAACTGACGAAGGCAGTTGCAACTAAAGGAGAGGCCGCTCAGAAAATAACTGAAATCGATTTTAACCCCGTTAGTAATTTTCTTGACTGGCTTTCTAGCTGGCTTTGCCTCGCCTCCGGCACCCTAATCCGCACCCCCTCTGGTCAATCGCCAGTAGAAGAGTTACAAATTGGCGATCTAGTGCTCACCCCTGATGGCCCCCAGCCGCTCAAGTTCCTGGGTATCTCCACCCGCCATGTCAACATTCTCAAAGCCAGCGGCAGGATGCCCATCCGCATCCAGGCAGGGGCATTTGGCGATAATCTGCCTTCGGCGGATATCTACTGCACCCCCAGCCATGCCTTTGCGCTGGGCGATTGCCTGGTGGAAGCGCAGGCCTTGATCAATGGCCAGTCCATCTATCAACTTGAAGAGCTGAGCGAATACGATCAGCACCACCAAATTAAACAGGGCAGCCTATTGGCTGAACAAAAAGAGGCCGATTTCTTTACCTACTACTCCTTGGAATTTGAACAGCATGCGCTGGTGTGGGCCAACGACCTGCTCACCGAGAGCTATCTGCCCACCTACCGCAATGAGGAGCTCACTCGGGTTCTCTGGAACAATTACGAAAACTACTTAAGCCTCTATGGAACATCTGAAACCATGGATGAATTGCCCATGCCCCGCATTCCTTTCGCACGGCAACTGCCGCTGCGCATCCGCGAGCAGTTTGGTTTGGTCAGCACCAGCTATGGTCCCAGCAGCGCTGACGCCAGCCGAGATGAGTTGTGCCTCACGCTCTGAGGGCCCATAACTGCTCGGTGTTCACCACCTTGGTGATCCAATAATCCATGATTGGGAAGCGATAACTTAAAGTCGCGTTAGGCCAACCTTAAATAATATCAACAAGATCGAACTTAACCCACTAACCAAGATAGCTATTCTTCTCAGGTTGTCAATTTTGAGCACATTTATTCGTCTTATTCTTTCCCTCGTCATACTTATTGCCATATCCTTTTGCCTGCCCGTCGAAGATCCGATCAAGAGCCGAATCATGCAACAGGTTCACGCTCAAATCTTAAAGAAATTGCAATCGATGTTAATGATTTTTTTGCGGTGATGATTGCGATTTTAAGTCTGCAAACACCGTATCTGACACGCCAAGAGATGGAGGAAAGGCTGGGTCACAAACTCAGCACGTTTGAGAAAGTGGATGACAAATTCCTTGCCCCCTGGCTACTCAAGAATCAGCAATAGCCTGTGCGACTAAAATTCAAACCGTTGGCACGAACTTAATCTGGAAACAACCCTGGTGCTTGCATGGCCAAAGCCAAAATAAAGATTTTTAATTCCCAACTCAATTTAACAGGAGCTAACTGAATGTCTCTCACATCAGGTTACAGCCGCGAAGCCAATGAAACTGCCGTCAGGCTTGGGGGGCTAAATAGCAACAGCCAAAGCCCCGGTCACAATGACAAATATGATGCCTTCCGGCATGCCTATACAAGCGCTAGAGCTGAGCAGGCCCTTCCCTCGTTTATTGCCAAATGGCTCGGAGATAGCAATGAAGGGCCCTACGAGCCTGATGGCAAACACAAGGGGATGACGGAGGAGGAGTACAAAGCCGAGCGGAACATGGACCTTTGGAATAACAATGTTGGCAGACAAGAATATGAAAAATGGAAGGAAGCGAAAGATTCAGGTCAAACATCTGATCCTTTGGATAAGTGGATATACGACCGTGTCAAGGAAGGTGCAACTATCAATGACCCTTCCGATTCTCGGCGATGGAGCGAAACCGATCCCCCCTGCCTCGCCCCCGGCACTCTGATCCGGACCCCCTCTGGCAATCGCCCGGTGGAAGAGTTGCAAATTGGCGATCTAGTGCTCACCCCTGATGGCCCCCAGCCTCTCAAATTTCTGGGTATTTCCACCCGCCATGTCAACATTCTCAAGGCTACCGGCAGGATGCCCATCCGCATCCAGGTGGGGGGGGTATTTGGCCACAATCTGCCCTCGGCGGATATCTACTGCACCCCCAGCCATGCCTTTGTCCTCGGCGATTGCCTGGTGGAAGCGCAGGCCTTGATCAATGGCCAGTCCATCTACCAACTGGAAGAGCTCAGCGAATACGATCAGCGCCACCAAAGAGAACAGTGCAGCACATTGGCTGAACAAAAAGAGACCGATTCTTTCACCTACTACTCCTTGGAATTTGAAAAGCATGTGCTGGTGTGGGCCAACGACCTGCTCACCGAGAGCTATCTGCCCACCTACCGCGATGGGGAGCTCACCAGAGTGGCCTGGAACAATTACGACAACTACTTAAGCCTTTATGGATCATCAGAAACCATGGATGAATTGCCCATCTCCCGCATTCCCTTCTCGCGTCAAATACCGCTGCGCATCCGCGAGCAGTTTGGTTTGCTCAACAGCAATGGTCCCAGCAGCGCTGGTATCAGCGGCTCAAGCGCCAGTAGCGCTGACGCCAGCAGAGATGAGTTGTGCCTCACGCTCTGAGGGCTCAGATTTCGGCTTTAATGCCAACTGAGACCCATTGCGGCATAGGGGCTCTATTGGTTGTGGCTCAGATTTTCTAGAGCTTCCCCAAGCCAACCTGGCTGAGGCAATCCAGCCAGGTTGGGGCAGGCGCCCCAGGTTGACCAGCCACACCGGTTGGCTTATCGGCTGAGCTTGTCTGCTGTGCTTATGGACTGTGCCCCAGGCCTGAGCCCGCAATTTGAATCCTCCATCCGATAGCTGATCTGGCCAGTGGCAGCGGGAGAATGGCCGTCAGCTCCCAGCAATGCCTTGTCCCCAGCTACCTCCACCACCAACACTGGCCCTATCCCTGGTCCCACCACCACTGGCTCCCCTACTGGCCCCAGCCCTAGCCAGACGCCGCCCAACTGGGTGGCCAGCGGCCATCCAATTGGCTGGTTGATCGAGCGGCTGCTGGCCCTGGAGCCGTTGCGGCAGCTGTTGTTTTGGCAGGCCCGGCGGCTGATCATTCGCACCGCCGAGCGCCGCGGCATCGATTGGCGGGCCAGGCGGGAACATTTGCGCACCCAGGCCGCACCGCTGCTGCAGAGCAGTGGTGATCCAGTCACCTCCACGCCTGGCTACTACCGGGCCCGCTTCCACGCCTACCAGCTGGGCAACCTCTGCTGGGAGGCGGCCTGCGAAGCGGAACAGGCCACCGATGCCATGGCCCTGCGGATTTGGCCGGCGGAACTGCTCAGCCCAAGCCAGGCCCAGCAGCGGCTGCGGGCCGCGATCATGGCCGCCATCGCCCCGAGCCTCAATCTGCCGGTGCGGCGGGCTCTCGATCTGGGCTGCTCGGTGGGGGTGAGCACCAGATCGCTCAAGGATTGGCTGGATGAGAGGGAAGCTGCCGATGTGCGGGTGGAAGGTCTGGATCTTTCCCCCGAAATGTTGGCCGTAGCCCGGGCTAGGGAAGCGGAGGCGGCGCCAGCTCGGCCGATCGCCGCCTGGCACCACGCCGCCGCCGAAGCCAGCGGCCTGGCCAGCGCCAGCTATGAGCTGATCACGCTGCAATTTGTCTGCCATGAATTGCCCAGCAGCGCCACCGCCGCCGTGCTCGCCGAAGCCCATCGGTTGCTGCGGCCCGGCGGCGTGCTGGCCATGGTGGATCAAGACCCGGAATCCGAGCTGATCCGCCGCCTGCCGGCCCCGATCGCCACCCTGCTCAAGAGCACCGAGCCCTACCTGGAGCAATACTTCAGCCTGGATATGACGGCGGCCCTGGAGGCAACCGGTTTCCACTCGTTGCGGCGAGTGGCCTGCGATCCACGCCACCGGGTGCTGGTAGCCGTGGCCTGAAAGTGGCCGTGGCTTGAGTGTTGCTTGTGGCCTGAGGGTTGCCTTTAGCTAAACATTGCCCGCCAGGCTTGCTCCTGCAACCTGGCCTCCGGCGTGCCCTCCAGGGGGAAACCAGCCATGAAGTCCTTATCGCTGGAGGGGTCGTAGGGGCCCTGTTTGAGCTCAAACATCACCGTGTTTGGCTCCAGTGCCACCAGGGTGTGATAGCTGCCAGTGGCCAACTCCACCCCCCGCAGAGGCCCGCCAGCGGCAATCACTCGCCGCTCGATCACCGCGCCGCTGGCATCTAGCAGCAGCAGGCCCAGGGACCCCTGCAGCACCAGCACAAATTCAAAGCCTGCCGCCGGATCCTGGCGTAAATGGCGGTGGGGTCTTACGTAAGTGCCCGGCTGCAGGGCATTGAGAAAGCGCTGCACCAGATCGCCAAGGCAGTGCAGATTGTGGTTGCTGCGCAAGCGCGGACTGGCCGCCGCCGCCGCACATACCTTCGCCAGCAAATCGGTGTCGATAGGGATAAGTGCCGAAGGGATAAGAGCGAAATCCTCGGCTCCGGTAACTAAGCTGCTCATGCTGTTGCCAATTCAGCACAGATCTCTAAAAAAGCGGCGGCTGGGTCGCTGGCGGCCGTGATCGGACGACCGATCACCAAATGGCTGGCCCCAGCGGCGATCGCCGCCGCCGGGGTGAGCACCCGCCGCTGATCGCCAGGGCTGGCCCCCGCCGGCCGAATCCCCGGTGTCACCAGGGCAAAGGGGGCCGGATGGGCCGCCCGCAATCCAGTCACCTCCAAGGGGGAGCAAACGCAGCCGCCGATGCCGGCGCTGGCAGCCAGGGCGGCCAGCCTGGACACATAGCTGCTAACTGGTTCGGCGATCGCCAGTTCGGCGGCAAAGCGCTCCTGCTCCCAGCTGGTGAGCACGGTCACGGCCAGCAGGGTGGGCGGCACCTGGCCGGCGGCGCTGGCCGCCTCCATTGCGGCGTTCTGGCCGGCCTGGAGGGCATCGCGACCGGCGGCGGCATGCACGGTGATCAGTTCGGCACCCAACCTGCTGGCGCTGCGGCAGGCGCCGGCCATGGTGGCAGGGATGTCGTGGAACTTCAGGTCTAGAAACACCCGCTTGCCCTGCTGCCGCAACTGGCTCACCACCTCCGGCCCGGCGGCGGTGAACAACTCCAGCCCCACCTTCACCCAGCGCAGATCGGGAATCGCGGCAGCCAAGGCCAGCGCCTGCTCAGCCCCCATGCCGTCGAGAGCCACAATCAGCCGCTCGGCGGCAGCGGTAAGCCGCTCCGCAGCAAGGGGCAGCCGCTCGGCGGCAGTGGGCAAAAGCTCTGCCATGGCTTCATCTCGGCCTCGATCAATTCTCGCCGAGCGCCGCTGGGGGCCCAGCGGTAGCTGCTGAAAGGAGCCCCAAGCTTCAGCGGCTACAGAGCCCCAGCGGCAGCTGCTAGATGGCTCCAGGAGCAAACCACGGCGGCTCCTGGCGGCAGCTACTAAAATTTCCCCCAGCGGTAGCTGTTGAAAGGCCCCAGGAGCAAACCTCGGCGGCCCCTGAGCGGCCCTTCACCACACAACTAATTCACCAGACGACTAATTCACAAGCCGCCGAAATGTCTTCTTGCCGAGTTGCAGCACCTTGCCGTCGAGTTCGCTGGCATCACTAAACAGCAGGTTGACATCGGTGAGCTTCTGGCCATCCAGCCGCACGCCGCCGTTCTGGATCTGCCGCCGGGCCTCGCTGCTGCTGCAGATGCCCACGGCGCTGAGCAGATAGAAGGCCTTGGCCGGGAAGTTCACCGCCGCCAGGGAGGCGTCGGGCACCGATGCGCCGCCCCCTGCATCTGCGCCGGAGCTTGCACCATCAGCATCGGCCCGCAACACCAAATTGGCCGCATCCGCCTGGGCCTGGAGGGCGGCCGGCTGGCCATGGCGACTGGCGGTTACGGCCAGGGCCATGGCCTTTTGACGCTGCCTGGGATTGCTGGGCAGGGCCGCTAAATCCAAATTTGTGAGCAGCGTTAGATATTCCTCCACCGCCGCATCGGGTACTTTTTCCAGCTTTGAATACATGGTGAGCGCATCATCGGCAAGCCCCACCGTGTTGCCCAGGCTCTTGCTCATCTTCTGCACCCCATCGAGCCCCGGCAGGATCGGCAGCAACATGCCAAATTGGGGTCGCTGGCTGAAATGACGCTGCAGGTCGCGGCCCATGGCCACGTTGAACTTTTGATCGGTGCCGCCCAGCTCCACATCCGCCTGCACCGCCACCGAGTCGTAGCCCTGCAGCAGCGGATAGAGAAATTCGTGTAGGGAAATTGGCGTGCCGCCGCCGTAGCGATTGGCAAAATCCTCCTTGGCCAGCATCTGGCCCACGGTGCTGATCCCCAGCAGCTCGATCACCTCCGGCAGGTTCATGCCCGCCAGCCATTCGCCATTGCGCCGCACCTCCAGCCGCCCGGGGGTTTGGAAATCCAACAGCGCCCGCTCTGGATCTTGGCCTAGCCCCAGCTGCACCAGATAGGTTTCGGCGTTGGCCTCCACCTGGGCAGCGCTGAGTTGCACCCGGGTGGCGCTCTTGCCAGTGGGGTCGCCGATGCGGGCGGTGAAGTCGCCAATAATGAGAACGGCGGTGTGGCCCGCATCCTGGAAGGCCCGCAGCTTGCGGAACAGGATCGAGTGGCCGAGGTGGATGTCGGAGCCGGTGGGGTCGATGCCCAATTTCACCCGCAGCGGCCGGCCGGCTGCCTCGGCCTCCACCAGGCGGGCGGCCAGGGATTGGTCGGCGGCGGCCGCCCCCTCCTGGCCGGCACTCAGGTCGGCGGCGGGGAACAGATCGGCCACCCCCCTCTCCAGCCAGGTGGGCAGATTCCAGGCGGCTTGGGCCATCGTGCTTGCGGGCCCCCGGCGCCCTTGCGTCTGGGGCGGATCGTAGGCATTGGCCCTGATCAGCCAGACCAGCTCAGCCCTGGGGCTCCAGCTGGCTCTTCATCCGCTCCAGGGTGAGCTGCATTTGATTGAACATCGTTTCGGGGGTGAGCCCGAACTGGCCCAGCTGGGTGCGCAGCTGTTCCACGGTGAGCTTGGCCTGGAAGTCTTCCGATAGCTCGAAGCGCTTCATGAACACGCGATAGCGTTCCATCATAGACTCCATCTGCTCGATGTAGAGCTTCTTGCCCTCCCGATCGAATTTGCCGTAGTCACTGCCCAGCTGCATCAGCTGCTGGTAGTCGCCAAACAGGTGCTTGGCCTCGTCTTGAACAATCTCTGAATCAAAAAACGCCATGGGCCAGGCGAAACGGCGCCGCAGGGAGCTGGTGTGATTCTGGGGATCGATGGACGGCCAGTGGAGTACGGATCCACGCATCCCCGCTAGCTTCGCTGCACAGCACCCAGACGCTCCCCGCAGCATGGCTCAGCGGCACTGGCTGGATCCCCTGGCGCGGCGCCTGCTGCTGGCCACCGGCCAGCTGGCTCCAGCTCCAGCCGCAGGCCCCTCCCCATCGGCAGAGAAAGGCCAGGCTGGCCAGCTCAATCCCGATCAGCTGCCGCTGGAGGGGCAGCCATTAGATCGCGAACTGCATGAGCGCGAACTGGTGGATCGGGAGCTATTGGCTTTGAAGCTGAGCCAAAATCCAGCCCTGCGCCTGCGCGATGCCACCGAGGTGCGCCATGCCGCCGCCCTCGGCTGGCGCCTGGATGTAAACCGCGCCACCAGGGCCGACTGGGGCCGGCTGCCGGGCCTCAGCACCGCCCAGCTCGACCTGCTGCTGCGGCTCCAGGCCGGCGGTGTGCAGCTGAGCGGCCCGGAGGATCTCAAAAATTTGTTGGAGCTCAGCCAATCCCAGCTGGAGGCCTGGTTGCCGCTGCTGGAATTCCGCTGGTATGGCGAAGCCCCAACCACCAGCTCCTCGCCGCCGCCCCTGGATCTCAACCGGGCCCGGCCCCTTGATCTGCTGGCCCTGGGCCTGTCGCGAGAGCGGATTCGTCGTCTATTGCGGGAGCGGGCCCGGGCCCCCTTCCTCGACCTGGCGGAGCTGCAACAGCGGTTGCAGTTGCCGCCCGAGATTGTGGAAAGCTGGATCGGCCGGGTGCGCTTCGGGCAGGGCCCCTGCGGCCCGGTGCTGCCCTCCACCAGCCGCCGCTCCTAAACCTTGCGCCAGGGCGATCTGTTTTCCGGCTTGCAGCCGGCCAGCTCCAACGCCAGCTTCGCTGGCGGCGAGTTGCCGCTGCTCGCCCACCAACTGCTGGCCTGGCAGCGACTGGTGGCCAGCCACCAGGGGCCCCTGTTCGCCGGCGGCCCCGGCCAAGAGCTGCAGGCGAGCCTGTTCGATCTCATCAGCCCATCCCCCGAGGCCCGGGCGGCGGCTTTTGATCCGCTGGCGCTGCAACCCCAGCCGTTGAGTTTTTGGCGCTGGCCCCAGGCGCCCCAGGGCGGAGCGGCCATCTACCTGGTGATCGATCGCCCGCCGACGCTCGATCACCCCCTGCTGCTCTACGTGGGCGAAACCGGCCGGGCCGATCGGCGCTGGAAGGGTGAGCACGACTGCAAGCGCTACTTGACGGCCTACGGCGAGGCCCTGGCCAAGGCGGCGCTGGAGGGCAGGCCCAGCATCCGCTTCTGGCTGGACGTGCCGGCCGCTATCCAGCCCAGGCGGGCCCTGGAGCAAGCCCTGATTCGGCGCTGGCTGCCGCCCTTCAACAAGGAAACCCGCCAGCGCTGGGCCACGCCGTTCACCGCCGAACTCGACCTGGAGTGTTGATTGAAATCAAGAGCAGCCGGCTGAGTTGGCGGGCGGCGCCGCTGAAGGAAAAGCTGGGGTGCAGTCTGGCTAGCATCAATGCCAATTAAAGGCCCGGTGCATGGAGATTCGCTGCCTTCCCCAAGACCTCACCGCGGCCCTGGGGAGCTGGAGCGACCAGGCCCTAGCCGTGGGTCTATTCGCCGGTGGCGAAGACGCGCCCGCTGACCACCCGCTGCTGCTTGCCCTCACCGATCGCTACGGCCCCGAGTTGCTGGCCCGGTTAGCCCAGCGGCGCTTCAAGGGGCAACTGGGGGATGCCGCCTGTCTGGAACTGCTGGGCGAACTGCCCGGCAGTGTGATTTTGGTTGGTTTGGGCGATCCCGCCAGTTTCGCTATTTCGTCCCTGCGCGCCGCCGCCGCCAGCGCCGCCACTACGGCCCTGGCCGCCGGTTGCACCAGCTTGGGCCTGGCCATGCCGCTGGATGGCATCGAGGGCGCCACTGCGGCGGCGGCCCTGGGCCAAGCCGTGCGGCTGGCCACCTACAGCGACCAGCGCTTCAAGAGTGAGCCTGATCAAACGAAGCCGCAGCTGGCGCACCTCACCCTGGTGGGTCTGCAGCAGCAGGCGGCCGCCGGGCTCGCCTGCACAGACGCCATCTGCGCCGGCGTTGAACTGGCCCGGGAGCTGGTGGCGGCGCCGCCCAATGTGGCCAATCCCCAGCACCTGGCGGACACCGCCGCCCAGATCGCCAGCCACCACAACCTGGAGCTGAAATTGCTGGAGCGCCACGATTGCGCCGCATTGGCGATGGGCGCCTACCTGGCTGTGGCCCAGGGGTCGTCCCTGCCCCCCAAGTTCATCCACTTGATCTATCGCCCCAAGGGCCCGGTGACCCGCAGGGTGGCTTTGGTGGGCAAGGGCCTCACCTTCGATTCCGGCGGTTACAACCTCAAGACCGGCGGCTCCCAGATCGAGATGATGAAATACGACATGGGCGGCAGCGCGGCGGTGCTGGGCACCGCCCGGGCCATCGGCCAGCTCCAGCCGGAGGGGCTGGAGCTGCACGTGATCGTGGCGGCCTGCGAAAACATGATTAATGGCGATGCGGTGCATCCCGGCGACATCGTTACCGCCTCCAATGGCAAGACGATCGAAATAAACAACACCGATGCCGAAGGCCGCCTCACCCTGGCCGATGCCCTGGTCTATGCCTGTCGCTTGGAACCGGATGTGGTGGTCGACCTGGCCACCCTTACCGGGGCCTGTGTGATCGCCCTGGGGGAGGAGATTGCCGGTCTCTGGTCGAGCAGCGATGGCCTGGCGGAGGCGCTGTTGCAAGCCGGCAGCAGCGGCGGAGAAGAGCTCTGGCGCATGCCCCTGCGCAAGTCCTACAAGCAGGGCCTCAAAAGCCAATTCGCCGACATGAAAAACACCGGGCCCAGGCCCGGTGGCTCGATCACCGCAGCCCTGTTTCTGCAGGATTTTGTCAGCAAGGATCTGCCCTGGGCCCACCTGGACATCGCCGGCACCGTCTGGAGTGACAAGGGCCGCGGCAGCGAACCCGCCGGCGCCACTGGCTTTGGCGTACGCACCTTGGTTAATTGGCTGATAGCCGGTGCCCCCTGCCAAATTGGCGCCTAGGTTGAGACTCAGCTAGGGGTGCGCCGATGGCTGTCAAAAAAATCCGCTGGTACGTAAAGGCTCAACTCGGTGTATTGATGTTGCCGGCTGGTCTCTGCCTGTTCGGCGAGGCGATTATCCGCAGGGGCATGGAGCAGCTCGCCTCCAGCGCCCAGCTGGCAACCGCCAATGGCGATTCCCTGTCCCTAAACCTGCTGCGGGCCCCTGGTCCCTGGTTCTGGTACGGCAGTTTTGGCCTGATCTTAATCACGGCGGGCGTGGGCCTGATGATCGAAAGTGGGCTGCTGCGAGGCTACCCCGGCCGCCAGTGATTTTTGGGTTAGGAAGACTCTGGAAAACCGCTATTTCAGCGATCCCGCAACTCGGGTCAGTTGCGGGCATCTAGAAAAACCAAGATCCATTGATGCCGCGTCGCGAGAAGCATTGCAGCAACAGGCCTTCCCCTCGCTCTGGCTAGCGGAATGGGCATTTTTCGAGGCGCCCTTACATTATCAAAATTGAATTAGCCGGGTTCTGGTTTTCTAGGATTTCCCTAACAATACAAGTATTAACCGAACAGCGCATGCATTCAACTAGTTGATGCATGCAACCAGCAGTGCATGCAAAAATCAAGAGAAATTACCTACAGCTAACGGCGCAAGGGTCAAGCCATTAACAAAAACATGTAGAAAAACAGTAAAAGATATAGCAAACCGCGCTAATTTCAAGCCACCCTATCGAAAATCAGTTAAGAACCAGCCCGGGGCTTGGGTTGCTTGCCTGGGCTACGGGGGAGCCTTGGCAGCTGCCCGGGATTAACTGCTGGCAACTCCTGTATGGATCCAAAGTTGGCAGCAGCTCTTGCTCCGTGCTTGGCAGCGGCTCTCTTGTTTCTAGCTCTTTGAGCTTCGCACTTTGGCTTGGGCTTAGGCGGCTCCCACGACACTTCGCCGCCGCTTAGCCAGGGCGGCGGGCAGCTCTGCTGGCCCCAGACTGGCCAGCAGCTGCTCTGGGGATTCCAGGGCGTGGATCTGCCAGCGAGCCCGCTCAGTGCAGAGCGGCAGCAGGCGATCCAGATCGTCGGCGGCCTGCTTGGGGCTGGAGTAGGGACCGATGTGCCTGGTCTGCAGACCGTCGCGAATTGTCAGCAGATACATACGCCGCTGGGGTAGGGGCGAATCCACACTAAGCCTGCCGCCCAGCGGTTTCGCGAAGCAAAAGCGTTGCTGATACGGCCCACATAGACAAGAGTGCCCCCGGGATCTTCAGGATTTCATCAGATTTCCCAGGCGCTAGCGCTAAAACTTGTCATTAACCCCAGGCATAGTTGCATCGGCTTTTGTCGAACCCCACACCTGTTGGAGGCGGCGATCCCGGCCGCAGGCCCAGCGGTAGTACCCGTAGCGGGCCCCGTGGCGCTCGGCATAGTTTTGGTGGTATTCCTCGGCTGGCCAGAACTGCTGCAGCGGTTTGATCTGTACAGCCAGCGACGATTTGGCCCGGCCCAGCTGCTTGGCGATGGCCACTGAACTGGCCTGGGCCTGCAAAGACTGCTGCTGGCCATTGGTGAAAATCACCGGGCGGTAGGAATCACCCCGATCACAAAACTGACCACCGCCATCGAGGGGATCGATATTGCGCCAATAGGCCTTGAGCAGGGCCGCATAGCTGATTCGATCCGGATCAAAGCGCACCCGCACGCTCTCTTGATGGCCCGTCCCCCCGGCCGACACCTTCTGGTAGCTGGGATTGGCCAACTTGCCGCCGCTATAGCCGCTCTCCGCAGTAAACACGCCAGGCAGGATCTCTAAATCGTGTTCCAAACACCAGAAGCAGCCTCCGGCGAACACAGCTTCCTGGGGCGGCGCCGCCATGGCCGGCAGGGGCCCGAGCAATAAAACTAGAAAAGCAGCCAGCAAGGGGGTTGCTAGCCAGCCAAAAAGGGTTGGGCCGCTGCTTGCTGAGCCGGCCCTGACCGCCGGAGATGGCCTAGTGATCTGTTCAGCCATTGCCGCCTGCGCTCACCACCAGATCCAGGATGGCAGAGGCGGCCCGGCTGGTGACCCCAGGCTCGCCCAAGGCGCTGCGCAATCTTTGATAACCATCCAACATGCGCTGGCGGGCGGCACTGGTTGGATCGAGGAGCGCTGCGGCCTCAGCCACGATTGCCTCGGAGCTGAGTTGATCCTGCAGCAGTTCCGGCACCAGCCGCTCATTCAGCACCAGATTCACCGGCGAGATGTGGGGCACGTTGAAGCGCAGCAGGTGTTTGGCCACAAAGGCCGTGACCCGGCTCACCCGGTAAACCACCACCTGGGGCACCCCCCGCAGCGCCAACTCCAAATTGGCCGTGCCCGACTTGGCGAGCGCCAGATCGGCAGCGGCGCAGAGGTCGGGTTTGAGCCGGTCGGCATCGCCGGCCGCGATGATCCTAGCTCTGACCCCAGCTTTTGTCAGTACGGCAGTGAGTTCGGCTTCAAAGCCGCTCAGGCCCGACGGCACCAGCACCTCCAGCCGTGGCTGGCGGCGCTGGAGCTCGGCCACCGCCGCCGCCATGGCCGGCAGCAAATAGTGCAGTTCTTGGCGCCGCGAGGCCGGCAGCAGCAGCAGTACCGGTACCTCGGCGGCCAGTCCCAGGCGCTGGCGGGCCTGGTCGCGGCTGGGCAGCTCGGCCAGGGTGTCCAGCAGGGGATGACCCACCCAGGTAACGGCGGCGCCGCGCTCTCCGTAAAAGCGTGCTTCCTCCGGGAAGATCGCCAAAATCCTGTCGCTAAAGCCGATCAGCCTTGTGGTGCCCCCATCCCCCAGGCTGAATGCCCATTCCTGGGGCGCTATGTAATAGGTGATCGGTACATGGGGATAGAGACTCTTGAGGCGCAGGCCCAGGTTGATATTGGCGCCCATGTAGTCGATCAGCACCACGCCATCGGGGGGATTGCTGGCCAGCCAGCGGCGCAGCTGCCGCTGCAACTTCAGCGTTGGCAGGATCAGGGGCAGGGCCTCCCAGAGGCCGATGGCCCCCATCGATGCGGTGTCGGCGATCAGCTGCGCGCCGGCCTGGCGCATCCGCTCACCCCCCAGGGCCACCAGCTCCAGGCTCAGGCCCCGCTGGCTGGCTTCGCCGCGCAGAGCTCGAATCAACAGACTGCCCTGCAGATCCCCGGATACTTCACCGGTACTTACCAGCAGGCGCACCATCAGCGCTGGGCGGGTAGGGGACCGCGGCGTCCCGGACCGGTGGAGGCCTCCAGGAAGGCCACCAACTGTTCGCCTGCTTCCAGCAACTCCAGCTCGCGGGCAGCGGCCAAGGCTGAGGCCATCACCCGATCGCTGCGGTAGAGGAGGGTCCAGAGTTGCTGCAGCTGGCGCAGCTGGGCGCCATCATCGAGATCGGCCAAGCCACTGCGGCGAATACCCAGGCGATTCAAGCCCCGCAGCCGGCCGGGATGACCCTCCACCATGGTGAAGGGGGGCACGTCGCGGTCGATGCGGCTCATGCCACCCAACATCGCCATGCTGCCAATGTGCACAAACTGGTGAATGCCGAGCACACCACCGATCACGGCCCGATCACCGATCACCACATGGCCAGCTACGGCTACGCCGTTGGCGATCACGATGCGATCACCCAACTGGCAGTTGTGGCCGATGTGGCTATAGGCCATCAGCAGATTGGAGTTGCCCAATCGGGTCTGCTCCTGGCCCGTGGTGGCCCGATTGATGGTGACGCACTCGCGAATGCTGTTGTCGTCGCCGATCACCACCTCGGTGGGATCACCGGAGTACTTGAGATCCTGGGGCTCCAGACCGATACAGGCCCCTGGAAACACCCTGTTGCGCCGACCCATCCGCACCACCCCATCGATCACCACATGGGGGCCGATGCGGCAGCCGTCGCCGAGTTCGACGCCCGCGCCGATCACGGCATAGGGACCGATCTGCACATCAGCGCCAAGGCGGGCGCCCGGATCGACCACTGCCGTGGGATGAATCTTGATGGCCATTGCTGAGCTGCCCATCCTTTCAGTCCACCAGGGAGAACAACAGTTCCCCGGCACAGACCAGTTGACCATCAACGCTGGCCTCGGCATGGACCTTGCCAAAGCGGCGGCGCTTGAGGCTTAACAGCTCGCAATTGATCAGGAGCTGATCGCCTGGCACCACGGGCCGACGGAAGCGCACCCCATCGATGCCGGCAAACACGAACAGGCCCTTGGGTAGATCGGGCATCTGGGTGACGATCAGACCGCCCACCTGGGCCATGGCCTCCACGATCAACACGCCGGGCATCAGCGGCCGGCCGGGGAAATGACCCTGGAACTGGGGTTCGTTGAGGGTGACGTTCTTGATCGCCACCGCCCGCTTGCCGGGCTCGTGCTCGAGCACCCGATCCACCAGCGCGAAGGGATAGCGATGCGGCAGGAGTCCCTGAATTTGCTCGCTGGAGAGCAGCGGCACTAGGGGGGAGGGGGCGCTTGTGGACAAGGAAACAGGAAATGGATTACGGGCGGGCTTAGCTGGCAACGCCCCCTGGGACAGGGGGCTGACCACCAGCGTCTTTGCTTGCGAGCGCAGCTGCCAGGGCCGTGTGCAGGCCGTGGGAACCGCGATAGGCGAACACCTGGGCCTGGGGCAAGCCTGCCAGGGCCAAGTCCCCCAGCAGGTCCAGCAGCTTATGGCGAACTGGTTCGTCGGCAAAGCGCAGGGGTGGATTCAGCCAGTGGTCTCCGTCGCAAACCAGGGCATTGTCCAGGGCGCCACCTTGAATCAAGCCGGCCGCCCGCAGCTGCTCCACCTGCTCACGAAAACCAAAGGTGCGGGCCGGGGCGATCTGCTCCACGAACAGCTCTGGACTCAATTGCAACGAAAACAATTGCCGGCCGATCGCCGGCTGCTGAAATTCAATCGCCGCCCCGATCGATAGCCGCTCCGCAGGCAGGGCGGTGACGAAGCTGCTGCCCCGCCACAGGGTGATCGCTTCTGTCAGGGGGTCGCTGCAGGGCCGTGGCCCCATGGCCACCAGACCGGCCTCGGCGATCGCCTCCACCCAGGGCAGGGCCGAGCCATCCAGCAGCGGAATTTCCTCACCGCTCACCCAGATCTCCGCCTGGCTGACGCCGACGCCGGCCAAACCCGCCAATAGGTGCTCCACGGTGGCCAGACGACCGCTATCGAGCGCCAAGCAGGTGCACAGCTGGGTATCAAAAACCTGGGAGGGTGCCAGCCGCTGCAGGGGCTGCTGAGGTTGATCCAAGCGCCCCACCCAGTAGCCGCTGCGCTCACTGGCCTGCAGCCGCACGCGGCTGGTGGCGCCGCTATGGAGGCCTACTCCGCTGCGCTCCACGGCTTGCGCCAGGGTCCAGGCTCCGGCGTAATCACTGGGCCAGCTGGCCATCAGAATTTCCAGCCCACACCAAGGTTGAAGCGCCAATCGCCGCTGAAATCCTTACTGGCCACCTCCAGCCGCAGGGGGCCCACCGGGGTGGTCAAAATCAGGCCTGTACCAACCGAAAAACCATCTCCTGGTTTGCTCAACAGGCCACCGGGATTGCCGCTCACCTTGCCCTGGGTGCCAAAGGCCGTACCGCCATCTATGAATAATTCACCGCTCACAATTCTAAAGATCGGAAATCTGTATTCCAGCGTGGCCTCCCCGAAACTTTTGCCTACACCTAGATCACAATCGTAATAACCCCGCACCGAGTTGGCACCGCCGAGGCAGAAGGCCTCGTAGCTCGGCATATTGCCGATGTTGGAGCCTGCGGATACCTGGAAGGCCAGGGCCTGCTTGCAATCAGCGGACTCACCCTTTTTGGGCCGGCAACCCTTATAAATTTTCAGCCAATTAACCGGGATATACTGGGTAAAGCTGCCCCGGAGACGATTGAAGGTGGGCGAATCCTGGCCTACGGAGATGAACTGTTCAGTGCCGAGGCTGAGGAAGTTTCCCGCAGTTGGATTGCGGGTATCGTTAAGGGTATTCATGGTGGCAGCCATCCTCACACCAACCAGCTGGTTGCGGGTAGCGCAGTTGTAGGCAATACAGATTACGTTGTTGACCGTAGTGGTTCCACCATTGAAATTATTGGGGGCGACGGCATAGGGCGTCTTGTCGCCCGCAAAGTTCACCGGAGTCACCTCCTGGGCGTTTACCCCCAACACCAAGCTCCAGGGGGCGCGCTTAAATGGATTGCCACCATTGAGGGGACGCACCAGTTGCAGGCTGCCGCCAAAGCGTTGGATGGCGATGGTGTTGCCATCTAAGGCGAACCAATTGTTGTTTGCCCCCAAGCCAGCCACTGAACCCGCCGCCACGGCTTCACTGATGGACCCAAAGGTTTTGCCCAGGGGATTGGTGGTGGAAAAAATATTGTAAGCAGAGGCGGTAGATGGGGCTGAATAGAAGCCGCTGGAAACGTCCGTTACCGTAACAAACTGGCCATTGTCTTGGCTTTGATAAATTTGAGGTACATCTCTGCTCAGAAAGAGCCTTGCCCGAAACGCCGTGCGATATTTATCCCCTTTGATCCAAGGATCGGTGAAGGAAATATCGGCCAAGCCACCGAATTGACCGTAGGTAAAATTAAGCGATCCATCCCAAGCGCGACCGGCAAGATTGCTTTCTTGCAGTTGCACCTGGCCGAAAACACCCTGGCTTTGACTATAGCCCAAGCCGCCGGATAGACTGCCGGTAGACTGCTCTACAATGCCCAGCTGAATAATTACAGTGCCGGGCTCTGCCGCCACAGGCTTCAGGGTAACTTTGACGTCGCTGAACAGTCCAGTGCCGTAGATGCGCTTGATATCCTCTTCCAGCTCCCGGCGATTGAACACCTGGCCGGTCTTGATTGACACCTCGCGGCTGATCACCCAAGGTTTGGTCTTGCCCTTGATCGGTTCTCCTTTGGCATTGGTAGATTCCCCCTCCTTGTTAAGGAATTTCACCTCCACCCCGGCCACGGTGCCCTCGCGCACCAACAGTTCCACCGTGCCATCCGGATTCACCCGCTGGGGGCCGCTGACCCTGGCCAAGGAGTAGCCCTGGTCTGCGTACCAGCGCTGCAAGTCCTGCATGCGACTCTGCAGGGTATTGAGATTCAGGGTTCTGCCGTAATCAGCGGCAAAGCTGTCGGCCACCACCTGGGCAGGGATCTTGGCTTGGAGCGGATCGAGGCTGATTTTTTTCAGCACGGGGTTGGCGACCACATTGACCACCAGGCGCACCCCGAGCGGGCCGTCTACCGGCTGAATGCGCACATCCGAAAACCAGCCACTGGCATAGATAGCCGACAGGTCGGTTTGCAATTCACTGCGGCTGACCCTGGTGCCAGGAGTGGCTGCCATCGCCCCATAGGCGGCCAGCTCCAGCCGCTCCCGCTCCGGGTGGTTCTCCAAACCTTCGATCACCACCTCCGAGATCAACACCCTCTTCTCGGCGGTGATAGCCGGTGTTGTGGCGGCCGGTGTTCCAGGAACCGGTGCGGCAGCAGCCGGTGGAGTACCAGCCGGAGTAGCTGCAGGTGCCGCCTCATTTTTGTTGGCGGGGGCTGCTTTAGATGGAGCTGCTTTAGCTGGGGCTGGTTTAGCGGGGACTGCGTTAGCTGGGGCTGAATTGGCTGGAGCTGCTTTAGCTGGGGCTGAAGTGGCGGGAGTGGTCCCCGCTGGCGTCGGCTGGGCGACTGGGGCGCCCTGGTTCGGACTGGCGGACGGGGTGCCAGCGCCAGCGGCTTTTGGCACTGCCGGCTGGGCCAGGGCGGGGCTTATCCCCGTTAGGGCCGCGGCGCACAAGCTGATCAGCAACTGGGCTGGAACAGAACCTGTTGAACGCAAGCCGGCCATCTGCAAAATCACGGTGCGGCCCGGCCGCATGTGAGGCTGACCTTACCGGTAGACCCGTGGTTCCGGACAGACCCCCTGGACCCGTTTGAGAACCTCCCCGTAGGCCTCGACAACTCCGCCCAGATCCTGGCGAAAGCGATCCTTGTCAAGAATTCGGTCCTGGCTGTCGGCGATACCGCGATCCCAGAGGCGGCAATTGTCAGGACTGATCTCATCCGCCAGCAGCAGCTGGCCATCGGCGCTGTAGCCCAACTCAATTTTGAAGTCCACCAGCTCCAGGTCCAGGCCGGCGAACAGCGGCCGCAGGGCGGTGTTTACCCGCCAGGCCAGCTGTTCGATCGCGATTCGCTGGGCGTCGTCCACCAGACCCAGCAGCCGCAGGCGGGCTTCGCTGAGCAGCGGATCGCCCAAACCGTCGTCTTTGTAGTAGAGATCGAGCAGCGGCTGCTCCAAGCGAATGCCAGGGGCGATGGGCAGTTGTTTACACAGGGAGCCGGCGGCGATATTGCGGATTACCACCTCCAGCGGCACCACCCGCACCGGTCGCACCAGCATCCAGTTACCGCCAGCTTCGCCACTGGCCTCGCCACTGGCCTCGTCGCCCGCCTCGCCAAGAGCAGAGGTGGAGCTGGCGGGTGGCAGCCCCAAGAAGTGGGTGGGGATGCCCTGCAGTTCCAGATATTCGAACAGCAGGGCTGAAATTTGGCAGTTAAGAACCCCCTTGCCGCTGAGCTGGGCTCGCTTCTGGGCATTGAAGGCGGTGGCGTCATCCTTGAACTCCACCGCCAGCAGATCGGGCTGGTCGGTGGCGTAGACGCGCTTGGCCTTCCCTTCGTGCAGCAGGGGGCCGAGGGAGTAGGCGCTCATGGCTGAGGGGCGAGCAAGGGGGAGGCGGCATGGCCACCAGGAGCCCAGGGAGAGCGCAGCTGCAGCTCCAGCTCCTGGACGCGCCGCAGAGCGGCTGGGTCCTGGCGACGCAAACCCAACTCACCGTAGGCGTCGTCGATACGGGGGCTCAGCCGCGCCCTTCGCTGGGCGGCCCGGGCCCGCGCAGCTGGGTTGGTCGCCAGGGCCAGTTGGTGATCAAGAATCTCCGCCACCAAAGACCAGGCGCCGGCTGCTGCTGCCTGATCAAGGGCCAACTCCAGTAATCGCTCCCGCTCGGCGCTCGGCAATTGCTGCATAAGTTGCACCGCGCGATTGATGCGGCCGGCGGTGGCCAAGCCAGGTTGGCGACCGGCCAGCAACAGCTCTGCGGCGGCCTGGGGTTGCTCCAGGGACTCCAGCTCAGCGGCCAGCAGGTCTAGGGCCGGGCGACTGGTGACAGTGCCGTCGGCATGGCGCTGCACGGGCAACAGCAGGGTTTCCAGGTTTGATAGCTCTCCCTGGGCCAGCTGGCGCAGGGCCGCCGCCGCCCGCCAGTGATCGAGTCCGGCATGGGCGGCCCGCCACTCCAGAAGCAACCACTGATAGCGCTCCACCCCCTCGGCCGGTCCATAGCGCTCCAGCACCTGCAGGGCGGCCTGGGGGGCCTGGCAACCAATCAATGCATCGGCATTGGCCAGCACCACCGCCAAGGGCTGGGGAGCGGGCTTGATCGTCAGCAGGCGCCTTTGCACCTGCTGCAATTGGACCAGATAGCCCCGATCCAGCAGCTGCACACAGGAGGCCGCCAACTGGTCGAGGCCGCCATCGCGCAGCAGGGCGGCAAAGGCCCGCTCGGCCTCGCTCGGCTTGGGCTTGCCCCTGCGGGCCTGGGCTGGGCTCGCTGCCAGGGCCGCCACCAGCAGCAGGGCCAGCCAACGCCGCCGGCTGACGGCCTGTAACCAAAAAGCTGCCAGCGCAGATCTAACTGGAACTGCCGCCATGTATAGAAGAGGGCACGGCGGCCCGCTACGCGCGGTTAAACCTAGAAGACCCGCCCCAGGCACCTCGATCCCACCAGGCCATGACCACCGTCTCCATTGCCTCCCCAACGCCGGCGCGAATTCTGGTGGTGGGCGGCGGCGGACGCGAAAACGCCCTGGCCTGGGCCCTGGCCCGCAGCCATGGTGTCGAGCGGGTGTGGGTGGCGCCGGGCAATGGCGGCACGCTGGAATTAGCGGGCTGTGACCAGCTGGCCATCGCCGAATCCAACCAGGAAGGGCTGCTGGCGGCCTGCCGGGAATTAGCGGTGGAATTGGTGGTGGTGGGGCCTGAGGCTCCCCTGGCCGCCGGACTGGCCGATCGGCTGCGGGCCGCTGGACTGCCGGTGTTTGGACCTGGAGCCGATGGAGCCCAGCTGGAGGCCAGCAAGCATTGGGCCAAAACATTGATGCAGCAGGCGGGCGTGCCCACCGCTGGCTATTGGCCCGCCACCAGCCTGGAGCAGGCGCTGGCGGTCCTGGAGGCCCAGGGGCGTCCCCTGGTGGTCAAGGCCGATGGGCTTGCCGCAGGCAAGGGCGTCACCGTTTCAGAAACCATGCAGGAGGCCCGCGAAGCCATCGCCGAAATATTTGCGGGTCGGTTCGCTATAGCGGAGGGCGCCGCCTTGGTATTGGAGGAGCGCACCTGCGGCCCCGAGGTGTCTGTATTCGCCCTCACTGACGGAGAGCGCCTGCTGCTGTTGCCGCCGGCCCAGGATCACAAGCGGATTGGCGAGGGGGACACCGGCCCCAACACCGGCGGCATGGGGGCCTATGCGCCAGCGCCGCTGCTGGATGGGGCAGGGCTGGAACTGGTGCGTCAGCTGGTGCTGGAGCCCACCCTGCAGGCGTTACAGCGGCGTGGCATCAACTATCGAGGCGTGATCTATGCCGGCCTGATGCTCACCGAAAATGGGCCGAGTGTGATCGAATTCAATTGTCGCTTCGGCGATCCGGAATGTGAAACCTTGATGCCACTTTTGGGGCCAGAACTGGCCGCCGTGCTGCTGGCCTGTGCCGTTGGCCAACTTGATCAAGCGCCAACACTCACCATTGACCCAGGCTGCAGCGCCTGCGTGATCGCCGCCGCCGCCGGCTACCCAGGCAAAATTCGCAGTGGCGATCTTATCCAGAGCAGCCTGGTTAGCTCCGATAAGCTGCAGTTGTTCCACGCCGGTAGCCAGCGTCAAGCCGATGGCGACTGCGTCAGCAGCGGTGGTCGGGTGCTAGCGGTGGTGGCCCAGGCGGAGGATTTTGATACCGCCTTTGAAAGGGTTTATGGGGGCCTGGAGCAGGTGCAATTTGAGGGGATGAATTTCCGCCGTGACATCGGTCATCAGGTGCGCCGTCGATGAACCTCCCCAAAAACATCCCCCAAAACATCCCCCAGGCAATCTCCAAAGAAAAGGAGCCCAGCTCTAATTGGCGCCAGTTGCTCGCCAAGTGGTGGGCTGAGTTCAGCCTGCAGACCAAATTGCTGGCCGTGGCCACCCTGGTGGTGAGTCTATTGATGACGGGTATCACTTTTCTGGCCCTCAATGGTATCCAGCGGGATGCCCGGAACGGCGATACCCGCTATGGACGCGACCTGGGGTTACTGCTGTCTGCCAACGTCACGCCGCTTGTGGCCGAGGGCAAGGATCGAGAACTGGCCGCTGTGGCCGACAAGTTTTGGCATTACAGCTCTAGCTTGCGCTATATATTTTTTGCCGATCCCAATGGAGTTATTTACCTCGGCATCCCGATCGGAGCCAACTCTGGCAGTAGTGAACTGCTGCTGAGTCGCCGCCTGGAATTGCCCGCCGATCTGCGTCAACATCCGGAAAGCCCACTGGTTAGGCAACACCTAACCCCGAACGGCCAGGTGACAGATGTATTTGTGCCGATGGTGAGCGATGGCAATTATTTGGGCGTATTGGCATTGGGAATTAACCCCAATGAAACCCTACTGGCCAGTGCTGCTTTAACCCGCGAAGTCACCGTGGCGGTGTTCATCTCCATATGGGCCTTGGTGATTCTAGGAGCGGTCTTTAATGCGCTCACAATTACCCGTCCGGTCAAGGAATTGCTGACGGGAGTAAGACAGGTAGCCGGCGGCTACTTCGAGACTCGCATCAGCCTGCCGGTGGGGGGAGAGCTCGGAGAATTACTACAGGGCTTCAACACGATGGCCTCTCAACTGGAGGCTTATAAAGCGGCAAACATTGAAGAGCTCACAGCTGCTCAGGTGAAACAACAGTCTCTGATTGCCACCATGGCCGATGGGGCGGTATTGCTGGATGCAGAGGGCAGAATTGTGCTGGTGAATCCCACAGCACGGCGGCTGTTTCGCTGGGAGGGTCGCAGCCTAGATGGCAACTTGCTGATTGCCGAATTGCCGGAGTTGCTGTCGATGGAATTGCAAGCTCCCCTAGAGAGCTTGCAGAGCCTGGAGCGGGAATCAGCCGATGTGCGCTATAGCTTTGGCGAACCAGCCCGCACCCTGCGCATCGTCTTGCAATCAGTTAGCGATGCCAATGGTGAATCGCTAAAGGGTATCGCAATGACGATCCAAGATCTCACTCGGGAAGTAGAGCTTAATGCAGCCCAGGCCCGCTTCATTAGCAATGTCTCCCACGAGTTGCGGACGCCATTATCCAATATCAAAAGTTATGTGGAAACCCTCCATGACCTAGGCGATCAGCTAAGTGAAGCAGATAAAAAAGAATTCCTCGGCATCGCCAATGCTGAAACCGATCGACTGACTCGATTAGTCAATGATGTGCTGGATTTATCGCGGCTCGAATCCGACGGCAAATGGAACTTTGAGCCTATGTCCATTGTTCCGGCCATGGAACAGACCCTGCGCACCTACAGGTTAAATGCGGAAGAAAAGGGAGTGCTACTGATCATGGAAGCCGACCCCCAGCTACCCAGGGTGCTTGCCAACTGGGATTTGCTGCTGCAGGTGTTCGACAATCTAGTGGGCAATGCTCTTAAATTCACACCCTCCGGTGGCTGTCTAGTGTTTAGAGCCTACCCCTGGCCTGATCATTGCCCGATAGAACCTGCCATTGCCGCCAACGGCAACCCAGCCTGTGATTTAAGTTCACCACTGCCTAGGCTGCGCATCGAAATTGCCGATAGTGGCTGCGGTATTTCCGCCCTAGAGCAAGACCGTATTTTCGAGCGTTTCTACCGGGTCGAGAACACTGTTCATACGGAAGCCGGCACAGGCCTAGGGCTTTCAATTGTAAAGGGCATTTTAAATAAACACGGCAGTCAGGTAAGCATGGCCAGCGAAGTTGGCATAGGCACCACCTTTTGGTTTGATTTGCGCCTGGAACACTCCGACACCGACGAGTTACAATTACAAGCCGAACGCCGAAACTATGAATTAGATTTTCAGTTAGTAAAATCTTGATTGTTTCGGTTGTGCCTATGGCCTGCCTGGATGACGGCGTGAACGGCCGGGTGCTTGAGTTGCTCTGGGAGCTGAAGGTGGAGGTGTGATCCACAAGGAGAAGCTCAGCCTCCAGGCCGAACTGTTGGCGCCAAGTGGCCAAGGGGTAGGTAGATCCTGCTGCTTCCGGTTGCCGTGGAGGTAATTCTTCTCTGGTGATAGCCCCAATTCGGGCGAAGGCCGGCCAAACTGTTTGCCATTGGTCGTTTCGCTTGCATGGGTCCGGTGATCGCCTGGTTCTTCGCATGAACGAAGTGCTTTTGCTAGCGAAGGGGTCTGAGAGTAGCTGGCAGTACCTGCGGAACCGATGACCACCCGCCTGGAAGACCTCAAACCCGATGCCCTGGTCAAGGGCCTGGTGGGCAAGGAGGCCGTGCGGTTGATCAGCGTCCAGCGGATGGGCGACATGGCCTGCCAGGTTTTCTACCGGGGCCAGGACGGGAACACCGGCGACACGATCTTGTTCCGCAGCAGCGAAGCCGATCTGGAGTTGGTCTCCGGTGGCAGGAAGTGGTCTTTCGAGGGTGACGGCGACCTGTTTCGCCTGGTATCGGAGGCCGAACGCATCCGGCTCGCCTACCTTTTTGACCCCTATGTGGCGGTGAGCAGCAGCGCCATCGACCCGCTGCCCCACCAGATCAGCGCGGTCTACGAGCACATGCTCCCCCGCCAGCCGATGCGCTTCCTGCTGGCCGACGACCCCGGTGCTGGCAAGACGATCATGGCCGGCCTGCTGATCAAGGAGCTGCTGATTCGCGGAGAGCTGGAGCGCTGCTTGATCGTGGCGCCTGGCTCGCTCACGGAGCAGTGGCAGGACGAACTCAAGGAGAAGTTCGAGCTGCAGTTCGAGCTGCTCACACGCGATCTGATCAACGCCACCGGCCTGGGCAACCCCTTTGCAGAGCGGCCCTTACTGATCGCCCGCATGGATCAGCTCTCTCGTGACGATGAGCTCCAGACCCGACTGGAGAAGGCGCCCGAGTGGGACCTGGTGGTGTTCGATGAATCCCACCGCATGAGCGCCCACTACTTCGGCAATGAGGTGAAGCGCACCAAGCGTTACGACATGGGCAAGCGGGTAGGAAATCACGCCCGCAACCTGCTGTTGATGACAGCCACGCCGCACAACGGCAAGGACGAGGACTTCCAGCTGTTCATGGCCCTGCTGGATGAGGACCGCTTCGCGGGACAGCAGAAGGACGCCGTGCACCGCAGCGACCCCACCGACCTGATGCGCCGGCTGGTGAAGGAAGACCTGTACACCTTTGCGGGCACAAAGCTGTTCCCCGAGCGCCGCAGTTACACGGCCGAATACGAACTCTCGGAGCCCGAGAAGGTGCTGTACGAGAAGGTGACCGAATACGTGCGCGATGAGATGAATCGCGCCGACCGCAACGCCCAGGCCGAGGGCGGCGGCAAGAAGCGGGTGAACGTGGGCTTTGCGCTGATGACCCTGCAGCGGCGGCTGGCCAGTTCCCCGTTCGCCATCCATCGGTCGCTGGAACGGAGGCGGGAGCGTCTGGAAAGCCGGCTCAAGGAGGAACGGCTGCTGCTGGAGGGCCGCGAGGCGGGCAGCAAGCTGCTTCTCGATTCCAAGTACGACCCAGGCGCCATTAACGATGAGGACATCTCCGACCTCTATGAGGAAGACACCGCCGGCGAGGTGGAAACTACAGAACAGGCCTTCACCGATAACGCCACCACAGCCCAGACCCTGGCCGAACTGGAGCTGGAGATCGAAACCCTCAAGGGCCTGGAAAGGCTGAGCAAGAAGGTGGTGGATCAACGCTGCGACGCCAAGTGGAGCGAACTCGATCGGATCCTTGATGACGAGCAGATGCGCGAGCCAAATGGCGGCCGTCGCAAGCTGGTGCTGTTCACCGAGTTCAAGGACACCCTTTCGGATCTGGCCATCAAAATTCGCGATCGGCTCGGCAGGCCGGAGGCGGTGGTGGAGATCCACGGCGGAGTGGCGCGCGACAAACGCCGTCAGATAGTGCATGCCTTCATGAACGACCCGCAGGTGGTGGTGCTGCTGGCCAATGACGCCGCCGGGGAGGGGGTGAACCTGCAGCGGGCTCATCTGATGGTGAATTACGACCTGCCTTGGAACCCAAACAGGCTGGAGCAGCGCTTCGGGCGCATCCACCGGATCGGCCAGAAGGAGGTGTGCCATCTCTGGAACCTGCTGGCCAAGGACACCCGCGAGGGGGAGGTCTACATCCAGTTACTCCACAAGCTGGAGATCGCCCGAGCAGCCCTCGGCGACAAGGTGTTCGACGTGCTTGGGCAACTTTTCTCCGGTCGCTCGTTGCGGGATTTGCTGATGGATGCCGTGCGCTACAACCAACAGCCCGAGCGGCAACTCCAGATGGAGCTGGAAATTGAGGGGGCCGTGAACCAGGAGCACCTCAAGCAGTTGCTCAATCAGCGGGCCCTGGTGCAGCAGGGCATGGACGTACACAAGGTGGAGCTGCTCCGTCAGCAGATGGGAAGGGCGATGGCCCGCCGCATCCATCCCCACTACGTGCACGACTTCTTCATCGAGGCATTCCGGCGGCTCGGCGGCAAGGTGTTCGAGCGGGAGAAGGGCCGCTACAAGATCACCTACGTGCCGCCGCTGCTGCTCGATCGCAACCAGCAAATCGGCTTCGGGGTACCCGTGCAACCCCGCTACGAACGGATCTGTTTCGAAAAGGAACAGGTGGGTGAGAGCCCGCGGGCGGAGCTGGTGAGCCCGGGCCATCCGCTGCTGGAGGCTTGTCTTTCCCTGGTGCTGGAGCGTGATGGCGCCGTGCTCGCTCAGGGGGCGGTGCTGGTGGATGAACGGGATCTGGGCACCGAGCCTCGGATGCTGTTCTGCCTGGAGCATGGGCTACAAGACGGCCGCCGCAACCGCCATGGCAAGCAGCAACTTATCTCCAATCGGCTGCAGTTCTTGGAAATCAATCGCCAGGGCGAAGTGGCGATAGCCGGCTCTGCGCCTTACCTCGACTACCGGCCCTTGAAGGATGGCGAACGACAGCAGATCGCAGGGGTACTCAGCGAGAGCTGGTTGGCGCAGGACTGGGACCAGCTGGTGGTCACCCAGGCCCTCACGACCCTGGTGCCCGAGCACCTAGAAGAAGTGAAGGGCGAACGGCTGGAGAGGATCGCCAAGGCCAGCCAGGAGATCCAGTCAAGGATGCAGCGAGAGATCAACCACTGGTTTCGCCGCCACCAAGAGCTCAAGCTGCAGGAGTCGGCTGGTAAGCAGGTGCGGCTGCCGGCCCATGTGGCGAAAGAGCGTTACGAGCTGCTGGTGGCCCGACTGGAGAAGCGCAAGGCCCAACTGGCGCTGGAGGCTCAGATCAGCGCCAAGGTGCCAATCCTTAAGGGCGGAACCCTGGTTATCCCCATGGGCCTACTTCTGGAGGAAATTGGCGCCGTTGAGGAAGGCGGGCCCGATGCAGCCGCCCGCAAGCGTGTGGAGCTGCTGGCGATGAAAGCGGTATTCGAGGCTGAGAAAGCCCTTGGCCGCATGCCCAAGGACGTGAGCGCCCAGCGGGGCCTGGGCTACGACATCGAATCGATGGATGACCAGGGCGATCTGTTTTTCATCGAGGTGAAGGGCCGTGTTGATGGGGCCGATTCGGTGACGCTCACGATCAACGAGGTGAACACCGGCCGCAATTCGCCCCACCGTTTCCGGTTGGCCCTGGTGACAGTTACAGGGAATCAGGCTGCAGCGCCGGTGTATGTGAGCGGCGTCGACTGGGGCGTGCCGGGCTTCGGCGACACCCAGATCACCAAGAACCTGCAGCAACTGCTGGCGGCGGGGAGGGCGCCCCATTGAGCAACCGTTGCGTCGATGGCCTGCCCCAGCTGGCTCCTGGAGCCTGCGGTTCATCGGGCCGTTGGCACCACCACCGGAGGCGGCAGGTTGAGCTGGCGGATGCGCCGGGCAAAACCACGATCATCGAAGGAGGCGATCACCTCGCAGTCGCGGCAACTGGCGTGATGCAGAGCGTCGGCGAAATCGAGGCCGGACCGCAACCCAGCCAGCGCCTGCTCCAGATCCGGCCGGTCTTCGACGCTGAGACAGGTGTGATTCATGAGCTGCTCGAATACCTGCAGCACCGCCTCCACCGCAAAGCCGTAATAGCCGCGCAACACCCACTCCAGCTCCAAGGCCACGGTCTTGGGCAGAAACAGCTCCTGGCCGGATTCGATCAACTGGCGCGCCGCCTGACGCTGGGCTGGGGTGGCACTGTCGGCGACGGCTTCCTCCACGAAGTAGCGGGCCAAGACGTTGGTGTCGAGACCGATCACGGGCGCAACAGGCTGGCGACATCAAAGCCCACCGGCACCGGTGGGCGCTGGCTCTTGAGCAGGCCAAAGCCACTGGCGGGCAGGGGCTGCTGCGGCTTGAATGGCCGCACCTCGATGTGGTCACCCACCAGCTCGAAACAGACGCGACTGCCCCGGGCCAAACCCAGCTGCTGGCGCAGGGCCTTGGGGATCGTGACCTGCCCCTTGCTGGTCATCGAGCAGGTGCTGGAGGCATCCACGGCCAGACACAAGCGAGTATTACCTGGTAAGACTAGCGTGAGCCGGATGGCGGCCAGCAACGAGCAGGAGGGCATTCCCATGAGCAACGACAACCACCAGGGGCTCGGTAGCCGTATCCATGCTCTCTTCGCCGCGGACGGCGGGATGGAACTGGATCTGCCGGATCGTCGCGATCTGCCCGCTGATCAGCAGCGTCGTGCCCAGATCGCCGAGCTGTTTCTCCGCAGCGACTGGGGTGTGGAGCTGGAGAGCTTCGAGGCCGACCAGGAGAACGACCGCCAGACAGAAGCCCAGGACGGATGAGCATGAGTGTGTCCCTACCTAGTTCTCAGCCAGCCCAATTCTCAGCCAGCCCATATCCCTGCCATGACCAGCCACCCCGTCCACAACCGCAAGATGCTGATCGAGGATGCCAAACTGAAGAAATCCGCATGAACGGGGAAGGTTCAGGAATGTTGTCGCAACCGTGCGAAGAAGATATCAAAGCGGGTTGGGTCGTTCTTGGCAGTGACCGCTTCGGGATCAGCTCGCTAACGCTAGAGCGGTACCGCTGCTTTAAGAAGCTGGATATTGAATTTGATCCTAATCTCACCATCATCTCTGCTCCCAATGGAGAAGGCAAAACTGCGATTCTTGATGCTGTTGCCATTTCACTGAGATTTTTTATTGATACTCTTCAAAAGAGGCAAAGTTCTTTAGGTTTTACCAAAGATGATATTCAACTGGTTGCCGGTGCCGATGGAAATATGGAAAACTACTTGCCTCACGAGCCAACAAAGCTTAGCGCTGAGGCATGGTTTCTCGGAGAGAAAGTGAATTGGACAAGAAAGTTGAAGTCTATGGCGTCAAGTGCAAAGACAATAACTGAAGACGGTAGCGGGCTTAGTTCGATTGCTCTTGAACTCCTTCGCGCTATTCAGCCAGATAGCACCATTAATGAAGAGAAAAAGAGTTGCATTCTCCCCATGATAAGTTATTATGGAACGGGTCGACTTTTCTCACAAATCAAGGCATCAAATGCTAAGCAGTCTGGTCGTTCTCGCTTGGATGGTTACGAAGATTGTCTCAATCCCAATTCAAGCTATAAGGCATTTCTCGCCTGGTATGGACCGATGAGCAGCGAAGCCCAGGCGGAAATTCAAAGTGGCCTTATTGCTGGCCATCGTGCACAAGAGCGAGTCAAAGCGGTGAGTGGCGTGATCCAGAAAGTTCTGGAACCGACAGGCTGGAAGGGAATTCGTTGGGATTTTGTTAATCGGGAGCCAAAGGCTTACCACTCCGATGGAAGAACATTTCCAGTGCGGCTCCTCTCTGATGGTGTACGAAACATGTTGGCCATGGCCGCCGACATAGCTTTTCGTTGCTCGCAGCTCAATCCTCAGCTGGGTGAAAATGTAGCAAACGAAACACCAGGCATTGTGTTGATCGATGAAATTGATATGCACCTTCATCCTGAATGGCAGCAGTCAGTCTTATCACGGTTGATGACTGTATTCCCGAAAATACAGTTTTTAGTCTCAACTCATAGCCCAGAGGTGATTAGCACCTTCAAAAAAGAACATATCAGAGTGGTTAACCATGGTCAAGTCATGTCCCCATGTTATCAGACGTCAGGGGTACCTAGTGACATAATTTTGGCAAATGTGATGGGAGTTGATCCGGTTTGGGGAGAGCTTGAGGCCGCAAAGTGGCTTACCCGTTACCACGCGTTGATTAGTCAAGGTTTCGAGAAGACTGAAGAGAGCGCTATGCTGAGAACCAAGATAATCGAACATTACGGAATCAACTCACAACAAATACTTGAGTGTGATCAGGCTATTCGCCTTACGCTAATCCGCAATAAGATCTCGAGTCGCATTGCTAAGGTGTCTTAGTAATGAGACATTTGGAACGCCCCCCGTTAAACCCTAACTGCCTTGACAAATATAATTATATTACTGACGCCTGGAGACCAAAGCCTGAGAGCGGTCTGCCGCAAGCTCCATCCGAGACTGACAGAAAGCAGATATGGAATACCCTAAATGACATGCAACTTAACGTTTGCGCCTACTGCGAAGGAGGGCTAGAGGCTGGTGGCCACATAGAGCATTTTGCAAAGCGCAGTTCATATCGTGAGCTTACATTCGAATGGACTAATCTCTTTGGAAGTTGCAACAGAGAAGACTGCTGTGGACACTTCAAAGATAGCAGCCATAGCCAATATAAGAATAATAATCTACAAGATTTAATCAAACCTGATGTTGAAAATCCTTGGGAATTCCTTGTATTTGGTTCTGATGGGAGGGTATCTGTTCGTGATGGTATTTCCCCAGAAAACCAAAGGAAAGGCCAGACAACGATTGATGTACTCAATCTGAAGGCATCTTGCCATATTCCAGAAAGAATAAGTAAATTTGCTCTTATTCGCGACATATTACTGCTTCTAGAAGACGATCCTACGGATGAAATAATTTCGCTGATTGTAGATGAAATTATATGCGTATTACCCTTCCTAAATACCTATTCTTCTGCTGCTTTACAGCATTTGCCTGTCGAGCTCGTTAAACAGTCAAGGTCAACCCCATGACCCCCCACCCTGTCCACCGCCGCAAAAAGCTGATCGAGGTCGCCATCCCCCTCGAAGCCATCAACGCAGCCTCAGCGCGGGAGAAGAGCATCCGCCACGGCCACCCGAGCACCCTGCACCTGTGGTGGGCGCGGCGGCCGTTGGCGGCGGCGCGGGCGGTGATCTTCTGCCAGATGGTGGACGATCCCTCGGCGGTGCCGGAGGAGTTCCCCACCGATGAAGCCCAGGAGAACGAGCGGCTGCGGTTGTTCGCGTTGATCAGCGAGCTGGTTACCTGGGAGAACACCACCAATGAACAGGTGCTGAACCGTGCTCGGGAGGAAATCAAACGGAGCTGGCGGCGGGCCTGTACTGACAACGTCGATCACCCCGAGGCGGCCGAGCTGTTCAACCCGGAGAATCTGCCGGGCTTTCACGATCCCTTCGCCGGGGGTGGGGCCTTGCCGCTGGAGGCGCAGCGGCTGGGGCTGGAGGCCTACGCCAGCGACCTGAACCCGGTGGCGGTGCTGATCAACAAGGCGATGATCGAGATCCCGCCCAAGTTCGCTGGGCTGCCGCCGGTGAACCCAGAGAGTCGGCGGAAGCAAGCCATCAGCTCCTGGAAGGGCGCCCAGGGGCTGGCGGAAGATGTGCGCTACTACGGCAAGTGGATGCGCGATGAAGCCGAGAAGCGCATCGGCCACCTCTACCCGAAGATCGAGGTGACGGCCGAAATGGCGAAGGAGCGGCCGGATCTAAACCCGTACGTGGGCAAGAAGCTCACCGTGATCGCCTGGCTGTGGGCCCGCACGGTGAAGAGTCCGAACCCGGCCTTTTCGGATGTGGAGGTACCGCTGGCCTCCACGTTCATGCTCTCCACCAAGGCAGGGAAGGAAGCTTATGTGGAGCCGGTAATCGAAGACGGTGGCTATCGGTTCACGGTGAAGGTGGGTAAGTCTGTGGAAGTGGAGGCAGCCAAGAATGGCACAAAGTTGTCGCGTGGAGCCAACTTTCAGTGCCTGATGTCGACTACGCCCATTGAAGGTGATTACATCAAGGCAGAGGGAACTGCCGGGCGTATGGGGGCTCGGCTGATGGCGATTGTTGCGGAAGGGAATCGTGGGCGGGTCTACGCCGCGCCAACCCCAGAGATGGAAGCCATTGCACTGACGGCAGAGCCAACATGGAAGCCAGAAACGCCACTGCCGGACGATCCACGTAACTTCTGGACCCCGGCATACGGTCTGACTACCTACGGCGACCTGTTCACCCCTCGCCAGCTTGTGGCACTCACCACTTTCTCGGACTTGGTGCAGGAGGCGCGGGAGCGTGTGAAGGCGGATGCTGTTTCTCTAGGGCGCTTGGAAGATGAGATACCACTTTTTGAGGGAGGATTTGGGGCTGGAGCTTATGGAGATGCTGTAGGGACTTTTCTAGGCTTTGGCTCTAGCAAGTCGGCTGACTATTGGTCAAATATCTGTACATGGCGCTCAGATCCGAAAAACCTGGGCGTGGGCCATGTTTTTGCTAGGCAAGCAATTCCCATTACATGGGATTTTGCAGAAGGGAATCCACTTTCTTCATCGTCAGGAAACTTCCTTGTTTCGCTTGACTGGATTACCAGGTGCATTGATTGTTTTGCACCTATTTCTCGCGGCTACTCTAATCAGGCGGACGCAAGCAGCCAAGATTATGCAGTTGGCAAAGTGGTGTCCACAGACCCTCCCTATTATGACAACATCGCCTATGCCGACCTCTCCGACTTCTTTTATGTCTGGCTGCGTCGCTCCCTGAGGCCCGTCTTTCCAGGGCTGTTTGCCACGCTTGCGGTTCCGAAGGCGGAGGAGCTGGTGGCCACCCCTTACAGACATGGAGGCAAGGAGGAAGCCGAAAAATTCTTCCTAAAAGGCATGACATTGGCTATGCGACGTATCGCTGAGCAGTCCCATCCGGTCTTCCCTGTCACGATCTACTACGCCTTCAAACAGTCGGAGACAAAAGCTCAAACTGGAACGGTCAGCACTGGTTGGGAGACCTTCCTCGCGGCGGTTATCAAAGCCGGATTTGCTCTGCATGGCACCTGGCCGATCCGTACGGAGCTGGCGAACCGCATGATCGGCTCTGGCACCAATGCCCTTGCCTCCAGCGTTGTGCTCGTCTGCCAGAGGCGCATGGAGTCGGCCCATACGCTATCCCGCACCGATTTTCGCCGCCAACTGCGCCAGGTGTTGCCCCGCGCACTCAAGGAGTTGGAGCGCGCCAACATCGCCCCCGTGGATGTGGCCCAGGCGGCGATCGGCCCCGGTATGGCGATTTTCAGCAGCGCGAAGGCCGTGCTCAACCCCGATGACAGCCCCATGAGTGTGAGGGACGCACTGATCGAGATCAACGCCGCCCTCGATGAGTATCTCTCCCAGGACGAGGGCGAGCTGGATGCTGACAGCCGCTTTGCCCTCACCTTCTTCGAGAGCTTCGGCTACAAGGAGCGCGACTTCGGCGATGCGGAGGGCTTGGCCAAGGCCCGCAACCTATCGGTGGAAGGAGTGGCGAAGGCGGGCATCCTGCGCTCAATAGCCGGCAAGGTGCGCCTGTTGCCGCGCGCCGAACTCCCCGAGGACTGGGACCCCGCCAACGACAAGCGCCTCTGCGTCTGGGAAGCCACCCAACAGCTCATCAAGCGGCTTGAGGCCGACGGTGAAGACAAGGCGGCCGACCTGCTGCTCAAGCTCAAGACGGTGTCCGGCCATGGCGATCTGGCCGCCAACTGCCGCGCCCTCGCCTACCGCCTCTACAACCACTGCGAGAAGACCAAGCAAGCAGAAGAAGCCCGCGCCTACAACGGCTTGGTGATCGCCTGGCCGGAGCTGGAGCGGCAGGCCTCTGCAGCTTCCACGGCTGCTGGAGCGCCCCAGCAGCTGACGCTGGCTTGATCAGCTCACCCATCCCTCTTCACACCCAGAGCCATGTCCCCTCCCATGCAACGTCTCAAGCTGATCGTTGAACGTCATCAAGACGGCTATGTGGCCTATCCCCTCGGGATTGAGGGCATTGTGGTGGGCCAGGGAGACAGCTATGAGGAAGCCGTCGCCGATCTGCGTTCCGCTATTGCCTTCCACATCGACACCTTCGGCCCAGGGGTGCTGGACCAGGCAGACCCGGTGCAGGAGGTGTTTGTAGCGGAAGCCGTGGTGCCGGCCTGATGCCCAAGTTTCCCACTGATGCACCCCGCGACCGGGTGATCAAGGCTCTCGAGGTGCAGGGGTTTGCCGTGGTGCGAGAAGGGAACCACATCGCTATGGCTCGCAGCAATCCTGATGGCACTCGCACGCCGCTCACCCTGCCCAATCACCGGTTGATCAAGGGCTCCACGCTGCGGCTGATCCTGCGGCAGGCCGAAATCAACCGTGATGACTTCCTTACTGCCTACGAGCAGTCCTGACTCTTCCCTCCCGCTGATCTGATCCCTTCCCCATGGCCATCTCCAACCGCGACCGTGTCGGCAGGGCTCTCGATCAGCTCCGGGATGGTCTGCTGCCCTACATCAGCCGTGAGCTATACCAGGGGATCGGCAGCAACTGGCAGGAGGGCCTGGCGCCCAACACCAGCCTTCAAGACGTAGCGGTGCTGCTGAAGCTGTTCATGGAGCATTGGCATGCGGTGTTCAAGCGGCTGCTCGGCCAGGCGGATCGTTCCTATGTGAGCGAGCTACTCGACGCCCGCAACCGCTGGGCCCACCAGGAGGCCTTCTCCTCAGAAGACACCGACCGCACCCTCGACACCGCCGCCCGCCTCTGCCGCAACATCGCAGCGCCTGAGCCCGCCGAGGCGATCCGTCGGCTGCGAGAAGAGTTGCAGCAGCAGGTGTTCAACGATCGGGCCCGCAATCGCACCCGCTATCAGGTGTCGATTGAAAACCAGGTGCAGGCCGGTCTGTTGCACTGGCGCGAGGTGATCACGCCCCACCCCGATGTAACCGCCGGCAAGTATCAGCAGGCCGAGTTCGCCGCCGACCTCGACCAGGTGCGCCGTGGCATCGGCAGCAAGGAGTACACCGATCCCGGCGAGTTCTACCGCCGCACCTTCATCACCTCCGGCATGCGCGCCCTGCTGCGCATCGCCCTCGAACGGCTCAACGGCCAGGGCGGCGAACCGGTGATCGAGCTGCAGACCAACTTCGGTGGCGGCAAGACCCACTCGATGCTGGCCCTCTATCACCTCTGCTCCGGCCAGACCCTCGCCAGCCTTCCAGGCCTCGATGAGGTGTGCAGCGAGGCGGGCATCTCCTCCATTCCCAGAGCCTCCCGTGCCGTGCTGGTGGGCACCGCCTTCAGCCCCTCGAAGGCCACCACCTATGCCGATGGCACGGTGGTCAACACCCTCTGGGGGGAGCTCGCCTATCAGCTTGGCGGGCCCCAGGGCTATGCCCTGATTGCCAGCAGCGATCAGCAGCGGGTGGCCCCCGGCGCCCAGGATCTAGCCGCTTTATTCACCGCCCATGGCCCCTGTCTGATCCTGGTGGACGAATGGGTGGCCTACGCCCGCAATCTTGTTAGCAATGCCACCCTGCCGGCGGGCACCTTCGATTCGCAGGTTTCCTTCGCCCAGGCGCTCACCGAGGCCGTCAAGCAGGTGCCCAATGCCCTGCTGCTGATCTCCGTGCCCCAGAGCGTCAATGAGATCGGCGGCAGCGATGGCGAGAAGGCGGTGGATTCACTTAAAAATGTGGTTACCCGCCTCGCTTACCAGTGGCGGCCCGCTACCGGTAACGAGGGCTTTGAGATCGTGCGTCGGCGGCTGTTCGAGCCGATCACCACCAAGGAGGCCGGCGCCGCCCGCGATGCCGTGGTCCGCAGCTTCACCGATCTGTATTCCCAGAATCCCTCCGAGTTCCCGGCTGAAACGCGAGAAGCGGGCTATCGCGATTTACTGATCAGCGCCTATCCAATCCACCCTGAACTGTTCAAGCGCCTTTACGACGACTGGAGCACCCTCGATCGCTTCCAACGCACCCGGGGCGTGTTGCGCCTGCTGGCACTCACGATCGAGGGCCTCTGGAACGGCAATAGCAAAGACCTCTTGATCATGCCCAGCTCGATTCCTCTAGATGACAACGACGTCAAGAACGAGCTGGTGCGCTTTTTGGACAACCAGTGGGAGCCGATCATCTCCCAGGATGTAGATGGCCCCCAGTCCACCCCCACCCGGCTGGACATGGAAAACCCCAACTTCGGTCGCGTCAGCGCCTGCAAGCGGGTGGCCCGCTCCCTTTACATCGGCACCGCCCCGGATGCCGATGCCCTGCGCAAAGGGATCGGCGATCAACGGGTGAAGCTGGCCTGTGTGATGCCCGGCGAGCCGATCGGTGTGTTCGGCGATGCCCTGCGGCGTCTTGGTGATCGGGGCCGCTTCATCCAGCAGGACGGCGATCGCTACTGGCTCGACACCCGCCCCAATCTCAACCGCACCGCCGAGGAGCACCGCGAGAGCTACCTGCGTCAGCGCGAAGAGCTGCTGGCTGAACTCAACACCCGCATGGCCCAGGAGGCCACCAAGCGTGGCCACTTCGCTGGACTTCATGCGGCACCCCTGGAAAACAGTGCCGTGCCTGATGATGCCGCCACCCGGCTCGTGCTCCTGGCGGCTCAACACACCCACCGCCGGGGCGTCGAATTCAGCGCCGCCCGTCAATGGGCCGCGGCCTGTCTGCAGAGCCGGGGCAACAACCCCCGCCAGTTCGCCAACACGCTGATCTTCCTGGCTCCCGATGAAGCCAGCCTTGAAAACCTGTTCCACGCGCTGGCTGATCGCCGCGCCTGGCACCACATCATCGACAACGAGCTGGAGCTGAACCTCACCGTTGCCCAGAAGAACCAGGCGATCGGCAAGATCGCGGAAGCAACCCAAGCCGTGGCCAGCCGTATCCCCGAAACCTGGTGCCACCTGCTGATCCCCTATCAAAACCAGCCGGGCCCCGGTGGGGCGCTCTGGGACGAGAAGAAGCTCACCAGCGGCAAAGGCAGCTTGGCCGAGCGGGCCAGTGAGCGCTGCGTGCAGGAAGACTTGCTCTTTCAACAGCTGGGTGCCCGCCGCCTCCGCGACGACCTCAACCGCTTTCTCTGGACAGACAAGCCTCACGTGGCGGTCCGCGATCTCGTGGACTGGTGCCGCAAATATCTCTTCCTGCCGCGTGTGGCCACCGATCAGGTGATCCTCGATGCGCTGGTGAATCCCCAGGCTGCCCTCACCGGTGAGGCCACCTTCCACCTGGCCGATGGTTTCGATGAGGGCACAGGGTTTTACAGCGGCCTGAGGCCCCAGCAGGATCCCAACACCGGCCCGGCGACACTGAAAAGCCTGGTGGTGAAGGACGAGGTGGCGGTCGTCCAGATCGAGGCGGATCGGCTGGCTGAAGAGGAGCGGAAGCGGCAGGCCTCGAAGCCCGAGGTGGTTGGGGGCGGTGGAACGGGGCCGGGCATCGTCAAACCAGGTCTGCCGCACGGACGAGGGCATGCTCCCTCAGGACCAGGGTCCATTGCCCCGCCCACATCAGAACCGGGCCCAGTAGCCGCCAAGCTGCCTACCAGTTACACCGCCACGGTGAAGTTGGACTCGGTGACGGCTGGGCCCCAGGTTGGCAAGTTCCTCGATGAGGTGATGTCGCACCTGCAGGCTCTACCGGGGGTAAATATCGCAATGACCCTGGAGGTTCAGGTGCGGGCGCCTGGCGGTATCGATGAAGCGACGGCTCGGATTGTGCTGGAGAATTCGGCGGCGTTGAAGGTGGAGAAGCCTGGGCTGTACTAATACAACAGAATTACATTTTATTGCTATTAATATTTATATTACCCCTTTGCAACCTAAATTCAACTTCGCACTAAATATTCTGCAGCCTTCTCAATTCTGCCAATACCTCGGAGCTATGGCTGCTGGGTTGTACGCCCACCCATCGGGCCCGCAGCACTCCTTGCGGATCAATCAGGAAGCTGTGACGTTGGGAGAATGGGGGAATCCAGGAACCGTAGCGACGGCTGACCACACCACCGGGATCGGCTAGCAGGGGAAAGGCCAGGCCTTCTTGGTCACAAAATGCAGCGTGGGAATTGGCGTCATCAGCACTCACCCCCACCACCTGGGCATTGGCAGCCCGATAAGCGGCTAGATCGGTTTGAAAGCGTCTGGCTTCCAGGGTGCAGCCGCCCGTGAAGTCTTTTGGATAGAAGTAGAGCACCAGCCAGCTACCGGCAAAGTTGCTCAGATCCAACCGGGTAGCTTGCGGCTTGTTACCGGCTCCAGGAGCGACGCCCTCCAGCTGAAAGGCAGGTGCCGGCTGATCCAGGGAAGGCAGGGTTCCGCCCATGGCAAAAGCCCGCCGAGGATTAGCCAGCAGGCCGGTGGTGGCGAACAGAGCACTGGCCAGGCTAGTGCGTAAAAGTTCGCGGCGATTCATGTGATTTAGTGAACAAGATTAGGAGCTCGCCGTTATGGCGAATCAGATCTTGGCCAGGTTTACACCCAATTCCTTGGCGTAGGCGCCAAGACCTTTCTTTTGGATGGTCTTGAGGGCGCGGGTGGATACCCGCAGTTTTACAAAGCGGTTGCCTTCTTCCCACCAGAGGCGCCGCTCCTGCAGGTTCACCTGTTGCAGCTTTTTGGTGCGAACGTGGGAGTGGGACACGGCCATGCCGTTGTTGGCACGCTTGCCGGTGAGTTGGCAGACCCGGGACATGAACCTTCAACCTGAGAAAAAAAATTGCGGGCATTCGCCCACTTGTTAATAGTAGCAAACAGACCCTGGCTACCAGGGCCGTTGGACGCTAGCTCCTGGGGCCCTTAGCCAATGGTTCCCGGAGCCCTTCAGCGCTACCGCTGCCCGAACCCTCGTGGAACCACTTTTGCTGTTCGGGCCGCCAGCTCAGCTGCAGCTGTGCACCGATGAGCTCGTCAGCAGCGAAGAGCTGCCAACTGTCGCCTGCTGCACCGCAATCCTGCAGGCCTGGCCCAGGGCTTATCGCTGTTCGTGGATCAGAGGCCGCGCTCCATCAGTTTGCCCATCAGATCGGAGCTGCGTTGCTGGAAACCGGCCAACTGGTTGGGCTCCAGACCACCCACCGCCAGCCTTGCCAGTTCGTAAATATGAGCACTGAGCTCGTCGGCCAACTGTTGGCTGGGGGAGCTGCCAGCACCGGTGATCACTGAGCCGGCCGAGAGCTTGAGCAGACCTTCCACCAACTTGTGCTTGCGGTTCACCAGCAGCACATGGTGGTCGGGCAGCCCCGGCAGCCGCTGCTCCATCAGCGCACCCATGTCATTAATGCGGCGCATCTGCTCGGGCAGCAGGATCAG
Organism: Prochlorococcaceae cyanobacterium; assembly: GCA_044375975.1. Classification (GTDB taxonomy): domain Bacteria; phylum Cyanobacteriota; class Cyanobacteriia; order PCC-6307; family Cyanobiaceae; genus UBA5018. The sequence continues at coordinate 59,738 of JBILLQ010000001.1, forward strand.
GGCGGCAGGGGCGGTTTCGCCCTTGAGGGCCTGCACCTGGATCGTCACCTTGTCGTTGGCCAGGGCGCCCTTGAACAGCTGGCGCAGTTTTTCGGAATTGTCCTTGCCATCGGCGTCGGCCAATTCACTCTCCTGCTCCTGCAGGGAGTCGTCTAGCTCAGCATCCACCCGCTGGAATTTGAGTTCCTCATGGCGGTATTCCAGCCAGGGGATGAATTGGGTATCTACGAATGTATCGGCCAGCAACACCTCCGCTGACTGGCTCTTCCATAGGGCAAGGGCGCTGGCCTGACCCGCCTCATCGGTGCAGTAGAGGATGCGCTTGTCGTTATCGGCGGCCAGGCGGCTCCGGTAACCGGCCAAGGTGGTGTAGGCCTTGCCGCCTTGGCCGGGAATCGGATCGAGATTTTCAGCATCGCCGGCGGAGTTTTCTGGCGTAACGCTGGCATCCGCAGCCGTGGCGCCGTCTGACGAGGAGTCGTCTGCGGGGGCGGTGGCTGTTTGGGCGGTAGCTGTTTGGGCGATGACTGTTTGGGCGATGGCTGTTTGGGCGGTGGCTGTTTGAGCGGTAGCAGTAGTGCCAAACAGGACAAGATCGGCCACCTGTTCGGCAAATTTGTCGTCTTCCATGGCACCGATTTTGATGAACGGGGCCAGTGATTCCCAGATCTCGGCATAGCGGCGGGGATCATCCCGGTGCAGCTCCTTGAGTCGGTCACCCACCTTCTTGGCCACGAAGCCGCCGATCGAACGCACCCGGCGATCGGTTTGCAGGGCGGAGCGGCTGACGTTCAGGGGGATGTCGGGGGAATCGATCACGCCGCGCAGGGGCAGCAGATAGCGGGGCACCACCTCCTTGATCGAATCGCTAACAAAAACCTGGTTGCAATAGAGGCGGATTTCACCCTTATCCCAATCGGCCCTGCCGGTGGACTTGGGAAAATACAAAATACCTTGAAGCGTGTAGGGGTAATCGGTATTCAGGTGAACCCACAGCAGGGGATCCCCCTGAAAGGGATACAAGTAGCGATACAATTCGATGTAATCTTCATCGCTGAGATCCCGGGGGCTCTTGCGCCAAGGTGCCTGGCGCTTGTTAACAGTTTCGCCCTCCAGTTGCACCTCCACTGGCATGAAGTCGCAGTAGGTGGTGATCAGGGTGCGGATGCGGGCGGGCTCGATGTACTCCAGCTCCTCCTCCATCAAGTGCAGGATCACGTCGGTGCCCGGCTCGCTACGCTCTGCCGCTTCCAAACTGAAGCTGGGGGAGCCATCACAGCTCCAGCGCACGGCCTCGGCATTGGGACGGGCCGAGAGGCTCACCAACTCCACCTGCTTGGCCACCATGAAGCTGGAGTAAAACCCCAGACCAAAGTGGCCAATGATTGCATCGTCTTCCTGCTTGTACTTCTCCAAAAAGTCTTCGGCACTGGAGAATGCCACTTGATTGATATAGCGCTTAACCTCTTCGGCGGTCATACCGATGCCGTTATCGGTAATTGTGAGGGTATTTTTTTCGCGATCGATACGAATCGAGATCTTGCCCTCATCGCCCTCGCTGCAGTCGCCTGCCATGGCAGCCATGCGGCGCTTGCTGATGGCGTCGAGGCCATTGCTGACCAGCTCCCGCAGGAACACCTCATGGCCGCTGTAAACAGCCTTCTTAATGATTGGAAAGATATTTTCGGTGTGGATCTGAATCTGACCCTTTTCGTCTAGCACCGGCATCGTCAAGCTGGAATCGCTGATCAATACCTTAAGGATCAACCGCCTCAGAGCTCAATGGGCCCAAGGGAGGGGTGACCGAACCGCCCTCGCTCCGCCCCGCCGGGATCAGCCCCTGGGATCAGCTCCTGAAATCAGCCGACTTTCTGCAGTTCGGGCCGCTCCTCGGCCAGGATCGCCCCCTGCACCGGACACACCTGTAGGCAGATGCCACAGTCGATGCAGGTATCGGCATCAATCCAGTAGAAGCCAAGCCCCTTTTTGTTGGCCCCCTTGCCTGGATGGATGCAGGCCACGGGGCAGGCATCGACGCAGTCGGCCACGCCCTCGCACACATTGGTGACGATCGTGTGGGCCATGGGGCGGGTTTTCAGTTGGCTGGATCCTAGAAAGCGGCTCCCCTACCGCCGCGATCCACCGCTGCCCACCGGCGGTTCAAGCCAAGAACTCCACGGCTCCGCAACCCCTTTGGCTGGCCAGGGCCTCGGCGGCGGCTCGATTGGCCAGGGGCTGGCCGTGCAGTTCGGCCACAAGGCCCGCCGCATGCAGGGTTTCCAGAGCATCTAGGGCTACCGCCAGCCCAGCCTGCTCGCTGAAGCTCACCAGGTGGCGATTGCTGGCTTGGGCTGGCCACTCGCCCTGGCCGGCCAATTCCCGGATTGCCTCGATATCGAAGCCAAAACCAACGCCGCAGGCCAAGTGGGCTTGGCGGGCCTCCGGCGGGCAAAAGCGCCCCACCAGGGCGTCATAACGGCCGCCGCTGGCGATCGCCACAGGCGCATCGCTGCCCTGGCACACCAATTTCAGCACCAGGCCGTCGTAGAGCGAAAAGTGGGGCTGGAAAGTGGGATCCAGCTGCAGGCTCACCCCATGGCGCGCGGCAGCGGGCATCACCAGCTCCAAGGTGGCAGCCAGGCTGGTGAGCAGGGGGTGCTGGCCGAGCCAAACGGCCAACGTCTCCAGCACCTGGGCCGGAGCGCCCCGCAGGCGGCTCAGCTCCTGCAACCAGAGACGCTGCTCCTCGCTCAGAGGCAGGCTGGCCAGGGATAGGGCGTCGAGGCCACTCAATGCCGTGCGGGCGGCGGGGCGCACCGGCTCTGGCAGGCGCTCCAGCAGCAAGCTGAGTAAGCCGTGGTGGCCCAGCAGCAGCCGGGGGCGGTGCCGCTGGTCGAGGCCCAGGCTGCCCACCGCCGCCAACAGCAACCGCAACAGCTCTGCTTCCGCGGCCGCGGAGGGCTCGCCCAGCAGTTCCACGCCACTTTGCAGCTGTTCCTGGATGCGCTGGGCTCCCCCCTCCCCAAGCCAGCTGCGGAAGATCGTGCCCTCGCTCCAGAGGCGCAGCGGTCGCGGCTGGGAGGCCAGCCGCGTACAGGCCGCCCTAGCAATCGGTGCGGTTAATTCTGGCCTCAACCCCAGGGGCTCGCCACTCACCAGGCGCACAATCTCGCGCTCATTGATGGCCCCACCGGCTTCCAGGGTGTCCGAGCGCTCCACGCTGGGGGGAGTGAGCTGCTGATAACCCCAACGCCTGTAGACAGACGACAACTGGGCGCAGATACTGCGGTTCTGCTCCACCTCGCCGGGGTTTAGATCCCGGACGCCGGCGGCGGGTTGCAGAGCCATGGACTGGAGCAGCGATATCGCCGCCGATCCTCCTACGCAAGCCGCCCAGACCAACAGGGCCCATAAGCCCCATGCCCGGTTGACCATGCATAGGCGGGCCCCAACTCAGGTGGCCTCCAATTCCGGGGCCTCCAATTCAGGGGCGCCGTAGCTGGCACCGGGCAGGGGCTGGCAAACCGCCAAACCATCGATCAGCTCCCTGTGCAGGCCTGGGGCACAGGCGATCAGTCGGCCACAGGCCAGCTCGAACTCACCGCCGTCGTAGGCGCTCACCAGGCCGCCGGCCTGCTCCACCAACACCACTCCAGCGGCCAGATCCCAAGGAGAGAGGCCGCGTTCCCAGTAGCCATCGCAGCGACCGGCAGCTACAAAAGCCAAGTCAACGGCCGCCGCGCCGCCGCGTCTGACGCCATGGGTGCGATGGGTGAAATAGGCGAATTCGGCGTAATTGTTGTCAAGGCGGCTACGGCGATCGTAGGCAAAGCCAGTGGTCAGTAAGGAATCGGCGAGTTTGCTACAACCACTTACCCGAATGGCCTGCTCGTTACACCAAGCCCCCAAGCCCGGCGCTGCCCAATAGAGCTGGTCGAGCACGGGGACAGCGATGGCACCAAGCAGGGGCTGCCCCTGCCAGCAGAGCCCCACCGAGGTGCCGAACAGCGGAAAGCCATGGGCGTAATTGGTGGTGCCATCGAGGGGATCGACACACCACTCCAGGCCGCCCTGTTTGGCGATGCGACCGCTCTCCTCAGCCAGCACTCCGATCTGCGGTGTCTCCTGCTCCAACAAGCTCAGCACCGCCGCTTCTGCTGCCAGGTCGGCCTCGGTGACCAGATCGCCACTGCGCCCCTTCTCTCGCACCTGCTCCAGCCGCCCGAAGTGATGGCGCAACAGCTCCCCTCCAGCCAAGGCGGCCCGACGGGCCAGATCGGCCAACTTCTCCAAGTCTGTGCCCTGCAGGCCTGAAGCCATAGCTGCCGCATCGGAGCGGCGCTGGAGTGGGCTGGGGTCGTGGGGGCTGGACGGGTGAGGGCTGGACGGGTGGGGGCTGGACTGATTCATTCTTCTTCCAGGGGCAGACCGGAGCGCACCTTGCCACGCCCGAAGAAGCGGCCAAACTGCAGCTCGTACACCTCGTCTTCCGCCTGGGTTTCCACCACAAGCGGCCCGGTGGCCCTAGCCACGCAGAGCAGCCCATAGCCCTGGGCCCGCAGCTCCTGGGAAAGGCCAAGGGCCTCCCGCTGGTCGATCGCCCCCTGCAACACCCGCACGGCACAGGCCGTACAACAGCCCTGGCGACAGCTGAAGGGCAGGGGGTCGCCCTGCTGCTCAAAGCTGCGAAGGATGTATTCCCCAGCCGGCACCTGGTGCTGGATCACCCGACCCTGCTCTAGCCAGTGCACGGTGATCGGGAAGCTGGGCGCCGGGCTGGCCTCGACTGGCGCTGGCGGCCCATCGCCGCCCCTGGCGGTCATGCCCTCGACAGCTGGGCACTCCGCAGCTGCGGCTGGGCCGTCGGCAGCTGGGGCAGGGACAGTCGGGGACTCTGCAGCGATGGCGAGGGGCTGCAGGCCTTGGGAATTGATGCTGTTTGCCGTCATGCTGTTTGCCTCCATGGTGTCTGCCGCGATGCTGTTTGCCGTCTTGCAGTGGGACGTCTTGCAGTGGGACGTCTTGCAGTGGGACGTCTTGGAGTGGGACGTCAAGACCTGGGAAGCCAAGGGGGGAGGGGGTGAACTGCTACATTGACACCTGGTTGCCCCATTTTGCCCCTGGAGAGGTGGCCGAGTGGTCGAAGGCGCAGCACTGGAAATGCTGTATAGGGGCAACTCTATCGAGGGTTCGAATCCCTCCCTCTCCGTTTTAAAGCCGGCTCCAGGGCCGGCTTTTTGATGCTTGCTCTATTGGCAATAATTGCACCATTTCCCCGAGACCACCCCGAGAAATAAAAGCTGGCGCCAGCCAGGCAATCCCTGGGAAAACCACTAGCGAATCAAGTAAATTGATTAATAAATGCCGCCTAGCGATCATGGCCGCTGTGCCTGTCGGCCATGGCGCATCGAGTCCAGCAGGGCAGCGACAAGCAGCACTACTCCAATAAGGCCACTGAGCCACTCAGGCAGATGCAGGTGGTGTACTCCCAGGGGAATGCCAGTGAGCATCAGCAGACCCAAGGCGCCGATGGCGTAGTGGGCCCCGTGCTCCAGGTAAACCAGCTGATCAAGAGCCCGCTCACGGCTCAACATCAGGGTGAGGGAGCGAATAAACAGGGCTCCAAGGCCTAGGCCAGTGAGAATGAGTGGCAAGCTTTGGGTAATGGCAAAAGCGCCGATCGTGCCATCCAGGCTGAAGGAGGCATCGAGCAGTTCCAGATAGATAAGGCTGGCCAGCCCTCCTGTGGCCAGAGCCTGACCACTGGTAGATGCAGCCGAGCCCGGGGAAGCCACCAGCGACTCTTCACTGCCGAAGGCCTCGGAGATGGAGGTGCTTACCAATTGCAACACCAAACCGATTAAGCCACTGAACAGCACGGCGGCCTGCAGAGAGGCTGGAATGTTTGCGGCCAGCAGCAGCAGCACTACCAAGGCTAAAGCCACCTCAATAGCTTCAATACGACCAGCGGAACTTAGCCTTTTTTCAATGCTGCGCCACCAGTGGAGCGTCTTAGCTTCATCGAAGAAGTAGCGCAGGAATACCATAAGTAGAAACATGCCGCCAAATGCCAGAATGCGCGGCTCAGCAACTTCTAGCAATTCTCGATAGTGCTCTGGATTGTGCAGAGCAGCATCGAGGGCCTCGCCCATGCCCACGCCACCGGCCAGCGAGACCATGGCCAAAGGTCCAATAAAGCGCACACCGAAGACAGGAATCACCAGGCCCCAGGTGAGGAAAAACTTTTGCTGACCAGGACTAAGCCGATCGAGCACCCGAGCATTGACAACGGCATTGTCAAAGGAGAGGGAGATCTCCAGCAAAAGCAGCACCAAGGTGAGCCAGGCAGCCTGCAAGCCGGCGCTGCCCGCCACGATCGCCAGGCCAGCCCCACAGCAAACCAAGGGAAAGGCCAGGTAGCGGCCCAGCTGTCTGGCACCAATCACGTTGCAGCCGCTAAAAGCTACTCATTGTCCCAGTTGACGGCACCGTTTGCAGTGCGGCAGGGGCTGCTCTACAGAATTTGATCTAGGAAACGGCGCGTGCGTTCGTGGCTGGGGTTAGTGAAAAAGGTTTCTGGTGGCGCAATCTCCACCACTTCACCGTCTGCCATCAGCACCACGCGATCTGCCACCTGGCGGGCGAAGCGCACCTCATGAGTAACTACCACCATGGTCATGCCATCGGCGGCCAGCCCTTGCATCACATCGAGCACTTCACGCACCATTTCTGGATCGAGGGCGCTGGTGGGCTCGTCAAACAACATCAGCCGGGGATCCATGCAGAGCGAGCGAGCGATTGCCACGCGCTGTTGCTGGCCACCGGAAAGCTGGCCTGGAAACTTGCCAGCCTGTTCAGCAATCCCCACCCTAGTCAGCAGTTCCAGGGCCCGCTGCTGAGCCTCCGCCCGGCTGCGACGTCGCACCAACATCGGCGCCAGGGTAAGGTTTTGCAGAACAGTTAGATGGGGAAATAGATTAAACTGCTGAAACACCATACCAACTTCGCGGCGAATAGCCTCGATATGGCGCAGGTCGTTTCCCAATGGCAGGCCATCAAACTGAATGGCGCCTTTTTGATAGTCCTCAAGGGCATTAAAGGTGCGAATAAAAGTGCTCTTGCCAGAGCCAGATGGGCCCATTATTACTACCACCTCGCCCCGCTGTACCTGCAGGCTGGCTCCCCGCAACGCGTGGAATCCATTTGGATACCATTTGTGAACATCTTTGGCCTCGAGGATCAGGGACTGAGTTGCCTCTTCAGCTATGGCGGCGATCATCGCAGGTTGGGCAGGTGGTGGGGATCAAGACGCCGCTCCAGGGCTCGGCTGCCCAGCCCAAGGGCAGCGCAGCAGCACCAGAACAACAGGGCCAAGGTGAGGTAAACCTCGCCATAGTGGCCAAGAAAATCGGGATTTGCCATCACGGTGCGGGCGGTGCCCAGCAGCTCCATCAGGCCAATCAAGGACAGCAGGGTGGTGTCTTGCAGTAGCGAGATGAACTGCCCCACCATCACCGGCAAGGCCACCCGCAGGGCCTGGGGCAGCACCACGTGCTGCAGGCCCTGGGCGGTGGATAGGCCCAGGGAGCGGGCTGCCTCCAGTTGGCCGTTGGGAATGGCCGCAAGGCCAGAACGTACCGCTTCTGCGAGATAGGCGGCCGCAAAAATTGTTAGCACCCAAGCCGCTCGCCAAACCCGCTCTGGTGCCAGCCCGCCTGGCAGCAAAAAACCGAGAATGTTCTGGCCTAAGAAAAGCAGGGTAATCAGCGGTGCACCGCGGATGAATTCGATATAGATCACCGACCCCCAGCGCAGCAAAGGATAGCTACTGCGGCGACCTAGGGCCAGCATCACCCCCAGGGGAAAGCAGAGCAGGATGGCAAAGCTGGCCTGCAACAAGGTGAGCATCAAACCGCCCCACTCGGCACTGGCCACGGGCGTTAGGCCGAAACCGCCATTGATCAACACCATCCCAAGCAAATAAATAACTGGCCAAACCAGCGCAAACCATTTGATCGCATCTGCCCCCAGCCGTCTACCTAGTCGTCCGAGCAACCAGCGCATAGCCAGTAACAGGCAGGCAATGGCTAGCCAGCGGCCAGCAATAGCAGTAGATAGCCCCAGGGCCTGGGGGGTGATCAGGCAAACAGCCAGCAGCACCGCAGCGGAAATGCGGTCGTTTCGGGGCCAAAGCAGCCCGGGGCGATCGGCGCGACGACAGCTGCGCAGCAGGCCCCAACTGGCGCCAGCGGTGGCAGCCAGCAAAAAGGCCAGCAACCACAGCCTCCATTGCTGCTCGATCGGGTAACGACCGATGCAGAGCAGGGTGCTGTTCAGTTGAATCACCGCCCAGTTGGCCTGGAGGAGTGCCCAACGCAACAGCCCAAACAATGCAGCCAAAATCGAGCCGATCAGCACAAAACTGAGCAGCCCATCTAGCCTGGTAGCAAACAGTTCCCGGCGCAGCCAATCCTTGCCGCGCTGCAGGGAGCCAGGGGGAAGCTCCCCAGTAACAGAATTGCCCATCTCAGCGCTCCTTAATGCGAACCAACTGGTTGAGAGCATTCATCACTGCTGAGATCAACAGATCCAACACCAGGTAGGTGCCCAACAACAGAATTACTACCTCCACCGCTCGGCCGGTTTGGTTGAGGGTGGTTTCAGCCACGGCGTAGAGATCGGCGTAGCCAACGGCCACGGCCAGGGAGGAATTTTTTGCAAGGGAAATGTACTGGGTGTTCAGACCCGGCACGATTACGGGCAGGGCCTGGGGAATAACCACATGGCGGATGCTGGCCAGCCAGCCCAGGCCCAGGGAGGAAGCGGCCTCCCATTGACCAGCGGGCACCGAGGCGATGCCGCCCCGCACCACCTCGGCTATATAAGCGCCGGAGTAAACCACCAGGCCCACCAGCAGAGCGCAGAATTCGACACTCAAGCGCAGCGGTGCCTGCCACACATCATTAATCAGTTGGGGGCCAACCCAATGCAGACCATTATGAAAACCAGCCAGATACAAACCAGACTTAGCTAGCACTACGCCGGGACCCTGCAGGGCAGCGAGGCCATTGGGCAGCGATAGGAAAACAACGAAATACCAAAAGACCAGCTGCAACAGAAGTGGGATATTACGTACCAACTCTACATAGACACGCACCAGGCGACGCAGCAGGCCGTTGCTACTAAAGTTGGCCATCCCCGCCAGGGTGCCCACAATTGTGGCTCCAATCAGGCCGCAGCTTACGGCCCGCAGCGTATTGCCCAGACCGGCCAGCAGCCCTCGCCAGTAGGGCATCTCGGCCTGAAAAGGCAAAACTGATTCGGCGATGTCAAAGCCGGCGGGCTGTCCCAACCAGCGCCAACTCAGCAATAGGCCGGCAGCAGTGAGATTGCGCACCAGATTGCCGAGTAAAAAAGCTACCAGCAACAGCAATACGAAACCCACCAACGCCTGCACCAGCCAGGGGATCAGCAGCCGGTTACGCCACCAGGGTGGCTGGGACAAACCTGGATTTTCTGCACCATTAAAGCCCCCTCGCTGGAATTGCTGGGGGTTGAGAGGGTTGCCCATCAACGGAAGGGAGGGGCATAGATAAGACCACCTTCTTTCCACTGTCGGTTGATGCCGCGTTCAAGCTTGAGCTTGGAAGCGGGGCCCACATTACGATCGAAAACTTCGCCGTAGTTACCCACAGCTTTTATCGCCTTAAAAGCAAATTCCGAAGGAAGACCTAGCTGCTTACCAAAATCGCCCTCAATCCCTAGGAATCGACGTAAGTCGGCAAGATTCTTATTAGCCTTTGCCTCGGAAAATTTGGCATCCACATTGGCCTGGGTGAGCCCCAATTCTTCTGCCTGCATCAAGGCGTAGATGGACCAGCGCACCGCATCGGCCCAGGCCGGATCAGAGTTGACACTGGCGGGGCTGAGCGGTTCCTTGCTCATCACCTCCGGCAACAGGGCGTGAGCATCGGCATTGGGGAAGCTGCTGCGCTTGCCGGCCAACTGGGAGCGGTCGCTGGTTACCGCCACGCAGCGTGCCCCCAGGTAGGCGGCGTAGGTCTGGTCACTGGTCTGGAACTTGAGCGGCGTATAAGCCACGTTCAGCTCGCGCATCCGGTCCGCCAAGTTGAGTTCTGTGGTGGTGCCGCTTTCCACACAGATCGGCTTGCCAGCCAGATCCTTCAAGCCTTTGATGCCGCTGGCCACGGGCACCATCACACCCTGGCCGTCATAGAAGACAGTTGGGGCAAAGCTGAGGCCGTTGCCGCCAGCGGCATCGCGACTGAGCGTCTCTGTGGTGTTGCGAGAGAGCAGGTCCACTTCGCCGCTGGCCAAGGCGGCGAAGCGCTCGCTGGAATTGAGATTGCGATACTCCACCTTGCTGGCGTCCCCCAACAGGGCGGCCGCCACCGTCTTGCAGACGTCCACGTCGAGGCCGGAATAGCGGCCATCGGGCTCGACAAAGCTGAAGCCAGGCAGGGTGCCCTCAACGCCGCAAATCAACTTGCCGCGGCTCTGGATCGCCGCCATCTTCTGGCTCTGCACGCCGGAGCCGTCCTCGGGAGCGCAACCGGCCAGGGGGCCCATTAGCAGGGCGGCCAACAGCAAGATCGGCAGGCGCCTGGCCTGGGCAGGGGAACAGCGACTTGTCCCTAGGCCGCCAGTTTGCTGGAGAGAGAAGAACCGGGGCATCCGCAACCGCTGAACTGGCCCGATTTTCCCACCTTTCTGACCAAGCGTTGGCCCCTTGGCCAGAGAGATGGCCCTTTGGGCCGAAAGTGGACCATAATCTCATCCGAATTTATGGCTCGATCCCTAGCAAGCAAACTCCGAGGCAGCTGGTGAGCGCCCTGGCTGGGGCCTCTGGCGAAGGCCTGCAAAGCCATCAAAGGCAACTGCTCAGAGCTGAATTGCGTCAATAGCTGAGGGGGCAGCAGCGGCAGGCGAGGAGTAGCCGAGGTACAACCGAGAGACAGCTGAGGGGCAGGAGGGGCGGCAGGGGTCAACCAGCTGAGCGACTGCAGACCTGGACCTGAGCGACAGCAGGGCGGGAGGATCCGAACTTACCTTTCTAAACCAATTTTACACCATGTTTAAGCTTTTGATTTGTAATTGGTCGAAGCGACCATGAGTGCTTTTCTAGAGGTCGCTGCCCATCCAGACGCCGCGATCACCCTAGGGGTGTTTGCCGGATCCATCGCCCTGTTTGTGGGCGGCTGGCTGCCGCCGGAGGTCACGGGCCTGCTGGCGGCGGCGCTGCTTGTGGTGTTTAAGGTGCTCAAACCCGATGAGGCGGCCCAGGGCTTTGGCAGCCCAGCTCTAATCACATTGATGGGTCTGTTTGCCGTGTCTGCAGGCCTGTTTCGCAGCGGCGGCGTGGATCGCCTGCGAGCCTTGATTGCCTCCGATGCCATCCGCAGCCCAAGACGCCTAATCATGCTGATGGTGGGGGTGGTGGCCCCGATTTCTGGGTTTATTCCCAATACCCCAATCGTTGCCACGCTGCTGCCGGTACTGGAGAACTGGTGTCAACGGCGGCGCATTTCCCCCTCGCGCGTGATGCTGCCCATGTCGTTTGCGGTGGTGATCGGCGGCACTATTTCGCTACTCGGAACATCCACAAACCTATTGGCCAGCGAAGTAAGCAAAAAACTAGGTTTCGGAGCAATTGACTTATTCGATTTCACCGCCATTGGCATCCCGCTTTGGCTGTTTGGTGGTCTCTACTTAATCTGGGCATCCGATCGTTTACTGCCGGATCGTGGTCTTTCCAGCAATGATCTGCTCTCCGATCTCACCAATGGTGGCTACTTCACCGACGTATTGATCCCTGAAGGTTCAGAACTAATTGGCAAGTCGCTGCACAATAGTCGTCTACAACGCCGCTTTGACGTGGACGTGTTGGAGCTGCATCGGGGTGATCAGAGTTTTAATGCTCCCTTTGCAGACCTGCAGCTGCTAGCCGGCGATCGGCTGCTATTGCGCTGCCAGCGCCAGGACCTGCTGCGGCTGCAGCAGGAACAAACCGTCACCTTGGCACCGGTGGGGGATTCGGAAACAGACCTGGCAGAGTTAAATAATGTTAAATCCAGTCAGCGCCTGGTGGAGGTGCTGCTTCCAGGAGGCTCCAGCCTTCATGGCAGTTCCGTGCGGGATTTGCGCTTTCGCCAGCGTTACAACGCCACCCTGCTAGCGGTGCGGCGGGGCAGGCAGGTACTTAGGGATCTGCTGGGCAAGGTGGTTTTGCAGGCCGGTGACGTATTGCTGTTGCAGGCGCCCATAGATGCAATTCGGGGCCTGCAGGACAGCAGCGATCTGGTGCTGCTCGACGAACTGGAGAAAGACTTACCCACCACCAATCGCAAGTGGGTGGCAATGGTTCTGGCCTCGCTGGTGGTGTTGCTGCCGATGTTCAAGCTGATGAATGTGATGGCTGCGGTGTTGCTGTCGGTGGTGGCGATGGTGGCCACCGGGTGCCTGCGCCCGGGCGAGCTGCAACGCTCCATCCGTTGGGACGTAATCCTGCTACTGGGCTCCCTGTCTTGCTTCAGCGTGGCGATGCAGAACACGGGTCTAGCCACTGCCATGGCCAAGGATCTGTTGCAATCCCTAGATGGCTGGTCTGCCTATGGCGTGCTGGCGGTGGTGTTTCTTCTGGCCCAGGTATTCACCGAGACCCTCAGCAACGGCGCCACCGTGGTGCTACTGACGCCGATCGCCACGGAACTGGCCAAGGGACTGAATTTACCCCCCTTAGCCTTCATCTACGCCATCCTGTTTGCCGCCAGCCAAAGCTTCCTCACACCGATTGGCTACCAATGCAACCTGATGGTGATGGGGCCTGGCCGCTACCGCTTTTTGGACATGACCCGCTATGGCGCTCCGCTCACCTTCGGGTTGACGCTGTTGGTTCCCTGGTTGATCTGCCGCCATTTCAGCCTTTGAAGCTGCTGGGCAAACGGTTGCATTGGATACATGAGGTTTGCCCACCCATGTTGAAAGTATAAGCGTGTTGCTTTCTGCAAAGCATGATTTCAAATCCCCGGCAGGGGGGAGGCCCATCGGCCCTTGCCACCTTCGATCGTTTCCGCCAGGGAGTTCTGGCTGGCGTACAGCAACCCCAACTCAAGCGCTACGGGGTGCTGCTGCTCGCCGCCGGCGCAGGCCTGCTGCCCTTGATGGCGGGCTCCGCCAATGCGGCGCTGCAAAAGGTGCCCACCGATGGCGCCGACACCCTGTTGATGTTGATGGGTTCTGCCCTGGTGCTGCTGATGACGCCGGGTCTGGCGTTCTTCTACGGCGGGTTCACCAGGGCTAAGAATGTGCTCAACACGATGATGATGAGCTTTTTCCTGATGGGACTCATCGGGGTTGTATGGGTGGTTATCGGTTATTCCCTCTCGTTTGACACAGGTTTCGGCAGCCCCTTTATCGGTGGCCTGGGTCAGATGTGGCTTAACGGCGTTGGTGGCCCCCTCGGGGATGCTCCTCTAGCCGATGGATTTGCGATCTCGGGATCTTCCTTTGCCCTATTTCAGGGCATGTTTGCCATTATCACCCCGGCACTTATATCCGGAGCGTTGGTTGAGAGAATCAACTTCAAGGCTTGGTTCTGGTTTTCACTACTATGGAGTATTTTCATCTACTGTCCCATGGCCAAGATGGTCTGGGGTGGTGGCTACATAGGTCCTTTCGGGGAGCTGGGGGTAATTGACTTCGCTGGCGGCACAGTGGTTCACATAGCTGCCGGTGTAGCAGCTTTGGTGTCGGCGGCCATCGTTGGTCCCCGCAGCACCTATCCCGATCAGCTGCGTCCACCCCATAACGTACCTTTCATTTTGTTGGGTGCTGGCCTGCTCTGGTTTGGCTGGTTTGGCTTCAATGGCGCCAGCTATTTCGCGGCAAAGGGTGCCGGTTTCTCCTTCATGGCCACCAGCGTGGCCGCATCGATGGCGATGCTCACCTGGTGCCTGATTGAATGGTTCCGCGATGGCAAACCCACCGCCGTGGGTGCAGCCACTGGCGCTGTGGCTGGCCTGGTGGGCATTACCCCTGCCGCTGGCTTTGTATACATGCCCCAGGCGATCATTATTGGCGCTGTTGTGGCAATTAGCTGCTATCTCGCTGTACAAGTGAAGGCAGCGATCAAATTTGACGACTCCCTCGATGCATTTATGGTGCACGGCGTGGGTGGCACCATCGGTGCCCTGCTAACTGGCTTGTTGGCGGTGCCAGCCTTGGTACCTGCGGATTATTTCCCTAAGTCGGCTGAAATCCTCGCCAGCAGCGGCAATCTGGGTCTTTTCATCGCCCATTGCAAGGCAGTTTTGATCTCCTATGGCTTTGTCGGCCTCGGCACCGCTGTGATTCTCTGGATCCTTGGCGCCACCATCGGCCTGCGGGTTTCCCCCCAAGACGAGAGCCGCGGTCTGGACTATGTCGCCCATGGAGAAGAGGCCTACGATCCTATGAACAGCTGATCCGGCCATGAAACTGATTAAAGCGATTCTGCGTCCAGGCAAGCTGGATGAAGTTAAGAAGGCCTTGGTCGAGCTAGAGATCGTCGGCATGACCGTCTTCGAGGTCCGGGGTTTCGGGCGTCAAAAGGGACAGGTGGAGCGCTACCGGGCCACTGAGTTCAAGGTGGATTTTCTGCCCAAGGTGATGGTGGAGGTGGTGGTGGACGATGCCAAGCTGGATGCCGCCCTGGCGACAATTCAGCAAGCTGCCCAAACCGGCGAGATCGGCGACGGAAAAATTTTCGTCCTGCCAGTGGAAAATGCCGTGAGGATCCGCACCGGCGAAACCGGCACTATCGCCGTCTAAGCCTGATCTGCCCTCATCGGAAATCCACAGCCACTTAATCAGAGCTAGCTTAATCCACAGCTTTTCTAGCTGATGCCAAGCCGCTCAAGCCCTAAATTGCTCAGCTAATTTTGGCTTAGTTTTTTTAATAAAACTTTTCAATCATTTCAATCTCCGGCATTCGTCGAAGATTTTTTATGTGGATGGGTTCTGGCCCACTCTATTGAGCTGCATGATGCGCCGATCTAAAAGCAGTAGTCCCAGCACTGTGGTAACGGTAACCATCAGCACCAGTGCCGAAAACTCCACCCCATTGATCAAACCGGCAGAGAGGGCAGTAGTAGCGAACACCAGCCCCGGCAGTCCCCTGGGAATCAAGCCAAACACCACCAGCTGGCGATCTACGCCCCTAGCCCTGTCGGCGCCACTAACCCCCAGTCCACAGATCAGCTTGCTGAGCACACCTAGGCCCACCAGGGCCAGGGCCAACAGCCAGGCCTTGGGTTGCAGCAGCGTCTCCGCCGACAATCTCATGCCCACGCTGATGAAGTAAAGGGGCAAAAACACCTCCGAGAGCACCTCCAGCATCTGGCTCGCCTCACCATTTACCGGCACCAGCCTGTTGAGCAAAATCCCCCCCCAAAGCGCCCCCAGCAAGGAGGTGAATCCGGAGATCTCCCCCAGCCAGGCCGAGCCGATCAGCAGGATCAGAACCGTCAAAGCATCCAACCTCTGGCTAGGTCGCTGGCGGCCCCACCAACCGCTCAACCAATAGCTCGCCGCTGCGGCTAACAGCCCCAGCCACAGGGATGGTCCAACCTGGCTGCCCTTGGCCAGGGAGGAGCCGCCACTGGCCATTGCCAGGCTGAGCAGGCCGATGGCGGGCAGGTCGTCCAGCACCGATACCGCCACCAACAATCGGCCTGAGGGGGTGCGCAGGGCTGAGCGCTGGCTCAGCAAGCGCAGGGTGACGCCGGTGCCGGTGGCGCTCAATACCGCTAGACACAACCAGGCGGTGGGCGCCGCCATGGCAAACCCATGGGTCAAGGGCCAGAAGGCCAGTAGCGGTGTGAGACAACTGAGACCCACCAGGCGCAGGATTGTGAAGGCGCTGGCAGAGAGCAGATCTGAGCGCACCTCCATGCCCACTTGAAAGAACAGCGTCAACACCCCCAGCTCGGTAAGGCCGCTCAGGGGGGCGATCGATGCGAATGGCAGCAGCGTGTTGCCCAGGGCAAAGCCCACCAACAGCTCCAACACGATCGCCGGCACTGCCCAGCGGGCCAGCCTGCCCGCCAACAATCTGGCGATCAGCAGCCCGATCATCAGGATCAACAGCGTGGTTAGCAGGGAGGGAACGCCCAACTTTCAACAGCACTTCCTGGGGGGCCAGCCTAGGCAGGACTAGGGTTTGGCCAGTTTCAGCCTGCAGGTGTGCCGCGACCTTTTTCCGCCATCAGCCAGCTGAGAAGAGTGCTGATCGGCGCCCCCCTGCCCACCAGCGCCCACGCCGAAGAGCGGTTCAACAACGCCGAAGCCCTAGCGATCCTCAGTTCCGATGCCCTCTCCTCTGTGGCCTATGCCACCCAGGAGATCGTGCTGGTGCTGGGCATGGCCGGAGCGGCTGCTTTGCAGTTCACCCTGCCGATCACAGGCCTGATCCTGGGCTTGATGGCGATCGTGGCCGTGAGCTATCGGCAAACAATCAAGGCCTACCCATTTGGCGGTGGTTCCTATCGGGTTTCCCAGGACAACCTCGGCAAATTGCCTGGCCTGGTGGCGGGGGCATCCCTATCGATTGACTACGTGCTGACGGTGGCGGTGAGTGTGGCCGCCGGTATTGCCGCGCTCACCTCCTATTTTCCGATTCTGGAACCAGAACGGGTGTTGCTCTGCCTGGTAGCCATCGTCCTGGTGATGGTGGCCAACCTGCGGGGGGTGAGCTCCAGCGCCAAGCTACTCAGCGTGCCCACCTACCTATTTATGGTATTGGTGTTTACCCTGCTGATCGGCGGAGCCGTGAAAGCTGGCTTAGGTCAATTACCTGGCATTGAATTAGCTCAGCAGCAGCAACTGCTGGATATAAATCATCAAGGGGAGCTCACGGCCCTGGGCCCTGTGCTGCTGATGAGAGCCTTCAGTTCAGGATGCGCTGCCCTCACCGGCATCGAGGCCATCAGTGACAGTGTTACCGCCTTCCGTCCCAGCGAGTGGCGCAATGCCCGGCGGGTGCTGGTGGTGATGGTAACGATGCTGGCGCTGATGTTCGGCGGTATCAGCGTGCTAGCCCAGCACACAGGGGTTGTATATGTGGAGAACGGCCCCACCCTCTTGTATCAGCTAGGTGAACAGGTTTTTGGCAATGGCCCGTTATTACTCTTCTTACAATTAGCCACGCTGCTGATTCTGTTGCTGGCCGCAAACACGGCCTATGCAGACTTTCCTCGTCTGGCGGCTTTCCTTGCCCAAGACGGCTTTCTGCCTCGCCAGTTGGCATCGATGGGCGATCGCCTGGTGTTTAGCAACGGCATTTTGGCCCTCAGTGGCCTGGCTGGCCTGTTGTTGATAATTTTTCAAGGCAGCGTAACCCGGCTAATCCCTCTATATGCGGTGGGGGTTTTCCTCAGCTTCAGCTTCTCCCAAGCCGGCATGGTTGTGCACTGGTGGAAACTGCGCCAGGAGAGCGGCAGTTGGCTGCCCCGCGCCCTGATCAATGGCTTAGGGGCCACGATCACGGCGATTGTTGGAGGGGTTCTTCTCTATAGCAAGTTCAGCCAGGGTGCCTGGCTGGTGGTGCTGGCCATCCCGCTGCTAGTAGCTGTCTACCTCAAGATCAAAAACCACTACAACTATGTGGCCAAGCGCCTGCGCATGGCCAGTGATGTACTGCTTAAGTTGCCCAATCGTCCTAAGGAAGGCGGTGCTCCCACCGTGGTGCTGGTGGGCCATCTGCACCGGGGCAGCTTTGAAGCAATCCGTTTTGCCTCCACAATTGCCAGCGAACTGGTGGCTGTGCACGTAGAATTGAGCAGTGATCGTGGCGAGCGGTTCCGGGAGCAGTGGCAGCGCCAGGTGCCAGGCGTGCCGCTAGTGATTCTGGATTCTCCCTACCGCTCCTTGGTAGATCCGGTACTAAAATTTGTTGCAGACTTTGAAAAGCAACATCGCCCCAGCCGCGATCGCTTTTGCGTTATAGTATTGCCAATTTTCGTAACCCGTTATCGCTGGGAAAATTTATTGCACAACCAGAGTACTATCTTTCTCCGCAATGCCCTGAGGGCGCAGGGCACTCGCGTGGTGACCACCGTGGGCTTCCATCTCTAAGCAGTAGTCGAAAACCAAGCCCTGGCCTGTCGAGCAGGTCGGGCTAATTCGCCCAACCAAAACTTGTTCACCTCGTGGCCTGCTAAAAAAATCGCCTACCCAGAATATTAGTCATGGGAGATTATCGAAGCCCAAAAAAATGGCCAGCCAATACAAATTGGCTGGCTGATAATTGGTCTTGCAGATCAGCAGCAACTAAGCCAACAATTGCCAGTCAGAGCTGCCGGGCCAATTGTGTAGCGAGGCTCGCCAAGATTTAGCCTACGGCGACTGGCTGTCTCTGTTCAGTGGACTGGCCATCAGCGGCAGCAACGGGGCTGGCGGTATCGCTGCTGGCTAACGCCTGCTCGGCAGCCGCAGCTTTCTTTTCCTTGGAGGCATTGATGCCACCACGGATGCTGCCGGCGGCCAGCATCTCTTCGGCCACGGCTTCAGTGCGGACCGCACTGGGCACTGGCCGATATCCCTGGGGTGCCAGGGCATGGCCACGGAGCACAGAGCCCAGGGTGAGTAGGGTTAGCTTGAGCTGCTGCCATGGATTCATTACGACAACACGCTTATAGAGATAGCTGTCGAAAGTAAGCTTTTGCACATCTTTGTCATCACACATCTCAACAAAAGCTTCGCGGGCCGCGTCATTTCTATAAAAAATATTTTGCAGAATTTCCAGCACTTTATAGGTAGCTCCATACTGCTTGTCCCAGATTTTCAGATAAACTTTAAGATCTTTTTCGCTGGGAATCGTGCTGCCATTGCTACTTGCCTTAACCACCTGCTCTGCGCACATGCGGCCACTTTTAGCGGCAAAATAAATACCTTCACCGGAGCTCTTGGTGACATAGCCAGCTGCATCACCCACCAGGGCCATCCGGCCAACGACGCGCCTGGGGCGGGGATGCTCAGGAATGGGGTGAGCCTCCACCTTGATCACCTCGCCATTGAGCAGGCGCTTCTTAGCCCGCTCGCGGATGCCAACCTGCAAGCTCTTAATCAATGACTGATTTTCCTGCATGGTGCCTGTGCCGACGGCAACATGGTCATACTTAGGGAAAACCCATGCATAAAAGTCTGGGGAAACATCGGTTCCCACGTACATCTCAGCCAAATTTTCATAATATTTCATCTCTTCCGGTGGCAACTTAATGCGCTCCTGGAAAGCGATCGCCACGTTGTAATCACCGGCATCCATTGCCTTCGCCACCCTGCTATTGGCACCATCGGCACCAATGATTAGGTCTACCTCAAGAGACTTGGCTTCGCCAGTGGCGTCGCCAGCGGCATAGTCTGAATAGGTGAGTGTGTAGGGACCTTGGCGCTGGTTACCGGTCTCGATCTTGGTAACAAGACCATTGATCAGATTGGCGCCAAGCTTAGCCGCACGATTACGCAGGTAGTCATCTAGTACTTCCCTGCGGCACATGCCAATGTATTCAGCCTGGTTATCCAGGTGAATATCCACCTCACGGTTAGAGGGCGAGATCATGCGCATGTTGCGCACCTTGCGGTCGATTATTTCCTCGGGAATCTCAAACTCGCTCACCATGCATAGCGGAATGGCACCGCCGCAGGGTTTGGCGTTGTCGAGCTTGCGTTCGAACAGCCAGGTTTGGATACCGGCCTTGGCGAGTACTTCAGCGGCACAGGAGCCACTAGGACCGCCGCCCACCACTGCCACACGCAACATCGGAAAATCGCTCCGCCAAGGAAGTACGTAACCTGGAAGCTAACACCACTGCCAGGGCAGCCGAGGCTCCTTAACAATGGCGGTCTAATACCCCCCAATCCGCCCCCTAACCGTTCCCGCCTAAAGCCGGCCTCCTAGGATCGCCATCTCCCATGGATCCGGAGCCGGGCAGCCGAGGTGATCGTCGACGACATCCCGGTGGCCCGTCGCAGCAAGCCGCCGAAGCGGCCCCAGAGCCGCCTTTCCGCCTTGATCAGGCTCAGCTCCCTGGGCCTGCTGCTGTCGCTGGTAGCCCTGGCCTTGATCTTCCCCAGCCCCCTGCGGCGCTTGCTGGCGTCACCTCCGGTGACCGGCATCGCCGACCGCCCAGGCCCCGATGGTCGCCTGCTGGGTCATTTCCCTTACCCGGAGCTGAATCGGGCTGAACTGGTGACCGTGGCCCCTGGCCAGCAGCTGCAGCGCGATGCCGCAGACGCCCTGCTGGCCATGCAAAACGCCGCCCTCGCCGATGGCGTCGATCTCGTGATACTCAGTGGCTTCCGCTCCTTGGCTGAACAAAAGGCCCTGTTTTTCGACGTGAAGGCCGAGCGCAACCAGAGCGCCAGCGAAAGGGCCAAGGTGAGTGCGCCCCCCGGCTACTCGGAGCACAGCACCGGCTATGCGGTGGACCTGGGGGACGCGGCCGCCCCTGGCAGCAACCTCTCCCAGGATTTTGAGACCACGGCGGCCTTCGCCTGGCTGCGCCAGAACGCCCGTAAATATCAATTCACGATCTCCTTTACAAAAGGAAATGCTCAGGGGGTGAATTACGAGCCCTGGCACTGGCGCTTTGAGGGCACTGCCAAGGCCCTGCGAATGTTTGAGCCCGCCGATCGGCTGCAGCGCCAATGAAGCCCCCTCAACAGACCAATGGCGGGGTTCGTCTGCCTGAACTGCTGGCCCCCGCCGGCAACTGGGATGCCCTGCGGGCGGCGGTGGCCAACGGCGCCGATGCCGTCTATTTCGGGGTGGAGGCCTTCAATGCCCGTCTACGGGCAGCCAACTTTCAGCGCCAGCAGCTGCCGGAACTGATGCACTGGCTGCACCAGCGCGGCGTTAAGGGCTTTCTCACCGTGAACGTGCTGATCTTTCCTGATGAACTGGAAGATGCGGCTCAATTGGTGCTGGAGGCCAGCGCCGCCGGCGTAGACGCCCTGATCGTGCAAGACATCGGCCTGGCCCGGCTAGCCCGCAGCCTGGCGCCCCAGCTGGCGATCCATGGATCCACCCAGATGTCGATCACCAGCGCTGCCGGTGTGGCCCAGGCTGCCGCCCTGGGCTGTGAGCGCGTGGTGCTGGCCCGGGAATTGACCCTGCGGGATCTGACCCGCATCCAGGGCCAACTGGATCAGCGGCGTCTGGCCATGCCCCTGGAGATGTTCGTGCATGGCGCCCTCTGTGTGGCCTATTCTGGCCAGTGCCTCACCAGCGAAGCGCTCGGTCAACGCAGTGCCAACAGGGGTGAGTGTGCCCAGGCCTGCCGGCTTCCCTATCAGTTGATTGTCGATGGCCAGGAGCGCGATCTAGGCGACCAGCGTTATCTGCTCTCCCCCCAGGATCTAGCGGCCTGGGAACTATTGCCGCAGCTGGTGGAAATCGGCATCGCCAGTCTCAAAATCGAAGGTCGGCTCAAGGACGCCAGCTACGTGGCGGCGGTCACCGATGCCTATCGCCGCAGCCTGGATCAAACCAAGGCAGCTGCTGTTCGGCAAAGCCATCGCCAAATACATGGGCAAGGGAAAGACCCAGACCCAGACCAAGACCAAGACCAAGACCAAGACCAAGACCAAGACCAAGACCAAGACCAAGACCAAGACCAAACAGACTTGGCTGCGGAGGCGGTTGATGCGGCTTTGTCTCCACCGGGAAGCGACCAGCCTGTGGCTGAGGCCTGCGCCAACCTGGAACTGAGTTTTTCCCGGGGCCTTGGCCAAGGCTGGCTGCAGGGCGTTAACCATCGCCAGCTGGTGCATGGCCGCTGGAGCAAGAAACGCGGGCCCCTGATCGGGCAGTTGGAAAAGATCGAGCCCAGTGGCTGGTGGTTACTGCGCTGCTCTCGGCAACTAAGGCCAGGTCATGGCCTGGTCTTCGAGGCGCCCAGCCCCGACCCGCTGCTGCCGCCCGAGGAGATCGGTGGAAGGGTGATGGCCGTCGAGCGGCGCCGGCCGGGCTTGCTGGCACTGCGCCTGGGGCCTGGCCGCCTGGATGCGAGGCGGCTGCGGCCAGGGGCCCCCTGTTGGCTCAGCAGTGATCCGCTGCTGGAGCGCCAGTGGCAGCGCCAAGCCAACGGCCCCACCCCCCCTGTCGCTCAACCCCTCACCCTGGCGGTGCGAGGGGGGCTGAATCAACCGCTTGAACTGATCCTGATCGCCGTGGCGGAGCGGGCGCTGGCGCTGCCTTTGGTGCTGCGCTCCCAGCTGCCACTGGCGGCGGCCACCGGCAGCGGCCTGGATCGCCAGCGACTGGAAGCTCAACTGGGCCGGCTAGGGGGCAGCGGTTGGCGGCTGGCTTCTCTGCAGCTGGATCTGCCGGACAACCTGTTCCTCCCGGTGGCCGAACTCAACCGGCTGAGGCGCCAATTGGTAGAAGAACTCGCCGAGCTAATTCCCTCAGCCCCAGCCTCTACCCATAACTCAGCCTCAGCCCCAGCCCCAGCATCTGCATCTGCCGCTCCCAGTAACTGGGAGCCCAGTCATTTATCTAGTCTCCAGATCGCCGCAATCACCACCGCTGGCCAGCCAGATGGTTACCCAGCAAGCGGGCCAGCCAAAGCGTCAGCCAGCGGGCCAGCCAGCCCACTCAACCCACCTGGGGCCGAGCCGGCCCTGCATGTGCTGGTCAGATCTTTGCAGCAATTGGAGGCCCTGCAGGGCTTGCCGCTGCGGTCTGTGATCGCCGAGTTGGAGCAGCCGCGGGAATTGCGGGAGGCGGTGGCCATGGGCCGGGGTTGCTGGCCCGATGGCCTCTGGTTGGCCGGCGCCAGAATCACGCGCCCCGATGAGGCCTGGAGTCTCGAACCGCTGCTGCGGGCTGAGCCCAGTGGCTTCCTGGTGCGCAATGCCGATCAACTGGAGCGGCTCACGCCAGCGGCCCCCTGCATCGGCGATTTCGCCTTGAACGTGGCTAATCCATTAACCGCCGCCTGGTTCCTGGATCACTGGGGATTACAGCGGATCACCGCCAGCTATGACCTCGCCCTACCCCAACTGCTGCAGTTGGTGGCCGGCTGCCCCAGTGGCAGCGTGGAGGTGACTGTGCACCAACACATGCCTCTGTTTCACATGGAGCACTGCCTGTTTTGTGCCTTTCTCAGTGATGGGCATGACCACACCGACTGCGGCAGGCCCTGTGAGCAGCACCAGGTGCTGCTAAGAGACCGCAGTGGCGCTGAACATCCACTGCGGGCAGATCTCGGTTGCCGCAACACTCTGTTCAATGCCCGGGCCCAAACCGCGGCCGAGGCCCTGCCCCAGCTGCGCAAGGCCGGGGTGAGCCACCTGCGGTTGGAGTTGCTGAATGAGACCGCCGAACAGGCCAGGCTCAGGGTGGAGCAGTACCTCGCCGCCCTGGCTGGGCGGCTCAGCGGCAGGGAGCTGTGGCGCAGCGAGCAACTGGACAGTCGGCTGGGGGTGACCCGCGGCAGCCTCAAGGCCAGTCGCTAGCCCCAAAGTTCAGTCGATGAGAGCACTGGCCCCAGGCGGTAGCGCCAAGTAGCGGCGCCAGGCAGTGGAAACGCGATATTCAAGCTCTGTAGCCGTTGGCCGCGAGACAGCCTTTAGCATCTGGGCCGAGGCTGGCTCAGCCAGGCACTGGCCAGTCACCACCTGCCCAGTCAGCGCCAGCGGGCGGGGGAGAGCCGCCCAGGCCTGAAGGCTCTCTTAACGTTGGTGGCGGGGGCGTGGCGTACAGTGAATCGTTGATCACTGGTTTGCACCAAACCCAAGCGCAGGTTTGATCGGGTCCGAGCTGAATCTTGACACAGGTTCTCCCGGTGACGGGTGGAGCCCTGCCCCCTGATAAATGCTTGTCACCGATAAAATCGACTGCTGGTGGTGATTCGGAAACGGGTCATTACAGGGAATGATTTGAGGCGATTGTGTTCAAGCGGACCCTCCGGTCCCCTGCATCAGGTTCCGATCCATCAGGTTTCGATAAACCCAAGGCCCAGCAATGCTGGCCGGCTTATCAGATTCCTTATCTCCCCCACGATTTTGTCTTCATGAGCGGCGCACACACTGGCACGCCGATTCGCAATATCGCGATCATTGCCCACGTTGACCACGGCAAGACCACGCTCGTAGACGCGCTGCTTGCCCAATCGGGCATCTTCCGCGACAACGAAGCCGTGCCCACCTGCGTGATGGACTCCAACGATTTGGAGCGTGAGCGCGGTATCACCATTCTCTCCAAGAACACCGCCGTAGACTACGAAGGAATTCGTATCAACATTGTCGATACCCCTGGCCACGCCGATTTTGGCGGTGAAGTGGAGCGGGTGCTGGGCATGGTGGATGGCTGTCTGTTGATTGTCGACGCGAACGAGGGCCCGATGCCTCAAACTCGCTTCGTGCTCAAGAAGGCGCTGGAAAAGGGGCTGCGCCCAATCGTATTTGTCAATAAGATTGATCGGGCCAGGGTAGACCCCGAGATCGCTGTAGATAAAGTGCTCGATCTGTTCCTGGAGCTAGGCGCAGATGACGATCAGTGTGATTTTACCTACCTATTTGGTAGCGGCATGGCCGGCTATGCCAAGCCGGATATGAAGACTGAAAGCGACAGTATGCGCCCTCTCTTCGATGCCATTCTGCGCCACGTTCCACCGCCGGTAGGCGATCCCACCAAGCCACTGCAATTACAGGTAACCACTCTCGACTACAGTGATTTCCTGGGCCGAATCATGATCGGCCGTATTCATAATGGCACCATTAAGGCTGGCCAGCCCGCCGCCTTAATTCGCGATGACGGCAAGATCAAACGCGGTCGGATCAGCAAACTGCTGGGCTTTAAGGGCCTGCAGCGGGTTGAAATCGAGGAGGCCTCCGCCGGCGATCTGGTGGCTGTCTGCGGTTTTGATGAGGTGAATATTGGCGAGACAATCGCCTGCCCCGACAACCCGGAGGCCCTGCCGCTGATCAAGGTGGATGAACCCACCCTGCAGATGACCTTTGTGGTCAACGACTCTCCCTTTGCCGGTAAGGAAGGCAAGTTCGTCACCAGCCGTCAGATTCGCGACCGGCTGCAGAAGGAACTGCTCACCAATGTGGCTCTGAGGGTAGAGGACACCGATTCACCCGATCGTTGGGCTGTCAGTGGCCGCGGTGAACTGCACCTGGGCATCTTGATCGAAACAATGCGCCGCGAAGGCTATGAGTTTCAGGTCTCCCAGCCCCAGGTGATCTACCGCACCATCAACGGCACCCCCAACGAACCCTTCGAAACCCTGGTGCTGGATGTGCCGGAAGAGTCCGTGGGCTCTTGCATTGAAAAGCTGGGCATCCGCAAGGCGGAGATGCAGAACATGGAAAACACCAATGATGGCCGCACCCAGCTGGAATTCATCGTGCCCTCCCGGGGCTTGATTGGTTTCCGTGGTGAATTCATCCGAGCCACCCGCGGCGAGGGCATCATGAGCCACTCCTTCCTCGATTACCGGGAGATGCAGGGTGACTTTGATACCCGACGCAATGGAGTTCTCATTTCCTTTGAAGAAGGTGTAGCCACCTTCTATGCACTAAAAAATGCCGAGGATCGGGGCCAATACTTTATTAGCCCTGGCGTCAAAGTGTATAAGGGCATGATCGTGGGCGAAAACAACCGGCCCCAGGATCTGGAGATCAACGTCTGCAAGACCAAGCAGCTCACCAACATGCGATCTGCCGGCGCTGAAGAACTTGATACCCTACAGGCTCCCTTGCAAATGACCCTCGAAAGAGCTCTGGAATATATCGGCCCTGACGAAATGCTCGAAGTTACCCCCGAATCGATTCGGCTCCGCAAGTTGCCGGCCAAGAAAGCCGCCAAGCGCTGAATCCTGCGATCCTGGCCCTGCACAAGCTTTAGCCTCTGCAGGGCTTCCTAACCAATGGGAAATATTTGAGCTAATTCTCCTACCAAGCGCCGAGGTAAGTATTGCACTTAGCACTGCTTATTGAGTAATATTTTACTGAGCACTTCCTATTGGGGGTAGATTGTGCAAGATGAGGAACTGCAGCTTTTGGCAGATCCGAGGTTGGCGGAGGCAAAAAAGCTGTTCAATGACGGTGAATGGCATGACTGCCACGACCTGTTTGAGGAGCTCTGGCATGAAACCTGTGGTCCAATGCGGCCCGTATTGCAGGGAATCCTGCAGGTGGCCGTGGCCCAGTTACATCTGGAGCGGGGCAACGGCCGTGGGGCGATGATCCTGTTTGGCGAGGGGTTGGGGCGGTTGCAGACCTGCGGCGATCAGGCCCTGGAAATTCCCCTTGAGCCCCTGCGCAGCTGCATCCGCAGCCGACTCCAGGCCCTGCAGAGTGACCAGCCCCTACAGGACCTGCCAATACCTCACCTGGGCCAGGGCCGGGGGGGCGAGGCTCACAATCTGTAAATTGCAAACAAACCCCATGGGGGAAGCGAGCGCTTGGGCATGATTCGAATACTTGCCTATCAATGCGGCGGCTTGGGTTGGCGCCTCAACTCGCCCCGGGCGGCCACCAGGATTGCCCTTAGCGGCCTGGGTTTGCTGATGGGGCTGGTCACAGTCGTGCAGGCCCAGGTGACTCCCGCCGCGCCTGGCCCCAGCCCCACCCCTGGCCAGGTCACCATCGAGTCGGATTTGCAACGTGCCGACAACAGGACAGGTGTGATCACAGCCACTGGCAACGTGCGCATCGTCTATCCAGAACAGAGGGTGGTGGCCACCGCCCGGCAAGCCCAATACTTCAGCAAAGAGGGGCGCGTAGTTCTCACTGGAGACGTGGATGTGGTGCAGACCGACGGCCACTCCCTGCGCGCTGAGCGGGTCATCTATGACCTGAATAGCCAGCGGCTGGTGGCCGAGCCCCCCAGCCATGAGCAGGTATTCAGCAAGGTGCTGCTGCCACCTAGCAAAAATGCTCCAGTTACCGGTTCCCAACCCAACACTTCCCAGCCCAACACTTCCCAGCCGAACAGTCATAAATCCATAAGTCCCCAATCCAGCGGGCTCAACTCCACTGGGGCTCAATCCAGCAGGGCGCAGCCCACCAGCAATTCGAGCCGCTCCCAAGACCCCAGTGCCGCTCCATGAGTTTGTTGCTGGATCAGGTAAGCCTCAGCCTCGGGGGCAGGCCGCTGGTGAACCAGGTGACCCTGGAGCTACATCCAGGAGAGGTGGTGGGTCTGCTGGGCCCCAACGGTGCCGGCAAGACCACCACCTTCAGTCTGGTGACTGGGCTGCTGCGTCCCGATCGGGGCCAGGTGCTTTTGGATGGCGAAGCTGTTCAAGCCCTGCCGATGCCGATGCGGGCGCGGCGCGGCATTGGCTATCTGCCCCAGGAAGCCAGTGTTTTCCGCCAGCTCAGCGTGCGTGACAACCTGCGCCTGGCCCTAGAGGTGAGCCAGGCGCCCCGCTCCCTGCGCCAGCTACGGCTGGAGGCCTTGATCGAAGAATTTCACCTGGGCCATTTTCAGCACCGTCGGGGCTACCAGCTCTCCGGTGGGGAACGCCGCCGCTGTGAGGTGGCTAGAGCCCTGGCGGTGGGCGAGGGCGGTCCGCGCTATTTGCTGCTAGATGAACCCTTTGCCGGTGTAGATCCGATGGCGGTGGCGGATTTACAGGCCCTGATCGGCAGCCTGCGCAGCCGTGGCATGGGGGTGCTGATCACCGATCACAACGTGCGCGAAACCCTGGCGATCACCGATCGCGCCTACATCCTCACCGAAGGCCGCATATTGGCCGCCGGCAGCTCGGCTGAGGTGGGCGCCGATCCCCTGGTGCGCCGCCACTATCTCGGGGAGGATTTTCAGCTGTGAGTGGAGGGATGAGGGGGGGGATGAGGGGGGGGCAGTCGAACCTGCGGCCCCTGCTGAGGCCATTGCTCGGTCCCTGGCGGCGGCTGCCCCTGCTCGATCGCTGGCTGCTGGGGGAGCTGATCGCGCCGCTGCTGTTCGGCATCGCCGCCTTTACCGCGGTCTCCCTGTCGGTGGGAGTGGTTTTCGAACTGGTGCGCCGGGTGGCCGAATCAGGGCTGCCTGTGTGGATAGCCCTGCAGGTGCTGGGCTATCGCCTGCCCAGTTTTCTGGTGCTTTCTTTTCCGATGGCCACCCTGATGGCGACCCTTTTGGCCTATAGCCGCCTATCCAGCGGTAGTGAACTGACGGCACTGCGGAGCATTGGCGTCAGCACCCGTCGCATGGTCGCCCCTGCCCTGGCCATGGCCCTGGTGATGAGCGCTCTGACATTTGTATTTAATGATCAAATTGTGCCCAAGGCGAATCGAGAAGCCACGATCAGTTTTGAACGGGGATTGGGTCGCGCCGTTACCGCCGCCAATGGGGAACATGTGCTGTATCCAACCTATGGACAGATCCAGCAGCCCGATGGCAGCGTTGAGAAAGGGCTTAGTCAGCTCTTCTATGCACACAAGTTTTATGATGGCGAGATGAGAGATGTGACGGTGCTGGATTTTTCCCGCACCGGTCAACGCCAGATGTTGCAGGCCAATAGGGCTCGCTGGAACAACAGAGAGGGCATGTGGGAATTTCTTGATGGTCGCATTACCAGTGTCGAGATAGGCAGCAGCGCCCTCACCACCAGCGCCCGCTTCGATCGCTACCTCTATCCGATGAGTCGCAACCCGATTCGCATCGCCGAGCTGCCCACCGACGCCAGCGTGATGACCGTCGGCGAAGCCCGTCGGGCCGAGCGGCTGCTGCGGGAGGCTGGCAACCAGCTGGAATCCAGGCGGCTGAGGGTGCGGATCCAGGAAAAGTTCGCCTTTCCGGCCATCTGTCTGGTGTTCGGGCTGATTGGCAGCAGCCTGGGGGTGAGGCCCCATGTGCGCACCAGCCGCAGCCAGGGCTTTGGCATCAGTGTGCTGCTGATCTTTGGCTACTACTTGATGTCGTTTATCTTCAGCTCCCTGGGCATCAAGGGGGCCCTGCTGCCGATCGGGGCCGCCTGGCTACCAGTGCTGATCGGCCTCGGTGGCGGTCTGTGGCTGCTGCGCCAAGCCAGCCGCTGAAATTTGGCTCACAGGGCAGACTGGGGAAACTATTTCTCAATTGCTGCTGATGCTGGGGCTGCCGCTCTCTGACGACCCGGTGATCGCCCTGGGGTTGTTGGCTTTTGCCCTGCTGCTGCTGGTGCTGCCCATCTCCTTCTGGGCGGTCAGCGGCGGCCGTTCCAGTGGCCTGGTGCGGCTGCTGGTGGCGGCTGCCAACCTGGCCCTCACCGCCCAATTGGTGCTGCGCTGGTGGGATGCGGGCCACTTTCCGATCAGCAATCTCTATGAATCGCTCTGCTTCCTGGCCTGGGGCTGCACCCTCACCCAGTTGCTGGTGGAGCGCAGCTGGAGCTCGCCCCTGGTACCGGCAGCCGCTACGCCGATGGCCTTGGGCTGTGTGGCCTTCGCCAGCTTCGCGCTGCCCGATCGGCTGCAGGAGGCCTCTCCCCTGGTGCCCGCCCTGCGCTCCAGCTGGCTGGTGATGCACGTAAGCGTGATCATGATCAGCTATGCAGCCCTGTTGGTGGGCTCGCTTTTGTCTGTAGCGGTGCTGTTCACAGACCGGGGCAATCAATTGCAACTGCGCAGCAATTCGATCGGCAGCGGTTCCTTTCGCCAGGCGCGCCTGGCCATGGAAGGTCCGCAGCTGGAGGCAGGCCAGTTCAAATTGAGCAGCGAAACCATCGGCATCGCCGAAACGCTCGATTCGCTCAGTTACCGCACGATCACCGTTGGCTTTTTGCTGCTATCGGTGGGATTGGTAAGCGGTGCCGTGTGGGCCAACGAGGCCTGGGGCAGCTGGTGGAGCTGGGATCCCAAGGAAACCTGGGCTCTGATCTGCTGGCTTGTTTATGCCGCCTACCTGCATACTCGCTTGATTCGCGGCTGGCAGGGCCGCAAACCGGCCATCGTGGCCAGCGCCGGCCTGGTGGTGATCGCCGTTTGCTATATCGGAGTCAACCTGCTAGGAATTGGCCTGCATAGCTACGGCTGGTTTTTCAACGACTAAGCGTGTTTATTTCCGCAGCATAACTGCCACAGCTTATCCATTCCTTGCGAGGGGTGATCTGGGTGAAAAAATTATTTATACCAAAACCCCTGGACCGTCGGCGCGAAGCTGGCGACCCAGGGGGTTGATGTTATCTAGGGGTGATAACGAAGCTGCTTGGCCGCAATCACTGTTGGCCGCAATGGCTGTTGACCGAAATGGCTTTTGACCGCAATGGCTGCTTGCCCCTGAGGGCTGGGCTGGGGTTGTTGGGGGGCTAGAGGTCTAGGGCCCATGGGGTCTATGGGCCCATGAAATGTATGGGGCCTGGCGAGATCAGGCGGGGCGCTTGCTGTTGCGAATACCGGTGATGGCGGCGGCGTAGTCGGGCTGGTTGAACACCCCGGAGCCGCTGACGATGGCATTGGCACCGGCTTCGATCACCTTCCAGGCGTTCTCAGCTTTGATGCCACCGTCCACCTCGATCCAGGGATCGAGACCCTTTTCGTCGCACATGCGGCGCAGGTCGCGAATCTTTTGCACCTGGCTCTCAATGAAGCTCTGGCCACCGAAACCGGGGTTGACGCTCATGATCAGCACCAGGTCGCAGAGCTCCAGGCAATACTCCAAGCTGTCCAGGGGGGTGCCGGGGTTGAGCACGGCACCGGCCAACTTGCCGAGATCCTTGATCTGACCGAGGTTGCGGTGCAGGTGGGGGCAGGCTTCCACCTGCACCGAAATGATGTCGGCGCCGGCCTTGGCGAATTCCGGCACATATTTCTCAGGCTCCACGATCATCAGGTGAACGTCGAGAGTTTTTTGGGTGACCGGGCGCAGGGCCTGCACGATCAGGGGGCCGATGGTGATATTGGGCACAAAGCGCCCATCCATCACATCGACATGGATCCAGTCGGCGCCGGCTTCGTCCACAGCCCGCACATCCTCACCGAGGCGTGAGAAGTCTGCGGAGAGAATCGATGGCGAGACCACCAGCTGCTTGCTGCCCATGGACTCCAGGAAGGCGAGGGATGGCCGGGATCCTACGGATCGGCCCGGGAGAGCACTGATACAGTTGCGCGTGCTTCGGTGGTGAAAGGTCCTGCGGCGCTTGCCCCCTGGCCCGCTAACTGCCTTTTACCACCACTCCAGCGAAGCGCCATCTTCTCCCTGCCGGATCACTGTGGATCGCACCCTCATCCAGGAAATTCTCGAGGTCGTCGAACAGGCCGCCATCGCATCCGCCGAACTTACCGGCTTGGGCCTGAAAAATGAGGCTGATGCCGCCGCTGTGGAAGCGATGCGCACCCGCATGGGCCAGATCCAGATGCAGGGCCGCATTGTGATTGGCGAGGGCGAAAGGGATGAGGCCCCGATGCTCTACATCGGCGAGGAGGTGGGCAGCGGCACTGGCCCCGGCGTCGATTTCGCCGTGGATCCCTGCGAAGGCACCAACCTCTGCGCCAACGCCCAGCGCGGTTCGATGGCCGTACTGGCCGCCTCCGACCGGGGCGGGCTGTTCAACGCCCCCGACTTCTACATGAAGAAGCTGGCCGCTCCCCCGGCCGCCAAGGGCAAGGTGGACATCCGCAAGTCGGCCACTGAAAACATCCAGATCCTCAGCGAGGCCCTGGGAATGGCTGCCTCTGAGCTGGTGATCGTGGTGATGGACCGCGCCCGTCATAAAGACCTGATCGCCGAGATCCGCGCCACCGGCGCCCGCGTTCAGCCCATCTCCGACGGCGACGTGCAAGCAGCCATCGCCTGTGGCTTTGCCGGCACCGGCACCCATGCCCTGATGGGCATCGGCGCCGCCCCTGAGGGGGTGATCTCCGCCGCCGCCCTGCGGGCCCTCGGTGGTCACTTCCAGGGCCAGCTGGTCTATGACCCGGCCGTGGCCCAAACCAGTGAGTGGGAAGGCCTCACCCGCGAGGGCAACCTGGCCCGCCTGGCCGAGATGGGCATTGCCGATCCCGACAAGGTGTACGAGGCCGAGGAGCTGGCCTCGGGTGAAAACGTGGTGTTCGCGGGCAGCGGCATCACCGATGGCCTGCTGTTCCACGGGGTCAAGTTCGAGAAGGACTGCGTGCGCACCAGCTCCCTGGTGATCAGCACGCTTGACAACACCGCCCGGTTCACCAATACGGTGCATATCAAGCCCGGTGCCCAGAGCATTGCTCTGAACTGATCCCAACTGTTCGGAACCCGGATCACGTCAATTCTGCCTCCATGCACATAGCTGTAGTCGGCCTAAGCCATCGCACGGCTCCGGTTGAAATTCGGGAGCGCCTCAGCATCCCGGAGCAAACCATGGAGGCTTCGCTGCAGAAGCTGCGCTCCGACGAGCAGGTGCTGGAGGCCTCCATCCTCAGCACCTGCAACCGGCTGGAGATCTATACGCTGCTGCGCCACCCCGACCAGGGCCTATCGGCGGTGGGGCAATTCCTCAGCCAGCACTCGGGGCTGGCGGTGGCTGAGCTGACGCCCCACCTGTTCACCTACCACCACCAGGAGGCGGTCGCCCACCTGATGCGGGTGGCAGCGGGCCTGGATTCGCTGGTGCTGGGGGAGGGTCAAATCCTCTCCCAGGTGAAAAAAATGGTGCGCCTGGGCCAGGAGCACCACTCGGTGGGTCCGATCCTCAACCGCCTGCTCAACCAGGCGGTGAGCACGGGCAAACGGGTGCGCACCGAAACCAACCTCGGCACCGGGGCGGTTTCGATCAGTTCAGCGGCTGTTGAGCTGGCCCAGCTGAAGGTGGGCCAGGCCCGCGGCCTCGATGATTTGGTACCCCTGGATCAGGAGCAGGTGGCCGTTGTCGGCGCCGGCCGCATGGCCCGTCTACTGCTGCAGCACCTGCAGGCCAAGGGCTGTCGTGGGGTGGTGCTGCTGAATCGAACTGTGAGCCGGGCGGAAGCCCTGGCGGCCGATTTTCCGGCGCTGCCGGTGCAATGTCGTCCCTTAGACGATTTTGACCATTGTCTGAGCACCTGTTCCCTGGTGTTCACCAGCACGGCCGCCGAGGATCCGATCATCACCGCCGAGCGGCTCAGTGCTCTGAACCGCCGCAGCTCCTTGATGCTGGTGGATATCGGCGTACCGCGCAACATCAGTGCTGATGTGGTGCATCTGTGCGGCGTGCAGGCCTACAACGTCGATGATCTCCAGGAGGTGGTAGCCCGCAACCAGGAGGCGCGCCGCGAGATGGCGGCGGAGGCGGAGGGTTTGTTGGAGGAGGAGTCGCGCCTGTTCCTGGAATGGTGGGATGGCCTGGAGGCGGTGCCGGTGGTAAATCGCCTGCGGCGTCAACTGGAGGACATCCGCGAACAGGAATTGCAAAAGGCGCTCAGCCGCATGGGTCCGGATCTATCGGCCCGGGAGCGCAAGGTGGTGGAAGCGCTCAGCAAGGGGATTATCAACAAGATCCTGCACACCCCGGTCACCAACCTGCGGGCCCCCCAGCCCCGCCCCCAGCGCCATGTGGCGATCCGGGTGTTGGAACAGTTATTTGAACTCAGCGAGCTGCATCCAGATGAGTGATCGGGCACAACAGTGCCCAGGTTGCTAAGCAAGAGCTGCTTCGTAAAGCACCCCCGACTCAGCTCTGCAACAGTTCGTACCGCCTACAGGCAAAAGGGTCGCGCACTGCTCACTCACTCAAGTACGGTCGGCCGAGCCGTCCACAGCAACCCAAGTTATGAAGCGTGTTCTGGCGATTATTCTCGGTGGCGGTGCCGGCACCCGGCTCTACCCGCTCACCAAGATGCGGGCAAAGCCCGCTGTGCCACTGGCGGGGAAATATCGGCTTATCGATATCCCGGTTAGCAATTGCATCAACTCGGAGATTAACAAAATCTACGTGTTGACCCAGTTCAACAGTGCCTCGTTGAACCGTCACCTGACCATGACCTACAACCTCTCCGCCGGATTCGGCCAGGGGTTTGTAGAAGTGTTGGCAGCCCAACAGACCCCCGATAGCCCCAGCTGGTTTGAGGGCACTGCCGATGCTGTGCGCAAATACAAGTGGCTGTTCCAGGAATGGGATGTGGATCACTATGTGATCCTTTCCGGTGACCAGCTCTATCGGATGGACTACGCCAAGTTTGTTCATCACCATATTGCAACAGGTGCCAATCTCACCGTGGGCGCCCTGCCGGTTGATCCGGTGCAGGCAGAGGGTTTCGGCCTTATGCGCACCGATAGAAATGGCGTTATCCAAGAATTCCGCGAAAAGCCCAAGGGGGCCGATCTAGAAGCGATGCAGGTGGATACCCAAGAGATGGGGCTATCCGCCGAGGATGCGGCCAATCGTCCCTACCTCGCCTCGATGGGGATTTACGTTTTCAGCCGCGATACATTATTTGACCTGCTGGATACAAATCCCGATGCCACCGATTTTGGCAAGGAACTTATTCCGGCTTCCCTGGCAAGAGGCGATCGTCTTCAGAGCTTCTTGTTCAACGATTACTGGGAAGACATTGGTACCATAGGCGCCTTCTACGAGGCAAACCTTGCCCTAACAGAACAGCCCAATCCCCCCTTCTCTTTCTACGACGAAAAGTTCCCAATCTACACCCGTCCTCGCTATCTTCCCCCTAGCAAGCTTCAGGACGCCCAAGTAACAAATTCGATCATTGGCGAGGGATCGCTACTAAAAGCCTGCAGCATTCACCACTGTGTGCTAGGCGTCCGTAGCCGCGTGGAAGACGAGGTGGTGTTACAAGATACTCTGCTAATGGGATCTGATTTCTTCGAGTCTAATGAAGAGCGTGGATTACTGAGGGAGACAGGTGGTATCCCCATCGGCATTGGCAAGGGTAGCACCATAAAAAAAGCAATTATTGACAAAAATGTGCGCATTGGCAACAATGTCAATATTATCAACAAGGATAATATTGAAGAGGCAGATCGCCCCGAGCACAACTTCTACATCCGCAATGGCATCGTAGTAGTAGTTAAAAATGGCAGCATTCCCGACGGCATGATTATTTGATATCCGGCCAATGCTGGCCAGGCAAGCGGTTCAGCCGCTTGCCTGGCCAGCATTGGCACTTGGCATCTGCTGCCATCTACCCATGGGCATGCGATTAATAGATCTAAAACAATAATTCAAAGATTTATACCTTGAATTTATTGCGACACAAGACCGAGGGGGCAAGCAGTGGCCAAACGCTTGTTTAAGGCACCCTGGGATCTCTCTCCGCCCAGGGGAAAAACTGCTGCTGGCGAATACAGCATTCAGCGGCGCCCGGCCGTCGCAAGTAGTCGGCGGTGATCTGAAACCAGGGCTGCAGGGGGCCCATGGTGTGGTGCTGAGCCCAAGGGAGCTAAAGGGTTTGGCTGGTGATGTGGTAGCTAGGGATCGGGGTGCCGGCGAGGGTTGGGGGACAGGCTGCTGGGGGGTATGAGCTTGGTGGCTTGGCTTCACCACAGGGCTCAATCGGCCCTGGCTTAAGCTTTCCAGAACATACCTTGGGCCAAGCAAATAAGCAGTCTCCTGCTGAACGCAAATAATCTATTTGCGGCGGCGAGAATCAATCTGCAAGAGGTCGCGGACTTGCTGCACTTGTCTTGCCAAGTTTGGTTCTGTGTTGAGCTTTTTTTCTATCTGCTCAACCGCATACATAACGGTGGAATGGTCTTTGCCGCCGAATGCTTCGCCAATGCGTGGCAGGGAAAGGTCGGTGCTTTGCCTCAT
Source organism: Prochlorococcaceae cyanobacterium (assembly GCA_044375975.1). Lineage (GTDB taxonomy): Bacteria > Cyanobacteriota > Cyanobacteriia > PCC-6307 > Cyanobiaceae > UBA5018. Next base: position 95,461 of record JBILLQ010000001.1, read on the forward strand.
CAAGAACATGCCCACCTGGCGGGCCTGGCTTACCGCTCGTTTGCGGCTAGCACTGCGCATCTCCTCAACGCTTACACCAAATACCTCAGCCACCTTATCGATCACCTGCTCTGGCTTGACATCCACATCGCCGCCATTTGGGTCGAGCATCGGTGCCACCGAGTCGACGGTCATTGGCAGACCGGTAATCGAAACAAAGGCCACTGCCCTGGTAAGAGCTCCTTCAAGTTCACGAATATTGGAGGTGAATCGTCCAGCGATAAACTGAATCAAATCCCTGGGTAAAGACATTTGCTCCTGCTCGGCTTTCTTATGCAGGATCGCCATACGGGTTTCCATGTCCGGAGGCTGGATATCGGCAATCAATCCCATCGAGAAGCGTGAGATCAGCCTCTCCTGGAGGCGGGGGATTTGACTTGGTGGCCTATCGGAAGCAATCACCAACTGTCGGCCCGCCTCATGGAGAGCATTAAAGGTGTGAAAAAACTCCTCCTGGGTATATTCCTTGCCTTCAATAAACTGAATATCATCGACCAAGATAACGTCTGCGGCGCGATATTTATCACGAAAAGCCTGCATGCTATCCTTGCGAATTGCCTGGATCAAATCATTGGTAAAAGTTTCCGTAGAAACATAAAACACCTTCGAATCTTGATTTATCTCGAGTCGGTAATGGCCAATTGCCTGCATCAGATGGGTCTTCCCCAGGCCGACACCGCCGCAAATGAACAGCGGATTGAACTCTCTTCCGGGCGCCTCGGCCACGGCCAGGGCCGCCGCATGGGCCAAGCGGCTGTTTTGACCGACAACGAAGCGATTGAACACGTAGCGGGGGTTCAATCCGGGGGCCAGTTTGCGGGGGCGTTCGCCACCGCTGCTGGCTGCCGGGGCAGGCTGCGCCGTGGCCAAGGCCTGGGCCTCCGGGCCCCCTGCCCCCCCAACGCTGGCCTCGTCGCTGCTGGCCGCCACCACCAGCACCTGTACTGGCTGGCCTGCCATCTCGCTGGCAACCGCCTCAATGGTGCCTAGGTAGTTCTTGCGCAGCCAACTGCAGGCGAAGCTGCTGGGGGCCTCCAGCTCCAACTGGCCCTGCTCGTAGCTGCGGCAGCGGGCTGGACGGATCCAGGTTTCGAAGGTGGGCTTGCTCAGGCTGGCCTGCAATGCCTCCTGCACCTGGTGCCACAGCTGATCTGCCTGCTGCACCGAGGGGGCTTACCTAACAGTCTCGAATATACGCAGTGCCAGGGGCGCGGGCTGTCATAGAAGATGCACTGAGCCCCAGGCGATGCAGTGTCGATGCCCTCCCGTTCCCTGAGTTGCTCTGCCGGCACAGTCGCTGTGCTGGCCATGCTGCTGGCCGGTTGCGATGGGCGCTTGCCCGGATTGCCTGGCCGGCAGGAGCCCCCTGAAGCCAGAATTTCCGATGCGCCGCCCAGCCCCTCCCTGCGGCCGGGCGGCAACGTGATCGTCGATGCAGTTGCCAAGGTGGGCCCTGCGGTGGTGCGCATCGACACCACCACCCGGGTGATCAATCCGATCGGCGGCCTGTTTGGCCAGGGTCCCTCGATCCAGCAACAGCAAGGCCTGGGTTCGGGCTTCATCACCCGCTCCGATGGGGTGATCCTCACCAATGCCCACGTGGTCGAGGGGGCCAGTGCAGTGACGGTCACCCTGCCCGATGGCCGCACTTTCAAAGGCAAAGTGCTCGGCGGTGATCCGCTCACCGATGTGGCGGTGGTAAAGGTGGTGGCCTCCAAATTGCCGGTGGCCCCCCTGGGGGATTCGGCCAAGGTGCGACCCGGCGAATGGGCGATCGCCATCGGCAACCCCCTGGGCCTGGATAACACCGTCACCGCCGGCATCATCAGTGCGATTCAACGCACCAATGCGGTGGGAGAAGGGCAGCGGGTGCCCTACATCCAAACCGACGCCGCCGTGAATCCTGGCAATAGTGGTGGTCCGCTGATCAACGACCGCGGCGAGGTAATCGGTGTAAATACGGCGATTCGTCAGGCACCGGGAGCTGGATTGAGTTTTGCGATCCCGATCAACACGGCACGCGAAATTGCCGCCCAGATCGTGCAACGGGGCTATGCCAGTCACCCCTACATCGGCATTCGCCTCCAGACCCTCACCCCCCAGTTGGCCCGCGAGATCAATGCCACCACCAGCGAATGCCGGCTACCGGAAGTGAATGGGGTGGTGGTGGTGGAGGTGATGAACGGCAGCCCCGCCGCCAAGGGTGGATTGAAGCCCTGCGATCTGATCGAGAGCGTCGGCGACACCACTGTGAAAAATCCCTCCCAGGTGCAGCTGGCCGTGGATCAGGCCCGGGTCGGCCAAGAGCTGGTGGTCAAAGTTCGCCGCGGCGACCGCCGCGCCAACCTGAGCATGCGACCAGCTGAACTGCCCCACAATTCTTGATTTCTAAATATTATTGATGCGCCACAATTTTTTTTCCACCCATTACCCTGGAGGCGAAAGTTTCTCTAGATGCACCGGTTGCTCTAGATGCCCCAATTGCTCTATATGCACCAGTCGCACTGGAGGCTCCAGTTGCACTGGGGTCGCCAATTGCTCTGGAGGCGCGAATCGGTGTTGAGGCGCCAGTTGGTGGTGATGGCCCGCTGGCCCGCCGCGGGGCGTTGCAAGAGTCGCCTGGCCAGGGGGCTTGGCCGCCAAAGGGCGGCGGAGATTCAACGCCGGCTCACGGATCACACCCTGGCCAGCTGCCGTCAATGGCGCGGCCGCCAGGGAGCTGACGCCAAGCGCCAATTGGTGCTCGCGGTCGATGGCCTGGCCCCCCGGGCGGCGCGGCGCTGGGGCGAGGGCCTTGGCGTGGACAGGTGCCTCAGCCAGGGCGGCGGCGGCCTGGGCAGCCGCCTGCAGCGCCAGCTGCAACGGGCCTGGCGCGAGGGGGCCCGGCAGGTGGTGCTGATTGGCAGCGACCTACCCACATTGGCGCTGAGCGATCTGGAGTTGGCCTTTGCCGGCCTCAACTCCGCACCCCTGGTGCTCGGTGCGGCCGCCGATGGCGGCTATTGGCTGATCGGCCTGTCACGGCCCACAGCCAACCTGTTCTGCGGCATCCCCTGGGGCAGCGATCAGGTTTTGGCGACCACCCTCAAGGCAGCGGAGCGGCTCGACTTGGCGCCGCTGCTGCTGGATGTCCGCTCCGATCTAGACCGCCCCGCCGACCTGCTGCCCTGGCGGCGCAGCCCATGACTGTGCCGCCAGGGCAGCCACTGATTGGATCTGAGCGGCAGCTGAACCAGCTGCCGCTCAGCGTGGTGGTGCCCGTATTGAATGAAGCCCAGCGGCTGCCGGCCCTGCTGGCTCAACTGCAACAGGCGAGCGAACTGGTGGGCGAGGTGCTGGTGGTGGATGGCGGCAGCGAAGATGCCAGCCGCAGCATCGCCGCCCTGGCTGGGGCCCGGCTGCTGCGCCAGAGCGGCGGCAGGGGCCGCCAATTGGCGGCCGGCGTGGCGGCGGCCCAGGGCTGCTGGCTGTTGCTGCTGCACGGCGATTGCAGCCTGCCCAGGGGCTGGGATCTGGCCCTGAGACGGGCGATCCAGCAGGGCCAAACCCGCAGCCCAAAGCCAACTGGGGCAGGGGCGCAGGCCTTTTACTTCGAATTGGCGATCGGGGGCCGCCAGCCTGGCTTATGGCTGGTGGAGCTGGCGGTGGCCCTGCGCAGCCGCTGGTGGCAGCGGCCCTATGGGGATCAGGGGCTGCTGCTGCCCGCCGCCCTGCTCGCCGCCGCCGGTGGGGTGAAGCCGATACCACTGATGGAGGATTTGGACCTGGTGCAGCGGCTGCGGCGCCATGGCCGACTGGTGAGTCTGCGGCTGCGCTTGTCGGTGGATGGGCGGCGCTGGCAGCGCCTGGGGATTTGGGGGGCAACCCTGGCCAATGCCAGGCTGCGACAAGCCTGGCGGCGCGGCGTCAACCCCGAGGAGCTGGCCCGGCGCTATCGGGCGCCCTAGGCAAGCGGCTCAATCAAAAGCTCAAGGGGCGTACCAAAAGGCGCAGCGGCGCTGCAAAGGTTCCAGTTCCCAGCCCTGGTTGGCATAGAAGCCCACCACATCTGGATCGGCGAACAGGCTCACCCTTTCCACCTCCATGGCGCGCAACTGATCCAGCACGTAGTCCATCAGCTGTTTGCCCAGGCCCACCCCCTGGTAATGAGGATGCACTGCCACATCCCACACCGCGGCTTCCACCACCCCATCGCCGGTGCAGCGGGCAAAGCCCACCAGCTTTGGCAGGCGGGGATCGTGGCGCCAGAGGCCCACCTGCAACAGGCTGTGCTCCAGGGCCTTGCGCACGCGCCGCAAGGGACGACGACTCCAGCCCACCGCATCGCAGAGCTGCTCGTACTCGATCAGATCGATCTCGCGCTCGCGGCTTAGCACCATCGAGACCTGGAGCCTGGAGGCGGGACAGGGACGGTGGCCAAGGCCATACAGGCAATTGAGCAACTCTGAGGCTGTGGACCCATGGCTCTGGCCATCGCTGGCCATATGGCTCAGCTGCTCCCTCAACTGATCCCCCCACTGGTCCCGCCGCTCATCTCCAACTGCTGCCACGTCGATTCACAATCCTGCACGACTGGCCCCCGATCATCGCCCTAACCAGGGGGCACAAGGAAAACCTGCCCATGCTCAAACCTGCAGGCGATGCCAGGCCAGCCAGGCAGGCGGTGGCTTCAGGTGCCATCGCAGTGGATCGCCGGCAGCCACCGGGCGGAGCTGCGAGCGGGGCTGCGAGAGGGGCCGGCCAACTGCCGATGGGCGCGAGGCCTGCACAACCAGGGGCCATCTTTGAGGCTTGGCTAATACAAACCCCGGAGCATCGCTTGGGCGATTGCCAGGGGCATTCATAGCGTATTCCAAGGGCATCTGCAATCTAAGAGCATCTTTTTCCTGGGGAATCTTTGAAAAACCAAAGCGACAGCCAATGGAGCCCTGATGCCACAATGGCTATCAGCTGACTGGAAGATGAAATGGTGGTTTTCCAGAGGCTCCCCAAGGAAATATTTAGCTTATTTATATCTACAGAGCCGCCAAGCCTCGCTCTTGCAGCTCAGCCAGCTGGGCATAAAGGCCTCCGGCGGCGCGGAGTTCGCGGTGGTTGCCCTGTTCGATCAGGCGACCGCGCTTGAGCACAAAAATGCGATCTACCGTCTCCACGGTGGCCAACCGGTGGGCAATCACGATCGCCGTGCGCTGGTGCAGCAGGCTGTCCAGGTCTCGTTGCAGGGTGGCCTCGGTGGAGGGATCCATGAAGGCGGTGGCCTCATCCATCACCAGCACGGCTGGATCGCGAATCGCCACCCGCGCCACCGCCAACAGCTGCCGCTCGCCGGAGGAGAGATTGCCTCCCCGCTCGCGCAGTTCGGTGGCCAGGCCGTCGGGCAGGCGGGCTAGCAGCGGATCGAGACCCAGTTCAGCGCAGAGGCGAGCCAGGGTATCGCTGGAAATATCGGCGTCGAGGCGCAGGTTATCGGCGACATTGCCGCTGAACAGGAAGGTGTCTTGCAAAACCACCCCCAGCCGTTGGCGCAGGCTGGTGATCGATAGCTCACGAATATCAACGCCATCGAGCAAGATGCGCCCCTGCTGCGGTTCATAGAGACGGCAGAGCAGGCGAATCACGGTGGTCTTGCCAGAACCGGTGGGACCCACCAGGGCGACATGCTCTCCCGGAGCTATGCGAAAGCTGAGCTTTTCGATGATCGGTTCATCGGGTCGGTAGGCGAAGCAGACGTCTTCAAATACCACCTCGGCGGCCTTGATCAACTGCTTTGATCTGGGGGCATTGCCAGCAGCAGCCAAGGCGGCCCGATTAGCTGCGGCATCAACTCTTAATGCGGCAGCAACCTGTGGGCTGTCAGCAATCTCGATTGGCTCCTCCAGCAATTCGCCAATTCTCTCCACCGCAGTTAAACCCCCTTGGATTTGGGTGAAACGTTCGGCCAATTGCCGCAGGGGATCAAATAGGCGCTGAGAATAGAGAATGAAGGTGGTTAGGGTGCCCAGGCCGATCGCTTGGCTGGTAACCAGCCAACCGCCAAGGGCCAGCACCACAGCCACGGCGCTAAGGGCAACCCACTCAATAAAAGCGGAAATAGAGCTATCATAAAATATAGTTCCGTTTACAGCTCCCTTGTAGGCGGCAGTGGTAACGGCAAAATTGGCGCTATTAACCGCCTCCCGCCGGAACATCTGCACCACCTCAAGACCCTGGAGGTTTTCCTGCAGATCGGCATTTAACTGGCCCAACTCTTCCCGCACCCTGTAGTTGGCCTTGCGATAGCGACCCTGTAGCCAGATGACGCCGATGGTGACCGGCAACTGGGAGCAGAGCAGCAGTAGGCCCATGCGCCATTCGATCGAAATCATCGTGACCGCAATCACCACCAGGGTGACCAGATCGGCTAGTACGCCTACGGCGCCACTGCCAAATACCTCGGCCAGGGCATCGACGTCACTGGTGAGCCGGGTGAGCAACTTGCCCACCGGGGTGCGGTCGTGGAAGCGCAGCGACAGGGCCAGGGCATGGGAGAAGAGGTGGTCGCGGATGCGGGCCGTGAGCCGCTGCCCCACCAACTGCACATTGAAGCTCTGCAGCCCTTGCAGGCAGAGCCGGGTGAGTACGGCCAGCAGCAGCAGCACCACGATCGAATGGATCGCCTGGGGCACCGGCAGGCCCTGCAGCCAGGCCATTGTTGGCTCCCGGCGCAGCACCGATATCGCCTGGCCCACCAACAACGGCTGCACTGCGCCGGCAAAGGCCAGGGGGATCAGCAGCAACAGGGTGAGGCTGAGGCGGCGGCGGTCGCGCCCGAGGTAGGGAAGCAATCGCAGCAGCCGCTGACGGTCGAGTCGGGCCATCAGGTGGCGGCCACCAGGCCCGCCGCGCCGCCAGCGGCGGCAGAAGAAGCCATAGCCACAGCTGTGGTGCTGGCGGCAGCAGAGGCTGTAGCGGCAGCTGTGGTGCCGGCTGTGGCTGCGGCAATGCGATCGACGATCTGCCGCAGCGGGCCGTCATCTAGACGCAGGGCCAGGGGATGGCCGATCAGCCGGGCGGTGCTGTGGAATAGATCCTCGATGGCCACCAGGCCGTTCTCCTGCAGGGTGCGGCCGGTGGCCACCAGATCCACGATCGCCTCGCTCATGCCGGTGATCGGACCCAGCTCCACCGAACCGGCTAAGTGGATAAGTTCCACCGGCAAATCGAGCTTACGGAAATAGTCTTCTGCGCAGCGGGTGAATTTGCTGGCTACACGGCAATGGGCCGGCAGATCAGCGGCGCGCTTGTAGCCACTGCTGGCCTTAACCGCCACGCTCATGCGGCAGCCACCAAAGCCCAGGTCCACCAGAGGGGCGACGGGCAATTGCAGCTCCTGGAGCACGTCGTAGCCCACCACCCCCAGCTGGGCCTGGCCGTAAGCCACGTAGACAGGCACATCGGCATTGCGCACCAGCAGGGCGCTGGCCCGGCCGCAGCGGCTGGGCACCATCAACAAGCGATTGCCCGGCTCGAGCACCGCGGCGAAGTCGAGGCCAGCTGCGGCCAGGCGGGCCACAGAATCCTTGAGCAGGGCCCCCTTAGCCAGCGCCACGGTGATCATGGGCAAGGGATCAGGCCAACCACTGGACTTTAACGATGCAGCAACCACCGGAGCCCAGCCCAGCGGAGCAGACCGCAACAGAGACCAGCCGGGCAAGGGCGACCGGAGCGACGGCCGCTGAAAGTGGAGCCACCGCAACAGAAACCAGCGGAGCAGATACCAATGGAGCAGAGGCCGCCGAGCGCCTGGCGGTGTGGCTGATCCCGGTGCTCAATGACAACTATGTGATCGTGCTGGAGCGGCGGGGGCAGGCCGTGCTGGTGGATCCGGCCGTGGCGGAGCCGGTGATCGAGCAGCTGGAGCGGCGCGGCTTGCAGCTGGTGGCGATCCTGCACACCCACCACCACCAGGACCACATCGGCGGCACGCCAGGGCTGCTGCGCCGCTGGCCAACGGCGACGGTGATCGCGGCCGCCAGCGACCGCGACCGCATTCCTCTGCAGACCCGCAGCGTGGCGGATGGGGATAAGTTGCAGCTGCTGGGCCGCCAGCTGCAGGTGCTGGCGGTGCCTGGCCATACCGCCCACCACATCGCCTATTACCTGCCAGCGGCGCCGGCCAGCGGCGAACCGCCGGAACTGCTCTGCGGCGACACCCTGTTCGCGGCGGGCTGCGGCCGCCTGTTCGAGGGCAGCCCGGCCCAAATGCGGACCTCCCTGGGCCGCTTCGCAGCACTTCCCGATGCCACCCGGGTCTGGTGTGCCCATGAGTACACAGAGGCCAACCTGCGCTGGGCCCATGCCTGTGTCGATGGGGCGGATCCGGCGGCAGTGCCGATCGCTGAGCGCTTGCAGGCGGTGATTGGCTGCCGGCAGCGGGGCGAGGCCAGCATCCCCAGCAGCATCGGCCTGGAAAAGCAGACAAATTTGTTTATGCGCACCGTCGATGCTGAGCAGCTGGCGCAGCTGCGGCGGCATAAGGACCACTGGCGCGGCTGAGCTGGCACTGGCATCGAGTCACTGGCGCCATAGGCTCAACCGCCAATCCCCCTTAAAGGCAGCAGCAAGTTATGGCCAGCATTCCAGCGCCCCAGGCCGTGGTTACCGCCGCGGCGCCGGCGCCGGTGGGTCCCTACAACCAGGCGGTAAAGGCCGCCGGACTGCTGTTTTGCTCCGGCCAGATCGCTCTCGATCCCGCCACTGGCGCGATGGTGGGCGATGGCGATGTGGAGCTGGAGACGCGCCAGGTGCTGGCCAACCTCCAGGCGGTGCTGGCGGCGGCGGGCTGTACGCCCCAGCAGGTGGTGCGCACCACGGTGTTTCTGGCCGACCTGGCCGATTTCGCCGCCGTAAACGCCATCTATGGAGAGGTGTTTGGCGAGGGGGTCAGCCCGGCCCGGGCCTGCGTTGAGGTGGCGGCCCTACCCAAGGCCGCCCGGGTGGAGATCGACTGCATCGCCGTGTTGGCCTCGTGACAAATTGAGACCTCAGGCATTGCCCTGGGACTGGCAATGCCCCAGAGCGGCCAGTGCTCTAAAGCGGCCGATCGATCAGATCTGGCACTCCAACATCTGGGATGCCGCCTGATCGTCGACAGCGCAAAGGCGCTCCAAAATGCCCTGCAGGTCTAGGGGCGACAATTCGCCATCATCACCCCACTTCAAGCAGGAGCGGCCGAGGCAGGAGCTGGGCTCGCCGCCTGGGCCAGGGCTGAAGCCAGGATTGGTTCCGCGGAAATCGGACAGCATCACCATCCCTCCATGTCTTGGAATCAACACTAGCTGCCCCCCTGTCGCTCTGTCTAGGGGGCTGACCAGCTGCCTGGGGAACGGGAAGCCATCTGGCTCGCTAAAATTATTAGGTTGTTAAGGCATACCCAAGCCAGCTGCCGCTTACCAAGCGGCAACCCGCTGGGCTTATGCTGGCGTCACCGGGGTGTAGCGCAGTTTGGTAGCGCGCCTGCTTTGGGAGCAGGATGTCGCAGGTTCGAATCCTGTCACCCCGATTTTATTGAACCCAGCCTGCCGCCATTAGCCAACGGTCGGCTGAAGCAGCCTTAGCTCTCCACTGGTGGAAATAAGGAAGTTTTAATATTTATTCACCTAAAAAATTGCAAAATCTTACTGGCACCGATCAACCAATAGGCCTAGGTCCTCATCGCCCGCTTATCAAGCCTGGCCAACAACTAAGAGGGCAGGGCCGGCAGGGGCGGCACGATCGAGCGACGCAGAGCCTGCAGCGCCAGGGCCAGGCCAAATAGGGCCGCCACCGCCAGGCCGCCGAGGCCGAGGGGATTCCAGCGCCAGCAGCGCAGCTCCAGCTGATTCAGGGCGCCAGCTTGCAGCTGCCACAACACCGCCTGGTCCCCGGGCAGTGCTGTGGCCAGCTGGGGGCTGGCCCGGCGCACCGCCTTCAGGCGCAAGGGATCAAATTTCAGAGCCAAATCCAGGCCCGGGCTGGAGCCCAGAGGGCTCAGATCGAGGTCGATGCTCAACTGCTGGGCCACCCCGAACACCAGGTTGCGCTCCCGCAATTGCAGTTGCGGCGCCGGCAGGGCCACGCCGCCCAACTGGGCCGCCCGCTCCAGGTTTGCCCGCAACTCGTCTAGGGCAGCGGCAGCCGGCATCACCGGCGCTTGCCAAAATTGACGGGCGGCCAGGGAGCTATCGGCCCGGCGAAACCCCTGGTGCTGCAGGTAGGCACCGAACTGGCGCTGCCAGGGGGTGGGCCTGGGGCTATCGGGCTGCAGCGTGTAGGCCAGTTGCAGCCGTCCCGGACCGCTGAAGTGCAGTTCGCCCCGCACCTGCATGCAGCCCCCCAGCAGCACCGCCAGCAGGGTGAGCAGCACCACCAGTACCCCAAAACCGAGCGGCGCCCTGGTGGCACCCACCGGCGGGGGAGGCGGCGGCGGCGGTTGATTGGCGGCACGGCGGCGGGCCTGCCGCTGCAGATTGCCCAAACTGGGCTCCAGGTCTTGGAGCAGCGGCATCGTGACAGACCACTCCCGCGGCCGCGTCAGGGCCGGTGCCTCCAATACCTCCCGCAGGTCGCGGGCCTGCTGACGCAGGTTTGGATCGCTGCTGCGCTGCAGCTGTTTACAGCAACCAATCGCCCGGTCCGCCTGCCCCAGCCCCATCCAGGCGGTCGCCAGCAGCAACAGCGCCTCGGCCCCCACCGCCGTGCTGGCTGGATGGTCGGCGAGCAGGGGTTCCAGGCTGCGCAGCACGCCGCCGTAGTCCCCGCGATCCAGCAGCAGGCGCGCCTGCTCCAACAGCAGCTCCGGGGCGGCCATCAGCGCAGGGTCCGCTGGCTCCCGGTCACCATCGTGCCGATACCGGCATCGGTGAATACCTCCAGCAGCAGGGCATGGGGCACGCGGCCATCCACAATGTGACCCGCCGCCACCCCCTGGGCCAGGGCGCGAATGCAGCACTCGGTCTTGGGGGTCATGCCGCCCTGCACCACCCGATCGGCGATCAGTTGCCTGGCCTCGCTGAGGCTGAGCTGACGTATCAAAGAGGCCGGGTCGTCCTTGTCGCGCAATATTCCCGGCGTATCGGTGAGCAGGATTAACTTCTCGGCCTGAAGCGCCGCCGCCAGCTCCCCGGCCACCGTATCGGCATTGATGTTGTGGGTCTGGCCATCGGCATCGGCGGCCACGCTGGAGATCACCGGGATGTAGCCAGCGGCGAGCAGGGGCTGCAGCACCGCGGGATTCACCGCCGCCACATCCCCCACCAGGCCATGGCTGCCGTCACCAAAGCGGCGAGCCAACACCAGGGCACCATCGCTGCCGCAGAGCCCCACCGCCTTGCCGCCAACCCGGTGCAATCCATTCACAATCTGCTTATTGACGCGCCCCGCCAGCACCATCTCCACCACGTCCATGGTGTCGGCGCAGGTGACCCGCAGGCCATCGCGGAACTGGGGTTCGATCGCCAGGCGATTCAGCCATTGGTTGATCTCCGGGCCGCCGCCATGCACAACCACCGGCTGCACCCCCACCGAGGCCAGCAGGGCCAGATCGCGGTACACCGCATCGCGCAGGTCGGCGCGCACCATCGCCGCGCCGCCATACTTCACCACCACCCGCCGGCCGGCAAAGCGCTGGATGTAGGGCAGTGCCTCGCTGAGCACCGAGACCCGCAGGCTGTCCTCTTGGTTGATCTGGGGATCTGAGCTCAAGGCCGCTGGAGATAGGGGAAGGCTGGAAAATACAGGTATCACAATGGCTTCAGGCATGGCCTGGGGCGATGCAGGCTAGGGCTCTGCTCCAGAGGCTGGCGCCAGGGAATCGATTTGTGGCTCCGCCATAGGCTGATTTGGAGCCTCGATTTCAGTTAGGGGTTCAGCTGAGGAATCAGGTGAGGGCTGAGTTGGGGGCTCAGGTGAAGGCTCGGTTGGGACTGCGGGCAGCAGCTCCACGCGCAGCCGACCCGCCGCCTGGGGCTGGAGCTCCGCCCGCAGGCCAGGGCCAAAGAAGCGACCTAAGCGATGGCGCTGGGCCTGCCAGCGCTCCAGCGGCACAGCGGCGGTGAGGAAGCTGAGTCGCAACCCATAGCGACCGTCGCAGTCGAGTTCCTCGATGCTCAACAACTGTGGGGGCTGATCGTCATCCCAGAGCTTCAGCACCTCCAGGGAGCTTTCCAAATGGGCCTTCTGGCCGTAGCGCCAGCGGGTCACATCGGCCAACAACTTCGCCAGCGCCGCGCTCTCCTCCTGCTCCCGCAGGGCCCGGTGCCGCTCCGGGGGGGTGAGCCGCTCCGCCGGCGGCAACTCCGAGGATTTCAGCGCCAGGCCAGCCAGCAGGATCGGAATGCCATAGAAGATTGTCGGCAAACTGAGGTTTGGATTGCCGGTGGCGTAGCCAATCCAGCCGATCGTCGACAGAAGGGCGCCGGCAACCGTTACCAGGCTGGCGGGGGAGAAAAGTGCTTGCATGGTGCCATCCTCCCGCACGTGGGAACCCCGCTGCCCACAGCCGAACCCAGAGCCAACGAACCAGGATGACCGACACCCCTAGCCAGCCCCCTAGCCAAGCCAATAGCCAAACCAATAGCCAAACCGCTGACGCCAACCCCGCCAGCCGCGTCGCCCTGGTGAGTCAGCTACAGGCCGATCGGCTCTGGCTACTGCGCCAGATCGATTCGGGCCGCTGGAGTGAATGGCGCCTAGACCTGGCCGCCCTGGAACGGGAACTGGGCCAATTACTGGAACAGGTGGAACAAATTAACTAAATCTGCTGAACTGAACCTGCTGCATTTAACCCCACTGGGCGGGTCCAGTTCACAGATTTCACAAGCCAAGTCAAACCGATTAAACCTGCTGAATCAGCCAAGTTAAATCTGCTGGACCAAACCCGCTGCACTGGACCGATGAACTAAACCTGCTGGGCGAGCCCAATTCACAGATTCCATGAAACAGTGAACCCGATTAACCGAACTGGCCCGATTAGCCGCACTGACCCGATTAGCCGCACTGGCCGAATTAGCCTAAGTAAAATATAGATAGCCTCGCCGCAGCTAGTCACCATAGCCGCAGCATACCTTGTCCTATCCACAATCCAATCAGCCTAGCTGCGACCTGATCAGTGGCTGTTTTGGGATACAAACCCCGTCCTTTAGGACGGCTTTTCCTGAGCCTCCCCATACTCCCTGAGCCGTTCAATCGGGGCACCGCCATCGGAAGCGGCGAAGTAGTTGGGCGTCCAGAGGTGTGCGCCACGGGCTGCCAGCTCAGGGAACTCCTGGCGCAGCATCCGACTGCTGACGCCCTTGAGGTGGTTCACCAGCGTCGAGACCAAGAGCGTCGGCGGGTACTCGACCAGCAGCTGCCCGTCCTCCACCATCAGCAAAGTTGTTCGCCTCGCCGTTAAGCTCCAACAGCTAGAAACCCATCTTCTGGGCGACGCCCAGACAGACCCCGTGCATTCGCTCCAGTGCAGCGCCGCCTAAGCTTTTTTTGCGGCAGTTGGAAACAAAGGACAAGGGAATAATCAGCCCCGAAATGCTGTGTCTACCTCGTTTAAGTGGTGGTTGTGCCATTGCACCGCAACGTTGGCATGATGGTTGGTGTGAAGCAACGCTACCGCTACCGCCTCTACCCGCACCCCCATCAACAGCTGGCGCTGGCAAAGGCGTTTGGCTGTGCGCGGGTGGTCTGGAACGACGCCCTGGCCAAGAGCCGTGAGCTTTACGCCGCAGGCGAGAAGACCAGCTACCCGGTGCTGGCAAAGCTCTGCATCACCCAGGCCAAGCAAACCCCTGAGCGCTCCTGGCTGTCAGACCCCAGCAATGTGGTGCTGCAGCAGTCCGTACGCGAGCTGGATCAGGCGTTCCGCAACTGGTGGGCCAGCCTGAGCGGCAAGCGCAAAGGACCGAAAGTGAAGCCTCCTCGCTTTAAAAAGCGTCGTGGGGCTCAGTCGATCCGCTTCATGTCCCACGTCTTCCGCACTGGAGAGCGGTCGCTGACCCTGGGGCAAGATCGGCACTGTCCCGATCGAGTGGAGCCGGGATATGCCATCAGATCCCAGCAGCGTCACGGTCATTCGTGACGCCAGCGGGCGCTACTTCGCCAGCTTTGTGGTTGAGGTGGAGCCAACGCCCCTACCTGCCAACGGCAAAGCGATTGGCATCGACATGGGTTTGGCATCCCTCGCCGTCACTTCAGCCGGTGAAAAGATCGCCCCGCCGAAGTTTCTGCGCTCTGCGCTGAAGCGTCTGCGGCGGCTGCAGCGGCACCTTAAGCACAAGCAAAAGGGTTCCAATCGCTTGGCGGCTTCCAGGCGGCAGGTGGCAAAACTCCACGCCACCATCGCAGACAAGCGCCTCGATTTTTTGCATCAGCTCTCGACCCGCATCATCCGTGAGAACCAAACGTTGGTGCTGGAAGACCTGAATGTGTCGGGGATGCTCAAAAACAGGAAGCTGGCCCGCTCGATCGCCGATGCCGGCTGGCGGCAGTTCCGAACCCTACTGGAGGCCAAGGCGGCGCAATACGGCAGGCAGCTGGTGGTCATCAACCGATGGCTGCCCACCAGTCAGGTGTGCTCAACCTGCGGACACCACGACGGTAAAAAAGGGCTGTCGATTCGGCAATGGCAGTGCCCGAGTTGCGGAGCGGTTCACGACCGCGACATCAATGCTGCTTTGAACATCCTCGCCGCCGGACTGGCGGAGAGTCAAAACGGACGTGGAGCCGCGCATAAGTCCACCGCTTTGGTGGCAGCAGGCTGGGAAGCGCCAACCCACCCGATCGCTGAAGCACCCTCATGCGCAGCGTAGAAGGAATCTCCGCCGTTCACGGCGGGGAGGAAGTCAATAGCCAAACCGAACTCAACTCAGAACGGGATATCGTCGTCGCCCTCGGGCAGATCGGGCACCAGCGGCGAGGTGTTCCAAGTGGGGGCCTGCACGGGAGCCGGCGCCGCCTCGGGGCGCGGGGCGTAGCTGCCTCGGCCGGGGCCGGGGCCGGGTGCAGGGGAGGTGCCGTAGGCGGAGTTGGCCAGGGAGCCCTGGGGCGCCGCTGGCGCGGTGGCCGCCGGGCCGGTGGCATCGGCCGCCGCCAGCGGATGCAACCGGCTGAGGGTGAATTCAGCTCGCTTTTCCTTGATCCCGTCCTTGCGGGTCACCGTGTTAATCCGCAGCCGACCCTCAATCACCAGGCGCTGGCCCACCTGCACCCGATTTTGCAGATCCTGAGCCAGATTGCCCAAGCCCACCACCTTGAGCTGACCCGGCGGATCGTCTGGCCTGAGGCCATCGAAGCGCACGGCCATCTCGGCAATGGGCATCTGGTTGTCCTGGGTGTAGCGCACCTGGGGAGCCTCCAGGACATCCACCTCCAGCAAACAGTGATTCACGCCCCGCTCCTGCAATCCCTTTTCCCATCCTGATGCACGACCCCGCCGGGCGCCAGCCTTTGCGGCTGTGGCTGATTGCCGGCACCGGCGAGGGCCCGCGACTAGCCAGCCAGCTACTGGAGCGGGGTTGGCGGTTGGAGGTGAGCGTGGTCACCGAGGCGGCCAGCCTTGCCTATCCCGCCCATCGCCGACTGCACCTGCTGGTAGGCGCCCTGGCCGGTAGCGCCGCCATCCGCCAGCAGCTGGCGGCGGCGGCGCTAGATGGCCAGCCCTATGCCGCCGTGGTGGATGCCAGCCATCCCTTTGCCAGCCAGATCAGTCACCAACTAGCTGCAGCACTGCAACAGCAGATAGCCAATCGGCCCACCGGGCCGCAGCCAGCCCAGCCGCTGCTGTTGCGGCTGGTGCGGCCCCTGCTCAGCAGCCCAGACGACCGGCTGCTGGTGAATTTGAAGGCCCTGGCCCGCCACCGCCTGACCGGCCGACGACTGCTAATGGCGATTGGCGCCCGCCAACTGGCCGAGGCGGTGGCCCTCAGCCCCGGAGCCCTGCACCACGCCAGGTTGCTGCCAAATCCCGAGGCGCTGCAGCGGGCGATGGCGGCGGGGATCGCGCCCCAGCGGCTGGCCTGCCTCAGGCCCGGTGTTAGCGGGGAAGCGGCGCTACTGGCCGCCCTGCTGCGCCGCTGGCGCATCGATGCGATCCTCTGCCGCCAATCGGGCGGTATCACCGAAACCCTCTGGCATCAGCTGGCCGCCAGCCAGGGCTGCGAACTGCTGCTGCTGCAGCGGCCCGCCGATCCAGCGGCGGTGCTCGGCCTGGCAGAGGCCGAACTGCTCAGCCAACTTGAACTGCTGCGCCAGCAGCTACTGGCGCAGCTGCCGGGTCAGCCGCAGGAGTTCTAGGCGGCCGGGGGGTGGTGGGCGGCCACCAGCTCCTTCAGCGACTGCTGGGGCCGCGGGCCCAGTTGGGTAACCACCTGGCCGGCACAGAGGGAGCCGAGTTCACCGCAGCGGGCCAAATCCTGCCCCTGGGTATAGGCGTGTAGAAAACCAGCCGCGTAGAGATCGCCGGCCCCGGTAGTGTCCACCAGCTCCCCCAGCCGCACCGCCGCAATGCTGATCGTCTGGTCGCCGCTGAGAATTAAAGAGCCCTGCTCACTGCGGGTAAGCGCCGCGATGCGGCAGCGCCCGCGCACCTGGGTGAGCGCCGCTTCAAAGCTGTCGGCTTGATATAGCGAACAAATCTCTGTCTCGTTGGCGAACAGGATGTCCACATGGCCATCCACCAGCTCCTGGAAGCTATCGCGGTGGCGTTCCACACAGAAGGCATCCGAGAGACTCAGCGCCACCTCGCCGCCATGGGCCCGAGCCACCTCAGCGGCGGCGATGAAGGCCCGCTTGGCGGCCTCGCTATCCCATAGATAGCCCTCAAGGTAGAGAAGTTTGGCCTGGGCCACCAAATCCAGATCCAGATCGGCCGGATCCAACCCCACCGATGCCCCCAGGTAGGTGCACATGGTGCGCTGGGCATCGGGGGTCACCAGGATCAAGCAGCGGGCCGTGCTGGGCCCACTGCTGGCGGCGGGGGTATCAAAGCGGGCACCCACCGAGCGAATGTCGTGGGCAAAGATGGCCCCCAGCTGGTCATCGCGAACGCGGCCAATGAAGCCAGCCCTACCACCCAATTGGGCGATGCCGGCCAAGGTATTGGCGGCCGAGCCGCCGGAGGTCTCCAAGCCAGGGCCGACGCTGGCGTAGAGCAGCTCAGCTTGCCGCTCATCCACCAGGGCCATGGTGCCCTTGTGGAGGCCATGCTCATGCAGGAAGCCCTCGTCGGCCTGCACAAGTACATCGACGATGGCGTTGCCGATGCCGACGACATCAAAGCGCTTCTCAGCTGGGCTGGTCATGAAGGGGGCGGAAGATCACGGTTACTGAGCCAGGCTGCTACCTCGGCGGGCTGGCGAGGCCGGCTAGGCAGCTAAAAATCACCTAAGCGGCGATGCATTAAAAGATCTCACCGCTGGGCAGGATGGCCCTCAGACGCTGAGCAGGGCCCGTTTGGGGCCGTGGATCGGGTCTTCCACCACGATCGTTTGATCCCGATCAGCCCCCAGGGAAACGATCGCGATCGGCACCTCCATCAGATCGGCCAGGAAGCGCAGATAGCTCATCGCCGTGGCGGGGAGATCCTCAAGGGCACGGCAATCGGCCGTGGAGGTTTGCCAGCCAGGCAATGCCTCATAAATTGGCTTGCAGCGGGCAAATTCGTCGCCGCTACTGGGGAAGTACTCAATGCGCTGGCCGTCTAACTCATAGGCCACGCACACCTGAATCTCATCGAGTTCATCGAGCACGTCGAGCTTGGTGATCGCCAGGCAATCCAAACCATTCACCTGCACCGCATAGCGACCGATCACGCCGTCAAACCAACCGCAGCGGCGGCGGCGGCCTGTGGTGGTACCGAACTCGCCACCCCGGTCGCAGAGATGGTCGTTGAGGCTGCCCTGCAACTCGGTGGGGAAGGGCCCTTCACCAACTCTGGTGGTGTAGGCCTTGGCCACGCCGATCACCCGATCGATCAGGGTGGGGCCCACGCCGGCGCCGATGCAGGCCCCGCCACTCACCGGATTGGAGGAGGTGACATAGGGGTAGGTGCCGTGGTCTAAATCGAGCAGGGTGCCCTGGGCCCCCTCAAACAAGATGTTTTTGCGGGCCCGGGCGGCCTGATGGATGGCCCTGGTGCAGTCCACCACGTGGGGGGCCAGGCGCTGGCCATAGCCGATGTATTCGGCCACGACGCTTTCGAAATCCAGCGGTTCTAGGCCGTAGAGCTTTTGCAAAATCTCGTTCTTCTCGGCCAGGGGGCCGGCGAGGCGATCGCGCAGCAACGCCTCATCAAGGATGTCGAGGATGCGAATGCCGTTGCGTTGCGACTTATCGGCGTAGGTGGGGCCAATGCCCCGGCCGGTGGTGCCGATGCGCCGATCGCCCCGCTGCTGTTCCATCGCCAGGTCGAGCAGCCGGTGGTACGGCATGGTCACGTGGGCCGTGGAGGCCAGCCGCAGACCCTGCACGCCGATGCCATTGGCGGCCAGCATGTCCAGCTCAGTGAGCATCACCTTCGGGTCGACCACCGTGCCAGAACCGATCAGACAGGTGGTGTCTGGATAGAGAATTCCGGAGGGGATCAGGTGCAGCTTGAGCACCTTGTTGTCGACCACGATTGTGTGGCCGGCATTCACACCACCCTGGTAGCGCACCACCACATCGGCGGAGCGGCTCAGCAGATCTGTGATCTTGCCCTTCCCCTCGTCGCCCCACTGTGCACCGATGACGACAACATTGGCCAAGAACACCGCGGCCCGCAGCCGCTACTGAGCACAACCTGAGAGCCTCTCAGAGCAAAGGCCCGTTCGTCAAAGAAACGGGCTGTCAGGGCCCCAGCAGAACCGGCGATCAGGCGCCGCGCACCACGTTGGCCTCAGCCTTTTTCAGCTCCTTGCCAATCCGCTCCTTCAGGGCATCGGGCAGGGGGCGGTTGGGATAGTTGGTGTAGTGGCCGGCCAGGGAGTTGAGCGCCGTCTGCATGGTGGTGAACGAGCCCAGGCCATTCACCGCCTGGCGCGGGCGATAGCGGGCCATGTAGTCCATGATCAAGGAGCGGGCCTCGGTTTCAGCCTCGGAGCGACCGGGATCGCTGGAAGCCAGGGAGATCGTGGACAGCAGCGAATTGGCCACCGCCACCGTGTCTTCCACGTAGTTGCCGGTCATCGCCGTGTTGGCGCCACTGCAGCCGCTGAGCACCAGGCAAAGCACCAGGCAGAGGCCAACCACCGCCCGGCCCATGCCCGGGCTGCCGATGCCAAGGCTGCCCACGCCGAGGGAGCCCATGCCAGCGTTCAACCAGCGAGATACCCACCGCTGGAACGACGAGAACAGGCTGGCCATGGGCGGGGTGCGGATGGCGGGATCCTAGGTGGCGCCTACTGAGCCAGCCCCGAGCGCTGCTGCTGGATGCGGGGCACCAGCGTGGCGCTGATCTCCGCTGCCGGCAGCTGGCTGGTGTGGCCGGTGGCCCGCTCCACCAGCTCGACGATCCCCTCGGCGGCGGCGCGGCCCACCACCAGGCGCCAGGGGATGCCCAGCAGGTCGGCATCCTTGAACTTCACCCCCGCCCGCTCGCCGCGGTCGTCGAGCAGCACCTCGATGCCAGCGGCCTGCAGTTCGCCGTAGAGCCGCTCCGCCAGCTCGGCCTGCACCGCATCGGCGATGTTGGCCGGCACCACGATCAGCTCAAAGGGCGCGATCGACAGGGGCCAGCAGATGCCCTGGGCGTCGTGGTGCTGCTCCACCGCCGCCTGGGCCAGGCGGGAGACGCCGATGCCGTAGCAGCCCATCCACAGGGGTTCATCGCTGCCGGCTTCGTTGGTGAAGTTGGCATTGAGGGCCTGGGAATACTTGCGGCCCAACTGAAAGATGTGGCCCACCTCAATACCCCGGGCCGCCTGCAATTGCTGATTGGGATCGTGTACACAGCGATCGCCGGGCTGGGCGGCCCGCAGGTCCAGCGCCTGGGGCATCAGGGCCCCTGGGCCGCCCTCGGCTACACCGCCGAGCTCCTGCCAGCTGGCCCCCACCAGGTGGGTGTCGGCGCGATTGGCGCCGCAAACAAAGCGCTCCAACTCGGCGGCGGTGGCATCGGCCAGCCGCAAAAAGCTGGGCACCAACTGCAAATCTGGCTGCGGATTGGCCAGGGGGGCAGCAGCAGCGGCGCCGGCCTGGCCTGCGAAGCCATCCACCAGCTCCGGCCCCTGGTCGGCCAGCAGCAGGTGATCGGCCAGGTGCGGACCCACGAAGCCGAAGGGGATCGCCCCCAGGCCCTGGGGCAGCCCCCAGGCCTTGAGCGTGGCGGCCGTGAGCGGCTGTATTTCCAGCACCGGGCCGTAGCGGGGGCCACAGGCGGCACTGACGGCATTGGTGAGCTTCACCTCGTTGAGCTGTTGATCGCCGCGCAGGCAGACCAGCAGCGGCTGCACCTGCCGCCCAAAGCGAGCAATCAACAGCAGCACCTTGACCAGCTGGCTGGGATCAAAACCATGGGCGGCGCAGAGGTCGTCGATGCTGCTCTGGCCGGGGGTGGCCAACTCGCTGGGGCCCGCAGCCGCCAGGGGAACGGCGGCTGCGGGTAGGGATACCGCCCGCTCCTGGTTGGCGGCGTAGCTGCCGTCGCCGCTGGTGAGGATCAGGTCTTCTCCGGCGGCGGCCGTCACCATGAATTCCTGGCTGGCCGAACCGCCGATGGCGCCGCTATCGGCCTCCACGGCTACGGCCCGCAGACCGCAACGGGCAAATATTCGCCGATAAACCTGATCCATCGAGGCATAGGTAGCCCTGAGACACTCTTCGCTTGAGTGGAAGGAATAGCCATCTTTCATGATGAATTCCCGCCCCCGCATCAAGCCAAAGCGGGGCCTGATTTCATCGCGAAACTTGGTTTGTATTTGATATAGGTTTACCGGCAATTGGCGATAGCTGCGCAGCAGGTCGGCGGCCAGGGCGGTGATCACCTCCTCGTGGGTGGGGCCCAGGCCAAGTTCGCGGCCCTGGCGATCCACCAGGTGGAACATGATCCCTTCGCCGGCCGTGTAGCCAGCCCAGCGGCCACTGCGCTGCCACAACTCGGCGGGTTGCAGCTGGGGCAACAGGGTTTCCAGGGCACCGGTGGCATTAAGTTCCTGGCGCACAATTGCAGAAATCTTCTGCAATACCCGCCACAGCAGGGGCAGATAAGCGTAGATACCAGAACTGATGCGACGGATGTAACCAGCGCGCAGCAGCAGGCGATGGGAGACAATCTCGGCCTCAGCCGGGTCATCCCGCAGCGTCACCAGCATCAGGCGGGAAACGCGCATGGTGAGTAGTTAGCCAGGATTGCGGAAGCTATCACCGCAGCAGCTTTGGGCGCGCTGCTGTCAGCGCCCAGCTCTAAGCGCTGTAGCGCGGCAGCTAACAGCAAGGCAGTTGCCAGGGCAGCAGCTTCCAGAGCAGTGGCTTGCAGCTAAGCGGCCATCAGCTCAACAGCCATCAGCTCAACAGCCATCAGCTCAGCGATTGCCAAAGCTGTGGCCGCCAAAGCATTCGCCTTCAAAGACGTGGCTGTCGTAACAGCGGCTGTCAACGCCTTAGCTGTCAAAGCTATCGCCGCACAAGCGGTGGCAAGCAGCGGAAACCTCTGCTAACGTCCTGTCGCAGCAGTCCAATTTGTGTCTCATGCTACCCAGCCCAAGCTTCGACGGCCAGATAGGGGCTGGGCCATCGGCAGACAACGGCGGAATTGGCGCAGATGAGCTGGAGCTGATCGGCAACGATCATGGCGATTATTTAGTGAGCGTTGAGGACGTCCAAAAAGCAATCAATCGGTCCCGGGCAACTGTTTACCGCTATACCAACACCGACCCTCGCGTCCTTAATCCCCCCTTCGACGCCCGCAAGCTAAATCCAGAGTATCGCAGCGATCAGAAAGATCCCCTGCTGTTTCACCCCAACGAAGTGGCCAGGTTTGCCAGGGATGTGTTGAGGATCAAGGAGGTGACGATCGAGGTGCTCAACTCCCCCTCCTCCGCCAACCAGCACCTGCTCAGCTTGATCCTGGAGGAATTGCAAGCGATTCGCCGCCGCCTCGACGCCCTAGACCATGGCCCCACCGACCTGGGCGCTCGCCGCGATCAACTAGACCAATCAAGACCAGCGGCCTGATCAGCAGGCCTTTCACTTCGAGGGCAGCACTAGTATGGATCTACGCAACTTGCTGGCATCCCCGGCCCCAGGGCTGGTGAACTTAGTGGTGGAAATACCAGCCGGCTGTCGCAATAAGTATGTATACAACCCCGAAGCGGGCTTGATGGCCCTAGACAGGGTGTTGCATTCATCCGTGCGCTATCCTTTTGATTACGGATTTGTGCCGAATACCCTAGCGGAAGATGGTTCACCATTGGATGCGATGGTGATCATGGATGAGCCCACCTTTGCCGGCTGTCTAATCCGCTCGCGACCCATTGGCATCCTCGACATGGTAGATGGCGGCGTCCATGATGGCAAATTACTCTGCGTACCCGAGGCTGGATTAAGCCCTGGACGGATAAGATCTATCCGCCAAATTGCCCCCAACCAATTGGAAGAGGTGGCTGAATTCTTCCGCACTTATCAGAGCATGGAAGGCCGGCCCACCCGCATTCTCGGCTGGCTCGACGCCAGCGCCGTGGCCGAACTGCTCGACCACTGCATCCAGGCCCACCTAAGCGCCAGCGACGCCTGAACCAACAAGCCTTCACTGGACCACCCCTCACTGGAAACAGCCATCACCGGAAACAGCCCGCAGGGCTGGCTGGGCTCAGGCGCGACGCTGCAGCAAAAATCCCTCGTAGTTGAGGGCCTGGAAAATGCGGGCCGGATCACCGAAACCGGCTGCCTCCACCAGGGCCGCCAAGCGGGCCTCGCCGATCGGATACAGCCCCTGGGTAAAGGGGGCCAGTTCGGCCTCAGAAGCCTCCAGGCCACTGGCCCGCTGGAAACCCAGCCAGGCCGCCTCCACCTGGCCCAGCAGCGGGGAGCGCTCCGGGGCCATCAAATCCACCAGCACCAGCTGTCCGCCGGGCCGCAGACTGCGGGCCAGGGCACTCAAAAAAGCCAGCTTGGTGCCGTCATCCGGCAGGGACTGAAGCACCAGCACCGAGAGGGCGCCGGCAAACCGGTCGCTAACCCCCATCGCTTCCACCGTGGTCTGCTGCCAGGCAATGCCCTCGCCACCCACCCGAGCCTTGGCCACATCGAGCATCTCGGCCGAGGGATCGATGGCACTGAGCTGCCAATCGGGGCGCTGGGAACGGGCCTCCACCAATTCCGCGCCGGTGCCACAGCCGGCCACCAGCACCGCCGCCCCCGGCAGCGAGGCCAATGGGGAAGCCGAGAGCAGGGCCACGGCGAGGCGGGCCAAGCTGGCGTAGCCAGGTATCAGCCGCTGCACGATCAGGTCGTAACCCTGGGGAGCTGCCACCGCAAGCTTGCCGCTGTGGTCCCACCCTAGGCAGAAGCGGCGCCAGGGCTGGCCAGCTGGGCAGCCGGGGCTGAAACCGCCTGGGGCGACTGCAAAAACTGCGTTGCGGCCCCGGCCGGTTCAGACCCGCTGGGACCCGTGTGACGTAGGTTGGGCCGGATTGTTCCCCCCTTGATAGGCCGTGCCCACCATCCGTTTTGAACAGGAAGGACAGCAGGTCGGGTGCATTGAGGGCGCCAATCTCCGCAAGGCTGCTCTCGATGCTGGAATCAACCCCTACAAGGGGCTGAACAACCTCAACAACTGCGGCGGCCTGGGCCAGTGCGGCACCTGTGTCGTGGAAGTGGTGGAGGGTATGAAAAACCTCTCCCCCCGCAGCGATGTCGAAGAGGTTTACCTGGCCGATCGCCCCGCCAACTACCGCCTCAGCTGCCGCACCAGCGTCAATGGCGACGTAACCGTGCGCACCCGCCCCGACAACGCCGTCGGCAAGGGCACCAACAGCCTCGTGGGCGCCATCAAGGCCCTGGTGGGCCTCAAGTGATCTAGGGGGCCGATCCGGCCCTCAGCAAGGTCCCGGCAAGATCACTGCCAGGCTGCTCGACCGGGAAGCTGACCGCCCAAGAAATTGGCGGGCAGTCCAGGCATCCGGTTTCGGCCAGCAAAGATCCCAGAAGGCCCCGCAAGGGGCTTTTTGCTTGGGGAAAGCCCGCCACCATGGCCCCCTTCCCCAGCTCCCCTGTCTGCGCTTTCCCCGCGCCCTGCCCCCGCTCCCCCAGGCCCTAGCCCCGCCATGAAGCTCTACAGCTATCCCAAGTGCAGCACCTGTCGCAAAGCCCTTAGCTGGCTGGCCGAGCGGGGCATAAAAATCGACCCTATTGACATCACAATCGAGCCTCCCAGCCTCGATGAACTGCGCGCCGGCATGGAACAGTTAGGTCGCCAACGCCTGTTCAATAGCAGCGGCCAGAGCTACCGAGCCCTGGGGGCCGCCACCATCAAGGCCATGGACGACAGCCAAGCCCTGGCTGCCCTGGCCGGCGATGGCAAGCTGGTGAAACGGCCCTATCTAATTAACGAAGACGGGCGGGTGCTCACCGGCTTCAAAGTGGAGGAGTGGCAGGCAATACTTGGCTGATTCCAAGTGCCAATGTATTCATGATCGGCAAAGCCATATCTTATCCATGGACACAATCCAATCTCCGCCCGCTATGCCACGGCCCCGTTACCGCCAGGATCCCCTGCCTATCGGACCTGATGCACCCCCGGTTGAGCTATTTGGCCCCGAGCAGCCCAACCCGCCTGGGCTGGAGTTGATGCAGCAGATGCAGTTGCAGGTGGTCCCCCTGGGGCCCCTGTTCGACGGGCAGGGCGGGACCGTCAACAGCAATGACATCAGCTCCAGCAGCCAAGCGGAGGAAGGCTGAGCTATGGCCGGCATCACGATCACCACCCAAGACGACCTACCAGGTGCTGATGGCGATCAGCCCTACACGCTGTTCGTGAACCAAACCGAGTACGGCAACACCCGCTTCCTGCGCACCAACGTGCTCTCCGCCCGGCCCGACCTCAAGAAGTACACGGCGTTGCGCTTCCGGCAAGACGTCAAGCGTCACGCCGATGCGAACGGTTCTGAAGAATACGTGGTGCTGGTGTTCATGGAGGCCCTAGGGCTCGATCCGCCGCTGACCCTGGTGTGCAGCGACCTGCACATGCAGCTGGAGGGCTATCCGATTGAGCAGGGGGTAGAGATAGAGATCCCTTTGCTGCCGCCGGGCAGTCGTGGGGCAGCCAAGGGCTTTGGCTGACCTCCTGGGGGAGAAAGCGCGGAGGTGGCGGCGGTGGCCCAGGGCGGGCTGCAGATCAACAAACCCGGCACCTGTCGCAGCTTCAAGACCCTGCCAGGCAGCTGGATCGATGAGTTGCCATGGTGCCATGGTGCCGGTCCCCCTCTTACGCCTGGGGCCCTTCCCGCGACGAAGTGATCGAGGGCTGGCCCTGGCTTGATCAGGTCGTGCTCGATGGCGCCCTTATTTCGGATCTGGAGCTGGAGCTGGTGCCGGATCGGGGCCGAATGGGCGGCCCGCAACAGCTGGAGGCCTGAAACTATGCGCCCAGTGCATAAATCCAAGACTCGCGACTCCAAGTACTTCTGTTTTGCTGCAGAAATGCTTCGGCTAGGTGCAGACTGGCCGCAATGTCCCCTGTCACCTATGCCAGTCCCGCTGCGTCAGGCGGACCACCCATTGACCCCATGGCCTCGATGACCCCCGATCTGGTCCAGGCCCAGGAAGCCCTCCACCCGGAGGCAGGGCGATGAGCGAGCAGTTCTTCAAGGGCCCGATCCTCAACTCCCCGTACGAGTGCCCGAGCCGGCACTGGGAGCTGGTGGACGGCATCCCGACTCAGGAGATCGTCGAGTCGCGACGGGAGTCGCGCCTGATCACACCCATCCCTCAACCCAGGAAGCGAGGCGGGAAGGGCGAGCAGGTGCAGCAGCGATCACTGGGGATAGGTGCCCAGGATCTGTCCGATGAGAAGCAGCAGTACGAGGTCACCCAGCAGATCAACTCGATCCGGGCTCTGGTGGAGGAGTGGCGGCAGGCTCCCGAGAGTCAGTGGAAGGTGTCAGCGGAGACGGCCCGGCTGCTGAAGCACTGGCGTCACCACGAGTTCCAGGGCATCCGGCCCTTTTACTGCCAGATCGAAGCGGCCGAGACTGCGATCTGGCTGACGGAGGTGGCACCGGAGATCGGCAAGCGCGGCAAAGACGTGCTGGAGAAGCTGGAAAGCGCCAACGACGAAGCCAACCCGGACCTGTTGCGGATGGCACTGAAGCTGGCCACTGGCGCGGGTAAGACCACGGTGATGGCCATGCTGATCGCCTGGCAAACCATCAACGCCGCCCGCCATCCGGGGAGCAGCCGCTTCACCAAGGGATTCCTGGTGGTGGCGCCGGGGCTCACGATTCGCGACCGCCTACGGGTGCTGATGCCGAACGACACCGAGAGCTACTTCAAGCGGATGGAGCTGGTGCCGCAGGATCTGGTTCCGGAGCTCGGCAAGGCCCGGATCGTGATCACCAATTACCACGCCTTCCGCAAGCGCGAGCTGCTTGATCTAGCCAAGGGCACCCGCCAGTTCATGGAGGGTTGGCGGCAGGAAACCATGGTCACCACCGAAAGCGAAGGCCAGATGCTGCAACGCGTGATGAGCGAGCTGATGGCGATGAAGCAGGTGCTGGTGATCAACGATGAGGCCCATCACTGCTACCGCGAGAAGCCGCTCAGCGATGAGGAACGGGATCAGATCCAGCTGACCTCCGAGGAGAAGGCCGAGGCCAAGAGCCACCGGGAAGCAGCGCGGATGTGGATCTCGGGCCTGGAAGCGGTGAGCCGCAAAATTGGCAGGGGTCAGCAGCGGGTGATCGACCTTTCGGCAACGCCCTTTTTCCTGGCCAGCTCGGGCTACAAGGAAGGCACGCTGTTCCCGTGGACGGTCAGCGATTTTTCGCTGATGGATGCGATCGAATGCGGCATCGTCAAGCTGCCGCGGGTGCCTGTAGCCGACAACATTGCCCAGGATGTGCCGCGCTATCGGGAGCTGTGGAAGAACATCAAAGGCAAGATGCCTAAGAAGGGGCGGGGCAAGGGGGGTAGCAAGGATCCCGAAAGCCTGCCCACAGAGCTGAAAACAGCGATAGAAGCACTGTATGGGCATTATGAAAAAACCTTTGAGGAGTGGAAGAAAGCAGGATTTGATGTACCGCCCTGCTTCATCATCGTCTGCAACAACACCTCAACCTCCAAGCTCGTTTACGACTACGTGAGTGGTTATGAGATTGAGGATGAAAGAGGAGATAAGCAATACCGCAAGGGCTTCTGTCCGCTGTTCTCCAACTTCGATAGCTACGACCGTCCTCTGCCACGCCCTCGCACCTTGTTGATCGACAGCGAGCAACTGGAGAGCGGCGAAGCCCTCGATACCAACTTCCGGGAGATGGCGGGGCCTGAGATTGAACAGTTCCGCCGCGAAATTATTCAGCGCGAGGGAGCTGGTGGAGCAGACACCAAGCTCAGCGATGCAGATCTCTTGAGGGAAGTGATGAACACGGTGGGTAAGCCCGGCAAGCTCGGGGCCGAGATCCGCTGTGTTGTGTCGGTGGCGATGCTCACGGAAGGCTGGGACGCGAATACGGTGACCCATGTGCTGGGCGTGCGTGCGTTCGGCACCCAGTTGTTGTGTGAGCAGGTGGTGGGCCGTGCCCTGCGCCGGCAGAACTACACCCTCAATCCTGAGTCGGGTCGGTTTGACGTGGAGTATGCCGACATCCTCGGCATTCCGTTTGATTTCACATCCCAGGCTGTACCTGGCCCTCCGCAGCCACCGCCACCCACCATTCAGGTGAAGGCGATCAACCCTGCACGCGATGCCCAGGAGATCCTCTTCCCCCATGTGATCGGATACCGGGCCGAGCTGCCTGATGATCAGGTGAAGGCCACCTTCAACGACGACCACATTCTGAATCTCACGCCCGAATTGGTGGGTGCCACGGTCACCAACAACCAGGGGATCATTGGCGAAGGCGTAAATCTCACGGTGGATCGAACTGGAGATTTCAGAAAGTCAACCGTGATCCTGCATCTGGCCAAGCATCTGGTTTACACCAAATACCGCGACGCCGATGAACTGCCTAAAACCCATCTCATCCTGCAGATGAAGAAGGTGGTGCGCGACTGGATGGACCAGTGCCTGGTGTGCAAAGGCGGAACGAACCACGGTCTGCTGATGTTCCGGGAAATGGCTGATATGGCCTGTGAGCGGATGATTCAGGCCATCGTGGTGAGCGCAGGCCAGCAACAGCGCCGCCTGGCGATCCTCGATCCCTACAACCCCAGTGGTAGCACGATGCACGTGAACTTCAATACCTCGAAGACGTTGCGATGGGAAACCGATTCCAGACGCTGCCATGTGAACTGGGCGATTTGCGACAGCACCTGGGAGCAGGAGTTCTGCCGGGTGCTGGACCATCATCCGCGCGTACGCCGCTGGGTGAAGAACCAGACGCTGGGTTTCGAGGTGCCGTATCAAATGGTTGGTGTGGCCCGCAAGTACATCCCCGATTTCATCGTGGTGGTGGACGATGGCCGCGGAGACAACGATCTGCTGCACCTGGTGTGTGAGGTGAAGGGCTACCGGAAAGAGGATGCCAAGGTGAAGAAAACCACGATGGAGGCCTTCTGGGTGCCCGGCGTCAACAACTCAGGTCGCTTCGGCCGTTGGGGCTTTGCGGAGTTCCGGGAGGTGTTTGCCATGGAGACTGATTTCGGCTCGGCGGTGGACGAAGAGGTGAATCAGGTGCTGGATCAAGTGCTCACCCTGGAGCTGGTCTGACATGCCCAAGAAGCCCGCCAGCAAAAAGCAGATCGAGAGCTTTGTGCACGATGAGGCCTCACGCCGGAATATCCCTCCGGCTGAGTTCCAGACGATGGTGCGCAACCAGGAGAAAACACCGCTCCAGGTGGTCTACGAGCGACGAAATCCGGATCTGGATCCGCAGCTGATCTGGCGGGGCAAGGATCTGCTGGATGAGTCCCCCCTGGTGGTGAACGCACCGCCGCTTTATATCCAGGAGAAGATCCACCCGAAGGTACTTATTGATGATCTCAGGCGGCGCAGCAAAGAGGGAAGCAGTAGTCATAAGGGCTTTGTCGAGCAGATGGGTTTGTTCGACACCATCAAGGGCGATGGGGGCGATGGAGCAAAGACCGAGTTCTATCAGCATGATCAGAACTGGACGAATCGGATGATTCTTGGGAACTCATTGGAGGTGATGGCGAGTCTGACTGAAAGGGAAGGGTTGCGGGGGAAGGTACAGTGTATTTATTTTGATCCGCCATACGGGATCAAGTTCAACAGCAACTTTCAGTGGTCAACAACCAGCCGCGATGTCAAGGATGGCAAACCCAGTCACATATCACGTGAACCCGAGCAGGTGAAAGCCTTTAGAGATACATGGCGAGATGGAATAAATAGTTACCTGTCTTACTTGCGAGATAGACTTGAAGCGGGTCGAGAGCTCCTATCTGACTCGGGATCGATCTTTGTCCAAATAGGAGACGAGAATGTACACAGAGTGAGAGCCGTTCTTGATGAAGTATTTGGGGATTGCAATTTCATTTCAATCATCACTCTGACGAAGGCCGCGTCCCAAAGCTCAACTCTCCTGGCAGGCGTCAATGATTTCCTGCTCTGGTACGCCAAATCAAAAGAACATGTCAAATATAGAAAGCTTCTCAAAGAAAAAGCTCCAGTAGAGCGCCCCGAAGAGCGCTATATATGCATAGAGGAGTCAAATGGCAAGATTCACGACCTTACTTTTAAGCAAAAGACTGGTGAGGCCGAGGTCCCGGAAGGAAAGTATCTCCGGATGGTTCCAGCAAATTCTCAGACCGGCTCAGACACTTCAAGGTTTGATTATCAATTCACGGACCAGATTTATCGCCCCCCTGGTTCGAGGGGATGGTCGACAGGCAAGGCAGGACTTACTCGACTCTCTAAAGCTGATCGCCTCTGGGCTGCAGGAACAACTCTGATGTGGAAATACTATCACCTTGATTATCCATGCCGTGAGCGCGTCTCTCTATGGGACGATATCCGCTCTAGTGGATTTGGCTCGGACAAAATATATGTTGTGCAAACTCAGCCGGATGTGATTAAAAGGTGCATCCTGATGACTTCTGATCCAGGCGATCTTGTTCTCGATCCAACGTGTGGATCCGGTACATCCGCTGCAGTTGCAGAGGAGTGGGGCCGGCGCTGGATCACGATCGACACATCGAGAGTCGCATTAGCATTGGCCCGTGCCCGGATCATGGGAGCACGCTATCCCTACTACCTGTTGGCAGATTCTTCAGAGGGGAAGCTCAAAGAGGCTGAGCTGACTCGCTCAATGCCAAATACTGATCCGGTTTCTCGCAACATCCGCCAAGGCTTTGTCTACGAACGCGTTCCCCACATCACCCTTAAATCAATTGCAAACAACACCGAGATCGACACGATCTGGGAGAAGTGGCAATCCAGCCTGGAGCCCCTGCGGGAACAGCTGAATACTGCGCTCGGAAAGACATGGCAGGAATGGGAGATCCCCCGCGAAGCCCAGATCAGCTGGCCCGATCAGGCAAAGAGTTTGCATACTAACTGGTGGGGCGCCCGCATCGAGCGTCAGAAGGAGATCGATGCCTCCATCGCCGCCAAGGCTGATCCCGAATACCTCTACGACAAGCCTTACGAAGACAAATCTAAGGTCCGTGTAGCCGGTCCATTCACGGTGGAGAGCCTCAGCCCCCACCGCTCAGTAATAGTCAACGACGACGACACCATCACCGATCCCCTCAAGCAGGGTGCCACCGCCGAGGGGGCCACGGACTTCGCCCAGATGATCCTCAACACCCTGCGAGTGGCCGGGGTGCAACAGGCCCACAAGGAAGATCGCATCAGCTTCGAATCGCTGGATGGCTGGCCAGGTGTTCTGCTCGCTGGCAAAGGCAGCTATCGCGATGCCGATGGCACGCTCAAGACGGCTGGCATCTTCATCGGCCCAGAGTTCGGCACTGTCACCCGCGTGGACCTGGTGGAGGCTGCCCGCGAATGCGCCGATGCAGGCTTTGATGTGCTGGTCAGCTGCGCCTTCAACTACGAGGCCCAGTCCACCGAGTTCGACAAGCTCGGTCCGATCCCCGTGCTCAAGGCCCGCATGAACGCCGATCTGCACATGCAGCAGGATTTGGCTAATAGCGGCAAGGGCAACCTGTTTGTGATCTTCGGCGAACCCGACATCGACATCCTCGACTCGACTGGTCCCGATGGACAGCCCAATCAAATTCAGGTAAAGATCAACGGCGTCGACGTGTTCGACCCCTCCACCGGCGAAGTCCGCAGCGACGAGCCCGACAACATTGCCTGCTGGTTCATCGATAGCGACTACAACGGCGAGAGCTTCTTCGTGCGCCAAGCCTACTTCCTTGGCCAGAACGATCCTTACAAGAGCCTCAAGACCTCGCTCAAGGCTGAGATAGACCTTGAAGCCTGGGAATCTCTCAACAGCGACACGTCCGTTCCGTTTGCCAAGCCCTCAACCGGCCGCATCGCCGTGAAGGTGATCAATCACCTGGGGGATGAGGTGATGAAGGTGTATCGGGTGTAGTTAGCCCCTTTTCTTGACCCGCTCGTCCAACAGCAGAGCCAGCAAGAAAAGACGTGCCTCTTCACTCCCTTTGATATTCTCCCAAAGCTTGAAAACACGTTCAGCATCTCGGACAGCTTGGCGTGCATCTGTCTTTTTAGGCTGTTGCAAGATGTTGTAATCTGCATCGTGGCGTGATTGACGCAAAGATTGAAAGGTTGCGGCGATGTCCTTCAAGTCTGTTGAAATCGGTAACTGCAGGCATGGTCTTAACCCTTTATTAAGGTTCCCACCTGCAAATCCCTTGCAAGCCTCAGCCATTTCATAGTGGTCAAATGCGCGAGCTACATATCCTCTGAGTTCTTTTTTCTCTGATCCATTTCCAGCCAACATGCTGGCAGCAGCATGAACAAGGAGGCTGAAGACGGAGTAATACGCTGTAGAGATAGAGCGCTTCAAGGTCGCTGCGTCAGGGCGACCCCGCTGCTTGTCTCCAGGGAGCATGTTCTTGCACAGAGCCAGCAAGTTCTGAGGTAAACCCATGAATTTCAACACAAGACAGGTGATTCATTCAGATCATCAGGCCACCCGGTCTCGTCTTCATCATCTTCGTCAGTGTCAGCATCCTCTTCACGGGTTCGAAATCTTACATAAACCCAACGTTCATCTCCCGCATCTGAGATCAAGCTCTGGATTTTTCTTTCGGCTTGATGGGCAGCCTCTAAGTCTACTTCTTCAACATCGTAAATAACCCAAACCCAGAGTGCTTGATCGCCAAGGGAATCAATGTCGCTCTCCACTCGCCAGGCGTGCACAGGAGGGTCCCAAAGCTTACTTTCAAGCATGGCTTGAATCTTGTCTGTCTCGAGCTCATTCATGCTGTGCGTTGGCATTGAAAACCTCCGTCATGGCTTGACTCTAAGCGCGCTCCAGCTACTGGAGTTGTTTCGCTCCCTAGCGAGCGGTCAACATCCCACGCCCTTACATCTCTTACGTTCAGGGGCTAGGCTGAGCAAGGTTCTTGGCGCAGCTCATGACCCCACAAGCTGAGTTTCAGGCCGCTGTTCTCGATCAGCTTCGCCGTGCGCCGCTCGATCCTCCAGCCCAGGCAGCACTGCTGCAGGCGCTGACCTCTGTGGCCCCGCGGGAAGGGGCCGTTACCGCAAAGGCAGACGGCCCGCTCGCCGAATGGCTGGGAGAGCCCCCTGCCAATGCCGCCCAGCTCGAGTTCGAAGCACTCCGGCGCAGCTTTGCCCTCCGCCACCAGCTCCTGGCCTGCACCATCGGTACAGCCGAGGTGAACGAGCTCCTCGCCGCCGGCAGCCGCCAGACGGTGCACGACCGCCTCAGGGCCGGCACCCTGCTGGGGATCCTTGATCAGGGGAAATGGCGCTTCCCCCTCTGGCAGTTCGACGCCGATGGCCCCAACGGTGTGATCGACGGACTGGCCCAGGTGCTGCAAGCCCTGCAGGTCTCCAACCTGGCCAAGGCCCGCTGGCTGCAACAGCCCCATCCGGTTTTCGGCGGCTCCACCCCCTTGGATCTGCTCCGCCACGGCCGCCTCGAAGACGTATTGGCGGAAGCGGGCCAGGTGGGTCGTGGTCAGGATTGATCCACCCCCTCCCCGCAGGTCCACGTCTCCGCTGATCGAGATTCTGCCGATGGCAGCTCCGTTGCTCCGCATCTACAGACCGCAGCCCTATGGCAGCAGTGCTTGCAGCTTCCGTTACGAGGGGCCGTTCTCACGCTTTGATCACCACGCCGATGGCCACTTGCGTGGAATTCACTACAGCGCACCTTCCTTGTCGTCTTGTGTGGCCCTGTTCGATCTACGAGGCAGCGGTGCCATGCGAGCCGGGAGTGTTGTTGCACTCAATGCCACAGCTGATCGATCACTGAGTCAGCAGTGGTCTCGCTTTTTCTACGGCACAGCCATAGCCGATGAAAGACCGATCGATGGTTTGCTCTACAGCAATGCCCACAACGGCGAATCGGCCCTGGCCCTCTACGAACGGGCCGAAGCAGCGATCCACTGTGAAGCCGAGCTGCCGCTTGCGGCGGACGAGCTTCGCAGCCGCCTGCTGGCTATCGCCAACGACCACGGCATGACCATGGCCTCATCCGGCTCCTGAACCACAATCCCATGGCTTTCCTCCTCGCCGACAGCTTCCAATCCAGCCTTGAGAAGCTCAGTGGAGAAGAGCAGAAAGCTACCAAGCTCGCCGCCTTCGAGCTGCAAATCAATCCCACCAACCCTGGTCTGCAATGCCACCGTCTCGACAACATCAAGGACAAGAACTTCTGGTCTGCCCGCGCCAGCCGTGACATCCGGCTGATCTTCCATCGGGTTGAGAGCAGCATGATGCTCTGCTACGCGGGCCATCACGATCCCGCATACGACTGGGCCTCGCGCCGCAAGATCGAAACCCATCCCGTCACCGGCGCCGCCCAGATCGTGGAGATCCGCGAAACGGTTCGCGAGATTCAGATCCCCCTCCACATCCCCGCAGCAGCAGCCACAGCCACAACCACAGCAGCGCCGGAGCCCAAGCGGCCGCTCTCCAACCTCACGGAAGCCGACCTGCTCAGCTACGGCGTTCCCGCGGAATGGATCCCGGATGTCCGCACGGCGGACGACGACATGCTGCTGGTGATCGCCTCTCACCTCCCCGGTGAGGCTGCCGAAGCGATCATCGATCTGGCCACTGGCACCACACCCACCAAGCCGGAGGTAAGGCAGCCAGACCAAAGCAATCCTTACGAGCACCCCGATGCTCAGCGCCGCTTCCGGGTGCTCACCGGCACCGAAGAGCTGGCTAGAGCACTGGATTACCCCTGGGAGCGCTGGATCGTCTTCCTCCATCCCAGCCAGGCCGACTGGGTG
Source organism: Prochlorococcaceae cyanobacterium (assembly GCA_044375975.1). GTDB lineage: Bacteria > Cyanobacteriota > Cyanobacteriia > PCC-6307 > Cyanobiaceae > UBA5018. The sequence continues at coordinate 130,024 of JBILLQ010000001.1, forward strand.
AGCCGCTCCTTCAATGGCCCCACCCGCGTGCAGGGCTCTGCTGGTACGGGCAAAACCGTGGTGGCCCTGCACCGCGCCGTTCATCTGGCTCGCAGAAACCCCGAAGCCAGGGTGTTGCTGACCACCTTCTCCGAACCCCTGGCGGCCCTACTTCAGGACAAACTCCATCGCCTTATCCAGGGGGAGCCCAGCCTGATTGAGCGCCTGGATGTGCTGGCCATGCAAGAACTTGGCGAGCGGATGCACGCCGCACAGCTCGGCAAGCCACAGCTCATCACTCCCGAGGACCTTCGCACCTTGATTCAGCGGCATGCGCCGGCGGAGATCAGCCGCGTCTATGGCGAGGCCTTCGTGGTGGAGGAGTTCAACGAGATTGTCAATGCTTTCGGGCTGCGCGACTGGGACAGCTACCGCGATGTCCGCCGCCTCGGTCGCAAGAGCCGCCTCAACGAGGCCAAGCGCCGTTTGCTCTGGGATGGATTTGCTGCTGTCCTCCAGGAGCTGGAGCGAACTGGTCAGATCACGTCCCACCAGCTCTTCCATCGCACCGCCGAACAGCTCCACCGCAGCGGTGTCCGGCCCTACCAGCACATCGTGGTGGACGAATGCCAGGACATAACAGCCGCCCAGCTCCGTCTCCTGGCAGCTCTGGCGGGGACCGGCCCCGATGCCCTGTTCTTTGCGGGGGATCTCGGCCAGCGCATCTTCCAGCAACCCTTCTCCTGGACCCAGTACGGCGTGGACATCCGCGGCCGCTCGCGCACCCTGCGAGTCAACTACCGCACCTCCCACCAGATCCGCAGCCAAGCCGATCAGCTGCTCGATCCCGAGTCCCGCGACGTGGACGGCAACGTGCAGGACCGCCGCGGCGCCATCTCCGTGTTCAACGGTCCGGAGCCCGACATCCGGGAATGCGACGACACCGACAGCGAAACCAAGCAGGTGGCGGCCTGGATTGAGCAGCGCCGCAGCGAAGGCCTCACCCCCAGGGAGTTCGGCATCTTCGTGCGCAGCGAGGCCGAAATCACCCGCGCCGAATCAGCACTGCAGTTGGCTGAGCTGCCCTACGAGCGTCTGCAGACCTCGGCCATGCGCCTCGGCAGCAAGGCCACCCTCTCCACCATGCACCTGGCCAAAGGCCTGGAGTTCCGGGCCGTGATCGTGATGGCCTGCGATGAAGACGTGATCCCCAACGCCGAGCGCATCAAGGCCATCACCGACGACAGCGACCTCGATGAAGTGGTGGCCACCGAACGCCACCTGCTCTACGTGGCCTGCACCCGCGCCCGGGATTATCTGTTGATCACTAGCGGCACTACCTGCTCGGAGTTCGTGGAGGACCTGCTCGGGTGAACCAGCCAGCGCCAGAAGCTCTCCGTGTTGCCGAATCAGCCCGCACCATTGCGCTGCAAATGATGAGCGAGCGTGGTCGCGGCGCTGTCCTGGTGGGGGAGCAACGCTCCAGGTTCTTGAGTGCCCTCTATTGCTGAGAGGTGCGTCGCGCAGGAATCCTCAGCTTGCGCGGCCGCGCAAGGGCTTCGCAAGCCGGCCCGCCGCTGGCGATGAGACGCCGGTGGCACTGGATTCATGGAGCGCTGTGGCCGGCCCTTTTCGCTGGCCGCGCTTGTGCTTACGGTCCTGCGCTTGCCCATCCGTGGCTGTTGCTTCACCATCCCACTCCCCCCGGTCAGCCCAGGGAGCTGCTGCTGCCAAGGTCTCGCCCGAGGAGAAGCTGGTTTCCTCCTTGATCGCCCTGCTGGAGGGCGGCACCGCCCCCTGGCGGCGGGAGTGGGATGCCGCCTCGGGGAGCCACCACGTGAATCTGCTCTCCGGCCGGCGCTATCGCGGCGCCAATCCAGCGCTGCTCACCCTGGGCATGCACCTGCGGGGATCAGCCCTGCCCTACTGGTGTGGCTTCGCTGAGGCCAAGGCCTTGGGGATCTTTCCTCGCAAGGGCAGCAAGGCGGTGCATGTGCTGCGGCCCCAGGTGCATCAGGGGGGCGAAAGCCGGCTGGCGGAGTCGGGCTCAGCTGCTGAGGGTGGCCAAGGATCAGCTTCCGCCGATGGCCAGCAGTCAGCTCAGCCTTGCCGCAGCTGGGTCAGCTACCGGCCGGTGGCACTGTTCAATGCGGTCGATCTGGAAGGCGAGGCTCTGGAGGCGCTGATCCAGAAGCGCCGCCAGGCCGAGGGGGCCGTGCTGCGGCCCGAGCCGGAGCGGCTGGGGGCAGCCGATGCCGTGCTCAGCAGCTGGCCGGTGCCCGTGAGCTTCGGGGGTGATCGGGCCTGCTATCTGCCGGTGCCCGATCGCATCCAGCTGCCCGATCGAGCCGCCTTCCACTCGGCAGGGGCCCTCTATGCCACCTGGGCCCATGAGGTGATTCATTCCACGGGCCACAGCTCCCGGCTGGCCCGTGATCTCTCCGGTGGCATGGGCGAAGGAGGCGATGGCGGCCGGGCCTATGCCCGCGAGGAGCTGGTGGCCGAGCTGGGCGCCGTTCTGCTTGGTGATCGGCTGGAGATCGGCAGTGCCATAGCCAATCACGCTGCCTATTTGGGCCAATGGGTGGAGCTGCTCAAAGAGTCGCCGCAGGTGCTGTTGCAGGTGCTCAGTGATGCCCGCAAAGCTACCGATCTGATCTGTCCAGAGGATCCAGAAGCGGCAGACAGCTGAGGCGGGATTGGCCTGGGTCAGCCCTGGGATCTGGCGATTAGGCTCCATCGAGGCTTCTCCATGGTGCGGATCGGGTCCTGCGCTGCGCCCGCCATAGCCCAATCCCACCTCTGCCGCCCTGCCGTTACCGTTGGATCTCCAGGCCCTGGAAGTTCTGCCCTATTGAGGGCAGCGGGAGCTACGATCCCTTCGACACGGCAGATAGATGAAGGAGGAAGCCCGCATGATCCTCCGAGCTGCCATCGAAGCCAAGCAGCCTTCAGCAGCAACCAAGCAAGGGCTGGGCAGTCGCATCCATGCCCAGTTCGCTCAGTTGGGAGGTGTGGAGCTGGAGCTTTCTGGGCGTTCGTCGCAACCAACCCCAGCTCAGTTCGGCGCCTAACCGTGATCGGAACGCCAGGAACGCCACAACCCAGCAGGGGAAATTTCGCGGTGATCCTGCTCGATACCAATGTGATCTCGGAGCTGATGCGCCCGCAACCAGAGCCAAGGGTGCTGGCCTGGGCCGATGGCCTCGATCCGGAAGCGGTGGCAATCACAGCCATGAACGAAGCCGAGATCCTGCACGGCCTAGCCCGGCTGCCGCCTGGACGGCGCAAGCAAAACCTGCAGCAGAGATGAGCAGGAAGCAGCACAGCGTTGCTTGACGGCCCCTCAGTCTGAGCTGTCGCACCTACTCGTAGTGACTCCACATCCGTAACACCTTCACCACCCGCATGTCATCCAGCAGCTGATACACCAACCGGTGTTGGATGTTGATGCGCCTGGAGCAGGATCCGCGCAGATCTCCCACCAGGGCTTCGTAGGGAGGTGGTTGTTGGTATGGGTCAGCCGCCAACAAATCGAGCAGGGCCTGGGCCTTCTGCTTCAGGGCCGGCGAAGCGGAGGCGAGTTTGCGGGCATCCTTTTGAGCCTGTTTGGTGAACAGAACGGTCCAGCTCACCAACCTGGTTCGGTGCTCAGCTCCGCTGCTTCGCTAGCCATGCCCTCCAGGATCGACTCGCGCATCCCTGGGGTAGCCAGCAGATGGAGCGTTTCCTGAATCGAGCGCCAGTCGGCTTCTGAAATCAGCACCGCGTTGCCGCGCTTGCCGTGGATCTGCACCGGTTGATGGGATTGGCCCACCTCATCAATCAGGGCGTAGAGGCGCCTGCGGGCTTCCGTGGCCGACACAGTGGTCACAGGATACTTCAGGAACGTACGCAAAAGCGTACCGCAAGTCTCGTGCCGATGCGGCCTTTGGGCCAACACGAGGCTTATCGTTCGCCGGCCAGGCTCACGGCGAATCCCTGCAGACTGCTCGCCAGCACGGCGATAGCTACTACCAGCAGCAGCCGATCGATGCGTTCAGGATCGCGCAAGTCGCTGCTCGCCAGCTGGAAGATCACCGACTTCTGGTCGCGGAACTACTGCTGGCAGCAGAAGCCCTGGCCGTAGACCCAGAGCAGAACCAGATGGGGGGCGAACTGGCTGGGTTGACGCTGTAGGCCGATCAGCCCTGCGATGGAGCCGAGTGTGGGAAAACGATGATTGTAGGATGTTGAGAACTGCAGGGTTTTGCCAGTTGTGGGGAGCAAATACTCAAAAGCCTTCTCCCCACCCTGATCCAACCCGCCAACCCCCCCATAATCAGCCCCCTACTCCGCCACCCCATCCCTACTACTCGCATCACCACTGGCCCCAGCACCGGCGACCCCTCCGGGGCCAGTGGTGAGCTGATCGAGCTCCTGGATCAGGGCTTCGATGCCCGAACGGTTCACCTGACTGAGGTAGGAAGTTTTCAGTTCCTCCAGCATGGCAACAAGCAACTCCTGGGAGCGCTGCAGTACCGGACCCCGCTCAAGAGCCGCGGCCAGTTCCTCCCAGAAGCGATCCACGCAGCGCTGCAGCAGGGCCAATTGCTGGTCATCCAGTTGGGAAAGCTGCTGGCCGGCATTGCGACTGAGCTCCACCAAGGTGTCCACCATGCCACTGGCCAACTGGCGACTGAAGCCGTTCTCCACCAGCAACAGGGGCTGCAGGGATCTCAACGCCGGCGGCACCACGCTGCGAGCCAGGCTCTGGCGCAGGGCATAAACCAACAGGTTTTGGGCTTCTGGAGCCAGCCTGGGCGCCACCTGGGCCAGCAACAAAGGCGCCCAGATGCGCACCAATTCGGCAAGCTGGCGATCGTCCTTACTGGCGGCCACACTCTGGTGGCTGCGCAGGCGCCGAATTCGCTCCGGCCAGCGGGCCGAGCGGATCAAAGATTGGCCTCCATCGAGTAGCTGCAGGGCGAGCACCTCGAACAATTCCAGGGCCAGCAAAGCCACCACGGCGCGGCTAACCACCGCCCGCAACGGCTCCAGATTCACCAGCCCCGCCGCCTGCAGGCGCTCCAGCACCGGCAACAGCCGCAACCAGCGCCAGAAAGGCAGCAGCAGCGGCAAATCAATCCAGCGCCGCAAACAGGCATCCCGCCAGCTCAAGCCGGGCAGGCGCCGCCGCAACCGCAGGAGCCGCAGCAAAATATCTAAGGCAAAGACACTTTGGAACAGCAGCAGATCCAGCCGCCAGAAGTGGTCTGTGGGTCGCCCGTTTTCGTCGATCGAGCGCCAGTAGTTGGTGGCCACCAGGGGCAACACCTGCTGCCGCCAAAACTGCCGCTCGCCACTCCAGCCCACCAGCGCCAGCCGAGCTGGATCCAATAACGCCGCCGTAGCGGCCTTGGCCGAATCCAGCTGGGCCCGATGTCGCAGCCTGTCTTTGATCGTTTCCAACGTGGCCGTGCCACCGGAGGCCAGGAAGGGATTGACGTCAATCATCTGCACCGTCAAGGCCAGCTGACGCGCCAGCAACTGCCGTTGCTCGGGACTGACGCCACCATTGCCAATGCCATTACCGCCACCTGCGTAATTGCTGGGCCGGCGGTCCATGGCCCGATCCAGCTGATCAAAGGCCTTCAAATAGGCCTGGGTTTCGCGGTGGGGCTCGATGCCCTTGAGCGGATCCACCCAGGGGGTGACATCTGGCAACCAGCCCAGGGGCAACACCAGCGGCAGGGAGGGGATGGGACAGAGATTGCGCTGCAACCAAAAACTGCGCAGGGGCAGGTAGGTGAGATCAAAAGCCACCAGCACCAGGTTGAGGGCGGCCCAGAGCGCCACCGAGCGATCCCAGTAGCGCTGCCACCTGCCGGGCTGGGTCACGAGCTGCCGAATCCAGCGAGGACGGGCCATGGGGAGCGCGCAGCGCAGGTCAAGGCGTTGCCTAATCTGCCCTCTCCGGTGCGGAAGAGTGGTTGGTGGCCGAAACAGGCGAACAGCACAGCGGTGAGGGTGGCGGCGAAGCTGGCGGCGAGCAGCAGGAGCGCCACTGGGCGTTTTGGCGCAGCGTGCTGCTCACCCTGGGGGTGGCCCTCGGGATCCGCCAATTTGTGGTGGAGGCCCGCTACATCCCCTCTGGCTCGATGCTGCCGGGGCTGCAAATCCAGGATCGGCTTCTGGTAGAAAAACTCAGCTACCACAGACGCCAGCCCAAGCGGGGCGAAATCGTGGTCTTCCACGCTCCCCAACACTTCGACCCGGTGCTGAAGGCCGGTCACCCGGTAAGCCCTTTGCAGTGCCTGGTGGTAAACCTGCCCCTGATCAATACGCTGCCGGGCATCGCCAATCCAGCCTGCGACGCCTACATCAAGCGGGTCATTGGCCTGCCTGGCGAGCAGGTAACCGTAAATCCCTACGGCCGGGTAAGCATCAATGGCAGCAAACTAAAAGAGCCATATATGAAGTATCCCTGTAGCGTGGATGCCCAGGGGATGGGGCCTTGCCGCACCTTGAACGTGGTGGTGCCCGCCGGCCATGTGCTGGTGCTTGGCGATAACCGAGCCAATAGCTGGGATGGCAGGTTCTGGCCTGGCGGCCCCTTCCTGCCAGAGAGTGAAATCATCGGCCGAGCCTTTTGGCGCTTCTACCCCTTCAATAACACCGGCAATCTTTAGTAGTAAGCCAACCACTCCCCCACTACCATCAATGTTGTCCGCCCTGTCTGACCGATCCACCAGGTGGCCTAACGATGACTGATGCAATCGCCTTACGACCCCGAGCTGCGGGCTGAGATCCGCCAGCGGATGAGCCCACCAAATCGTGAAAGCGTGGCTGAAATCGCCCGTTCCACAGGGGTGAACGCCCAG
>JBILLQ010000046.1:0-27435 GCA_044375975.1 Prochlorococcaceae cyanobacterium
ACAAGCACTCATGGATTTAGCGATCTAGATAGGGGTAGATATTGCTTTATTTCGACCCGCCGCTTCTTGGGCGGTTTTTTTGTACCCGTAGGATTTCTGGGAATTAGTTATTTTTCGAGGTGCCCTTGAGGCTGGGCAAATGGTTTGCCTCTGGGCAAATGATTTGAGGCTGGGCAAATGGTTGGCGATGGCCCGGGCAAAGCTGGGCTCTAGGTGAGACACGCCATTAATCTGCGGCAGATAAGCTCTTTTGATGGCCTGCTCTTTCCGCCACCGGATTGCCGCAGTCCAGGCAATTTCCACCTGTTTTCCCCAGCATGGCGCCGCCCGGCGCCTGCCCGGCACTGGAACTTGGGGAGAAGCGCGGGGCTGTGCTCAATCCCCTTGACAGCTCCCGCCCATTGGCTTGGCCGGCAGAGATGCGCTGGGGCCGCGGCCAGCTCAAGCCTGAAGCGGCGGCTTGTCTCATGGCGAGACAGGTTGAGATGCTGTCGCTCCTCCCCGATTTGACAGCCGCCGCCGGCTGTGGGGAACTGGGTTAGCGGAGCGGTGCGAGTGCATGGATGACAGCCTTCGGGAGCCTGAGGCGATGGTGAGTTTGCGGGCGGAGGTGCCGGCTCCACTGCTGGCCTCGATGCGCTTATTCATCGATAGCCATCCCAACTGGGATCAATACCGCTTGGTGCAGGCTGCCCTGGCCGGCTTCTTGGTCCAGAACGGCGCGACCAGTCGCGCCCTCACCCGCTGCTATCTCCGCAACATGTTCCCCAACCAGCCAGGCTTCAGGGCCGGTTAAGGGGCTCGCGCCCCGGCGGCTCGCTTCCCTCTGGCAGGCAAAACAGTTGTCGGTAGGCGGCGGTGACGATACAGAGGGCCACTGGTAGCGCCACCACCAAGCCCAGCAGCAACAGCAGCATTCCCGCCAGCAGGATCAGGCCCACCACCAGGGCCAGGCCCAGGGCCTGGAGCCAGTGGGGATCGATGGCGGCGCGACCGCTCTGCACCGCCCGCAGGGGCGAGGCTCCACCCACCACAGCGATCGGCAGGCAGAGCACCTGATCGGCGGCCAGATACAGCAGCACCGCCAGCCGGGCCACCAGGGGCAGCGAGGCCAGAGGCGGTTGGATCAACACCAGCAGGCTGGCGGTGGCATCGGCCAGCTCCCGCACCCCCCAGAGGGCCACCGCCAGCAGGGCCAAAGTGCCGCTGGCCCTCACCATGGCAGGCCAGTCTGGACGCAGCAAAGTGGCGGCCCTGGGAATTTCTCCGCCCATGATCTGCTCCGCACCGCGCAGCAGGCCCACCAGCAGCCACAGACCGGTTAGGGCGTAGCTGACCAAGGCGAAGCCAGCGCCCAGCATCGCCAGGGGGTGAGCATCCCCAGCGGCACTAAAGGCCCCCGCCCAGGCCCAGCGGAAGGCCAACTGGGCCAACAGGTTCAGACCACCGCTGAGCAGGCTGAAGCCGCTGAACAGCAGCGGCTGGCGCCAATAGGCATGCCAGCCCGCATCCACCGCTTGGCGGATGGCAATTGGCTTGGCGGCAATTGGGGCAACTGGCTTCACCCCTGCTCCAGCAGGATGAGCAGCTGCTGGGCGGTGTCGGAGGGCACCGGCAGGATCGAGAGCCGGTTGCCCCGCTTCACCACCCCCAGTTGCTCGGCGGAGAACTGCTCCTTGAGCAGATCAAGACTAAGAAGTTTGGGAAAGTGGCGCAGGTAACGCAGTCTGGCGCAGTGCCACCGGGGCTTCTCTAGATTGGCTGCCGGATCGAAATAAGGCGATTGGGCATCGAACTGACTCGGGTCTACCAGAGCGGTTTCGACTACCTCCATCAGCCCCACAATACCCGGCGGCTTGACGTTAGAATGATAGAAAAAAGCCCTGTCTCCAGGCCGCATTGAACGCATAAAGTTTCGGGCTTGGTAGTTGCGAATGCCATCCCAAAGGGTAGTAACTTCCCTCGCTAAGTCATCGATTCCGTAGGTATCTGGCTCGCTTTTCATCAGCCAGTAGTTCACGGTATCACCGGATAAGTTAGCGCCAGTATTAACGGGCAAGCCAATGGTTTTATTGATCACCAGGTCGGCGCTGGGATTGTCTTGTTGATGGGATTCCATTTTTACTGGCTAGCTGGGGCCTGGGGGCTGATGGCTTTGAGGCTGTTGCTTTAGATGGTTGCCTTAGGTGGTTGCTTTAGATGGTTGCCTTAGATGGTTGCTTTAGGGCAGTTGCTTTAGGTGGTTGTTTTATGGCTGTGGGTTGAGGCTGTGGGTTGAGGCTCTGGGTTGAGGGTGTGGGTTGAGGGCCCATTAGTTAGTAGCCTAGGGATGAAGATGGGTCGATGGATGCAGGTCGATGGACTAGAGGTGAAAGGATTGCAGCCCCATGGTTTAGGGAACCATATGGTTTGGGGCCCATGGCTTAGGGGCCCATGGTTTAGGAGCCCATGGATTGCCTGTAACTGAATTCAGGGCTAGTCGGCAGTGCCCCGGGGCCAAATTGTATTTCAGATCACCCCGTTTGTCGTTGACGGTCTGCTGCGGAAATCCGAGACTAAGCTCTAGCTATTGAAGCTGAGCTCACCATGCACTACGGCGCGATCATCCGACAGGGCTGGCGAGGCTTTGCCCGCAATGCCTGGGTTTTGGTGGGCTTTGCGCTCGTCTACGCCCTGGTAATTGGCTTGCTCAGCTGCTTGACCTCGCTGGTGTCGGGCCGCATTGTCGAGGCTGATGCTGCCACAGGCTCGCTCTGGCTCTTGGTTCCCTACCTGCTCTTGCTACTGCTGCAGGTGGTGACGCATCTAGTGGGCAACGTTGCCCTGCTGCACGGCGGACTGCTGGCCGCGAAGGGCCAAACATTTAAATTTGCCGACCTGTTTGGCGTATCCGCCGAAATCTTTAATCTGCTGGGCTTCCAAGTTTTCGCCCTGGTGGCGATCCTTTGTGGACTGCTTGCCTTCGGGATCCCTGGCATCTACCTGGCCGTCGCCTACTGGTTTGGCGCCTATGTGCTGGTGGATCGCCGCGTCGCATTCCTGGATGCCATGGCCATCTCGAGAGCTCTTGTCACCGCCCGTTGGTTTGACATCGCCGCTTTGCTGCTGGTGATCGGCGGCATCGGCCTGCTGGGCCTGCTGGCCTGCGGCGTGGGTCTGTTCGCCACCACCCCACTGGCGGTATGCATTGGCGCCGCTGGCTACCTGGAGCTCAGCGCCGAGCAATCCTGATTCAGGCCGATCTTCATCAGAGGTTTATCACCAGCTGGCGAAAGTGGTCTCCCCGCTGCTCGAAGTCGGTGTATTGATCGAAGCTGGCACAGGCCGGTGAGAGCAGTACGGCTCGGCAGCCCAATTCGCTGGCCAGCCGGGCCGCCAGGGGCACCGCCTGCTCGAGGCCGTCACAGCCCTGCACCAGGCCTGGATAACCCCCTTTACTCAGCAATTCGCTGAAGGCCTGGCTGGCCGCTCCATAAACCAGCACGGCTGCGGCTTGGCGGCTGAGGGCCTGCACCCAGGGGCCGCCGTCGCCCAATTTGGCCTGGCCGCCGGCGAGCACCACCAGGGGGCCCGCCAGGGCCTTGAGAGCCACGGCGGCGGCGTCGTAGTTGGTGGCCTTGCTGTCGTTGAACCAGCTGATGCCTTCCCTTTGGCGGATCAACTCCAGGCGATGCGGCACGCCCGCAAAGCAGCGGCAAGCCGCCTCGATCTGGGCGCCGCTCAGGCCCGCCTCCAGGCCAGCTGCGGCGGCCAGCAACAAATTCTGAAGGTTGTGGTCACCGGGCATGGCCAGGCAATCGGCCGCCATCAAATCCAGCGGTTCGGGCTGGTCGACCCGCTGCAGCCAAACCCGCCCCTCCGAGATCGACAGCAGCGGCGTGATCGTCGCCGGCAGGGCCCGCCGCGGTCCGGCGGTGATCCACTGCACCGGCTGCCGCCAACCGCTGGCATGGGCCAGCAGGTCGGGATCGTCGGCGTTGAGGATGCGCAGCTGACTGCGCTCCAGCAGGCCTCGCTTAATTGCTCGATAGGCCGCCAGGGTGCCGTGGCGCTCCAGATGATCGGGGGTGAGGGTGGTCCAGATGCCGATGCGCGGCCCGATCGAATCGGCTGCCTCGATTTGATAACTGCTCATCTCCATCACCAGCCAATCGGCTGGCTGGCCAGCTTGCAGGCAATGCCGCAGCACCAGCTCGGCGGCGGAGATGCCGACATTGCCGCCCATCGGCGCCCGCAAGCCGGCATGGCAGAGCAGGTGGCTCAGCAGGTGGGTGACGGTGGTCTTGCCATTGGTGCCGGTGATGCCGATCCAGGGCACCGAGGAGCTGGCTTGCCAGGCGGGCAGCAAATCCCCCTGTACGGCCACGCCTCGCTGGCGCAGGGCCACCAGGGTGGGATGGTCCCAGGGGATGCCAGGGCTGACCACCACAGCGTCCCAGGTGCCCAGGGCCTCGAGGGCGGCTAGCTCCAGGGGCACCCCCAGCTGCACCTGGATGCCCTCTGAGCGCAGAATCTGTGCCTGGCTCTGCTGCTGGGGGCCAGCCTGGCTTTCCACCAGGCATACATCCTGGCCCAAGAAATGCAACAACCGGGCCACCCCCATGCCCGAGCGAGCTAGGCCAACTACCGCGGTGCGGACTGATGCTTTTGGCGAGCCGCCAGGGGAAGAGGCGTTAGCTTGCGCCGGAGTCAACAGAACTAAAAAATAAGGGAGTGGGCGATACTGGAATCGAACCAGTGACTCCTACCGTGTCAAGGTAGTGCTCTACCTCTGAGCTAATCGCCCAAGCCCCAGGAACTTAGCAGCCGGTCGTCACCCGGCGCCGGGCCAGCCGCTAGGCAAGAGTCGCCGCCTTGGGTGCCCAGCTCAGCGGCTTAACCCAGCTCAGCGCCGGAACAGGGTGAGCCGCCAGCGATCGCGCTTGGTAAGGGCCATTTGCTCCAGTTCCAATTCGCCGCGGCCGGCCAGCTGCACGCGATCTCCCACCGCCAATTCCTTGCTGGGGCTGCTCACCGAGCGCCAGTTGATGCGCACCTCCCCCTGGCGGATCAGCTCGGCCATCCGAGCGCGCGACAGACCAAAACCCGCCGAGGCGACGGCATCCAGCCGCAGCGACGCCTCCACAGTGCTGAACCGTTTGGGGTTGCGAACCGCCGGCAATTGCAGCTCCGCCAGGGGGCGGGCCTCCAAGCGCACCTCCACGCTGCGCACATTGGTTTGGCAGCCATGCAGCCTTTGGGCCAGGTCGCGGGTGACGATCGCCTGGCCGCCGCGATCGCCCAGTCTCCAGACATCCCCGAGGTCTGCCGCCGCGGCGCCGGCCGCCCAGAGGGCCTGGCGCAGATCGTCGGCCTCTGCTGGATCGAACAGAAAATTACCGCTGATCTCCAAGCCAGTCAGCTCTCCGGCCAGTTCTTTGGGCAGTTCACCCGCCAGTTCTCCGGCCCGCTCGCCCGCCAGCTCACCCGCCAGTTGGGAGGGCTCCTGGCTGGATTCCCGGCGCTGGAGCAGCAGTCGCCGCCGCTCAGCTCCGGGGTAGCCGCCATCGCTGTGCAGCGTCAGTTCGCTGAGCTGACCCAGGCAGGCCTCCGCTTCCTCCCTCAAGGCGCCGCCCAGAAAGGGGGTCCATTGGGGCTGCCAGGTGCGCAGCACCGTTTCGGCAGAGGCGATCAGGGGTTCGAGCAGCTGGGGTTGGCGCGAGCCCCGCAGCAGCTCAGGGCGGGGCAGCATCTCAGCTATCCGACAGGCGCACCACCGCCTTGGGGCGTGCCTGTTGCAGGGTGGTCCAGGGCATCTCGACGCCGTTGGCCGTCTCCACCAGCAGCAGCCAGTTGCCCTCTTCCAGACGATTGCGCAGGCTGCGGATGCGGTCGTCCGCTTCTGAGCGCACCGAGGCCGCCGCGGCGTAACTGCCCATCCAGCCGGAGCCCAGGCCCAGCAGGGCCCCGATCAGGTGCTGACTCCAGGCGCCAAAGAAGGCGAAGGTGTCCAGATCGGTCATGTAGGTGAAGGTGAGGCCAGCCATAAAGCCAAATGGCAACAACCAGCGCACCAAATTCTTTTGTCGCTGGCGACGGGCGGCGGCGGGGTTGAGTTGAACCACGTCATTGATCGGCATTTCCCCCTCGCCGATGGCGGTGAGCAACGCCAGGGGCGGTTGCTGGGCCGCCAGCTTTTCCCGTAGCAGCTTCAGACGCTCGTGTCGGTCGATTACCAACACCACCCGCGTGGCCAACCGCTTCCCCCCGCCGCCGCAGGGCGGACTGTTCTAATCACTTCCATTCTGGCGCCCAGGCAGGCTCCCCATGGGGCCAATGGAGCGACCAGTGGAGCGATCCAGTGGTGGGGCCAGTGGCGGGGGCTGGCGGCAGCGGCTCTCTACACTGCACCTCCGGCTCTCTGAACTCCCCGCCGGGCATGACAAAGGTACTGGTCTCCGATCCCATCGATCAGGCGGGGATCGACATCCTGTCCCAGGTGGCCCAGGTGGATGTGAACACTGGCCTCACGCCCCAGGAGCTTCAGGCGATCATCGGCGATTACGACGCCTTGATGATTCGCTCGGGCACCACTGTTACCGCCTCGATGATCGAGGCCGCCAAGCGGCTGCGCATCATCGGCCGGGCCGGTGTAGGGGTCGACAACGTCGATGTGCCCGCCGCCACCAAGCGCGGGGTGCTGGTGGTGAACTCCCCTGAGGGCAACACGATCGCCGCCGCCGAGCACGCCCTGGCCCTGATGCTGTCGCTGTCGCGCCATGTGGCCCACGCCCATGCCAGCACCATGGCCGGTGGCTGGGACCGCAAAACCTACGTGGGCAATGAGCTCTATAAAAAAAAGCTGGGCGTGGTGGGGCTGGGCAAGATCGGCTCCCACGTGGCTCGGGTGGCCAAGGCGATGGGCATGGAGTTGCTGGCCTACGACCCGTTCATCTCGGCGGAGCGGGCCCAGCAATTGCAGGTGCACCTGCTCAGCCTGGCCGAGCTGTTCGCCCAGGCCGACTACGTCACCCTGCACCTGCCCCGCACCCCGGAAACCGAGAACCTGGTCAATGCGGAGCTTCTCCGCACGATGAAACCCAGCGCAAGGCTGGTCAACTGCGCCCGCGGTGGCATCGTCGATGAGGCGGCCCTGGCGGAGGCGGTGGAGACGGGCGTGATCGCCGGCGCCGCCCTCGACGTATTTGCCAAAGAGCCCCTGGCGGCCGATTCACCGCTGCGGGCCGTGAAGGAGCGGCTGGTGCTCACCCCCCACCTGGGCGCCAGTACCGCGGAGGCCCAGGAAAACGTGGCCATCGACGTGGCCGAGCAGATTCGCGACGTGCTGCTGGGCCTGCCGGCCCGCAGCGCCGTGAACATCCCGGGCCTCACCCCCGATGTGCTGGAGCAGCTCAAGCCCCATCTGCAATTGGCGGAAACCCTGGGGCAGCTGATCAGTCAACTGACCGGCGGCGCGATCACCCAGCTGCAGGTGCGCCTGCAGGGTGAGTTCGCCTCCCATCCAGCCCAGCCCCTGGTGGTGGCGGCGCTCAAGGGCATGCTCTCCACAGCCCTGGGCGACAGCATCAACTATGTGAACGCCACCCTGGAGGCCAAGGAGCGGGGCATTCATGTGCTGGAGGTGAAGGACGAGTCGGCCCGAGATTTCGCCGGCGGTTCCCTGCAGCTCAGCTCCAGCAGTGCCAAGGGCGACCACACCGTCACCGGGGCGGTGTTTGCCGATGGCGAGCTAAGGATCACCAGTGTCGATGAATTCCCGGTGACGGTGAATCCAAGTCGTCACATGCTGTTTACCCGCCACCGGGACATGCCGGGCATCATCGGTAAGTTGGGCTCCCTGTTGGGCAAGCACAACGTCAATATCGCCTCGATGCAGGTGGGCCGTCGCATCGTGCGCGGCGATGCGGTGATGGTATTGAGCGTGGACGATCCGATCCCCTCGGATTTGCTTACCGCGATCCATGCCATCGAAGGTATCCAGACAGCCAATCCGGTGACCCTGTAAATGGGCTTGGCCTGGTGGCGGCTGGAGATGGCCGCCCTGCCTGAATTGGAGGAGTCGCTGCTCTGGAAGCTCAATGATCTGGGCATTTCCCGAGTGGCGGTGGGCCACCACCCGGAGACGCCCGCCGAGCGGCGGCTGATCGCCTGGCTGCCCCAGGTGGACTGGCCGGAGCAGGAGCTGCCGCAGCTGGAGCGCAGCCTGGCGCCGCTGGCGGCCACTTTCGACCTGGAGCTGCCGCCGATCCAATGGACCCAGCAGTTGGATGAGGATTGGAGCCTGGCCTGGAAGCAGCACTGGCAGCCCGATCCTGTGGGCGAGCGACTGCTGATCCTGCCCGCCTGGCTGGAGCCGCCACCGGAGTATGCCGATCGGCTGGTGATCCGCATGGATCCAGGCAGTGCCTTTGGCACCGGCAGCCATCCCACCACCCGCCTCTGCCTGGAGGCGATTGAAGGCATGGCCGCCGCCAGGGGCCACCAGAGCGGCGGCCCCCCAAACCTGGGGCCGATCCGGGTGGCGGATCTGGGCTGTGGCACTGGCATCCTCGGCCTGGCGGCTTTGCTCCAGGGGGCTAAGAGCCTGGCTGCCGTGGACACCGACCCCCTGGCGGTGCGGGCCAGCCGCGAAAACCTGGCCAGCAGTGGTGTGGAGGCCGCTGTCGAGGTGGGCCAGGGCTCTGTGGAGACCCTGGCGACCCTGCTGGAGGGCCAACCGGCCGACCTGCTGCTCTGCAACATCCTGGCGCCGGTGATCGAGGCCCTCTGTCCCGCCTTCCACACCCTGCTGGCCGCCGACGGGGTGGGCCTGCTCAGTGGCCTGCTGGTGGATCAGGCTCCGGGCTTGCAACAGGCCTTGGCAGCCGAGGGCTGGCGGGCGGAGCTCAGCGCCCAGCAGGGGCGCTGGGGGCTCCTGGTGTTGCATAAGGCACACTGATCTGTGACCAGCCTTTGATTGGCCTTCTCCGACTTGAACGCTCAAACCGTCGGTAACAGGCTGCTGCGGATGTATGAATGGCGGGTCCTACAGGTCCGGCTCGCCGGCTGCCTGTGAGCCCCAATCCCTTCCATGGCTTCCTTAGTTTCCTACAAGGTCACCCTCATCAACGAGAGCGAGGGTCTCAACAAAACTATTGAGGTACCCGACGACCAGTACATCCTCGATGCCGCTGAGGAGCAGGGAATCGACCTGCCATATTCCTGCCGCGCTGGCGCCTGCTCCACCTGTGCCGGCAAGCTGACCGCAGGCACCGTTGATCAAAGCGATCAGAGCTTCCTTGATGACGACCAGATTGAAGCTGGTTATGTGCTGACCTGCGTGGCCTATCCCACCAGCGACTGCACGATCACAACCCACGTTGAAGAAGAGCTGTACTGAGCCGCCGGTTCAGTTAGCTAGCCCAGGAATTCTCCGCGCAATCGCTAATTTGCCGGCTTTCAGTCTTGGAATTCCTCGCGGTCCAATCTAATCAGCCGGCCTGGCGATAACTCGCCAAGCACTTTCTTGGCGGCTACCTCGCAGTTCCCCAAGCATCGCCAAGGATTCAGTATGAATTATCTTTCATCAGGTAATTCGCAGTGAATTTGTCGGCTTACTTGGGGGCAAATTTTTTAAAAATCTTTAGAGCGGTTGCTTTGTTGGCGCCGCCTTTTTTGGTGCCGCCCTTTTTGTAGCCTGCTCAACTGGCTTGTGGATTATTGGGATTCAGCTTGTCTCGATACCATGGTCTTCGCCTAATGGTCTTCGCCTAATGGTCCGCGCCCAATCGCCACTCCAGCTTGCCTAGCAAGGGATTCGGGTTTAGTATTTATCAATCAACCTGATCGATCGGATTGGAGTTTGGCGATTTTCGCACTCTCGGGCGATGGTTTAGCTTCCGGCCAAGCTCACGGTTGGTTTTTTGATGTCTAGCGCCTCTGCCAGCGCTGCCTCCCGGGCCCTGGCCTTGGTCGCTGCCAAGCCGAGCCAGGCCCAGGTGCTGCTGGAGCCCGGCAGCGAGCACACCAGTCCCGGCGGCCACTACAGCTACCGGGTTTTGGGGCCCTGCTGCCGCCTCTTCGACCGCGAGGAACTGCCCTGGCCCTGCTGTCGCCTGGCATGGCGCAGCAAGGAGCCCAGCTGGCGCCGGGTGGGTCGTCGCTTTGTGGCCGATCTTGCCGCCCGTCGCTGCCCTTCCTATGCGGTGGAATTGCTGCAACCTGGCGCCCGATCCACCCGCACCGTGATCACATTGTTTCCAATCCGCTTGGCGCCAGTGTTGCAGGAATGGTGGTATAGCAAATTGCCCGCATCTATGGATCCATCCAATATCAGTCCAGCCCAGCCTCAAGAGCCGGTCTGATTTTTAGAGCCAGTCTGATTTTAATTTGCGCTTGCTGCTTCAGCCAACCGGCGGAGGTCGCCCAGGGGAAACTGCCCATGGTCTGTAGTGGCCAGAGACTGGCTGGGAGCAACTTGGCTGGAAGCGGCAATTGACTTGGATGGCAGCAAAATCCTCAGCTTGCCTGGAAGCGGCCATTGACTTGCCTAGCTTCAGCTTGGTTGACATCAAAAAACCGGCCCTTGCGGGGCCGGCTGAACAATTAGGTGAATTTAATCTTGTGAAATGTAATTCACCAATTTGGCCACTCCGATGATCTTACTAAGCGAATCCCCACAAAAGCGGTTGAATTAGCTCGGCGATCCGGCGATCAGAAGTAGATCTTGCCGCCGCCCCATTGGATGCCCTGCACCTTGGGGGAAACCAAGATGTAACCGGCCATGAGGTTGAGGTCGGCGTCGTCAAGATCGCGCATCTTCACAAAGATATCGCTGCTTTTAATGCTGGGGTGTACATCTGAGATGCTGAACTCACCGTCGTAGCTGGTGGGGTCCTTCATGTAATCCACCAGGGCGGCGACATTGTCGCGGGCCGGCGTCGCCAGGGACAGGGTTGTGGGGTCAAGGCCCACGTTTTGGTTGGTCTTGGTGATGCCGCCGGCATGGCATTCACCGCAGCTGTTGTTGAACAGCTTTTTACCAGTTTTGATCTCCTGTTCAGAGAAGGTCACCAGGGTGCCGTCGGCGGAGGCGGGCACGGTGAGCTGATCGGCCGTCCATTGGGCAGCCAGGGCGGGAGCTCCGAAGCCGACGCACAGCAGCAGTGCCAGAGGTAGCGCCAGAAGCGTGCGAGCCAGCGCGCGAATGGCTGAGGAGAGGGAGGAGGCCATCAAGGGAAGCCGGTCGGGAGAATCCGGGCGGAAGGACGGTGATCACCGCATCGGAGACCTTGTATCACGGGCGGCGGGGCCTCTGGGAGCGAAACAGGAGAACTGTTGCAGGCCCTGATCTAGCCGATCCCCAATTCAGGGCCAGGCCCAGGCCAGTTCGATCGCCGCCGGGGGCCGACTGGGCCGGATCCAGCCGGTCTGCGGGCTGCTCCGTGGGCTGGTTGCGGGCTGCTCAATCGACTGGTCGCGGGCTGCTCAGCGGGCTGCTCTGTGGGCTATTCAGCAGGTTGCTCCAGGGGGCTGCCCCGGGAGCTAATCAGCGGGCTGCTCAGCGGGCTCCTGGCCGGCCACCTCCAGGCTTAGGAAGTCCTTGGCCAGCAGGGTGTTGGCAAAGATCGCCCGGGCCTCCGCCAGCAGGTCGTCTGGGGTGACCGGATTGCCGGGCATGTAGCGGGGGCTGAGGTGGGTGAGCACCAGTTGCTTCACCCCGGCGGCCAGGGCCGTCTGGGCGGCCATGGTGCTGGTGGAATGCTGCCGCTGGAAGGCCATCGCCGCTTCCGCGTGGGCGAAGGTGCTCTCGTGGATCAGCAGGTCGGCGCCGCGGGCCAAGGCCACAGCCGCCTCGCAAAACACCGTGTCCGTGCAGTACACAACGCTGGCCCCCGGCCGCGGCGGGCCGCAGAGGCTGGCGCCGCGAATGATGCGGCCGTCGTCGAGGTTGACGGTGCGGCCCAGCTTCAGTTGGGCATAGATCGGGCCCGGCGGGATGCCCAGCTGTTGGGCGCGAGCCACATCGAAGCGACCGGCCCGCGGTTTCTGATCCACCCGGTAGGCGTAGGCCGGCACCCGATGGGTGAGCGGCGTGCAGCGCACAGTGATATCCCCGTCATCGAGCAGCAGCTTGCCGCTGGCGGCGGCCTGGCGCACGGGGTGGGTGCGCAGCGGATAGCCGATGCGGGTGGAGCTTGTGCGCAGCACCCCCTCAAGAAAATCGGGCAGTGGATCGGGGCCGTAGAGATCCACGCCGGCGCAGCTACCCGCCAATCCCATGCTGGCCAATAGGCCCGGCAGACCAAAGACGTGGTCGCCGTGCATGTGGGTGATGAAGATGCGGCTGAGCTGGCTCACCCGCAGTTCACTGCGCAAAAACTGATGCTGTGTGCCCTCGCCGCAGTCAAATAGCCACAGCTCGCTGCGCTGCGGCAGCCTCAGGGCCACTGCCGAAACATTGCGTCCCCTGGTGGGCACGCCCGAACTGGTGCCCAGAAAGGTGACCTGCACGCCCTTGGTGCCTCTGGCGCATGCTGCCACGGCGGCCACAATGGCTAGCCAGAGAGGTTTGATCGCTTGCCCGCCCCCTGCCTTCCTCGCGCCTGGCTGGCTGGCCTCAGCCTGGTGGGGCTACCGCTGTTACTGGGCACCAGCGCCAGCCGGTTGGCGCTGGCCGAGGAGGGCGCCGGCCCCCCGGTGCGGGTGCTGGTGTGGGAGGCAGCCCAGCTGCCCCTGGCGGCCCTGGATCGCCCCCTGCGCCTGGCAGGGGCCGATGCTGGTGGTTGTGGCGCCGGCAGCACCGCCGCTGGTAATTCCGCCGCTGGCCCTGGTGCCAGGGATCAGGCGGCTGGTGGTTCGCTGCTATTGGCGCCAGGACAACTGGCCCGCCTGTGGCTCGAGCGCGGTCAATTGGTGGTCGAGGCGGCCAATGGGCGCAGCGCCCTGCCGGCAGCAGCCTGTTACTGGCTGGCAGTGGAAGCCCCTGGAGGGGGCCTGAACTCGGCCAGGCGGGACCGGGCTGGCTCGGCAGCCCCAGAGGCTGCTGCCGCCCCTCTGGCGGGGGCTCCAGCCGCTGGTTATGAAACTGGAACTGAAGCCGGAGCTGGGGCTGGCGCCAAGGGCGCAGCTGTTGGCGAGGGTTTTGGCTGGGTTGGCGCCAGTGGGGCGGTTGGTGGTGGGACTGGCGCCAGGGGCGATCTGCAGCTCGGGGAGCGCCGCTACCGCGGTCAGTTGCAGATCCTGCCCAGCGACGCCGGTCTGCGGGTGATCAACCATCTGCCCCTGGAGCAATATTTGGCGAGTGTGGTGGGCAGTGAGATGCCGGCCAGCTGGCCCCAGGCCGCCTTGCGGGCCCAGGCGGTGGCGGCGCGCACCTATGTGCTGCGCCAGCGCAAGCCGCGGGCCCTGTTCGATGTCACGGCCACCACCGCCAGCCAGGTGTACCGGGGCTTGGAGGCGGAAACCGCCTCCACCCGGGAAGCGGTGGCCGCCACCCGAGGCCAGGTACTGCTATTCGACGGCGGCCTGTTGGATGCGGTTTTTCACAGCAGCAGCGGTGGCGCAAGTACCGAAAACAGCGGTGAAATCTGGAACCAGCAACTGCCCTATCTGGTCAGCGTGCCCGACCTGGACGATCTCAGTCCGGTGCAAAATTGGCAACAAACCCTGGCACCGGAGCTGCTGCGCAAGGCCTTTGGCGAGATCGGCGGCGCCCTGCGCATCGAGGTGTTGACCACCAGCACCAGCGGACGGATTCGCCAGGCCCGGGTGATAGGTCCGTCGGGCACTCTGCTGCTCAGTGGCACCCAGCTACGCAGTCGCCTGGGCCTGCGCAGCACCCTGGTGCGCTTTGAAAGCTTGCCGCTGGATCCAGCGACCAATCGGCCTCTGGATCCAGCGGCGCAGCCTACCTGGACGACGCTGCCTAGCTCGCTAAAATTGGCACCTAACAATATGACATCCGGCAGCAAAATGCCTGGCAATGCGATACCTGGCAATACAGCACTTGGCTATGCAGAACTTGGCAATGCAATATCTGGCAATATGATTACAGGCAACAACAATAGCGCCAGCCTGGCATCTTTGCTACCGCCACCGCCCCTATTGCCGGCGATTGAGCCCGACCCGCTGCAGCTCAGGGCGCCCACCCTGCTGGCGATTGGCCGCGGCTTTGGCCATGGCGTGGGCATGAGCCAATGGGGTGCCTACGGCCTCGCCCGCCGCGGCGAGGACTATCAGCGCATCCTGCTCCACTACTACCGGGGCAGCGAGCTGCGGCCCTACGCCGCCGCCCTGGTAAGCCCCTGAGATGCAGCTGATCGCCTGCGATGACGCCCCGATGGTGGCTGCGGCGGTGGCCGATCGCCTGCTCGAGCAGCGCCGCGCCGCCTTGGCTGCCACCAGGCAAGGTTCCAAAGGGCCAACACCTCTGGGTTTGGCTACCGGTCGCACGATGGAGCCGGTGTACGCCGCCCTGGCGGAGCGCTGGCGGGCCCTGAGCGCCGGGGAGCGCCAAACTTTGCAGCGGGATTGGCTCAGTTTCAACCTGGATGAATACGTGGGCCTAGGCCCTACGGATCCCAGCTCCTTCAGTGCCGTGATGGCTCGCCAGTTGGTGGCCCCCCTGGGGCTCGATCCGAGCCAGGTGCGCCTGCCCGACGGCCGCGCCGACGATCCCCACCAGGAGGCCAGCCGCTATGGCGCTGAGTTGGCCGCCGCCGGCGGGGTGGATCTGCAGCTGCTGGGGCTGGGGCTCAATGGCCATGTGGGCTTCAACGAACCCCCCTGTACGGCCGAGGCGGCCTGCCGCTGTGAACCGCTCACGCTCACCACTCGCCAGCAAAATGCCGCCGATTTTGGTGGCGATGCGGTCTTGGTGCCCGCCCAGGCCATCACCCTGGGGCTGCGGGAGATCTACGCCGCCTCGTCAATCCTGTTGGTGGTGATCGGGGCGGCCAAAGCAGCCGTGCTGCAGCGGCTGCTGCATCAGCCCCCCAGCCCGGAACTGCCGGCGAGCTGGTTGCTGGGCCATCGCCAGCTCACCTTGATCGCCGATCGGGCCGCCCTTACGGGCGGCGCCTAACCACCCTCAACAACCACCCTCAACCCAGGGATTGCAGCTGTTCGATAGCGCTGGGATCGGCCTCCAGGTTGGTGGCGAAGCTGCGCACATCGTCGAGGGAATCGATCGCATCAAGCATGCGCAGGCAGCGGCGCAGCTGCTCTAGATCGCTGAGCTTGCAGGCGGTTTGGGGTATCCAGCGGTGCTCCCAGCCAACCACGCTCCAGCCCTGGCGCCGCAGACCATCTTGAAGGCGCTCCAGATCGGCGTAGGCCGCGAACACCTCCGCGCCGCCGGGGGCGGGCGCCTCTGGATCGCCATCGGCTTCCAGCAGCTCGTAGCTCAGCACCGCCGGCCCGCCGCTCGCCTCCAGCTCCAGCAGGCTCTCCAACAGGGTTTCCTCCGCAATCGCTGCGGCCTGATTGGTTGGCTTATCTGCTGCCTGGTTGGCTGCGGAAGCTTTGGCTGCGGAAGCTTGGGCTGCAGAAGAATTGCCAGCCTCTAGTCGCACGGCGCTGCGCTGCTCAAACATGTAGCCCACGCAGCCGGATTCACCCAGGTTGCCGCCGTTTTTGCTGAAGGCCAGGCGCAGGTCGGCGGCGGTGCGGTTGCGGTTGTCGGTGAAGGCTTCCACCAGCACCGCCACGCCACCGGGCCCATAGCCCTCGTAGCGCACGCTTTCAAACTGCTCGTCTTCGCCGCTTAGCTGACCGGAACCCTTGGCGATCGCCCGCTCGATGTTGGCGTTGGGCATGCCGGCCGCCTTGGCCTTTTCAATGGCGGTGCGCAGCTGGAAGTTGCCCGCCGGATCGGCACCACCCCTGGCGGCCACGAGGATTTCGCGGGCGACGCGGGTAAATACGGCACCCCGCTTGGCATCCACCACGGCCTTGGTGCGCTTGATCTGGGCCCACTTGCTGTGGCCGGCCATCGCTCTGGGGAAATGGGGAAGGAAAAAGTGGCGCGGCAGCCAGGGGAGCTGGGAGGGGACCGGCGGCAGACCCCTCAGCTGGCGGCGTCAAACACCAGTTTTGGCTGCAGTAGGCCGTCGCCACCGGCTCGGGCCATGCCCGCCAGGTTGCCATCCGGCCCGAGCACCAGCACCGGCGTATCCGGGGCGTGGACCTGCAGCGGCGGGAAGGCCCGGCCGCAGCGCCAGCCCCCCCACTGCTCCGGCTGCAGTTGCTGGCAGGCGAAATCGCTCAGCACCAGGCGGGGATCCAGCAGGGGCGGCAAACAGCTGGGATCCAGCTGCTCCAGGAGCACCGCCTGGTGGAGGCCCAGGCCCAGGGCGGCGGTACGGCGCAGTCGGGCGAGGCTGCCGCCGCAGCCGAGGACTGCCCCCAGATCCCGGGCCAGGGAGCGGATGTAGGTGCCGGCCGAACAGTGCACCTCCAGCTCCAGCTCGCCGTTCTGGGCATCCCAGCCCAGCAGATTCAGCTGGTGGATGGTCACCGCCCGAGGCGCCAGCTCCATGGTCTCGCCGCGGCGGCTGCGGGCGTAGGCCCGCTCGCCATCGACGTGTACGGCGGAGATTTGAGGTGGCCGCTGTTGAATTTCACCGCGAAAGGGTGCCAGGGCCAGCTCCAGCTCAGCGCTATCGAGCTGGGGTACGGGACGCTGTTCGAGCGGCTCGCCCTCTAGATCGTCGGAGCTGGTGGTGATGCCCAGCTGGATCACGCCCCGATAGGCCTTGTCGCCGCTGAGATAGGGCAGCAGCCGGGTGGCGGGGCCCAGGGCGATGGGCAGCACCCCGGTAACCGCTGGATCGAGGGTGCCGCCATGGCCCACCCGCCGCAGGCCATAGGCCCGTCGCACCCGCGCCACGCAGGCGTGGGAGCTGAGGCCGGCGGGCTTGTCCAGCACCAGGAAGCCGCAGGGAGTGGCTGATGTCACACCGGGCTCAGCGGGCCTGGGGCCAGCGGCGCAGCGGTTCAGCCGACGGCAATGTTGATCCGCTTGCGGGTGCGCAGGTCGCGCTTGATCGTGTCAAAGTTCACCACGCCGTCCACCAGGGCGAACAGGGTGTCGTCTGAGCCGCGACCAACATTGATGCCGGGCAGCACGGAGGTGCCGCGCTGGCGAATCAGGATCGAACCGGCCGTGACGCTCTCACCGCCGTAGGCCTTGACACCCAGGCGCTTGGAGTTGGAGTCGCGACCGTTGCGGGTGGAACCCGTGCCTTTCTTGTGGGCCATGGGGGGAAGGAATGTTTAGGAACCAGTTGAACAGAAAAATAAGGCCGCGTCAGGCCAGGGCCTTGCCGGCCACCGTGATCGACTCCACCATCACCCGGGTGAGTTCCTGGCGATGGCCGTTCTTGCGGCGGGTTTTTTTCTTATGGCGCATCTTGTACACGATCAACTTGGTACCACGGCGGTGGGCCAACACCTTGAGCTCGACGCTGGCGCCGCTCACGTAGGGCTGGCCGAGGCTGACGGAGCTGCCGTCGTTAACCAGCAGCACGCTGTCCAGGGTGACGGTGCTATCGACCTCGGCGGCCAGCCGATCGATGTCGTAGTAGCGGTTTGGCTGCAGCCAGAACTGCTGACCGGAGGCTTCGACGATCGCGTAGGGACCGCTGCTGGTGGTGGGAGTGGATTCGCTCATGGCGGCAATGGTGTGGACAGGCTGACGGAAGATCGCGTTACCCGGCGAACCCAAAGGGGTTGGGGCCGAGGGGGGTCCAGGGCTGAGATGGCCGCTGCCGTCTAGGCAGTGGCCGCTGCTGGAGGGGCGATCAAGCCGTCATTTGGCCTGGCGCACACAAACGGAAGACAAACAAGGATCCTCGGGTTTTGGCGCCGCTTTCGTCAAGATGAGTAGTCATGTCGCGCGCCACCGCCGCGGCCCTCGCTCGTCCCTGTCGGCTGTCGATGCCCGTAACGGCCCTCACCATTGCCTGTTTGATCCGCGATCAGCGCCTGCTGGACTGCTGCCGCCTCAGGCTGGGCGACACGGCCCTGCGGCTCGAGCCCCTCGATTTAAATTGTGATCCGGTGGCTCAGTTGTACCAGCGCCGCGCTGGCTTTGACGGGCTGCTGCTGGAGCGGGGGGCGCTGGATGGTGAGAACGGCCAGCTGCTGCGCGACAGTGGCCTGCTGTTGCCGGCGGTGGTGATCGGCGAAGTTAGCGGCGATATCGACTATCACCCCACCGAGCTGCACCTGCCCCCGGACCAGCTGGAGCAACTGCCCTACAGCATGGACGCGGCGATTTCCGGCTTCCTCCGCAAGGGCCTGGAGGCTGGTGACCCGGCGGCGGTCAGCCCTGGTTGCGAGCAGTTATCCGCCCAGGACCAAGATGCGGACCACTGGAAGCCGGTGAGCCGCCTGAAGGGCAGACTTGGCTATCTGGGAATTTTTTATAAGCGCGATCCATCCCGCTTTCTGCGCAAGCTTCCCGACGAGGAACGGGAGCATTTACTGGGTTCGCTGGAGCGCACCTATCGGGATTTGCTGTTGAGCTACTTTCGCGATCCGGCGGCAGCGAATCAGGCCTTGGAGAGTTTTGTGAACACGGCTTTTTTCTGTGATCTTCCCGTGACCAAAGCCGTTGAAATTCACATAAAAATGATTGACAATTTCGATAAACAGCTTAAGATGCGAGGGCGCAAGAGCGATTTTCTCCAGGACTACCGCCTTGCCCTCATTGATGTCATGGCCCACCTCTGTGAGATGTATCGCCGCTCCATGCCACCAGATTTACCCATGTCCCCCGCCCTTACCAGCCTGTCTGCCACCAAGGCAGACAGCGCTGCCACAGCTTGATTTTTTGTGTCAGTTATGAGTCCTCGCAAGACCTACATTCTCAAGCTCTATGTGGCGGGCAACACGCCCAATTCCATGCGGGCCCTGAAAACACTCCGCAATATTCTCGATGAGGAGTTTCGAGGTGTATATGCTCTCAAGGTGATCGATGTGCTCAAAAATCCACAGTTAGCCGAGGAGGACAAAATTCTGGCCACCCCCACCTTGGCGAAGATTTTGCCACCACCGGTGCGTCGGATCATCGGCGACCTCTCCGACCGTGAGCGGGTGCTAATCGGCCTAGACCTGCTCTATGACGAGCTCTCAGAAGAGTCAATGTTTGACATCGACAACGAGATTATCCAAGACGATTTAGCCGAGAACTCAGCGAATACCTCCGCCGATGATTCAGCTGATAGTTCGGTTGGTGATTCGGCAAATGATTTGGCTGATGACTCAGTAAATGGTTCGACCAAGGGCAAAGTCGATCAATAATGAGCCAACGTATGATGAGGGCTACAGATGATGTAACCCACAAATTATGAGCCCCACAGATTACGGGGACCACGGGTTACGAGGCCCACGGATGACGCAGTCCTTGATCGTCGGTTTTAAATAGCGCTTGCGAATGCTTCGCAAGCGCTGAACTTCTACTCAATTTTCTTTTTGGATTTCTCCCTCGATGCAGGATTCAGTCGCCAAGTCCAACGCCTTACTACAGGTGCAGAAGCTGCCCACTGGTATTGAGGGTTTCGATGATGTCTGCCATGGTGGGCTGCCCATCGGTCGATCCACCCTGATCAGCGGCACCTCCGGCACCGGCAAAACCGTATTCTCGTTAAATTTCCTGCATAATGGCGTTCGGCAATATAATGAGCCAGGCATCTTTG
Source organism: Prochlorococcaceae cyanobacterium (assembly GCA_044375975.1). Taxonomy (GTDB): domain Bacteria; phylum Cyanobacteriota; class Cyanobacteriia; order PCC-6307; family Cyanobiaceae; genus UBA5018. The sequence goes on from JBILLQ010000046.1 coordinate 19,683, forward strand.
TAACCTTCGAGGAATCCCCAACGGATATCCTGCGCAATGCCGCCAGTTTTGGTTGGAATTTGCAAGACATGGTAGACAGAGATAAGTTATTTTTGCTGGATGCATCGCCGGATCCAGGCGGACAGGATGTGGCCGGCAGTTTTGATTTGTCTGGTTTGATTGAGCGTATTCACTACGCCATTCGCAAGTACAAAGCCAAGCGGGTGGCAATTGACTCAATTACGGCTGTCTTTCAGCAATACGATGCGATTTCCGTATTGCGAAGGGAGATTTTTCGCCTGATCGCCCGGCTGAAGGAGATTGGCGTCACCACGGTGATGACCACTGAGCGTATCGATGAATATGGACCGATTGCCCGTTATGGCGTGGAAGAATTTGTATCTGACAATGTGGTAATCCTGCGCAATGTACTGGAGGGAGAGCGCCGCCGTCGCACCGTGGAGATTCTCAAACTGCGCGGCACCACCCACATGAAAGGTGAATTTCCGTTCACCATGGGTAGCCATGGCATCAATGTCTTTCCCCTGGGTGCCATGCGGCTCACCCAACGCAGCTCTAACGTGCGCATTAGCTCGGGTGTGCCGAAGCTGGATGAAATGTGCGGCGGCGGCTTTTTCAAAGATTCGATCATTTTGGCCACCGGCGCCACCGGTACTGGTAAGACTCTATTGGTGAGTAAGTTTGTGGAGGATGCCTGCCGCAGCAAGGAGCGGGCGATCCTGTTTGCCTATGAGGAATCGCGGTCTCAGCTGCTGCGCAATGCCACCAGCTGGGGTATAGATTTCGAGCAGATGGAACAGGATGGGCTACTAAAAATTATCTGCGCCTATCCCGAGTCAACTGGCCTAGAGGATCACCTACAAATTATCAAGACGGAAATCAGCCAATTCAAGCCTTCGCGTATGGCGATCGATTCCCTCAGCGCCCTGGCCCGCGGTGTCAGCCACAATGCCTTCCGCCAGTTCGTGATTGGCGTTACTGGATATGCCAAGCAGGAGGAAATCGCCGGCTTCTTTACAAATACATCCGAAGAATTTATGGGTAGCCACTCAATTACCGATTCACACATTTCCACAATTACCGATACAATACTAATGCTGCAGTACGTGGAAATTCGTGGCGAGATGGCCCGGGCGCTCAATGTGTTCAAGATGCGCGGCTCTTGGCATGACAAGGGCATTCGCGAATTTGTGATCACCGGCAATGGGCCGGAAATCAAGAATTCCTTCTCTAACTTTGAGCGGATCATCTCCGGTGTTCCCCATCGCATCAGCAGTGACGAGCGCAGTGAATTGTCTCGGATTGTGCGTGGCGTAGACAGCGAAGGATGAGGTTATAGTTGCTAGACCTAGATACAATCGCCGGACTCAGATATGATTAGTAGGCTTAGATGTGATCGACGGGTTGAAATGTAATTAGTGATGTTTGGATTGTATTTCTAGGCTTGGATATGACTGCCAGGGTTAGATATTATATTTAGGTTGAGGCACAATTCACGGGTTGATTTGCAACGGCAACACTGTCGCGCAAGATCAAAGGCTATAGCTTAAATTTCGAAACTGATCTAGCTGGCCTGCTCCGGCAGGTAAGTGGCACGCAGGCGCTAGCACGCAGGCAGTAGCACGCTGGCCTTGACATGCGGGCCTCGCTTGCCAGCAGGGGGTACCCCGGCTGCTGGGCCTCCAGCCCTAATCTGCTGATCAGTGGCCAAGGTCCGCATCCAGGCTTTTTCGGCCCTGGGCATCCTGCTACTACTTCTGCAAACCCTGGTCACCCTGGCCGCCGGTGGGCTCGTCACCGCCGCGGCCGGCACCGCCTGGTTCTACGGGCGGCAGCGGCGGCCGCTGGGGGCGTAATCGGGGCCGGGCTGAGCCTGGTGGGGCGTTCTGTGTGATCCGCCTCAGGCCCAATGCCCCCCTCACCCCAGCCGCCCTGGTGCAATATCTCCGCAGTGTCGTAGGCCAGACTCTTTTGAACAAAGCTGGACGGGGAATGGCAATGGCCTTCATGCCGATGGGCGAAGTGAAGGGTTTGCCCATCCTGATTCCCCATGCAAGCGAACTCCAGCGTGCCGAGACCCTGGAGCAGAAGAGTGTGGTTCTGAGCCGGGAGCTCGAGGAACTCAGCCGCCGGCTGCAGCGTCTCTGCCACCAAGGCTGGCTCGACGACATGCCGCCAGCTCTGCTTGACGGCGTCCAAGAGCAGGGAGCCTGAATCATGGCGATCCGTAAATCCGAGCTGTATTCGAGCCTCTGGGCCAGCTGCGACGCCCTGCGCGGCGGCATGGATGCCAGCCAGTACAAGGATTACGTGCTGGTGCTGCTGTTTCTCAAGTACATCAGCGACAAATACGCCGGCCAGCCCTATGCGCCGCTGGTGATCCCCGAGGGTTCCGGCTTTGTCGACATGGTGGCTCTCAAGGGCAAGGCCGAGATCGGCGACCGCATCAACAAGGAGATCATTGCGCCGCTGGTGGCCGCCAACCAGCAGCTCAGCCAGAGCGATTTTCCCGACTTCAACGACCAGGCCAAGCTGGGCAGCGGCAAGGAACTGGTAGAGCGCCTCACCCAATTGATTGCGATCTTTGAGACACCGGCGCTCAACTTCTCACGCAACCGGGCCGACGACGATGACATCCTTGGCGATGCCTATGAATATCTAATGCGCAACTTCGCCGTGGAGAGCGGCAAGAGCAAGGGGCAATTCCTCACGCCGGCTGAGGTGAGCCGGGTGAAAGCCCAGCTGCTGCAGATCGACAGAGAAGCGATCACGGCAGCCACCACGGTGTGTGATCCCTTCTCCGGCTCGGGGTCATTGCTGCTGAAGGTAGCCGCCCAGGCAGCTAGGCCGGTGACGCTCTACGGCCAGGAGAAGGATGCGGCCACCAGTGGCCTGGCGCGGATGAACATGATCCTGCACGGCCATCCCACCGCCATCATCTGGCAGGGGAACACGCTGGCGGACCCGAAACTAAAAGAAGGCGAGCAGCTCAAGCAGTTCGACTACGTGGTGGCCAATCCACCTTTCTCCGACAAGCGCTGGAGCACAGGGCTTGATGCCGCCAAGGATCCCTACAGCCGCTTCGAGGGCTTCGGCATCCCGCCGGCTAAGCAGGGCGACTATGCCTACCTGCTGCACATCGTGCGCACGCTCAAGAGCAGCGGCCGAGGCAGCTGCATCCTTCCCCATGGCGTGCTGTTCCGCGGCAACGCCGAAGCCGAAATCCGCAAGAACCTGATCCAGCGGGGGCTGATCAAAGGCATCATCGGCCTGCCGGCCAATTTGTTCTATGGCACCGGCATCCCCGCCTGCATCCTGGTGATCGACAAGCGCGAGGCCGGCAGCCGCGAGGGCATCTTCCTGGTGGATGCCAGCAAGGGTTTCATCAAAGACGGCCCCAAGAACCGCCTGCGCGAGCGCGACATCCACAAAATCGTGGATGTGTTCACCCGCCAATTGGAGCTGCCCGGCTATTCACGCTTCGTGCGCAATGAGGAGATCGCCGGGCACGACTACAACCTCAACTTACCCCGCTACATCGACAGCAGCGAAACTGAAGACCTCCAAGATATCGAGGCCCACCTGCGCGGCGGCATCCCCGAACGCGACATCGACGCCCTGGAGGCCTACTGGCAGGTGTGCCCGCAGTTGCGCGAGGCCCTGTTTCGGCCCTTGCGGCCCGGCTATCTGGAGCTGGCGGTGGCACCGGCCGAGCTGAAGGCCACGATCACGGCCCACTCCCAGTTCGCCGGCTTCCTGGCGGGGATGGCTCAGCACTTTGCGGCCTGGCAGCACGAGGCGGCGGCCCAGCTGCGGGCCCTGGAGCCGGGCTGCCACCCCAAACGGGTGATCGCCGATCTCGCCGAAAGCCTGCTGCAGCACTATCAAAATCAGCCGCTGATCGATGCCTACGCCGTGTACCAGCTGCTACTCGACCAGTGGGCCGAGACGATGCAGGACGACGTGTATGCGATCAGTGCCGAGGGCTGGCGCGCCGAGCCCCAACGAATTCTGGAGACCGACAAGAAGGGCAAGACAAAAGACAAGGGCTGGGCCTGCGACCTGTTGCCCAAGGAGCTGCTGGTACGGCGATTCTTTGCCGATGATCTGGAGATGATCGAGGAGCTCCGCAGCGAACTGGAGGAAACCAGCAGCCGGCTGGCGGAACTGGAGGAGGAGCACGGTGGTGAGGATGGCTTCTATGCGGAGTTGGACAAACTCAACAAGGTAACCGTGAGCGCCCGCATCAAGGAGCTACGCAAGGATCCGGAGGCGGCTGATGAGTTGGCTGCCTTGAGGGAGTGGCTACTGCTCAGCGAATCCGAACTCAAGACCAAGCGCGCTCTCAAGGTGGCGGAGGCTGACCTCGACGACCAGGCCTACGGCGGCTACGACAGCCTTACGGAAGCCGAGGTGCGCGAGCTGGTGGTGGAGGCCAAGTGGCTGGCCAGCCTGGAGCAGGCGGTTGCCGCCGAGGTGGAGAGGGTGAGCCAGGCCCTCACCGGCCGCCTCAAGGAACTGGGTGAGCGTTACGGCGAGGCCCTACCGGCGATCAGCCAACGGGTGGAGGAGCTTGAGGCGCGGGTGGCCGGGCATCTGGAGCGGATGGGGTTCGCATGGAACTGAAGCAGGGGTACAAGCAGACAGAGGTGGGGGTGATTCCGGAGGACTGGGATTGCGTATCTATCCAGAGTGCAGCCTCCAATACGTCAAATGCCATCGTTGGCGGGCCATTTGGATCTGATCTCACTTCCTCCGATTATGTCTACAGCGGAGTACCGGTAGTCCGAGGAGCCAACCTGGGCTCGAAGATGATTGGCGGGTCTTTTGTATTTGTGTCAACGTCAAAAGCATCAGCTCTTGCAGCGAACCTGGCCCGGCCCCAAGATCTTGTTTTCACTCAGCGGGGCACTCTGGGACAAGTCTCACTAGTACCGGATGAGCCTTTTGAAAGCTACCTGATCTCGCAGAGTCAGATGAAGGTTTCTCTTGACGGCGCTAGGTATGGTTCCGAGTATGTGTACCATTACTTTTCTTCCGCCCCAGGGCAGAAACAAATACTTGACAGCGCTATTCAGACAGGCGTCCCACACACCAATCTGGGAATCTGTAGAAAGTACGTCTTTCCAGCACCTTGCATTACGGAACAGGAAAAGATCTGTGATGTATTGAACGATATCGACTCTCACCTTCAATTGATTGGACGGCTACTTGACAAGAAGAAGCAGATCAAGCAGGCCGCCATGCAGGAGCTGCTCACCGGCAAGCGGCGGCTGCCGGGGTTTGAGGGGGAGTGGGAGGTGAAGATGCTAAAGGACATCATCAAGATACCAGTGACAGACGGCCCCCATATGACACCTAGGTTCCTGGATACTGGAGTTCCATTCCTATCGGTCAACAACCTAGTGAACAACAGAATAGATTTCGGCGATTTGCGGTTCATATCAAAAGAAGACCACTGCACTTTCTCGCGAAAGTGCAAGCCACAAAAGGGTGACATCCTTTTAGGCAAGGCAGCATCTGTCGGGAAGGTCGCGATCGTAGACAGCGATACCGAGTTCAACATCTGGTCCCCAATAGCATTAATTCGAATAACAGAGAATCATTCTCCTGCATATGTCTATTACGCACTGCAAGGCCAAGATCTCGTCGGCCAGATAAGCCTCCTCACGAACGCCTCTTCTCAGGGCAACATAGGAATGGGTGACATCGAGAAGCTAGCATTCCGGCTTCCCGGAAAAGAGGAGCAAACCGCTATTGCCTCAACGCTCTCCGAGCTAGATGCAGAACTTGCGACACTCGAAGCCCGTATGGAGAAAGTACAACAGCTCAAGCAAGGAATGATGCAGCAACTCCTCACCGGCAAGATCCGCCTCCAATGAACCCCCCGCACCTCCCACGATGCTGATCAAAGAGCTTCACATCCAGAACTTCCGTCGCTTCGAAGACCTGACGGTGGCGTTCGAGGAGGATCTCACAGTGCTGGTGGCGAGGAATGGACAGGGAAAATCAAGCATTCTGGATGCAATCAGAGTGCTCATCGGCCCTTTTGTGGGGGCTTTCGACTATGGAGTATCCAATGGGTTTGATCCTCTCGATTGCCGCCGAAGTGTAAGCCCAGATTCGGATAGAGTGAAGGAGCACTGGCCGATCCGAGCTGAGGGAAATATTGTCCTGCGGGACCTGCCTGTCACAGGTCTCAAATACAAAGAAATCAAGGTTGCCAGAGAGCTCGGAGGAGTGAAGCGTAAAACGACGATCAAGGAAGCCGCAGACCTTATTGAACAAGGACGAAACTATCAGTCATGTATTCACTCAGGTTTAACTGAAAGCTGGTTTATCTTGCCCGTTGTTGCCCACTATGGGCCGGGCAGGCTTTGGAAGTTACACAAAGATACGACGGGGAAGAAAGTGCTCACCTTGAATCGTTCCTATGGCTATCAAGACTGTTTATCAACGGCCTCTAATTTCAAGCAGGCACAAGAGTGGCTAGGCCGAGCCACCTTGGCCAAATTCCAGCAGATTGAAAGAGGCGAACCCGATGAGTGGGGCCGTCGCATCAACAGCATTCAATCAGCCGTTGATGCTGCTTTAGAGGCAGAAGGATGGTCAGGTTTTCAATACAGCTATGACTTTGAGGAACTGTCTATGTTCCACCCAGAGCACGGGAGGCTGCCTGTCAGGGCAATGAGCAGTGGCGTTCAAGCGGTTGTGTCCCTTATTGTCGACCTAGCCTTTCGATGCTTGCGGCTTAACTCGGTTCATGCAGAGGATGCTCTTTCAATCTCCTACGGCATGGTTATGATTGATGAGATTGAGCAGCATCTTCATCCTGGTTGGCAGCAGCGAATTTTGCCCTCCATACGCAAGATCTTTCCTAATATCCAGTTTATTGTTGCTACCCATAGCTCTGAGGTCTTGAGCACGGTGGAGTCGCATCAGATTCGGATTCTGCGAGATAACAAATGCTATGCAGCGCCACCCGGTGCGCTTGGTGCCGAGAGCCAGCGACTCTTGCAAGACGTTCTGGGTCTAAAGGATGCGCGACCACCCATCCCAGCAGTAAATGAATTGAAAGAATATCTCGCGCTGGTTGATCAAGAACAGTGGGACAGCAATCGTGCCAAGGAACTCAGGACTATCCTCGATACACGCTACCAAGGCTATGAACCTAGTCTGCTTGAAGCTGACCTTCATATTGAGAATCGGATGTGGGAGAAAGAGATGCCATGAAGCGAGTTGCCAAGTCGAATGAGCCCCACGAGTTACTTGCCTATCGCCAAGCCCAACCGTTGAGCAACTGGGAAGGGATGCGGAACGACGCCTTGAACGGTGGCATGCAGACCTATGACGCGATCGTGGCTGCGCTGGAAGCTGATCAAGGCGGGATATGCGCCTACTGTGAAATCAAGATCAGCCGGTCTGCCAACACCACTCGTGTTGAGCATTTTGTTCCCAAGGCGCTGCCTGACCCCAGCATCAACTGGGCCCTTAACTGGGATAATCTGCTGGCTACTTGCATGGGCGGCAGCCAAAGAAGAAGCGATCCTCGCCATTTCCTTGAGCCCCCCATCGAAAATCTGAGTTGCGATGCTCACAAGGAACGAGCACTAGGCACCATCAATTGCAGGGCTGATTAAAAGTTTCAGGACGCTGTTGACGTTGGCTGCCGCCTTGCCATCGCCAACAGCGTCTTGATGTCGTGCATCACCGCTTGCATGCCGGATCGAATCGACTGATATCCAGCCAGGCG
>JBILLQ010000098.1:0-8717 GCA_044375975.1 Prochlorococcaceae cyanobacterium
CCGGGATGTCTGGCAGTTCATGGAGCAGGCCTGGGTAGCCCATCATCGCGGCGGAGTAATGCCCTCGCTGCTGCCAGATCCCTGAACTGCTCAGCTCACGCCGCCACCAATTCCTTGCCCCCTCAGCGTTAAGCGATCAGTGGTTGGCTGGTGCCGGGGGCGTCCCGCCCTCTGAACGGGTACAAGGATTGATTCGAGCGAGTGGCAAAATCAATTCAAAAAGCAGAATCAAATAGGCTCAAAAATCGATAAAATTGATCCTCTTCGTCGAAACTTGATCAGCAGATAATCACCTTGAATAATTTGGCCGGCTCGCCGAGTTGCCAGAGGCTTGCCGTCCAGCCGCTCCCCGGGGATAGAGCATTGGCAAAAATATTAGCAACCATGTTATTCTGGCTGCAGCTTTACGTATATTTTGAAAATCGCCCCAATTTTGTTTATTGGCCTCGTCACGCATCCAGCCAGTCGCTACAAGAGCAGCCAGGGCAGTACCGGCCTGATAACGCGCCTGGAAACCGAACTGCGGCAGAGGGAAATTAATGTCTCAATCCTCGTTTGCACAGAAAATTTTTACGACCGGCCGATCACCGGCCGAATGACGGCCAACAGCCAAATCGCCCAGAAACTGGCAGAGGTTCGCTGGAACCATTATCTCAACCACAAATCACCACCTTTTCATAAACTTTTAATTTATTTTTTCAAGAGACTCCTGGATGCCTCCAGATCTTTATTCAACCAGAAATCGAGGAACGCCACAAGACGATTAATCATTATAGAGCTAGCCCATCTATGGCTAATGCGACACGCGATTGAGGCGGGCGCAACATGGACATTGATTTTAGAGGACGATGCTTTTTGCGATGACATAACAGATCTTGTCGATGGAATTCTAGATATTTTTAAATCTCAGCGGTCAATATCATACATCAACCTCTCTAGGTCATTTACACCGAGACAGCTTGGGGCAAACAGACTCCTCACGCAAGACTCGCTCTCCAGCTGGAAAGGCCACACACCTCGTTCAATTTTACGAGCATCACTCCCGCTCACAAACACCGTTTGCGCAGTTGCCTATGAAGCAACTTTTCTTAGTGAGTTATATTACACAATCAAATCTATGGGAATTTTCCCGGTAATACCAATCGATTGGAAGCTGAACATGGTCCTATTGAAAATATTCAGCCTAAAATCCACCACTAGAATTAATTCTGGATGCCTTTTTTATCGAGCCGGGGCCAATTGTGCAGGTATCAATTCATCCGCAGACTCATTCCGATTAATCAATAGCACTGAACTGTCTTTGCCCACCTCCAAACCAGGAAAGCCCTAGGCAACCTGAGCCACGGCCAAGGGAAAGATAGCAAAAATCCTTGTCGTAGCGACAGCATGTATCAGCAGAACGAGCCAATTAGCTCCACCGTTCAATCACCTCGCAAGCCAACGGAAAAATTTATTTATATGTCGACAACTTATCCCTGGCATAAGCAGAAGATAATTGGCACAATCCTTGATCGCGCAGCTTGCAATAAAGTAGCGCCGTCGCCAAATGCCCATTAATTGATAACTGATGTGCTCAGGGGGAGCCTGGACAATCCATTCACAGTCAATGGCAAGTTTACCCACTTCTCGATTAAACGGCACATGCTCGCATTCAAAAAAATGCCCCAACCACCTCGTCTGATAATAACAATTTTTAATCGCTATATAACGATACAATCCAATGCCTCCGAAGGCGCTCTCGACACTAATAAGATGGGCATTGCCAAAATACCGCGGAGAATGCTGCAGAGAAAAAAGATACCTTTCCAGGGCTTTGGCTGAGCCCAGCAGGGATCTAGACGCAACTACAAGCTCCCGATAGTCGGCTTCCAGCCAGCCGACACAACGAAGTGCCAATAAATCATAATAAAAAGGTTGAGAGATTGGGAAAATAGCATTCATTTGTGATTTTACCAAACAATCAACAGCCTTCCAAAAGCCCTCGGGACGCAGTGAAACCGCGATAGAAGCATCAAGGTCTACCGGAACATATATAGAATTTATGGCAAAGTTTTCCGCGACATCCCTAATTTGATCTAGCAAAAAATTTCGGCACCAAGATAGGCGTTCAATGCGCTCTAGCTTTGCTGCCGCCAGGCCAGGAAATTGCCAAATTTTAACCCGATCCGGATACAAAATTTGAATGGTATTTAAAATCTCTCCAGTTTGGTCTTGCGAGTCATTCTCTAAAAAAAAGAACTGGCACTCATAGTCATGATTAGACAGGGCTAAACTCATCAATGCCTGGAGATTTGCCGGCAGGTCAGTGGCACAGTCACGAGCAAGGCCTGCGAAGTAAACATGACCACGTTTAGACATGGCCCAATTGGCCACGAATTATCCGCATCAGCTTGCGAGATTTGCGGGAAAACTTTTTAACCCAGGAAAGATGGTAGTGGGTTTTCATCGTGTGGACATCAAAATCACGTCGAGACTGCCAGACCGAGGGATGGCGCAATGGAAATGCTAAAATTCCAGGTGTATCCAGGGGAGAGACTTCATCAATGGTATGGGTGGCATCCAGGCCAAAGCCAATATTTTCAATCAATTCTACAGAAGCAACACAAGTCAGGAAACCCGATTTCCAGCAGCTATAAAGCCACACGAGATCCCAAGTATCCACAACATTCAAGTATACCTGATCAATCAGACGTCTCCAGTAATTAGCGGCCTCCTTGCCAGCAAGCATCTCAACCCAGCCACAGTTGCGAAAGTCAATCCATTGCAACATGTCCTTGTCATAACATCTCCAGGCACGCCTCCAGGTCGCCCAACCCCAGCAATGGGTATACATAGAGAAATAGTAGCTCTCGTCAATCTGCACACCTGTTGGTAAAAAACAATTTCCTGAGATGGAGCCAATCCTTTGATCAAAGCGATGGCGCTCAAGCAATTCTTGGCAATAAAAAAAGAAATCCCGAGTGGGCACGACATCATCCTCAAGAATTATCCCCTCTTCCACCTCATCAAAAAACCAATCAATGGCCTGCTCAACCCCTTTGCGGCATCCCATATTAACAGAATTAAAGCGTGTCAGCACCTGGCAAGGCCAATCAATCTGCTCAACAATAATGCGTTTTACATCGGCGCAAGAAATAACATCGTTTTCATTTCCTTGGCGCGGGCCGTCAGCCGCTACAAACACTTGCGTCGGTTGAATGGATCGGAGCGAATCCAATACCCGACTCGTATGGGCGGGACGGTTGAAAGCGATCAACAGAATTGGAACTGGAAAACTCATGGGGCCAGTGCGTAACCAATCCATAGCCAGCCATGATCATCGCCGACGCCACCAAACCACTGCCACTGCCTCTGCCACTGCCACTTCAACCAGACCCAGCAGCAAGCCCCGGCCGCTGGCGCCAGAAATTCAATTCAGCAGCCAGCTACCAATCTGTCCCCTGATAAGGCCAGCGCCGCCCAGCTGGACAGCGGCGGCGGGGAGCCGAGGCCCACAAGCGAGCTGGGAGCGAGGCCGAAGGCCACGGGCAGCGGCCCAGAAGGCAACCTCAACCGCCAGCGCCGCCTCCCTGGGAGCCCGCTTGCGCGTGGTGGGCCCACGGCCCAAGAGCTGCTGGCGGCTGGCCTGACTGCCCCAGATCCGGTTAGATCAGCTGGCGAAATTGGTTTGGCTGGCATGGGCGCGGGGGGAAAGGGCTGAGATGTGGTGGCGCACCCCCTGGTTGAAGCAGCGCTCGCTGATGCTCAGCCTGGCCCTTGGCGACGGGCTGCTGCTGCTCGGCTTCTACAACTGGATCTACTGGCAGCAGTTCCAGCACTGGCCGGGGCTCACCAGCTCGATCGCCACCTTGATCCTCTGCTGGCTGGGGAGCTCCTACCTGCTGGGGCGCTACTCCAAGCCAGATCCTGGCCAGCCGGACAGTCGCCGCCGAAGGCTGGGCTCCACCCTGCTGGTGGCGGGCCTGGGGCTGGTGGCGGTGGTGGTGCTCAGCTGGGGTCTGCAATCGGACGACCCGCGCACCTTCCGCGGTTTCGTGCTGCCCGTGCTGGGCGGCGCCAGCCTGGGATCGGCGGCGGCCCAACTCTGGGTAACGGGCCGGCAAAAGCGGCTGCAGCACTGGCTGCTGGTGGGCTCAGCCCAGGAGTTGACCCTGCTGCTGCGGGAGCTGGCCCACCACCCCCCTCCGGCGCCCTGGCGATCGACTACTGCGACAGCCAAGCCCTGGGCCATCGCGCCAGCCCAGGCGCGGTGGAGGTGGATGGCATCGCCGTCAGTGAGCTGGCCAACCTGTCGGATTCGCTGATCGAAGAACTGCTGGCCAAGCGCGGTAGCGGGGCGGTGCTCTGCAGCCTGGTGAGCTGGAGTGAACAGCAGCTGCAAAGGGTGCCACCGGAACTGTTCTCCAGCCGCTGGCTGGTGCAGGCCGAGGGTTTTGAACTGCAGCCGGGTCGTTGGGGCTGGCGCGTCAAGCGGCTGGGCGATCTGCTGGTGGCCGCGGCCCTGCTGCTGGCCACTGCACCGCTGCTGCTGCTGGCGGCCGCGGCGATCCGCTTGGAAGACGGCGGCCCGGTGCTCTACGGCCAGATGCGCACGGGCCTCTACGGCCAGCCCTATCGGGTCTGGAAACTGCGCAGCATGGTGCTGGATGCCGAGCGCCAGGGGGCCCGCTGGGCCCGCCGCGATGACCCCCGCATCACCCGCGTGGGCCAACTGCTAAGGCGCCTGCGTATCGATGAACTGCCCCAGCTGATCAGCGTGCTGCAGGGGGACATGAGCCTGATCGGCCCCCGCCCCGAACGCCCCGAGCTGGAGGTGATCCTGGAGCAGACCATCCCCCACTACCGCGTGCGCCACTGGATCAAGCACGGCCTCAGCGGCTGGGCCCAGCTGTGCTTTCCCTATGGAGCCAGCCTGGAGGACAGCCGCATGAAACTCAGCTACGACCTCTACTACCTGCGCAACGCCAACCCCCTCCTAGACCTGCTGATCCTGCTCAAGACAATCCGGCTAGTGAGCCTGGCCAAGGGGGCCATTCCCGCCGCCGTGAGCGCAGCGCAGCCCCAGCGGTGAGGAGACATGCACGATCGTGACTTACCGGGTCGTCGGGAGCTTAAATTGGGCGAAAGCTGTATACTGGGTCGAAAACTACACCCCCAGGTGCTGGGGCGCCCATGCCAGCGCGAAGGAATATGCATCTCCCAAGACTCGCCTACCAAGACATGCCAGTTGACTGGCATTTGACTGGCCACGGGCTTGCCAACAATCACTCCGCTCAAAATTAGCGATCCCTTGCGAGAGTATTGTATCCGCAGCACCCCTCAGTCTCCACCTAACTAACTCCACCTAACTAATGCATTCGCAAGGGACTGGAGGTATCAACTCGCTTCGGTCCAACAAAATAGACCCAACTCGACCAAGCTTGTACCAGCTAGTGCGAGAATGGCCGCCTGGGTACGGAGGCATCGAGCGGGTCGCCCATGAACTTGCCACAGCCTGGCAGAAATGGGGGCAAAATATATCAACAATAAGCTTGCGTGGGCGCACGAGAGGCCACGGCGAAGACCCCCTGCCAGTGAACTACAGCCGAAAGCATCTAACCAGCATTGCCATTGGCCAAATCCTGATACCCTTACCGCAAAACAGACTGCTAGAAGCACTAATAAGTGATCAGCCACTGGTGGTGCACCTACCCTGCCCCACCCTGCTATGCCTAGGAATGATCGCCGGGACATTGCGCTCTAATCGTCGAATCTGGCTCTACTGGCATTCGTTTGTGGAGTCGGATCCAGGGCCAAAAGGCTGGCTGATTGGCATCTATCAGTTTCTGGCGCTGCGCTGGGCGGCGCTCAGGCCTGAATACGTCATCACCACATCTCCGCAGCTGACCAAAGCATTGACAGATGCTGGCGTGCCCCAGCAGCGGCTGCGGCAACTTCCCTGCTGCATCTCGGATAGCACTGAGCGAGCTGCCCTGCGAATCCAGCAGCAACGGCAGGAGGAAGAGGCCCCAGCGGCAGGATCGACCCAGCAGCCCAGCAGCTTTCGACTACTATTCATCGGCCGCCTCGATAGTTACAAAAGGCTCGACTGGCTGATCGATGCCTTCCCCGATAGCGGCGCAACCGCGTTGGACATAGTTGGCGATGGAGCCAAGAGGCAGACATTTGAGCGCCTAGCCGCCAGCAGCCGCAGTGCCGCTTCGATCCGGTTCCACGGCAGACTGAGCGAGGAGATGAAGCTCGAGCTGCTGCGCAAGGCTCAATTGCTGGTGCTACCTGCCGATCGCAGCAACGAGGCCTTCGGGATCGCGCAACTGGAGGCCCTGGCCTGTGGAGTGCCCGCCCTGGCCCTAGATCACCCCCGTTCGGGCATGGCCTGGGTTGGGGGCCTGGGAGCATTAATGCAACGCAATGGCCTGCCACCCCTGCGCCAGCCAGAACAACTGGCGGCCGCCATACGACTATTCAGCCAAAATCGCCATTGCCTGCAAGCAGCAACCAATGCAGCAAAAGAGCGCTACGAACGACTCTTCTCCCGCGCCACATGGCTACGCCAACTAAAGGAAATAACGTCGTGACATTGCTTAGCAATCTACTTCTATACACGCCGGGGCATTCTGGTTTTTCCAGCTACGTTCGCCGAGTGATGCCAGGAATACCTGGCCCGCGCCTGCTGCTCGACGCTGAGCGGGGAGCCATCTGCAGGCTTGGGGATGAGCTGCCCGATTCACTTCCTCGATCACTCCCCCTATCGATACTCCAGCGGCTGTCCCTAAGCCAGCACGGCGTCGATCTAAAGGCAGCTCTGGCAGACAAAAAGATTTCGACAGTCTATAGCCCCTACTGCGACGCCCTCTTGAGCCTAAAAGGAATACCTCAAGTAATTACTTGCCACGACCTCACGCCACTTTATATATCAAACAGCCGCAAGGCAACCTGGCGCTACCGCCTCTGGACCCCAGTGCATCTGCGCCATGCCACTCTGATCGTCGCCATCAGTCGCTTCGTAGCCGACCAATTGATCGCCCTGGGCATTCCCGCCGAGCGCATTGAAGTTGTGTGGAACGGCATCGCCGTGGAGCGACCGCGGCTAGCGGCCCCAGCCAGCATGGATCTAGTGATACTGGCACGCCATGACAAGAACAAGAATGTGGCCTATGTAATGAGAGCATTTGGGCGCCTGCTAGAGTGGCAACCAAACTGGCCAGGACGATTACTGGTGATTGGCAGGCGTGGACGCCAAAGCGATGATTTACATAAAATGCAAAGGAACTTGCCCGGGCCCGAACTGGTGGCGCTGATAGAGAGTATCGATAATGGCGAGCTTTGCAAGATGTTGCGGAACTGCCTGGCATTAATATCAGCTAGCACGATGGAGGGCTTTGATTACCCAGTACTTGAGGCCAAGGCCGAAGGGCTACCAACCCTGATCAGCGACATACCCGTACATCGCGAAATTCACGAAGACACATCACTAACTTTTGGTCTTGATGATGACGGATCCCAGCTGATCAAGATGATCACGCAGCTCACCAAAGATAACACATTATGGAAGCATCTTTCAACCAGAGGCTATACGAAAGCAAAGAGCATGGGACTCGAACAGCAGCGACACCAAATCCGGGAGATTCTCACGTGTGTCGCCCCGTAACTGAGCAAGATAATATCTACTTAAAAATTCCTATTTCTGCCATAGTCCGAGTTTACAGGCCAAGAAATCTCCCCTCTAGCTCCTATTGCTACCAACAAAAGACTGCCGCTTGGCCAGAGACCGAGTCCGCAGTGCTCAGACACCAAGGATCGATCAGTAGATAAGCCATCTCCGTTGCCACTACCTTTCTGACCATTACTTCACTCACTATTCATTCCCGTGCCATCGACCATCTGGCTATTAGCTCCCTAGACATTTCCCACCTCCAGATCAACTCGCCTGTTTACTGCTGTAATTTCATGCAATATGGCAACTATCATGGGTTGGCTTGATCATTGTCTTATACGCCTGGTGCTATAATTTCCAAAACAGCAGCCAGGCCAATGCCGGTGATAATTAATACAAGAGAACTTCTTGCCTTCGAAGGAAGCGGAATCAAATATTTTTCTAGAAGCTTGACATCTGCCCTATCGGCCATGAACTTAAAGCCAGTAGCTCTTTTAGACAAGGTAAAAACTTCTAAGAGCTCGACGAACAACCACCTAGAGTCTACAAATATATATCAATTACATGGCCAAAGGGGGGGAATGAGACTGGAGAGAATTTATGAAGAAGCCAAATGGTATGTCAAATCAAAGCCTACTAGATTATTGCGAGGTGCTGAATCGTGCAGCATTATGTCCGTCTCACCCAAAGACCCTCTTTATAAGATAGCCCTTGAACACTTTATTGGCAAACATTGGGCAGACAGAAGGACTGAGGGGCAGGATATTTTTGAATTTCCCGATTTTTTCTACATGGATAAACTACATATATCAGCAACCAGTCACTTTAGGCGAACGGGCCAACCCATTCGCCTCAAAATACAAAACAATATCTGCTCCCGCGCAATAGCCGAGCGGTTATTCTACCATAATCCCTATCTGTACCCAATCATTTTAGGGCACCTCGAAAAATAACTAATTCCCAGAAATCCTACGGGTACAAAAAAACCGCCCAAGAAGCGGCGGGTCGAAATAAAGCAATATCTACCCCTATCTAGATCGCTAAATCCATGAGTGCTTGT
>JBILLQ010000099.1:0-8591 GCA_044375975.1 Prochlorococcaceae cyanobacterium
CCTCGGGAGTCAGAAAAACTCGAAGCCTCGCGCTCATAAGGACCTCTCAATACGGAAATAAATCCTATGATACATCAAAATTGTCGACGGCCCAACCTCGAAAAATTTTTGCCAACCTACTTAATACCTTCCGCATGCTGCAACAAACGCGTTTCGCTCCCCACTTCACCTTCATCGGTGATGACAAAAGCCACTTTGGCCTGTTCGAGGGCTGCGGCAGCACAATCCCCTTCCAAAGCGCGATCTCCACAAATGGCGGCAGGTTTATCCCAGAAGGGGCCTGCTGCTGAGCAATGGGGCCTGTTGCCTGTTGCCTGCTGGTGCTAGCTAGAGCAGCCCAGGACGCTCGGCTCGAAAAAGTCCTACATCCACGCCGAGGTGTTGATCCGGCCGGCCGGTGATCAGCAGGGCGGTGCGCTGGCGGGTGGCGATCTGCCACATCCATTTGCTGAACAGGGCGATGCGGTTTTCGGTGTCGGGAATGAAGGCCAGATGGGCCAGCGCCCACACCACCCAGCCGGCCAGGCCGGTGAGGTGCAAGCCCCGCAGGTCGGCCACGGCATACCAGGGACCGATCACCGCCATGCTGCCGAGGTCCTGCCAGCAGAAGGGGGCGATCGTTTCGCCGCGCAGGCGGGCCAGGATGTCAAGGGCGACCCAGCCACCGGCCTGCACCGCCGGGCCAGCCATACCGGGCAGCGGCTTGGCATCGCCGGTGTGGCCATAGCTGCAGAGATCGCCCACCGCGCGGATTTCCGGGTGATCGGGGATCGAGAAGTCTGCTTTCACCACCAGCCGACCACCCCGGTCAACGGAGCAACCAGTGCGCTCGCTCAGCAGCCCCCCCAGGCGTGAGGCGCGCACCCCAGCGGTCCAGCAGATGGTGGCCGCCTCCAGCTGCTGTGCCCCCTCTGCCCCCACCAGGCACACCCGCCCGGGGAAGATGGATTCCACCTTGGTGCCCAGCCGCAGCTCCACTCCGGCAGCCTCCAGTTGGCCGGCGGCGGCGGCGGAGAGCGGCACTGCCATGGTGGGCAACACCCGCTCCACCGGGTCCACCAGCACCACGCGACAATCGTGCCGTCGCAGCTGTTTGAAATCCCGTCGCACGGCGCGATCCATCAACTCGATCAACGAGCCGGCCAGCTCGCAGCCAGCTGGGCCGGCGCCCACCACCACCACGGTCTGCAGAAAGGCGCGCTGCTGGGGATCGGTGGTCTGTTCGGCTTCCTCCAGGGCCATCAGCAGCCGTCGGCGGATTTCATCGGCGTGCTCGAGGATCTTCATCGGAGGCGCCAGGGGCCGCCATTCCTCACGGCCGAAATAGGTGCTTCCCGAGCCGGTGGCCAGGATCAGCTGGTCGTAGCTGTAATGCTGCCCGTTGAACAGCACCTGTCGCGCCGCTGGATCGATATCCACCACCTCACCCAGCAGGATTTGGATATTGGGCGCATCGCCCACCATCTGGCGCAGTGGAGAGGCCACGTCGGCCTCGGACACCAACCCCGAGGCCACCTGATACAGCAGCGGCTGGAACAGGTTGAAGTTGCGCTTGTCGATCAGAGTGACGCGCACCGGCTGGCGGGCGAGGCCATGGCAAACCTTCAGGCCCGCGAAGCCACCGCCCACCACCACCACGTGGGGCCAGCTCCGCATCGCCGCCTCGGGCGGATCCAGCTCCAGAAAAAAGCGTTCCATGGCCTGGCTACCGCCCTTTGGTTAAAGCTATGGGACATCTGGGCGGCGCCAGGTAACCGTTCCCACCATTCCTGCATTCGGTTGACAGCCGAATTTGAGGGTGCTGTTTTATCAGCAAATTCTTCGGTTAAAAGTTTTTTTTGGCAGTAGAGCTAATGTAGCTCTGAAATTTCTAGCCACGGCCTGTGGAGCATTGACGTCGAAATGGCTCTTCAACTGGCTGGGGCGACAAAATAGGCCTTGTTCAGAGCCTTCTTAATGCAAAACTAATCTGGAGTGTTTCGCTGGCATTTTTGTAGCGATAAATACCATTGCCACTACCGGCGCTCCGCTTCAGTGACCTCAGCAAGCCGGAATTGGGCCAGCTCCATGCACCAGCCGGCATCAATGACAGCGTCCGCATCGGCCCCGTCCCCCAGTCTCACCAGCAAGCGCGGACTGGATCTGCTGCGAGACCCAGCCCTGAATAAAGGCACCGCCTTCTCGGCGGCTGAACGGCTCGCCCTCAATCTTGACGGGCTGCTGCCTGCCCAGGTGGAGACCTTGGAGCTCCAGGTGCAGCGCAGCTGGCAGGTGTTCTGCGACATCGAGGGCAATTTGGCGCGCTACAGCTTTGTCGACGGGTTGCGGCGTAGCAACCTGGTGTTGTTTCACCGCTTCCTGGCCGATTACACAGAAGCGGTGTTGCCGATCGTCTACACGCCAACAGTGGGTGCGGTGATCCAGGGCTTCAGCAGCAGCTACCGCACGCCCATGGAGGGCATCTTTCTCAGTGCAAACCAGGGCGGCCGGCTGCGCCAGGTATTGCGCAATGGCCTCAGGGGCCCGATCGACCTGGTGTTGGTTACCGATTCAGAAGCGATCCTCGGCATTGGCGATCAAGGGGTGGGAGGCATTCACATCTGCCAGGGCAAGTTGGCCGTCTATACCCTTTGCGCCGGACTCAATCCCGAGCGGGTGCTGCCGGTGGTGCTCGATGTGGGCACCAATAACCCCAGCCTGCTGGACGATCCCCTCTATCCGGGCCTGCGACAGCCGAGACTGGAGGGGGATGCCTACCTGGCGTTTGTCGATGAATTCGTTGAGGCTGTGCAACTGGAATGTGCTGGTGCCTGTCTGCACTGGGAGGACTTCGGCAACAGCCACGCCCGCTTGCTGCTGGAGCGTCACCGCTGGCAGCTGCCCAGCTTCAACGACGACATCCAGGGCACCAGTGGCGTCGCCAGCGCCGCCGTGCTGGCCGCCTGCCGCGGATTGGGGCAACGCCTTGCCGATCAGCGCATCGCGGTGTTTGGTGCCGGCACGGCCGGATGCGGCATCGCCGAGGGGTTGGTGCGCCTGCTGCGGCGCTCTGGCCTCAGTGACAGGCAGGCTCGAGAGCGCATCTGGGCGATTGATCGGCCGGGTTTGTTGTTGCGGGATATGGCGGAGCTCAGCCCGGCTGCCGCTGCCCTGGCCCGCGATCCGGCCGAGGTGCGGGATTGGCAGCGCGACGCCCAAGGCAGCATCGATCTGACCACCGTGGTGCAGCGGGTGCGGCCCACGGTATTGATCGGCACCTCCACCGTGGCGGGGGCCTTCAGCCGGCCGGTGGTGGAGGAGATGGCGCGTCACTGCCGCAACCCGGTGATCCTGCCCCTCTCCAACCCCACCAAATTGGCGGAAGCCACGCCGGCCAACCTGCTGGCCTGGACCGAGGGCCGCTGCCTGGTGGCCACCGGCAGTCCATTTGATCCGGTGCAAAGGCCGGAGGGGGAGCGGCTGATCGGCCAGTGCAACAACTGCTTTGTTTTTCCTGGCCTCGGTTTCGCGACGGTGGCCCTGGGGCTGCGGGCCATCAGCGACGGCATGATCGATGCGGGCCTGGAGGCGCTGAGCCAGTGGATTCCAGCCAGCCGCGACCCCTATGCCCCCCTGATGCCAGCCCTCACCGATGCGGCCGCGGTGGGAGCCGCTGTCGCCGAAGCGGTGGCCATCGCCGGCATCCGCGAAGGCCTGGCACCGGCCGGAGTGCAAGAGCAGCAGGTGCCCTTGCTGTTGCAACGGGCCCGCTGGGCACCCGCCTATCCAGGGGAGCCCTTCCATGCAGATGAGATAGGCGGCGCTCCCTAGGGCCGGGTGCATCAAGGCTTTGACGCCCTCACCAGAGCTCGGGTCGGAGATGAGTGAATGTGGTCTTGACCTGAGACACTTACCAATCGAGAAGCATTTCCTGTCTTTGCTTGAGCCCGCAGAACAAGATTTCAGCTGGCAAGATGCTTTCATCTCAAAAGGCGGCTTGAACTCAGCCGGCAGGAGTCCCTCCAGCTCTGGGCTCAGAAGCTGAAACAGAGCTGGCAGGCCGCAAGGCCTCTGTGGCATCCGACCCCAGCCGTCAGCTCAGCTTCCCCGAACAGCCATGGCGTTGGCGAGCAGATCTTGGTGCTGTGTCAAGGCGATGACAAACCTGAGGCGCCCCCCTAGAGTTTAGGTAGTTGATCGCAGGCAGTGAGGAGCTTCGTTTACTGGCTAATGGGAGATCGGGCCGGGCGGGTGATTGTGGGTTCCTGGCGGTGGCTCTGGGGTCTACCAGTGGAATCCGGCGGCAAGGTGGCCGTCGCTGTGGCCGAGGAATCACTGCAGTCGATGCAGGAGTCGGTGCAGCAACTAGCCAAGGCTGTGGCCCTACAAGTGGGAGCCTATGAACGTGCCAAGAACAAGTACCAGGACAAAATAGAAGAACTCAAAACATTTGAGCAACAAGCACGCTTAGCCCAGAATGCAGGCCAGGAGGATGGGGCGCGCTTGGCCATGATCCGGGCAATTCAGATCGAGAAACTCCTGCCAGCTCTCGATCAACAGGTGCAGCAAGCGGGACAGTTTGTGGAGGCCTCGAAGGGTAAACTAAACCGTGAGCGTATTAAGCTTGAGCAATACAAGTCCGATATGCAAAACATCAAGGATCTCGCTGAAGTAAATGCTGCCCTTGAGTCCATCGCTAAGGTCAATAATGAATTCGACATCGGGTCGGCCCGATCCTCGTTTGCGGCAGCCAAAAGTGCCGTTGAGGGTAGGAACTTTACCAGTGCTGCCTTGGCAGAGCTCTCCGAGAATCCTAATGAGAAGCTGGCAGCTGATCTAGATCAGCTCACCCTTGATGATCAGGTTTCCCAGCGATTAAAGGCTCTAGAATCCACTTCTCTCCGACAACTTCCAGAGGCGCCTCAACCATGAGCGAACAACCTGCCGGTAGTCCCAGAGGGGGCTTGCCACCGATTATTCTTATTCTGATTGGTCTCGGTGTTCTGTGGGCGTTGCAATCACAAATATCTAAGCTGATGGGCTGGCGCCCCTCGCTTCCCGCCGCACCAAGTTTGAATCTCAAGCTCCCTGGTGGCAGCGGAGATACAACGAACCTGTCAGCAACCTTTCCGCTCCAGCAGAACGTACCGGCCGGGACCACCATCACCATTGATGGTTCCACCAGCATGGTGCTGATCAATGAGGCACTCAAAGCTGCCTTCCTCAAGGCCCATCCGGGCACCGTCGTTAACACGGCAGCCACAGGATCGGACAATGGGATCGAGGCCTTGCAGGGGGGCACCGTTACCGTGGCAGCCCTGTCACGCCCGCTGACGGCAGAGGAGCAAAAGCGTGGTCTCGTCGCTGTGCCGGTGGCGCAAGATCGCATTGCCATTGTGGTCGGAATTGACAACCCCTTTCGCCGCGGTCTTTCCAAAACCCAGTTAGTGCAGATCTTCCGCGGCGAGATCACCAACTGGGCCACCTTCGGGGGTGCCGATCGCCCCATTCGAGTTCTCAATAGGCCCACTATCAGCGGTACCTACGGGGCCTTCCGAACTATCGTTCTTGGCGGCAATAACTTCGGCACAACTCCGAACATCACCAGCCTGATCCGTGATGCCACCACACCGATGTTGCAGAAGCTAGGGGTGGATGGCATCGGTTACGCCACCTTCGGACAGGTGGTAGACCAACGAACCGTGCGGGTGCTGGCCATTGACGGAAGCACACCGGAAGCGAACGCCTACCCGTTCCAAAGACCACTGTTTTATGCCTATCGCGAACCACCTGATCCAGCGGTCAAAGCCTTCCTTGGCCTGGCTCTATCAGCAGAAGGCAAAATTAGAATTGCCACTGCCGTCAATGGACCTTGACAAAGGCTGGCACTAAAAGCTTGCTGGGATCGATTGCCGTTCGAGTAATCCGCAACGTTGTCACAGTTTCCCAGGGGAAATAGGTACTGTCATTGGCCAGGCGCAAGCCCCACTTCTAGAAAAGCTATCCGCCCATTGCGCCCTGGGCGCCTGTTGATCACAGGTAAGCCGGATTGCCTGCCAGGCTTGGCCTTTGAGGGCTGACGAACGCCATGGCCAATGCCAATGCCGCCACCGCTCAACAAAGTTCTGGGGATATGGCCGCCGCTGGGCAGCCACGCCACCTGCTACTCACCGGTGGCAGCTCCGGCATCGGCTTCCAGGCAGCGCTGCAGCTGATGGCGGCCGGCCATCGCCTCACTTTGCTCTGCCGGGATCAAGCCACCGCCGATCGTCTTGGTAAATGCCTGGGCGGCCGGGTGGCAACGCCGATCTGCGATTTGAGTGATCTAAACAGCATCGAGCGCTGCGCAGAAGCTTTGCTGATGGCGGCGGAACCGATCGACAGCCTGGTGCTCAATGCTGGTTTGCAGTACAGCGGCGATCGGCAGCCGCGCTGGTCGGCCCAGGGCTTTGAGCTCACGCTGGCGGTGAACCATCTGGCCCATCAGCTGCTGTTGCAGCTGCTGCTGCCCCTGCTGCTGCAGGGCAAAGCGCCTCGGTTGGTGGTAACTAGCTCGGAGGTGCACGACCCCAGCACGGCCGGCGGCAAGGTGGGGGCAGCGGCGGGGTTGGGGGATTTGACGGGGCTGCGCCAGGGGCCCGGTGCGCCGATGCTCGATGGCAGCCCTTTCAATGCCGAGAAGGCCTACAAGGACAGCAAGCTGTGCAATCTGCTGATGGCTCGGCAGCTGGAGCGGCAGCTGCGGGAGCAGGGCAAGGCATTGCCGGTGCTCGCCTGGAGTCCTGGGCTGGTGATCCCACGCCAAAGTGGCGGCTTCTTCCGCTATAGCCTCAGTCAGAATCCATTCGGTCAAACCCTTTTCGCCCTGGTGGCCCGCGACCTGTTGCGGCTCACCGAAACGCCCGCCAGAGCTGGTTCCTTGCTGGCTGGTCTGGCCACGGTGTCACCGCCGGATCCGCTTGGTTTTCAGTACTGGAGCAACCGGGTGCTGGGGCCAGGGCGGTTGCGGTTTGAGGCCACAGAGCCCAGTGTCGAGGCCCGCTCCAATCAGCTGGCCCAGGAGCTCTGGAGGCTCAGCGCCCAGGCTGTCGCAAAGCCAGGGGCTGATTGAGCCAAAAACTGCTAAGCACTGGATTGAGGATCGGTTCCGGTGATCGCAATATCTGGCTAGCTATCAATGCATAATAGGGTAGTTGATTGACATACTGACAATATCACTATTTTGTCTTTGAGCTGATTTGCTGGCACCTCTATAAAACCCATATCTCACCGGTCTCGTGACACGAGAAGCATTGTAAAAAATTTGATTACCTCTACTGGCAAAAGCCTAGTGGGGAATTTTTTGGGTGCCCTTAATGAACTAAAGACTTGGCTAACTTGCGTATCATCGGACAGCTGGCATTGCCGAGCTAGAGGAATTGCCATCCTAGAGGGTAGCGAACGGCCCCATTTGGTTGACAGACTCGATGCCAGCTGGCGCCGAGCGAGGTTTGTCTCAGGCTTATATTCTGAATCTTAATTTAAGTGGGCCTGCAAAAAATCTAGATCTCACGGTTATCGCAACAAGTAAGGCATGTCAGCAGCAGATATGCTCCTTAACTTGCAAGGACTGAATGGGTAATTTATCGTAGTTGCTTAAAGACAAAATTTCCAATTCACCACCTGGACGCATGGGTACCTGGAGCAAGCTTGAATTTCACCAGGGTGCCTCGAAAAATCCCAGGCTAACTGGTCTCCTAAGCCAAGAGGCATTCCAATCACTGGGCAACCTTCCAACTCGCTCGGCCAAGGCGGGCGAAGGTCCGAGCGGCCAGAGTCGACCACCCTTTCACAACCCTAGTTACGTTCAGTTTCTTGTCCAAAAAAGCAGAGTCGCCACTCATTGTGACAACCTGAATTACAACTTCGTTTTAGTTGGCAAGAGATCTGCCACCAAGATATGAATCAAGGCAGCATGAATCAAGACAGTATGAATCAAGGCAGCATGAACCACTTGGTGATCGGCCTGGGCGGCACGGGCGGCAAAAGCATTCGGGCACTGCGTAAGCTGATCTTCTCAGAGCAAAAGCTTACCGCTAAACCAGCACAAAATGTTGATTTTTTATATATCGATTCATCCCGCGAGATGATGTCTCAAACAGACCCTACCTGGAAGGTCCTTGACAAATCGGTTCAGTTGCCAGCCGCATCTCAACTGCAGA
Organism: Prochlorococcaceae cyanobacterium; assembly: GCA_044375975.1. Classification (GTDB taxonomy): domain Bacteria; phylum Cyanobacteriota; class Cyanobacteriia; order PCC-6307; family Cyanobiaceae; genus UBA5018. The sequence goes on from JBILLQ010000099.1 coordinate 8,181, forward strand.
TAACCGGAGAGGATTTATCGAGCTTGCTTGATAATATTAAGGGCACCTCGAAAAATAACTAATTCCCAGAAATCCTACGGGTACAAAAAAGCCGCCCAAGAGGCGGCCGGTCGAAATAAAGCAATACCTACCCCTATCTAGATCGCTAAATCTATGAGTGCTTGTTCGAGAGATTTATGCAGCTAATTTAATACTGGAAGAGCGCTGGAGATAACGAAGGAAATTAAACGTCAGATTCTTGAGACCCCACCAAACCTCGGTTCTCTCCAGTCCAATCTTTCTTATCAGCTTTCCACCCATGGACATGGTCATGCACCCGAAGACGTGCTCCACGCAAGCCCTGATTGCCGACTTGACTCGATTCATTTTCTTGGCCTCGTCGCTAAGCGGATGATTGCGAGCACCCTTTTC
>JBILLQ010000047.1:0-26695 GCA_044375975.1 Prochlorococcaceae cyanobacterium
TGATGATCCCTTGCCTCCTGGCTGCCACCATCTGTTTCATCGTGGCTTTCATCGCCGCGCCCCCCGTTGACATCGACGGCATCCGTGAGCCCGTAGCCGGCTCCCTGATGTATGGCAACAACATCATTTCTGGTGCTGTTGTGCCCTCCAGCAATGCCATCGGCCTGCACTTCTATCCCATCTGGGAAGCCGCCAGCCTCGACGAGTGGCTGTACAACGGCGGTCCTTTCCAACTGGTGGTGTTCCACTTCCTGATCGGCATCTATGCCTACATGGGTCGTGAGTGGGAACTGAGCTATCGCTTGGGCATGCGCCCCTGGATCTGTGTGGCCTACAGCGCTCCTGTGGCTGCCGCCAGCGCCGTGTTCCTGGTCTACCCCTTCGGTCAGGGTTCCTTCTCTGACGCTATGCCCCTGGGAATCTCTGGCACCTTCAACTATATGTTGGTGTTCCAGGCTGAGCACAACATTCTGATGCACCCCTTCCACATGTTGGGTGTGGCCGGTGTGTTCGGTGGCAGCCTGTTCTCCGCCATGCACGGCTCCCTAGTTACCTCTAGCCTCGTTCGGGAAACCACCGAAGCTGAGTCCCAGAACTACGGTTACAAGTTTGGCCAAGAAGAAGAGACCTACAACATCGTGGCTGCCCACGGTTACTTCGGTCGCCTGATCTTCCAATACGCCTCCTTCAACAACAGTCGCTCCCTCCACTTCTTCCTGGCCGCCTGGCCTGTGGTGGGTATCTGGTTCACCGCCCTGGGCGTCAGCACCATGGCCTTCAACCTGAACGGCTTCAACTTCAACCAGTCGATTCTCGATGGCCAAGGCCGCGTGATCAACACCTGGGCCGATGTGCTAAACCGCGCTGGTCTGGGCATGGAAGTGATGCACGAGCGCAATGCTCACAACTTCCCCCTCGACCTGGCAGCAGCTCAGTCCACCCCCGTGGCTCTGACCGCTCCTGCTATTGGCTGAGGCTAAACAGTCCGGCTGAGGCTGAATACCTTTGGTAAAGCTGAATAAATCAGTTGAGCCCCGGCACAGCTAATCATTAAATCCCCCGCTCTGGCGGGGGATTTTTTCTGTTCAGGCTTTTTTGTTCAGGCCTTGCGCCATTGCACCGGCTTGCGGCGGGCGGGATAGAGCTCTCGGCACAGGCCGCACAGGGTGCCATTGCAGCCGCTAGTGACGCCGCCCAAAAGGCAGACATGAAAGTAGCGACGCTGGCTCCCATGGCCTTGATGAACTGCCATCCTGTCGCCGCCCCTGAAGTTGCCGATTCGAGCGCACTGTCGTTCAGCCCCCCTGCTCCCAGCGCTCCCGCACTAAATAAAGAGGTCTGCGTTTCACCTCCTCGAACACCCGGCCCAGGTATTCACCCAGCACCCCCAGGCCGATTAATTGCAGGCCGCCGAGGAACAGCACGGCGGTGATCAGGGAGGCGTAGCCGGGCAGGTCGATGCCAAATAGCAGCGTGCGCAGCACCATCCAGGCGCCGTAGAGCAGGGCGAGGCAGGCGATCACCAGGCCGCCGCCGCTGAGCACCTGCAGCGGCACACGGCTGAAGGAGGTGATGCCATCGAGGGCCAAGTTCCAGAGCTTCCAGTAGTTCCAGTTGCTGCGGCCGCCATGTCTGGCGTCGCGGTCGTAGTCGATGGAGGTTTGCCGAAATCCCACCCAGGCGAATAGTCCCTTCATGAAGCGGCTGCGCTCCGGCAGCAGGGCCAGGGCATCCACCACGCAGCGGTCCATCAATCGGAAATCGCCTGTGTCGGCTGGGATGGCGGTGCTGCTGAGCCGCCCCATCAGCCGATAAAAACCAAAGGCGGTGAGCCGCTTGGTGCGGCTTTCGCCAGCCCGCCGCCGGCGCACGGCATACACCACATCAAAGCCCTGCCGCCACTGCTCGAGCATCGCGGCGATCAGTTCCGGTGGATCCTGTAGATCCGCATCCAGCGGCACCACCACATCACCCCTAGCCACCTCCAGCCCAGCGGTGAGAGCGGCCTCCTTACCAAAGTTCCGCGACAGGCTCAGCACAGTGGCCCGCAGAGCGGGCCGTCGCTCCAGCTCTTGGCGCAGTACGGCCAGGGAGTGATCCCGGCTGCCGTCGTCCACCAGCACCAGCTCCCAGGGGATGCCGAGCTCCGCCAGGTGTAATTCCAGGTTTGCCAGCAGCTGCGGCAGGTTGGCCGCTTCGTTGAGGAAGGGCACCACCGCACTGAGCAGGGGCTGGGCGGGGCGGGCGGCTGTGCTCAGCGCGGCTGTACTCAGCATGGGCGAGATCGTAGTTGGCTTATCGGCACTCGCCGATCGCTCACCTGGACTCGCCTGCTCGGGATTCATCTGATCACTACTCATTTAACCGGGAAAAGCCGTAGGAGAGGGCCACCTCCCATTGCCCCTGGGGCAGGGAAACGCTGATCCAGCCGTCGCCGTCGCGGGCACCGTTGGGCAGCGGCGGGCTCCAGGCGGCGGCGAGGGACTGGGCCGGCCGCACCTGCACGCGCCAGTTCGGATGGGCCCACTGCATCAGGCGCAGGCTGCCCATGCTTTTGGCTTCCACCTGCAGGGTTCGGTGGCGCGGGCCATGGTCGATCAGGCGGGCGCTGCCATCGCCATTGAACCGGGCCCAGCGTTGCTGGGGCCACACCGGCAGCCAGAAGGTTTGCAGGCGCCGGTTCCAAGACCGATCGGGCACGCTGGCGGGGCTGTAATCCGGCACCCCGGCCAGGGCGATGCGGCCATCGGGCAGTGGTGCAAAGCGTTTGGCCAGTTCGCCCCCCACCTCCAGAGCCGCCACGCCCTCGGGGCAGGGCAGCAGCGGGTCGCAGGCCAGCAGCCGGCCCAGGGCGAGGCGTTCGGCCCCGGATGGAGCGTGGCCCACCAGGTTGGTGCGAAACCGCCAGAGGCCGTCGAACCAGCCGGCCAGGGCGCCAGCCACCAGCAGCCCGGTGCTGAGCCGGCGCCCCAAAGCCATTTGGTTGGCGCGGTTGGGGGCAAGCCCTGCGGAGGTGAGCCACAGCAACGTGCCCAGCCAGCCAGGCCCCAGCCAGCGCCAGGGGAACTGAATCCGCTGCAGCGGCGTCACCAGCCCATAGAAGGGCTCACCAATCGGCAGCATCAGCGCCAGGCTCAGCAGGCCTACCCCGAGGCCCCACCAGCCCAGCCAGTCGGCACTGGCGCCCCAGCCGAGCCAGCGGGCCGCCAGCAGCAGCCCCAGCACCAGCGCCTGGATCCACAGCAATTGCGCGAAGCTGCCCGCTTCCGCCGCTCCGGCAAGCAAAAATTCACCCGGAAACAATCCAGCCGGGATCGGCGCCCGCAGCTGCGGTAACAGCGCCAGGGCCGGCCCCCAGAACAGCGCCGTGCCGAGCAGCGCCAGCAATGCGGCGAGACCCCAGCCCAGCAGCGGCTTCCAGGCCCGCCCCGCCGCCAGGGCCGCCGCCGCCAGCCCCCAGAGGATCAGGGTGAGCAGCGCTGCGTTCCAGTTGCTCAGCACCACCGCCGCCAGGGCCCCGGCGGCCATGGCCAGGCCCCAGCGCCGCCTTTGGTTCACCCCCACGAGACCAGCCGCAAACCACCAGAGCAGGGCCTGGGCCAGGGCCTCCGGCCAGGCGCCCCGCACGTAGATATTCACCATCAAATAGGGGTTGAGGCTGGCCCCGAGCAGCAACCACCAGCGCCATGGGCCCGGCGGCAGCCACACCCGGGCCAGGGTCAGGGCACCGCTCGCATTGACCAGCAGCACGGCCAGCAAGGCCCCGGCCAGGGCGTGATCCGGGGCTACGCCCGAGAGCAGCGGCAGCCCCACCAGCAGCCGGAACAGCGGCGGGTAGATGGCCAGCGAAAAGCTGCCGGCCCCAGCCCAGTTCAGATCAGTCCACTGGGGCCACCACCAGCCCCCGGCCACCTGGCGGGCCCAGCCTGCGGCCCAGCCCAGATGCAGGAAGCCGTCCGGGGTGTCGAGCGGCACCCCGGCCAGGCCGAGCGGCAGCCACACCAGCAGGGCCAGGGCGCCGGCCGCCAGCGGCAGGGGCTTGGGGCGCATCGAAATGGGGAGGGGGCTGCCATTCTGGGACGATGCGCCTGGCTTTCTTCCTCGACAACCGGGGCATTGCCGGTCGCGGTGCCCTCCCGGATCCGGGCCTCGGCAATCCGGCCCTGGGGGGCACGGAGTACGCCTTTCTGGCCGTCGCCGCCCTGTTGAGGGGCACGGCGATCGAGCCCCTGCTGCTGCTCACGGCGGCCCAGTCGATCGAGGGGCTGGATCCCGTGGTGGTGACTGACCTCACCGTTGCGCTGCAATCGGCCCACCAGGCTGGTGCCCTGGCGCTGGTGTTCCGGGCGGGGGTGGTGCCGGAGGCGCAATGGCCCGCTGTGGCGAACAGCCCCCTGCCCTTGGTGGCCTGGCTCCACAATCTGGGCTGCGAGCAGCAGGCCCGCACCGAAGCCCTCCCCCAGTTGCGCCGCTGGGTGCTGGTGAGTGGTGCCCAGTTGGATCACTTCCGCCACAGCCGCCTGGCCCATAGGGCCCTGGTGATCGCTAATCCCGTGGCCGTACCACCAGCGGCGGCGGGGCCGCGGTCTGCCGCTGCGGCCCATCGGGCCCAAGACCTCGCCTACCTGGGGGCCCTCACCCCCTTCAAGGGCTTTGACCGCCTGGCCGGCCAATGGGGCGTGATCGCTGCGGCCTGCCCTGAGGCCAGGTTGCGGGTGGTGGGCGGCGCCGACCTCTACGGCCCGCGGGCCGCTGCGGGCGCCTGCAGCGCCTATGAACTGCATTGCCGTCGGCTGCTGGAGGCCAGCGGCCATGCCGATCGGGTGGTGTTTGCAGGCACCCGCGGCTTGGATCGCTACGAGGCCTTTGACTCCGTGGCCGTGGGGGTGGTGAACCCCAGTGGCCGGGATGAAACCTTCTGCCTGAGTGCGGCTGAATTCAGCGCCTGCGGCATTGCGGTGGTGACGGCCCGCCGGCATGCGCTGGTGCAGACGGTGCCCCATGGCCGCAGCGGCCTGCTGGCTGGCAGTGATGCCGAGCTGGCCCGCCATTGCATTGCCCTGCTTCAGGATCCAGACCGGGCCTGGCGGCTGGGGCGAGCGGGCCAGGAATATGTGGCCCAGACGTTTGGGCCAAACCCCGTGCGGGAGGGCTGGCTGCAGCTGGCCAGGGAGCTGGCGGCTGAGGCACCCCCCCACACCCCTCCCCCCTCCACCCCCTGGCACCACGAGCAGCGCTGGCTGCGCCAGCTCTGGGGGGCCCTGCTGGTGATTCCGGGCTGGCCCAGTTGGCCGGCGGTGAAGGCCGGCATCAAATTGTTGGTGCAGGGGCGCGAGTCGGCGATGGGGCCCCGCGGCGTGGGCCTGCTGGCGGCTTTGCTGGCCTTGCTGCTGGGGCTTGTGATTGTGTTCGGCAAGTACGGCGGCAACCCCACCGGCCTGGCTCGCATCGGCGATCAGCTGCCCCTCTCGCCCCGATTGCAGCGGCAGGAGCTGGTGCTGCTGCGGGGCAAGCGAGGCAATGACGGCCAGCAGTTTTTGACCCTCGCCCTCGATCCGCTGCAGAGCGATCCGGGCACCAGCGCCGCCCTCGACAACCCCATCTACCGGGGAAAACGCCTGCTCTATCCCCTGCTTGCCTGGTTATTGGGCTTTGGCCAGCCCGGCTTGATCCCCTGGGCCCTCAGCTTGATCAACGGGGCCTGCATTGGCCTGGCCGCGGCGCTGGTGGCCCGCTGGGCCCAGCTGGAACAGCGCTCGCCCCTCTGGGGGCTGGCGGTGCTGGCGCTGCCGGGCTATTGGGTCACCTACACCCTGGATACGGCCGATCTGCTGGCCACCAGCTTGATGCTGGGGGCGGCGCTCGCCTGGCGAGAGCGGCGTGGGGGCGCCGCCTGGATTTGCCTCAGCGCCGCCCTGCTCAGCCGGGAAACGGCGCTGCTGGCCTGGGCTGCCAGCGGCTTAACGGCCCTCTGGGAGCGCCGCTGGCGCTGGCTGGCGCCCCTGGCCGTGGTGCCCCTGCCCCTGCTGCTGTGGGCGGGCAGCCTTGGCGCCCGGTTCCCGGCGGTGCCCGATGCATCCCTGGCCGCGCTGCACTTCAGCTGGCCCGGCGCTGGCATCCTCCAGAAGAGCGGCCAGCTGCTGGGCCTGCTGCCCCTGGCGGGCGGTGGCCAGCTGGGCCTGGCGGAAAGGCTGTTCGATGGGCTCTGCCTAGCCCTCTGGCTCTCCACCCTGGCGCTGTTGGCCATAACAGCCCTGCGGGGCTGGGGTGGTCGCTGGTTGCGGCTGGCGGCGGGCATCTACCTGCTGCCGGCCCTCTGCACCAGCATCCAAATCCTGGCCCGCTTTCCCGACTACACCAGGGTGTGGATCGACCTGGCGGGGCTGGCGCTGCTGGCCCTGCTGAGCGCCCGCAGCCGCCTGTTGTTGCCATGGCTGGGGCTCTCCGCCCTGGTGTCGCTCGGCTATTGGGTTGGTTATCTGTGGCTGGCGCCATGAATGAGTCTCAGCTGGACAGTTGTGCTGCCGGCTCCACTGCAGCTGTGCCCAGCGTTTCGATCCTGGTGGCCTGTTGGAATTGTGCGCCGCTGCTGGCTCGCCTATTGGACAGTTTGGCTAGCCAGGATTGGAGTGATTGGGAGCTGCTGCTGCTGGATAACGCCTCCAGCGATGGCAGCGCCGAGCTGGTGGCCAGCTTTGATGCGGCCATGGCGGCTAGGGGCGGGCCGGGGCGGCGGGTGATCTGGAGCAGCCAGCCCGATCGCGGCATTTATGACGCCTGGAATCGGGGGTTGCAAATGGCCCGCGGCGATTACCTCAGTTTCATTGGTGCCGACGACACATTTGCTGGGCCCGGCAGTTTGGCCGCCATTGCTGGCTTAGGCGCCACCGAGGCCGACTTGATTACCGCCCGCAATGCCTATCACTCCGGCGATGGCCGCTTTCTGCGCCACTGGGGTCATGGTTGGGGTTGGCGGCGCATGCGCGAATCGATGAATATCGCCCATCCCGGCATGTTGGTGCGGCGGCAATTATTTGAGCGGTGGGGGCAGTTCGATGCCAGCTTTCGCATCTGCGCCGACTACGAGTGGTTTTTGAGGTTGCCGCCAAACCTGCGCACGGTGCATACCAGCGATGTGATAATGAATATCGAACAGGCTGGCGTAAGTCATAGCCGCATTGGCCTGGTGTATGCCGAAACCTTTCGCGCCCAGCGCCGCTATGTTGGTACACCGCTCAGCGCCGCTTTTTGGGCCTTGAACTGGGCTAAATACGGCCGCCGCCGGCTATTGGGATTAACCTGATATATAGGCCGATGTTGCTGCTCAACTACAAGCCGGTATTGCGCCAGCCCACGGGCATTGGCGTTTATGCAGAGGGGGTGCTGCCGGCGCTGCGGCAGCTGCCGCATTTATTGGTGCCGGGCGGCGGCGAAGCGGGCGGCCAGGCGCGACTGCGGCGGCTGGCCTGGAGCCAGGCGCGGTTGCCGCAATTGGCGCGGCGGGCGGGCGCCTCTTTAATTTTTACCCCGGCGCCGGAGGGCTACCTGGGGCCCCAGCGGATTCCCCAGCTGGTGATGGTGCACGACCTGCGGTCGATCAGCCATCCGGAGCTGTCGTTGCAGGGGCTCTATTTCCGCCTCTGGGTGCCGCCGTTGCTGCGGGCTTGCCGCCATGTACTTACCAATTCCGATTACACTGCCGCCCAGATCCAGCGCTGCACCGGCCTATCGGCCGAGCGCATCTCCGTGATCCCCCTGGGCTACGACAGCCAGGCATTTCGACCTGCGCCCCAGCCTCATCAAACCAGCGCGGCGGCGGGGGCTGGGGAGGCGGCGCCCTATCTGTTGCATGTGGGCCAGGCCTATCCCCACAAGAATTTGCACCGGCTGATCCAGGTCTTCTCGCAGTTGGCGCCGCGCCATCCGGAGCTGCGGCTTGTATTGGCGGGCAAGCCCCACCCCAGCGAGAGCCCGCGGCTGCGCCGCCTGGTGGCGGACCTGGGCCTGGGGCGGCGGGTGGAATTTCGCCCCTATGTTCCCTTTGCCGAGTTGCCGGATCTCTATCGCGGCGCCCTGGCCCTGGTGTACCCGAGCCTGTGGGAGGGTTTTGGTTTGCCGGTGCTGGAGGCGATGGCCTGCGGTACGCCGGTGCTCACCAGCCCGGGTTCTGGCACAGAAGAGGCCGCCGGCGCCGGCGCCCTGCTGGTGGATCCCACCAATACGGGGGCCCTGGCAGAAGCGATCCAGGCCCTGGTGGAACAGTCTTCCCTGCGCCAACAGCTGCGCCAGCGGGGCCTGCTCCAGGCCAGTGGCTTCTGCTGGCAGCGCACCGCCGCCGCCACCAGGGCTGTGGTGGAGGGGTTGATTTAGTTTCTGGGGGGTAAGTATTTATGGGTGGCTCAACTGTTTATGGGTGGGGAGATTTGATATGGCGATATTTGCTATGGGTTGTAGCGTTAGGCCTCGCAAAGCACACCCTGGGATTCGCCTACGCCTGACTGTTCTGCAGCCCGCTGCTGCTCGATCCAGGAACTACCCGCTCGCAGCTTCTTGGCCAGTGGGGACTTCGGATCAACTACACGCCAGAACGGAGCTACGGCCGTTACCGGCTTCCCTGCCTCGATGTCATCCCAAGCCGCCTCGGCGACGGTACGCAGGAAGATTGCCGTCGAGACCGGGCAGGCCGCGTCTGCACCATGCATCGCTGCCAGCTCACGGCGCATTTCCTGTATCTCCCGCGTCTCGCCTAGTGGAACTCGGCTATTAAGGTACTCCTCAACCTCAAGAGGGCAAGAAATCAGAAGCCGGGAACCAGCCGGTACTCCCGCGAAGTCCTTGTCCAAGGTCACCATGTGCGCTGGCTTGGCATTCATCTTTTGCTTCCAGGTCTTTGGTTTGCTCGGCATAGCAGGTTCCTTGCCTGCCCATCATGGCGGCATAAAGGGCCAAGCTCAATAATCCCTGGGAAACCCCCTCGCCTGCACAGCGCGGCCTAACTGATCGTTAACCGGAGCGCCAACGGCTGGCCGCCTTGCCCGGTTAACTCTGCAGCGGGTTCAGCCCCTCAGCCCTTTTTGCTCTGCGCCGCGAGTTTTCATCATGGCGATCCAGGGCCGACAGCAGAAATACTCGCTTCCCATGGCCATGGCCATGGGAATGGCGGGGAATCCTGTTGTGGTGTTCAGGAGACTGTTGATGTCGAGTCCCCCACTCCCCCCTGAGCTGATCCAGTTCTATCACCAGGAACTTCAGGCTCACCACTACGCGCGCCGCATGGTGGGTGGAGCTACCTGCTGGAGCGCGGTCGAGATATCCGCACGATTCAGGAATTACTCGGCCATCTACAAGTGAATAACAAAAAAAATATGTACCCATGTGTTCAACCTAGGCCCGCTGGGCGTCTGCAGCCCTGCCGACCTTTTGTAACACAGCGAACCCTTATAGGCGGATCCGCCCATCAAACTCTGAATGGTTCGAATTGTGTGAGATCGCTTGCCTATCGATTTTAGACGGCAAAAACGACGAAGAAGGGGGTATTGTGCGGATCCGCTTAAGAAAGCATTGGGTCCACGCATAACCAGGCAGATCATGCGATGAATCAGCACCTGAAGTTTACTGCCGGAGGGATCGGTCATCGCGACTTGACTAACACTGATGAAATATTGTTTGTGAGATTCTTTTTGTATCAACTACTCAATGAATTGGCTGCTCAGATTTTTAATGCTAGGGCAGTTTCTGCGTTGGCATATGGTGCTGACACAATCTTTGCAGAATGCGCACGCCAGTTATCAATTCCCCTGGAAGCTGTAATTGCTTTTAAGTCTTTCGAAAGTGATTTCAAGAATTTAGAGCAATATACGCGCTATCGGCGAGTTAGGGACGGAGCTGTATCAGAGACTTCCCTTGATTTTGGCCAACGCTGCTGGAGTGCCTATAAAAGAAGCATGGAGTTAGTCGTTTTTAGATCTAATCTCGTTATTGCAGTATGGGATGGCAAGTGCATGGGATCTGTCGGTGGCACATGGGAGGCTATTGCGCTCTGCGATAGCATGGGCAAGCCTGTTCTTCATATTGACACTCAGAAGAGGTCAGTTTTTTTGCGTATATGTGGAGCCTCTACGGAAGGATCTCCGAGAAGGCTGGTAATCGATGCACTGCGGGGGAGGCATTAATGAACCTCAATAAGGCTGGCGGTTTGACAAATATGCAAATAATTAGTTACGTCGCTACAACTCTAGTCGCGGCTTTAGCGGTTACTCTCGGCGCTCAATATCTAACTGAGATCGACAGAGTCACACCTGGTTCTATGCCATCGGGAATGACTCGTAATAGCTATGAGATCAGCAAGCTAGATGCAGAGATTCGACAGATTCGCAGTGACACTGCTGGTAGCCTTTTTGCGCTAAGGCTGATTGCACTCTTTGTTACAGTAGGTGGGGCGGTTGGTGGCTATTTGATTGGCCAGAGCAGAGCCACTAAAGCACGGATCGGCTTCGAGGATCGTAAGAACGTTGATGAAGTCTATCAATCAATTGTGCGGGAACTTTCATCGGATTCGTCAATACTCCGGGCTGCGGCAGCCGTTAAGCTTGGCGCAATACTTAAGGCTTTTCCTGCAGAGTGGAGCATCAGCGATGATCGCAAGGAGCAACTAGTTGAATTGACAAAACAAGTGCTGGCAGCAGCCCTTGCAATTGAAGAAAATGATAAGGTACTAAAGACTCTTACGATTAACTTGGCCCTTCATAAAAGCCCAAACTTGGATGGCTTATTTAGCATCAAGGATATAGACTTATCTGGCGCCAAAGCGATTAATGCATACTGGGCTAAATGCGATTTCAGTAACTCCGATTTCTTTATGGCAGATCTGTCTGAATCTTCATTTCGAAAATCGCTTCTATCATTCGCGCAGTTCCGGCAAGCAACGCTTACCAATGCTATATTCGACGATGCAGATTGCACGAGTACAAACTTCAAGCTGGCTGACTTGCGTGGTGCGTCCTTTGCGAATGCGGAGCTAAGCAGAACATCCTTCGAGGGAGCCAGGGTTTACTCAGTAAAAATCGTTGGCGCCAGGATCAGTGATCTTCCATATTGCCTTGTTGATTTGTCCAAGGATGGAGATGGTAGCCAAATGACTCCTGTTGGCAAGTGGGTTAATTCATTGACAGATATAAAATGAAGGCGGCGGTCATTCAGCCCTATACGGATTAATTTATCTCGGCGGTCTGGCACAGCTTACTTGCGTATCGGGTGGCATCAGTCAATCGCATGCACTATAGATAATAGGGCCAACGTTAGCTAGAGCGCAAGAAATTGACCCTGCCGTCTGGCGTGATCGCAATGTGGTCACGTCTGCGTGGGTGGTGTTGGTTCGGGCAAGGCTGGTTAAATATGCTGGGCAATGCTCGGCTTGGCCTCATCAATTCGGCCGCGCTGCATCTGCAGGTCGCGGCCGAAGTGCTGCCGGTAGCTGCGGATCGTGGCGCGGTAGAGCTCGTGGAATCGATCTCGTTCTGCTTGGCCCCCTTGGCACGGATCAGATGGTCGAGAAAGCCGATCTCATGGCTGGGATCATCCAGTTCATAAGCGCAGATTCGCCGATAGAGCTGCTGTTGTTTCTCCAGCACGGAACCTTATTTAGTTGTTAATATTGACAGTGTCTGCCGGCTTGTAAATCTGTCAATCATGGTCAGATGAAAGGAGATGGAAGATGCTGGAATCCACCACCCTGCTGCCCTAAGGGGCATATGATTGCGCTGGCGCCAACTTCCCATCCCCCGCCAATCCGTCTGCAGCGATGAGCTGGACAGCATTCCTGCAGGCCCTGGGCGAGCGCCAAGAGTACGCCCTCACCCCCCATGAGCTGGAGGTGATTCTCTGCCTGAGGGAGGAGCCCGGCCAGAGCAAGCAGCAGCTGCTGGAGGCCTATCAGCGCCGTCAGGGTCCGATAGAAGAGGAGGCCTTCACCCAGCGCCTGCGCACCATCTACCGCAAGTTCAATATCAGCGGCCGGGGCTACAAACTTCCGCAATTGCAGCGTTTCCTGGCGCAGCAATATCAGCAGAGTGAGCCGGGCTTGTCCCGTTTTGGCCTCAGCCGAATCCACGCCGCTTTCCCCATCGACACCTTCGCCGATGCTCTAGAGCGGTTATTGCACAACCAGGAGCAAGCCCAGGAAGAAGGCCAGCAGGAGGTGGCCATCCTGCAGACCTTCGCGCCCAACCTGGAGCACTACCGCGCCCACCTCAGCCGCTGCCTGGAGGCCGGGGTGCGGGTGCGCATCCTGCTGGCCTGGCCCTATTCCGTGGCCGCCGGATTGCGGGAGGAGGTGTTGAAGCGCTATGCGGCCGAGCCGCTGGCGGAGGATTTCGCCATCCAGGGCAGCGTGATCGCCAACCTGGAAATCCTGGAGGCCACGATCCGCGTTAGCCGCAATCCCACCAATTTGGAGATCCGGCTATACGACACCCTGCCTTCTCTGGCCCTTTACCGCGCCGGTTCCACGCTGCTGGCGGCGCCGTTTCTGCATGGGGCCCTGGCGATCCACACCTTCCAGCTGGAGCTCGATCTGCGCGCCAGCGACGCGCTGCTCACCGGCACCCTGCTTAACGACTTCGAGCGGATGTGGACCGTGGCGCGCCCGTTCCTGCCGGCCCCCGATCAGAACTGGCGCAATGAACTGAAGATTCTGTTTACCGATTGATGAAAGATTGCTCGTTGCTGAATGGCTGACGGCAACCATGGGCGTCTATTGCCGCACCGTTCCGGCAGCGGCCTTTCAAGGTTCCTTGCCAGCTTTTGCGCAGGGCTTCACGGCGCCTGTTGGCAGCGCAGCACCAGGGCCATGGGGTGATTGTCTTGCAGCTGCGCCGCCTCCTGGCGGTTCCCATCTCCCGCCGTGCTGTCCAGGTCCAGGGAGCTGGCGGCGGGTAGCCCATCGCTTTGCTGTTTTCCGAATACGCTATAGAGAATTACCGGCCGAAATCGTTCGATTCCGAGCCTATCGCGCAGCACTAGCGTCTGATAGCGAGCCAACATGGCGTTCCGCTGGCTTTCGCTGCAGAATCGCCGTTCAATCACCAGGGGGCGTACCTGAATCGGCGCCACCAGTGCGATCAGGCCAGCCAGCAGCAACTGGCTGAGCCAGCTTCCAATCAGCAGTCGGCTGGCCAGGGGAGAGAGGCTTGGCGCCATGATGCTGGTTAATAGTGTTGGTTGGTGTCCTTGCGATCAAAGGGCGGTCTGGAACAGGTCGTTGATCAGCGGCAGGATGAGTTTTGGATCGCCCCGATACACCGCGCTCTCGCGGATGGCGGCGATGTCGCGCAGCTCTCCGTCGTTCACGTCGCCATAGGCAATCGGGGTGATGGTGATGTCGCTGTTTTCGATCACGCTCCTGAGATCCCCCAGGTTCAGCCCCCTGCTGGCCATGCCGTCGCTGAGCACCAGCAGATGGAAGCGACCGTTCGGATCGCGGCGGCGTGCCTGCATCAGATCGTGCAACGCCACGGCCAAACCGTCGTACAGGGCGGTGGTGCCATTGGCCTGCAGCCCCTGCACCGTGGCCAGCAATCGCGCTCGGCTGCTGGCGTCGTAGGGCTGCAGGGGCATCAGCCGCGTCGGTTTGTCGCTGAAGCTGATTAGCCCCACCTGGTTGCCGCTGTTGATCGCTCCGCTGGCCACGATCAGGGCCCGTTTGAGCTGGGATAGGCGGTCGTTCTCGTTCATCGAGCCGCTCACATCCACCAGCAGCTGCAGGTAAACCGTGTGGCCGCCATCCTTGCGCTGCTTCCAGAGCTGCTGCACCCTGCTCAGCAGCTCCCCATCCGCCCGGGGCGGGCGAGCTGTTGCTGGCACTGGGCTGGGATTGCCGAAGTTCTGGTTGCGGGCCAGGGTCTGCAGAGGCGCTGAGCTCATGAAGCGGGCGAAGCGCTCCAGCGCCTGCCGCTCCGGCCCCGTGGTCCATGGCAAGGCCACCAGCGGTGAGCCCTGGTCGGCGCCGAAGGGAACCGCCAACAGATCCTCAAAGCCAGGCTCCCGGCGCAGTTGCCGGTAGCTCTGCTCAGCCATCACCGCCGCATCGAGGGCCTCGGGCCGGCGCTTCCAGATCTCGATCTGCTCGATGTAGGTGGGGTCGATCCTGCTCACCCGTTGCTGGAACAGCTCCAGGGATCGCTGAATCGAGCCCCGCTCCAGCTCCGCCACCTGCAGCGCTCCGCCATTGCCCGCATGGCCGGCCGTGGTCCACAGCAGCGTGTGCATGAAATCCAGGCCGGGGGAACACAGGTATGGATTGCAGGTGCCCATGCGCAGCTGACCCGCCAGGGTTCGCTCCATCACCGGCCCGAAAGCCAACTGACCGCCGCCGGTCTGCTTCCAGGCTGCGCCGCGCAAGGCGATCACCGAGCGGTTGCCCAGCAGCGAGGGCTGCAGCAGCGTCGGCGCGATGCCGTCGTGGCGCAGCAGCTCCAGCCACTGTTGGCTGGCTGGTGAGTAGCCGGCGGGTCGATAGTTGCCGGCCACCAGCATCTGGGCCGCCAGGCCCGAGGGGATCGGCCGCACCACCACCTCAATGCGGCGGCCGTCGTTGCCCCGCTCGCGCCGCTGGTTGAAGCGTTCGGCCCCATCCACCAGCCAGCGGCTGCTGGCGCGTTGGTTGTCGGCCTTCTCCAGCGAACTGACAATTTCCACCCGCAGGCTGCTGCCGCTGTGGTCGATCTGATCGGCTGGGGCGCCGTAAAGCGGAAAGGCCGTCGCCTGGGGCAGCCGTTCGGCCAGAGGCAGTGGCGCCTCGGTGCTGGCGCTGGAGGCAGGCGGCATGGCGCTCTCCACCGAAATCGAAGGAAGCAGCTGGCGCTCCAGTCGCTCCATGGCGGAGTCGAAGGAGCTCACCGGCGGGTTCAGGGAGGCGTTGACCAGCAGGCCACCGCCGATGACGACGAAGGCGGTAATGGATATGCCAAGCAAGGTAGGGGCAGTCATGATTCGAGCAGCAATGTGGAAAGAACAACCGTTGCCGGCACATCCGGACAACGCAGGGACTCCTCCAGGGCGGCCTCGTAGCAGCGCGTCAGAGCCTCCTGGCACCTCTGCAGGTGCTCCTGCAGGGCATCCAGTCGCCGCTCAAGCAGCAGCAGAGAGCCAGGGGTGGGCGCTCGGTTCAGGCGACAGAGCTGGTTTTCCATAGCCAGGGCCCGCTCCACCAGGCGCTCCAGCAGCACCAACAGCGCCAACGCACAGCCCGGATCCAGTTCGGCGCAGGCCGCAGCCAGGCCGCGCACCGCTTCCAGCCGCTGACCGATCTGCCGCCAGCGATCCGAGGCCTCCGGCGCCAGCTCGACGTCAAGGCGCAGCCGCTCCCGCAGCAGGCTGGCGTCGAGCAGGCATGCCGTCGGCGGTGAGGTTGCCGGTGGGCGCAGGCGGCGCTGGGCCCACCGCCACACCCCCAGGCTTGCCAGGGGCGGCAGCAGGCCCGGGAGCAGCACGGGCCAGCGCAGACCCAGGACGCCCACAACCAAGCTGGTGCTCAGGCCGAGGCCGCAGTAGAGCAGCAGCCCTTCTCGACCCTGCATGGAGCTTTCGAGCAGCACAACAGCGCTTGTCGGCACTGTCTGCCATCGGGATAAAACGTGCTGCGGCATAGATGAATACCCTCCTCAATCACCGAGTGAGCACAGTGTTCTGCGGCCTCTTGGTCTGTGTCAATCATCGCCAGATGGAAGCAAATGGAAGATGCTGTAAGCGGCCACATTGGCTTGCTTTGCCGATAGAGTCTTGTCGGCGGCAAGCACTCCATCCCCGCCACTCCACCCCGCGCCACTCCATCCCCCGCAAATTTGTCGACGGCGATGAGCTGGACTGCCTTCCTTATGCTGGCCCCCCTCAACAATCAGGAACGGCAACACATCGCCAGCCTCCGGGCTCACCCTCTGCTGGTCAATGTTGCCGTCCTCCACTGGGATGACCTGCTGGCGCTGTTGCTGCAGCGGCGCTTTTTATCGCTGTCGATCGTGAATGTGTATGAGTTTGTGATCGACGCCCTGGAGAGCGATGCAATCAAGGCCACAGTGCGGCAGATCTTGCATGAGGAATACCCGCGCAACACCCGCGGCATGCCACTGGCCTCCCATCGCGAATTGCTGTTTCGCGACCTGCTGCATCTGGGGGCCAGCCGCGAGCAGATACTCAGCACCCGCGAATCCGCTGACACGCAGCAGGTGCGGCTGGCAAGCCTGGAAGCGTTGCAGAACTGCCTGGGCCAGCCCTACAGCGACCTGGCCTTGATCGCCTTTTTGCGTTTCTGGGCCGAGGTGCTGGTGGCGGTGGAGTACGAGTGCCTGTGGCCGCGCCTCTCGGAACGCTTGGCCCATGGTCCGGCGCCGGTGGGCGTGCGATCCGAATTCTTTTACTACCACATGATTCATGATCGCCGCCAATCCGATATCGGCACTGACCAACTCCTGGGCGGCCTCACCCACTCCCAGGAACTGGCCCGCCACATGGCGGAGCTGATTGCCAGCGAGGAAGCCCTCCAGGTCGCCATCAGCCAGGTGGAGCGGGCCTGGGCGCTGAAGGACCGCTTCTACCGGCAGTTCCTGCCCCTGCTGGCCATTAGGTAACGAACGTTTCGATCACCAAGGGTTGCTTGCGTTACTGAAGATTCATCACGAATTTTTCTATCGCCAGTGTTGCGCGGGAGCTGGCCAGCCCTTTCATAAATAGATCTGCCCTGGCGGAGGCCCAGCCTATGGACACCGATAGGCTGGCCAGCCTGCTGGCTCAACTTTTGTCGCTAGCTCCTAGCTGTATGATCGATATGCCGATAAGAATCTTATGCCAAGTTTGCCGCCGATACGCAGGTTCTCTCCACCGTCGCTGGCCTATTTGCTGACCAGCGCGGTGATTATCGGCATTGACCCAGATGTTCGCCCTGCCGGCAGGGGGCACCAGGCTGGAGCGCGATCAGACTAATTTGGCTTTTGAGTTAATTTTTGAGTTAATATGTAAGACGCTGCTCCAGGACAAAAACCGCTGCTCCAGGACAATCCCCTGCGGTGCCCGCCGCTGCTCGATCTGGCCCCCAGGGAGCTGGGCTGGGTGCCCCAGCTAAATCTGGTGCTGAGGTGGAAGACCGCGATTGCTTATCTTTGGGAGTCGATCGCTCGGTGGCAGTTTTGATGAGCAGCCAGCTATGGCCATCCAGAGATAGCCAGTCAGCGTTGACAATTCAGAGATGACCAGTCAGATACTCACGATCTGCTGTATTGGTGCCGGCTATGTGGGCGGTCCCACCATGGCGGTGATCGCCGATCTCTGTCCCCAGATCCGCGTCACGGTGGTGGATCTCAACGCCGCTCGCATTGCCGCCTGGAACGATGCGGATCTGAATAGGTTGCCCGTCTATGAGCCAGGGCTCGATCAAGTGGTGGGTCGCTGCCGGGGCCGCAATCTCTTTTTCACTACCGAGGTGGAGGCGGCCATTGCCGAGGCCGACATGGTGTTCCTCTCGGTGAATACCCCCACCAAAACCAGGGGGGTGGGGGCTGGCCAGGCCAGTGACCTGCGCTGGATCGAGGCCTCTGCCCGCCAGGTGGCGGCCTGCGCCCAGGGCCACACGATCGTGGTGGAGAAGAGCACCCTGCCGGTGCGCACGGCGCAAACGGTGCAGGCGATCCTGGCGGCCGCCGAGGGAGCTGGCGGCGGTAAAACCTTTTCGGTGCTCTCCAATCCGGAGTTTCTGGCGGAGGGCACCGCGATCACCGATTTGATGAATCCCGATCGGGTGCTGATCGGCGGCGACGATCCCGCCGCCATTGAAGCCCTGGCCAGCGTTTATAGCCATTGGGTGGCCCCCGAAAAGATCCTGCGCACCAACCTTTGGAGCAGTGAGTTGTCCAAGCTCGCCGCCAATGCCTTCCTTGCCCAGCGGATCAGCTCGATCAACAGCATCGCCGCCTTCTGTGAGGCCACCGGTGCTGACGTGGTGGAGGTGGCCCAGGCGATTGGCAGCGATAGCCGAATCGGCGCCAAGTTCCTCAAGGCCGGACCTGGCTTTGGCGGCAGTTGCTTCCAGAAGGATATTCTTAATTTGGTGTATCTCTGCGGCCACTATGGATTGCAGGAGGTGGCCGCCTACTGGCAGCAGGTGGTGGAGCTGAATACCTGGCAGCAGCACCGCATCGCCAGATTGGTGGTGCATAGGCTATTTGGCAGTGTGAGTGGCAAGCGTCTGGCGGTGCTCGGTTTTGCCTTCAAAGCAGACACCAACGACACCCGCGAGGCCCCGGCGATTCGCATCTGTAAAGACCTGTTAGAGGAGGGGGCGGAGCTGGCTATCTACGATCCCAAGGTGTCTCCGGAGCAGCTGGCCAGGGATCTGGGCCAGCCCCAAATGCAGACCAACGGCGACGGTACTTGGCAATCCTGTGGCTCCGTGCTGGAGGCAGCCCTTGGCGCCGATGCGGTGCTGGTGCTCACGGAGTGGGCCGAGTTCAGTGAGCTTCCATTCAAGGATTTGGCGGCGGTGATGCGTAAGCCAGCTTGGTTATTTGATGCCAGGGGGATCACCAATGCCGCCGCCGCCCGCGAAGCAGGCCTGAACCTGTGGATCGTGGGCCAGGGTGGCGCTGTTTCGTAACTAGGCCTGTCAGGCTGGGGTCTATTCCTGCAGCACCGATGGCAGGCGGCTACACCATCGTTTTGGCCCTGGAGGGGCAGCTGCGTCTTGATGACCAGCCGGCCTTCCATGAAGCCGTCGCCCTGGCCCAGCGTCAGGGAGGCGGCCAGCTGGTGGTGCTGGCCAGCCGGCCGGTTGACCAACGGCTGCGGGGGCCTCACCAAAGGCGGCTGGAAGCCCAGGCCCTGGCCTCGCTGCGGGCCCGCCTGGCCGTAGATGCGATTCCCCTGCTGCATTTTCCGCAGCAGTCCAGGGAGGAGGCGCTCACCGCGATGCGTCCGCTGCTGCGGCCCGCTGCTGTGCTCTGCTGCCGAGAGAGCCGGCTCTTCTCCGACTGGCCGCTGGCGGCCGCCAATTTCCCCCGGGTGTTCTCGGATTTCCGGCGGCGGTTGGAGCGGTCTCCAGATCCACCGCTGCCGCCGCCGGATTTGAGCGGTTTGGGCGGTGCCGGGCAACACTGGCCGGCGGCCTGGCTGCAGCCAGCCCCAGCCGGTTCATCCGGTGCATCCGGTCCATCCCTCGGCCCGGCGCCAGGCGCCCATCCCTGCGACCCCCGCAGCGCTTTTCCCTTCAGCGGTGATGAGCCCAGCGCCCTGGCGCGGCTACAGCATTACTTTTTCAATTTCGATGGTTTGCGTAATTACAAGGCCAGCCGCAATGGCCTGGTGGGTGCGCAGTTCTCTTCTAAGTTCTCGCCATTTCTAGGTATTGGCTCCCTGTCGGTGCGGCGCATTTGGCAGGAGCTGCTCCGCTACCAGGCCCTCCAGGGCCACACAACCGATGAGGGTTCCGAGTGGATGAAGCAGGAACTGCTCTGGCGCGAGTTCTTTATTTGGTCTGAGCAGTGCCATGGGGCGGCATTCCATGCCCCCGGCGGCATCCAGGGCCGCCCAGCCCAGGCCACTCCCCCCCAGGGGAACGCCGACCGGCAGCGCTTCCGGCGCTGGACCCTTGCCGACTGCGGCCATCCGCTGATCGATGCCCAGCTGCGCGAACTGCTGGCCACCGGCTACCTCTCCAACCGGGGCCGCCAATGGGTGGCCTCCCACTTCGTGAACGAATTGCGGCTGCCCTGGACCTGGGGCGCCCGCTTTTTCGAGTGGATGTTGATCGATGCCCACCCGGCCCTGAACAGCGGCAACTGGGCCTATCTGGCCGGTGTGGGCTCCGACCCCCGCAGCTTCGGGGGCAGTCCTCGGCGCTTTGATCTGGAGCGGCAGCTACGCCAATACGACCCCCAGGAGACGCACCGGAAGTTGTGGACTTGAGTGATGGACTTTAGTGATGGCGATGAGCTATGGACTTGAGTGATGGCGCTGAGCCCATGGCATTAACCCTGATCCTGGGCGATCAGTTGCATCGCGAGTGGTTCTGTCCCTCGCCGCTGCAGCTCCACGGCGGTAGCCGGGTGTTGATGATCGAAGACCTGGCGGTGGCCTCCACCTATCGCTACCACCAGCTGCGCTTGCTGCATACCTTCGTGGCGATGCGCAGCTTCCGCGACGCGCTGCTGGAGCGGGGCATCGATGTGCGCTATTTCGAGTTGCCGGCTTCTGAGGGGGTGCCGTTCTGGCAGCGGCTTGCGGCGGAGCTGGCTGCGGAGCTGGGGGCAAGCCAGTCGGGTGTGGGCCAGGAGCTGCGGGTGGCCGAAATTGCCGACCGGGGGTTTGAGCAGCGGCTCCAGCACTTCTGCCAGGAGCAGAAGCTGAGGCTCACCGTGTTGCCCTCCCCCGCCTTCCTCGAATCCGTGGCCGAGAGCCGGGTTTGGTTTGAGGGGCGGCGGCGCCCCTTGATGGCCAGCTTCTACCAGCGTCAACGGCGCCGGCTGGGGTTGCTGCTGGAGGCCGATGGCTCACCTACGGGCGGCCGTTGGAGTTTCGATGCCGACAACCGCCGCCGCCTACCGAAGCATTACCAGGAGCCACCGCTGCCGGTGGTGGCCGCCAGTTACCACGAGCCGGCGGTGCGGGAACTGATCGGCCGCCACTTCGCCGATCACCCCGGCCAGCTGGGGGCGCTCTGGATTCCCTACGACCAGGCCGGCGCCGACGCCTGGCTGCAGCGGTTTCTGCAGGAGCGATTCGATAACTTTGGCCCCTACGAAGACGCCCTCAGCCAGCACCACGACACCCTGCAGCATTCGCTGCTCTCTCCCCTGCTCAATATCGGTTTGCTCAGTCCAGCTGCGGTG
Organism: Prochlorococcaceae cyanobacterium; assembly: GCA_044375975.1. GTDB lineage: Bacteria > Cyanobacteriota > Cyanobacteriia > PCC-6307 > Cyanobiaceae > UBA5018. The sequence goes on from JBILLQ010000047.1 coordinate 20,871, forward strand.
ATCGAGGCCAGCCTTGAGCACTGCCGCAGGCAAGAGACCAGTGGCGAGCAGCTGCCGATCGCTTCGCTGGAGGGGTTCCTGCGCCAGGTGATCGGCTGGCGCGAGTTTGTGCGCGGCATTGATCGTCTGCACGGCGACCGCCAGGCCAGCGGCAACTTCTGGCAGCACCAACGCCAACTGGCGCCATGCTGGAGCGATGGCAGCACTGGCCTGCCGCCCCTGGATAAGGCGATCGAGCGGCTGAATCGCCTGGGCTACAACCACCACATCGAGCGGCTGATGGTGATCGGCAACCTGATGTTGCTCTGCGAGATCCAGCCCCAGGAGGTGCACCGCTGGTTCATGGAGCGCTACCTGGATTCCTACGAGTGGGTGATGGGCCCGAATGTGTACGGCATGGGGCAGATGAGCGACGGTGGCATATTTGCTACCAAGCCCTATATCTGCGGTTCCAATTACATCCTAAAAATGGGAGATTTCAAGCGGGGGCCCTGGTGCGAGATCTGGGACGGCCTCTACTGGCGCTTCATCGATCGGCATCGAGCATTCTTCCAGGCCAACCCCCGTCTCTCGATGATGGTGCGCCTGCTGGATCGGATCGAGCCCCCACGGCGGCAAAGCCTGATGGCCGCCGCCGAGGCTTTTATTCAGCGAGTCACCTTGCCATTGCCGTGAGATCCCGGCCACTGCCACTGGCTCTGCGACTGCCAGGATATTGCTGCTACTGCCACTGCCTTGAGATTGCGGCCACTGCCACTGCCACTGCCAATGCCAATGTGACTGGCGCTGCCGTGAGGTTGCGATAGGCTCTCTCAGCGAATCAGGTTGGCCAGGCGGCAGTGAGTAGCTGACCTTGACTGCGGCTTTCCAGGGCTGCTTTATCTGTAACTTGTTGGGACTGTTTTAGCTATAATAATAGCCGCCATCGGCGCGATTTTTGGCCACAAAACTGCAGTGGAGAGCTACCCTCCAAATCGCCCGGTGGATGGGTGTTGGGTCGTGGTGGATATGCTCGGGGAATTGAGCCCGAATTATTTCAGAAGCACTCCAGGCATTGTAGTGCGGTATGCGCGGATTGAGATGGTGGGCCACATGGGTTGAGCCTATGCCGTGGTGCAGGAAATTAAGGATCGGTCCATAGGGGCGATCGACGGTTTGCAGTGCTCCCTTTGCCCAATCCCATTCATCAGCGGAAAAGTGAGGGACGGCCCGGTCGGTGTGCTGAAGCCAGGTGTAGCAAACCAGCCATGCATTGATGATCAGATATGGCAGCCCATACACGCAAAGCACCCGGATCACGGATGTATTTATCATTAATACGGCTAGAATCAGCAGCATCACGGCAACTCCTGCGCTGGAGACCCGCACCAGGTCAGACCATTTTCCTGGAAATAACTTGCGCTCTCCGTTATTAAAAGGAGGCGCATCAACGAAGTGAGATGTTGGAAAGCCGTGATCGGGCCCTCCGGTAACTCCAACCAGCAAATAGAGGGGCCAGCCAATCAGCATGTGCACTGCAATTGAGACCATCGCATAGGCAGATGGCCCCAGAAACCTCTTTAGCTTTACGCTAAATATGGCCCAGGGTGAGTTGCGCAGCGAGGGCACATGGGTTTCTCCGGCTTCAAGGTGGTTGCAATTGGCATGGTGCACGGCATGGCTGCGCTGCCAGGAAAAGTAAGGAACAAGCAGCAGGCTGTGCAGCACAAACCCAACGCAGTTCTCAACAACTCGGTTCGGATGGAAGGCATTGTGCCCGCACTCATGGGCTAATACCCAGCAGCCCATCGCCAATGTTCCCGTGAACACCGCATAGATAATCCACAGGGGTGCATAGCTCCATTGCAGCGGGATAAAGCAGCCAACTGCATAGGCGGCCAGGGAGGTTAGCAGGGAGAATGCAAGGCTCATCCACGCCTTGCCCACGTCCTTTTCCGTGAGGCTTTCAGGCATTGCCGCCAGAAGTTGCTGCTTGCTGGGCCATTGCCGCAGCCCCAACTCATTGTTTAAGCGGTCTGTGGTTGCCTGCTGTGGTCGCGGATGGATCGCTGATTGAATCATTTAGCTGATTGAGTCAATAATGAGTGAAAGCTATCTTGCTCAATATCCAGCAAGATCATTTTTTACACCAGGAAGCTAACTGTTAATCAACTGCGGCTGTGGCTGTCTTGTGGTCTGGGCTGTCCTGGGGTTTTGGTTACCCTGCGGTCTTGGTCTCGCAGGCATGGCTGTCTCGCCGTGCTGGCTGTTCGCCGCAATGGCTGTTTGGTAGCGATGGCTGATTAGCCGCGATGGCTGTTTTGCAGGCATGGCTGTTTCGCCGCGATAGCTGTTTTGCAGGGTTGGCTGTCCTGCACACATGCCTGGGCCGCTACCGTGGTCGCCCCAGCAATCGGTTGGCTCTTGCCACTGCCGGCCGCAGCCGCCGTTGCCAGCAGTTGATCTGGGCCGATCAGGTGGGTGACACAGCCCAGGGCGTGATTCTTGCGATTGTCTAACCCATTCCCCGCCGATCAGTGACCGCAGCTGCCAGCCTTTACACGGATGAAGCTACTCCTGCAGCCAACCGACGCCCGCCAGCGCCAGAGTGAACCTCCCCATCCCCCGCCAGTGAACGACGTGCACCCCTTGGCGCCGGAGCCCTGCCCCGCCCCGCTGTTAGAGCGCCTGGCGCAGATTCCCGGCCTGGAGCCGGGCCGTCGCCGCCTGGTGCTGCTGCTGCCCCAGCTGGGGGATTTCGACAGCCTCGAATACGCCCAGGCCCTGGTGCCGGCCCTGCCGCGGCTGGAGGCCGCCAGCATCGCCACGGTGGCGATCGGCATTGGCCAGGAGGCCGGCCGCCAGCGGTTTTGCGCCTTCACGGGCTTTCCGAGCGAGCGGCTGCTGGTAGAGGCGGAACCGCAGCTGCACCGGGCCCTGGGGCTTTATCCAGGTTTTGCTCTTTACCCAGGCCCGGGGCCCTTGGGCGGGCCCTGGCCCAACCTGCTGTTGATGTGCGCCGGCATCGGTTCCCCCGGCACCCTGGCCGAGGTGCTGCGGGGCTACACGGGCGATCGCAGCGCCCCCCAGCGCATCGCCGACGACGAGACCATTCAGGCGGGCCCCCTGCCGCCAATCCGGGGCTCATTCTTTGCCAAGGCGGGCGGCACGGGCTTCCAGCGCCCCTTCGAGCTGGCCACGATCCGCCTGCGCAACATGACCGAAGTGCTGGCCCACTGGCGCACCTACGTGCCCCGCGACGACTTCCTCACCCAGAGGGGCGGCACCTTCCTGCTGGATGCCGACGACACGCTTTTGTATAGCCATCGCGACCGGGGCATCCTCGGCTTCTCGGAAACCATGGCCCGGCCGCTCAGTTTTCTGGATCCATTTCTGGGCTGAGGTTGGGGCGGGGGCTGAGGCCATTGGCCGGGACCCCGGCAGATGGGCGAGGGCGGTGGGCGTCATGTCAAGTCGCGCTGGACTTGCTCGAGCAGCGAAGTCGTGATCTCTAGAAGGAGCGGCCAATCTGGAGAGATGATCTCCACGGTGTCGTCGTATCGGGTCTGAACCGCAAAGAAAGAGAGATCGGCAACCTGCCCGTACGCGCTGACATCGGTACCCCCTTCCTCCAGCCAATCCATCAAAGCGACGAGGTCGTGGGTGAAGGGAGCCAGGCCTCCCTTGAAATGGATCCAGCTTTTCAGAGCCTTTTCGCAGGACTGTTGAAGCCGGAAACCGATGCTGCTGTCGCGGAAGCCCGAGAGCTCCACCATGCGCTGCGCCTCCACGAGATCAGCTTGGGCGATCCGGAGGTAGCGCATGGCATCCGGATCAGCCATTCAGCAAAATTCCTTCTTGATAGGCCAGGGATGTAACGGCACTTCTGTATTGCTGGCGCTGTCTCACTTCGCTTTCGGTGTAGAGAAGCAGATCAAGAGGCAGCCAATGGCTGGAATATTGGCGCCAAAGGTCTCCCAGCACACGCAATCGATCGCGGCCAGCCAGCCACTGATCCGGCACGGTGATCAGCAGATCCACGTCGGAATCAGGCCGGGATGTCCCCCTGGCGCGCGATCCAAACAGCCGGACTTGGGCTTCAGGGATGGCAGCGGCGATTCCTGAGGCGATCGCGCTGATCCGTGGGTCGATCGGGATGGTGGAAGTGGGGGAGGGAGCTGCTGTCATAAGGGCATTCTGACCGAGCACCTAGGGCCAGGGGCCAAGAAGGATCCTGGCGGTCACCGCACCCGCAGCGTCCTCAACGTGCAGCCGAAGCCGGCTCAGCCCTCCCCCCTACGTCTCTCCCAGCGCCTCCGCCACCGCCCGCTGAAACACCCCCTCCTCCGGGGTCACACCGGTCCACTGCTCGAAAATCTGCATCGCCAGCTGTACCAGCATCTCCACCCCATCCACCACCGGGCAGGCCGGATCCAGGGTGTTTCAAGCCAGGCGCACCCCCGTGTAGGCCCTGGCCACGACGGCCAGAAGGTCCTAGAGTTTCTTAGTAATGCGATGTAAGTCCACTGCGTTCGGGTTTCTGTCATGGCTTCTTCCCGCTAGCGCGTCATCCCGGCCCAGATCGGCAACTCCTCCCGTCTGCGGATTGCTGCCGCCTTCTACCGCGATCACCCCTAGTTCAGTGGCGCCCCGGGGCAGGTGGAGGTGCTGAGCAACGACACTTTGCTTATGCGCTTCGAGCCCAGCAAGCGTCAGAACGGTGAGCCGGAGGATGAGAGCCTCATGCTCGGTCTCTTCCTCGATCTGCTCACCCGCGAGGCGTTGACCGTCGCAACCGGGCCCCTGCCCTACACCGAGGCCATGGCGGCAGAAGACGATGAGCTGCTCGCCGGTGTCACGGCGGATGCGATGGAGTGAGCGGGCGCGCCTGCGCAGGAATGAGTTCGGCCCTGGTGCGCCATGGCTGGGAGATCGTCTTCCAACCCCAACTGTTCGCGCGCCAGTACGAGCAGCTCAAAGCTGAGGTTAAATGCCTCAAGCAGGAACTCGACCAGCAGAGCTTCCTGCGGCATCCGCAGGTCAAGCTGCTCGCTGTGCTGATGGAGGGGATCAAGGAGCAGGTCGCGGCAGATCCCTATGCCGCTCGCTTTGCTCTCACGGGTCTGCTGCGGCGCTATGGACGGCTCAAGGGGCTGGGTCTGACCGATCGCTACCGCCTTTTCTTTCGGGTCTTCGAGGCCGATGGCCGAAAGGTGTTGCTGATCCTCTGGCTGGGCTTCCCTGGCAAGGAGGGTGATCACAACGATTGCTACGTCGTCTTTCAGCAGATGGTGTGCTGCGGTGACCTGCCGCAGGACTGGGACAAGCTGCAGGACGAGCTCAATAGGCCCTGAACGCCCTCAGCTCGGCCAATACCCTTAGCAGCAGGCCAACCAACCGCCGGCTTAGCTGGCGTGCTCAGCGACGTCTTTTGGATCAGATGAAGAGAAACCTCTGGCAAGAAGCTCCTCATCAAGCTCATCCGGACTTGACATTTCAATGCCATTTATGATGCTTTTATTTAACAATACCGGAGGGATCTCCAAGTTTTTGATCACGAACTTTTCCGTGATCTCCGTCTCAACCTGTGCAGTTTTCACCTCGAGATCACTGCCATGAATAGACCCAAGCAGGTCGACATCTATTGAGCCAACAAATCATTGAAGCAGCGTATCCCAGCCGTCTAAAATGATTGTTCTTCAATGTCAACGCCCTCTCACGATAAGTAGGTTGGCAAAAATTTTTCGAGGTTGGGCCGTCGACAATTTTGATGTATCATAGGATTTATTTCCGTATTGAGAGGTCCTTATGAGCGCGAGGCTTCGAGTTTTTCTGACTCCCGAGGA
>JBILLQ010000010.1:0-66551 GCA_044375975.1 Prochlorococcaceae cyanobacterium
GCCAACAATCGTGGCGGTGAGAGCGGTGAGATCACCGGTGAGATTGCTGCCGTTGGCAAAGCTGATGACATATTCAGAGCGATTGCCACTAAACAGAGCGCTGTCAATGCCAGCACCACCGCTTAGGGAATCGTTACCAGCGCCACCACGAATTGTGTCAGCTTCGGCACCACCGGAGATGGTATCTGCGGCGCTGCTACCAGTGATGGAGGTGCTAGTGCCAGCATTGTTTATATTGAAACCGTTGATAGAAGTGGTGACAGCGGAGAGATCAACTGCATATCCGCTAGTGGAGATATTGGCAGTACCGGCGTTGGATGTAGCCGCTGTGGCGGTATAGGCGGCACTCAAAGTGGCATTTACCGTGGCTCCAGCCGCAACAGTGAGCACGTCGGCACCACTGAGGTCGGAGATTTGATCAGTGCCGGCAGTCACATTGAAGCTGTCAGTTCCAGCTCCACCGGAGAGGTTGTCGTCACCTGCACCACCCGAGATGGTGTCGTCGCCAGCAGCGCCAGCCAAGCTGTTGTTGGCCTCGTTGCCGGTAATCACATTGGCGAGTTCGTTGCCTGTGCCATCAATGGCGGCAGATCCAGTAAGAGTTAGGTTTTCAAACTTATCGCCAAGGGTAAAGCTTATGGAGCTGTTTACCGAGTCTGTGCCGATATCTGATGTCTCGATAACAATATCGCTGATATTGTCAACGAAGTATGTGTCGTTGCCGGCACCACCAGTCAAGCTGTCGGCACCCTCTCCACCATCGAGAGTGTCATCGCCGGAGCCACCGGTGAGCAAGTTGACTCCTGAGTCACCGGTTAGCGATACTTCCACGGTTGCAGTGCTGGCGTTGACATTTTCAAAGCCGGTAACATCTGCGGAATCAATACTGCTCTGATCTTCAGCAGACAGATCAATCGTGGCGGCGCCTGTAACAATCAGGGTGTCATTAGCTTCGCCAGCGGCGATCGAGTCGTCATCGCTGTCGTAGGTAATCGTGTCGTTGCCGGCACCAGCGGCGATTGTGTCGCTGCCGTCACCGCCAACGATCGTGTCACTGCCGACGCCACCGGTGAGGCTGTTGGCCGCTGCATCACCAGTTAGCGATACTGAAAAGGTGTTAGCGCTGGCATCGACATTTTCAAAGCCGGTAACCGTTGCATTATCATCACTGCTTTGATCTTCAGCAGAGAGATCAATCGTGGCTGAGCCAATGACAATCAGGGTGTCATTGCCTTCGCCAGCTGCAACCGAGGCATCGAAGTTGTCGTAGGTAATCGTGTCGTTGCCGGCACCACCGGAGATGGTGTCGCTGCCGGCACCGCCAATGATCGAGTCATTGTCGGTGCCACCAATGAGACTGTTGGCTGCTGCATCACCAGTTAGCGATACCGCCACGGTGGCAGCGCTGGCGTTGACATTTTCAAAGCCAGTAACTTCTGCGTTATCAGCAGTGCCACTCTGATCGTCAGCAGATAGATCAATAGTGGCGGCGCCATCAATTTGCAGGGTGTCATTGCCATCACCAGCGGCAATCGAGGCGTCGGTACCGTCGTAGGTAACCTCGTCGTTGCCGGCACCAGCGGAGATTGTATCGCTGCCACCACCACCTTCGATCCAGTCATTACCTTCGCCACCGGAGATGCTATCGCTGCCTTGCTCACCGAAGATCCAGTCGTTGCCGGCACCACTTGAGATAACATCGTTACCTGCACCACCATGAATCTCGTCATCGCCGCTGCCACCGGTGAGGCTATTGGCCGCTGAATCACCACTTAGCGATACCGCCACGCTGGCAGCGCTGGCATCGACATTTTCAAAGCCGGTAACCGTTGCATTATCATCACTGCTTTGATCTTCAGCAGAGAGATCGATGGTGGCGGCGCCAGTAACAATCAGGGTGTCATTGTCAGCACCAGCGGCAATCGAAGCGTCGGTTTCGTCGTAGGTAATTGTGTCGTTACCATCTCCACCGGAGATTGTGTCGCTGCCGGCACCACCAATAATTGTGTCATTACCGCTGCCACCGGTGAGAGCGTTGGCCGCTGCATCACCGGTTAGCGATACCGCCACGCTGGCACTGCTTGCATCGACATTTTCAAAGCCGGTAACAACTGCGGTATCATCAGAACCACTCTGATCTGCAACCTCATCCACGGGGGTGGCGGCCAAATTGATGGTGACTGCGTCAGTAACAATCAGCGTGTCATTGTCAGCACCACCGGCAATCGAAGCATCGAGGCCGTCATAAGTAATTGTATCGTTGCCGGCACCAGCGGAGATTGTGTCGCTGCCGGCAAGGCCAATGATCGTGTCATTGCCACCACCAGAAATCAGTACATTGTCGCGTTCGTCTCCTGTTAAGCTTACATTGCTTGAAGAGGTAGAAAGGTCAATCCCCTCAAATCCCTTGACAACAGCAGTGTCTCCGATAGTCTGATCATCTATGGCACCTAAATCGAAGTTGATGCTGCCATTGGCCACCAGTACATCGCTGCCTTCGCCACCATCTTGAGTGGAATCATTGGAGTCGTAAACAACTGAATCATTACCGCCCCCTGCATACATGCTGTCGACACCCTCTCCGCCATCGAGAATGTCATTGCCGGAGCCGCCGGTAAGGATATTCGCCGCTGCATTGCCGGTTAGTGATACAGCCGCTATGGAATCGCTAGCATCAACATTCTCAAAGCCGATAACCGTTGCATTGTCATCAGTGCCACTCTGATCATCAATTGATGACAGGTTAATGGTGGCAGCACCAGTTACCAAAAGGGTGTCGATGCCACTGCCACCAGCAATTGTGCCATCGGTACTATCGTAACCAATTAAATCATTGCCACTACCTCCAGATAATTGATCACGACCTATCCCCCCAATGATTTTATCATTACCATCAAGACCTTGTATATGATCATCTCCTGAGCCTCCAACAAGGGTATTGGCACCATTAGTACCTACAAGTGTAATCGCCGCGTCTAAGCTGCTCGCATCTACACTTTCAAATCCGGTAACTTGAACAGAATCTCCAACGGTTTGATCCGTTGTTTGGATTAAATATATTCCACCTTCACCTCCTTCGTCATAGGTAGTTACAATCAAGGTGTCTACACCTTGACCGCCCGCCGCAGATATGTCATCTGGGTCATAAGCAATAATATCATTACCTGAACCTCCAACAATTGTGTCTGATCCAGAGCCAGCATTTATAGCGTCATCTCCACTGCCTCCGCTCACATAGTCATCACCATCTCCGGCAACAATTGTGTCATTGCCGCTGCCGCCATCAACCCAGTCGTCACCTTCCCCACCGTCAATTGAATCGTTACCACTTCCACCAGAAAGAGTGTCATCGCCAGCTTCACCGTTAACCGTGTCATCTCCGGCCAAAGCCTGGATGTAATCGTCGTATTCAGTGCCGGTCAGCAGATCGCTGTTGTTGGTGGGGAGTGTGCTGGTCATGATTTTCGTGGAGAAAGTAGGTTGTTAGAAAATCAAAAAAACAACTAATTTAAGCAATACTTAAAATAATTGTTTTAGGGTAGAAATTTATGAATACTTTTATCTATTTACTCAAAAAACTCGACCAAATGAAACAAATTTGAATCAACAAGTTTCGGTTTTTTTGACTGTTTGCGAGGTGAATTAACACTTGTTGATGCAATTGTGAGTTGTTGAGCGCGGGGGGGGGCGGTTTAAAGAGATTTCTGAAACTCGTAGAAAGGTAGCACCTTTGCCGCATATGTGCACAAGTGACAATTTGTCAACAGTCCTTGCCCTGGATGCATTGGCAAGCATGGCTCGGGGGAATTCGGGCCGTTCACAGTCAAGATTTTCAGAACGGTATTCATAGCCACACAAAATCTACATACAATATATGCATTACTAATATTGTATGTAGATTTTGAGAGAGCCTGAAGTCTTGCCAGTCTCACAATGCGAGAACCATTGCGGTATCTGGATTGCACTTCTGGCTTCTAAGGAGGGTGAGCCCAAACCGTTCAAGCATTATTATTAATTTCACTAATGTATTGACATTTGATCCGTCATGTGTATTCGCAAGCTTTCCATTGGGGTGGCGCCCATTCGAGTGGTTTGGCTCAGGAGGAGCAGCCCATGCGTTGTTGGGGCTGACGCGGGGGGGCCAGGGCAGTTGCTTCCCCAACTGGCTGGAGCCCCGCTGCCGGCTCTAAATGCCCTGGTGGAAGCAATGGGTAACAACATGCAGATGGTCTCCTTGGCGGTGGTGGCAGCCATCGGTATCAATGCAATCAGCTACCGGGAGTTGCTGCCCAACCTGCGCAACTTGTCAACTCAGCTCAATTCAACTCAACTCAGCCCGCTTTTGGGCCTCCTGCTGCACACCCCGCAGGTTGCTGGCCAGGTCGTCCTTGAGCCGCTGTTCGATCAGGCTGATTGGCATGCCCGGCTTGCCCTGCACCACCAGCTCATAGAGCAGGGCGGTGTGCTGCTCATGGCGATGGATGCACCACCTGCCTTCGAAACGGCGGAAATCGCCCTTGGTCATTTGGAAAGACAGTTGGCCGTTGGCTGGGTCCTCCTCCAGCTCAATCTCCACCCGGGCCGAGAAGCGCAGCCCACATACCTGCTGGGTGCCCACCTGCTCCAGACCCACCTTGCGCCCCCGTCGCCATAGCTGGCGGGAGCTGGCCAGGTTGGGGATGAAGCGACTGAGATTTTCGTAGTCGGTGAGCACCGCCCAAAGCCATTCTGGATCCAGGTTGAGTCGTAATTGCACTGCCAGCCGGCGGGCGCCCTGGGGCAGCCGCTCCATCTCCTGGTGGATGGTGTCAAGGCTGCAGCTGATGCCAGTGTCGATCGGCATGTCTGCAGGCCGGGCGAGGAGCTGGGCCAAGGAACGGCAGCTGTGTGTGCTGGGGCACAAACCTAACCGCGGTGGCGCGGAAAAGGTGGCCGGTAAGCGTTCCCTATGATCGGCCAGCTTTTAACAGGCGGTGTCTGCATGCGGGTGTCCACAGGCCGTGCAACCCAGTCCGATGCTCGCATGTTCACCCTGGTGGTGGAGTGCTTTGGCGTCGGTTCCCAGCGTCGTGCCGAGCGACGGCTCACAGTGCCCTTTGCCCTGCTCCAGTCCCTGGTGGGCACGATCGCCCGCCAGGGCGGGCGGATCAAGGCCGTAATTGCCGCTGACGGTACCGCCGCGGCCGATAGCTTGGCCCCCGAAACCCCGGCCGCTCCAGCCGCCCCATCCACCCCTGCCCCCTCTGAGGTCGCTGCCGCCCCCAGTCCTCCAACCTCCCCTACCGTGTCCCACGCCGACGTCCCGGTCAATCTCTACAAGCCGAAGGCCCCCTTCATCGGCTCCGTCTCCGATAACTACAGCCTGGTGGGTGAAGGCGCCATTGGGCGCGTCAACCACATCACCTTCGATCTCAGTGGCGGCGATCCCCAGCTGCGCTACGTGGAGGGCCAGTCGATCGGCATCATCCCCGATGGGGTGGATGCCAATGGCAAGCCCCACAAGCTGCGCCTCTATTCGATCGCCAGCAGCCGCCACGGCGACAATCTGGAGGGTCACACCGTTTCCCTCTGCGTACGCCAGCTGCAGTACGAAAAGGACGGCGAGGTGATCAACGGCGTCTGCTCCAGCTTCCTCTGCGATATCCAGCCCGGTGCCCAGGTGAAGATCACCGGTCCGGTGGGCAAGGAAATGCTGCTGCCCGCCGACGAGGAGGCCAACGTGATCATGTTGGCCACCGGCACCGGCATTGCGCCGATGCGCGCTTACCTGCGCCGCATGTTTGAGCCCGGCGAGCGCGCCAAGAACCCCGAATACCAGTTCCGCGGCAAGGCCTGGCTGTTCATGGGTGCCCCCAAGACGCCGAATCTGCTCTACGACGACGACCTCAACCGCTACCTGGCTGAGTTCCCTGACAACTTCCGCTACACCACCGCCATCAGCCGCGAACAGCAGAACCGCGACGGCGGTCGCATGTATATCCAGGATCGGGTACTGGAACATGCCGATGAGATTTTCGCCATGATCGAAAATCCCAAGACCCATGTCTATATCTGCGGTCTCAAGGGTATGGAGCCCGGCATCGACGAGGCGATGACCACCGCTGCCGCCGCCAAGGGCCTCGATTGGAGCACCATGCGGCCCCAGCTCAAGAAGGCCGAGCGCTGGCACGTGGAAACCTATTGAGTTACAGCTGGCTTTAACTGACCGCTGCTTTCAATCGCCTCAAAACCGATACAGCCCGCCGCATGGCGGGCTTTTTTTATGGGTTCGCACACAGGGAGGCCCAAAACATTCAAGAATCTCAGGATGGGCCTGTCTGGGCCATTAAACCTGGGGTATCCAGCTAAGGCACTCGATGGCCAGCGTGCTCACCAATCCCCTGCGTGTGGGGCTGCGGCAGGAGCGGGTGATTCCGCCCCAATGTCTGGTGATCTTCGGCGCCAGTGGCGATCTCACCCATCGCAAGCTGGTGCCAGCCCTGTTCGAGCTCTATCGGCAGCGGCGGTTGCCCAGTGAATTTGCCGTGGTTGGCTGCGCCCGCAGGCCCTGGAGTGACGAGGAGTTTCGCTCCCGCATGGCTGCGGCGATGGCCGCTGTGATCAGTGAGCACCCCACCGCTTGGGAGCGCTTTGCCAGCAGCCTCTTCTATGAGCCGGCCGACCTCTCCGATCCCGCCACCATCGTGGGGCTGGGCCAACGGCTGGAGAGCATCGACCGACAATGCGCCACCAGGGGCAACCGCACCTTTTACCTGTCGGTGTCGCCGGCTTTCTACGGCAGTGGTTGCCGGGCCCTGGCGGCGGCCGGGCTGCTGGCCGATGCCGACCGCAGTCGGGTGGTGATCGAGAAGCCCTTCGGCCGCGACTACGGCAGCGCCCAGGAGCTCAATCGGGTGGTGCAGACCTGCGCCAAGGAAAATCAGATTTTTCGGATCGACCACTACCTGGGTAAGGAGACGGTCCAAAACATCTTGGTGTTGCGTTTCGCTAACACGATTTTTGAACCGATCTGGAACCGCAACTACATCTCCAACGTGCAGATCACCGCGGCTGAAACCGTTGGCGTGGAGGAGCGGGCGGGCTACTACGAAACCTCTGGTGCCCTGCGGGACATGGTGCAAAACCACCTCACCCAGCTGCTGGCCTTAACCGCCATGGAAGCGCCGGGCCGCTTCGATCCCGAATCGATGCGCAATGAGAAGGCCAAGCTGCTCCAGGCCGCCCGGCTGGCCAACGAGGAGGAACCCTGGAAGTGCTGCGTGCGCGGCCAGTACAGCTCGGGAGGTTCGCGGATCTCGCCGATAGCCGGATATCGCCAGGAGCCCGGCGTCAATCCCAACAGCACCACCGAAACCTACGTGGCGATGAAGTTGTTCATCAACAACTGGCGCTGGCAGGGGGTGCCCTTCTATCTGCGCACCGGCAAGCGGCTGCCAAAACGGGTCAGTGAGGTGGTGCTCACCTTTCGGGAGGCGCCGGTGCACCTGTTCGACGCCGCCGGCGGCTCCCCCACCGTCAACCAGCTGATTCTGCGCATTCAGCCCGATGAGGGGGCTGAATTTCGCTTTGAAGTGAAGGCCCCCGGCTCGGGCATGCGCAGCCGCCCCGTGGACATGGCCTTCTCCTACGACGACAGCTTCGGTGAGCCATCCGATGAGGGCTATGTGCGGCTGCTGGCCGACGCCATGCTCAGCGATCCCACCCTTTACACCCGCAGTGACGAGGTGGAGGCCGCCTGGCGCCTGTACACGCCGTTGCTGGAGTTGATTGAGGACTCTCCCTGGCAGTTGCCGGTGCATCCCTATGAAACGGGCACCTGGGGACCCGCCGCCGCCGACAGCCTCTTGGCCGACGATGGCCTGGTCTGGCGCCGCCCCTGAATCCGTTTATTCCCAGAGCAGCCTTTCTCCCCCCGCCGCGCCATGTCCGCCCAGCTAACTCTTCAGGCCCCCATCGCCCTGCCGCCCGAGCAGGTGTCCAGCTATCTCGATCAACTCTGGCAGCAGGATTTGGAGGGTCCGGCTGGCGCCGCCACCTTCACCCTGGTGGTGTGGGAGGGATCCTGGCTGGAGCAGCAGTTGGTGCGCTGTGGCCGGGTCGATGGACCGATTACCGGCTTGGTTAGCCCCCAGCTGCTCACCGCCGCCAGGGATTGCGTCAGCGACTGCAACCTGCCCCTGAGCACCGCGCCGTTGGATCCCAAGCTGGCTTGGCGGCTGGGGGAATGGCAGGGCAACCACCAGGCGGAAGACCTCAGGGGCCAATTCGTTAGCGGGGCGATCAGCGCCTACATGCCCAGGCGCCTGCTCACCCTCGCCCCCACCCTCGATGCCTCCCGTCCGCTGGAAACCCTGGTGGCCGCCTACTGCCCCCTGCCAGAGGATGGCAGCACCGGTTCTGCCTGCGGCGACGTGGTGGTGTTGCGGGGCGGCATGGGGGCCCAGCAGCAGGGTTTGGCCTTGATCCAACCCTTGATTCGCGCTGATCTGCCCTGTTGGGTGTGGTGGAACAGCAGCCTCGATGAAGCCCCGGAGACGCTCGAAAAGCTGGCGCCGCCGCCGCGGCGGCTGGTGGTGGACACCTCCCTGGGCAGCCCCAGGCGCTGCCTGGAGATCCTGGTGCAAAGGATTGACGCCGGCCAGGCGATCAACGATTTGAACTGGCTGCGGCTGCGCAGCTGGCGGGAGTCGTTGGCGATGGTGTTCGATCCACCAGCTCGCCGTGACGCCCTGGTCCACGTGGTGCAGCTAGACATCGACGTGGAGGGCCACCACCCGGTTAAGGGTTTGCTGTTGGCCGCCTGGATCGCCGACCGCCTCGGTTGGCACCTGGTTGGTTCCTATGAGGTGCCTGGCGATGGCACCGGCCCGGGCATTGGGGCTGAATTTGAGCGCGCCGATGGTCAAACGGTGCAATTTCGTCTGATGCCAGTGCCCGTCGGGGTGCCCAAGACCCATCCAGGTGCTCTGGTGGGCTTGCGGTTGATCTGTCAGCGCAGCGATGGCAGACCACTCTGTGTGATCCTCTGCTCGGAATCGGGTGGCTGTATGCGCCTGGAATCCGGTGGTATGGCCAGCATGGAACTGGCGGAAGATGTCGTTCCCCTGCCCAATGAGAGCGAGGAGATGGAGCTGGCCAGGCTGCTTTCCGGTGGCCACGATTCCACCAATCCGCTGTTGGCCGCCGCCGCGCCCCTGGCTGCCAAGCTGCTGCCCAGTTAGCGCGGCGGCATGCCCTGTCTGATCGCCGCCCCGGCCAGCGGCAGCGGCAAAACCCTGCTCAGCCTTTTGTTGGCGGCCCTGGCCCGCAGCCGGGGCCTGGCTTTGCAGCCGTTCAAGGTGGGACCGGATTATCTCGATCCCCAGTTGCTGTCTCGGGTGAGCGGCCTCAGCTGCCGCAACCTCGATCCGCTGCTCTGCGGTGAGCGGTGGGTACAGCAGTGCTTCCACTGGCATGGTTCCCGGGCGCCGCTCACCCTGGTGGAGGGTGTGATGGGCCTGTTCGACGGCCTGGGTCCCACCAGCCGGGGCAGCTCAGCCGCGGTGGCCGCCCAGTTGGATCTGCCGGTGGTGCTGGTGGTGGAGGCCTCGCGGCAGGCCGGATCGCTGGCGGCCCTGGTGCGCGGCTTTCGCGATCACGGTCCGCCGCCGGTGCGCCTGGCGGGGGTGGTGCTCAACCGGGTGGGCAGTGAGCGGCACCGGGCCCTGCTGCGGGAGGCCCTGGCCAGCATCTCGATGCCGCTGTTGGGGGTGCTGCCCAGCGATCAGTCCCTGGAGCTGCCCTCCCGCCACCTGGGTCTGCTGCCCCCCGGCGAGCTCAGCGATCTGGCCGACCGCCAGCGGCGCTGGGCCCACCTGGCGGAGCGGCACTTAGACCTCGATGCCCTTTGGCCCCTGCTGCGATCGCCGTCCCCCCTGGTCGGGGCCCAGGATCCGATCGACTGGTGCCTGGCCCAGGCCCAGTCTTCTCCAGGGCTGGGTTTGAGTTTCAGCCCAACTGTTTCCAACGGAGATGTCGCCAACGGAGAGGTCGCCAGCGGAGAGGCTGCCAGCGGAAAGGCTGCCAGCGGAGAGGCTGCCAGCCCATGGGCCATGCCAAGCCCCCTGGGCGTACCTGGCCTGGCAGCGGGCCCAGGGATGCGGCCAGGCGCGGGAAGGGCTTCCAGCCCCCAGCCGCTGCCGATTGCCGTGGCCAGCGATGCGGCCTTCCATTTTCGCTATCCGGAAGCCACCGAGCTGCTCCAGGCCTTGGGCCTGGAGCCCCTGCCCTGGAGCCCCCTGGCCGACGATCCCCTGCCCGCTGGCTGCCGGGCGGTGCTGCTGCCTGGCGGCTATCCGGAGTTGCATGCCGCCCAGCTGGCCGCCAGTGGTCGCAGCCTCCAGGCCCTGCGCACCGCCGCGCAGCAGGGGCTGCCGATCGCCGCAGAGTGCGGTGGTTTGTTGCTGCTGGGCCGAGAGCTGCTGGATCCCGATGGGCTTCCCCATGCGATGGCGGGACTGCTGCCTTTTAGCGCCGCTCGCGGTGCCTTGAGCCTGGGCTACCGCCAGGCCACCGCCTGCCGGGATGGGCTACTGGTGCGGCGTGGCGAAACCCTCTGGGCCCACGAGTTTCACCGCTGGCAGTTGCTGCCCGCTGGCAGTAGAGGCCCCATCAGCAGTACTGTCCCAAAAAATAGTTGCGATATTGCCCCGGAGCTGCCCATTGAGCCGGTCAACCGCGCCAATCTGTGGCAGGTTGAGGGTTGGGGAGTGCCCCCCAGCTGTGAAGGATGGACGACAACGACCGTGCACGCCACCTGGCTCCACCTCCACTGGGCTGGATGCCCGGAGATTCCCTTGCGTCTGGCCGCAGCATCCGCGCGCGCCGTGCCGCTGCCCAGGAACGCTGTTTCCTGCCCACCACCGACCCCCGCCCCAGCATCCCCAGTGAGCGCTGGCGGTTGATCGTGCGCGGTCAGGTGCAGGGGGTGGGTTACCGGGCCGCCTGCAGCAGGCAGGCCAAGGAACTGACCCTGGGGGGCTGGGTGCGCAATTTGTCCGATGGCTCGGTGGAGTTGGAGGTGGAAGGCCATTCCCAGCAGCTGGCCGAAATGCGGTTGTGGTGCGAGCGCGGTCCGGCTGGGGCGATGGTGAATAGCGTTACCGCCATCCCTCTGCCAGCCACCGGTGCAGATTGGTTTGAAATTCGTCGCTGATCCCCTGGCTGGGGGTGACCAGCCAGGGGATCACCGCCGAGAGCGACCATCGGCAAGTTTGGATTGTGTGGGGAATGTCTTGGGATTGTGTGGGGAATGTCTTGGGATTGTGTGGCGAATGTCTTGGGATTGTGCTGATTTGGCGCTCCGTCCAGTAAGTTCGCATCAAATCTAATCAGAGTTTAGTGGGGCAATAAGCGCTTTTTATTGCTGGAATTCATTGCTGCCCAGCGCCACTCGCTGACTTTGTGAAGGGATTACAGGCAGTCAGCTTAGCTCTTCAGCCAACTTTCAGGCCAGTTTTAATGCCAACTTTCGCCTCAACTTTCTGGCCAATGCTCCTGCCGGCTTCGCTCGGGTTGGTTGCGCTGCAGGGCTCACTCCAAAGCTCACTCCAGGGCTCACTGCTGGGGGAGCTGGCGGCGTTTGGCCTGGCCATTGGCTTTTCGCCCCTGCACATCGGCCTGTTGCTGTTGGTGCTGCTAGGCCCTAACCCGCTGCGGCGCGGTGGCCTGTTCGTGGCCGCTTGGTTGATTACCGGTGGGCTGATCGTGACCGCTTTGCTCACCGTGGGTCACGGGCTGGTGCTCACCATGGAGCGGGGCAGCAGCCATCGCACCGGTCTGGATCTGTTGGCCGCCGGCGGTCTGTTGGCCATCGCCATGCAGGAACTGTTCAAACGGGAGCAGGAGGGGGAGCAGCCGGGCTGGACCCGCCGGCTTGATCAGTTCTGCGCCCTGCCATTGCCCGTGCTGTTGGCCGTCAGTGCCGGTCTGCAGTTGGCCGCCCCGGACGATCTGTTCCTGTTTGCCAAGGCGGCCGGCAGCCTGTTGGCCGCCAGCCTCGACCGCAGCCAGGAACTGCTGGCCACCGGCGTCTTTGTCTTGGCTACTGGCCTGTTGCTGCTGTTGCCCCTGGGGGCGCTGCTGCTGGGCAGGGGGCGGGTGCTGCCGCTGTTGGAGGCGGCTAAACAGTGGTTGTTTCGCCGCGGCGACCTGCTACTCGGACTGCTCAGCCTTGCCTTGGCGATTTATCTGGGCTGGCAGGGTATTGAAGGTTTGCGTCTCAGTTGAGCTGATTCAGCTTGGATGGTTCAGCTTGGATGGTTCAGTTTGGATCGTTGTTTAGCCATTGCCGCCACTGTCGCTGCTCCGCCTGGGAACCTTCCGCCGCCAGCATCACCACCGCCTGGCTGGCGCGACTGACGGCCACATAGGCGAGCTGGCGCCGCAACAAATTCTCCTGGGGCCAGAACAGGTCGTCGGCGACAAAAACTTCAGCGAAGGTGCTGCCCTGGGCCCGGTGCACGGTGAGCACGGCCGCCGGGCCCAAGGCGGCAAAGGCATCGCGGATCAAAAAGAACCGTCGCCACAACAGCTTGCCCCTTTTTTTGTCACCCAGCTGCTGGGCCAGCTGGGCCTGATGGCGCAGGGAGTTAAGGATGTAATCCAGCTGGCGACGGGACGCTGAGCCGATCGGCGGCAATAGCCTCAGGTTCAAGCAGCCTTCGCCCGTTTCAACGGTTACGGTGAGCGTTTCCAGCTGTGACGTTTCCAGCCGTGACGTTTCTAGCCGTGACGTTTCTAGCCGTGAATTAAAGCTGTCCGCCTCCAGGAAATTGGGGGGTGCTTGATTGGTAGCGCCCAGGTTATTCGCGCCCAGATTGGGGGCTCTCAAGTTGGGGGCGGCTGGATCAGTGGCTCGCGAATGAGGGTATTTCGGATTGGTTTCCCCTAGGCTAGATGTAGCAAGATTGGGGGGGAATAGTTCGGTTGAACTTGGCCATAAATTGGAGATGTCCCACAGCTCTGGGGTGACCTCCCGCACCACCAGCTCCCGGTTGGAGCCCAGCACCATGTCTGGGCTCTCGGGCCGTTCCGCCCGTTCGCCCCCCTCGCGGCAGGCGGGGGCCATCACCGCCGCGCGGGTGATCAGCACCTCCCCGGGTAAAACCGGCAACTGGTCTGCTTGCTCGCCGTGGAGGGCCCTACGGGCCAAGGGCACTAGTTTTTCCAGATAGCGGTTCGAGTAGCAGAGGATCCTGGCCAGATCGGGGTTGTCGCTGGCGGCGCTGCGGGCCAGGGCCTCCTGGGCCGCAGCTAGCCACTGATCCTTGGCCAGCAGGGCCACCAGCCCTTGGGGGCCGCGGATCGGCGGCAGCACCGGTGGCTGCTGGCAGGGCAGCTCGCCGTTGCGCAGCCCCGTGGCTAGTCGCAGCACCGGCCCCTGGTGACGCACCACCTGCTCCAGGGCGGCTTTGCGAACTCGCGCCAGCTGGAAGACCGGGCTGGCGGTCTCCCCCACCGGCGGCAGCTGGGCTGGATCACCTACGAACACCAGGCGGGTGCGGAAGCCGTGGGCGCAGCGCAGCAACAGCTCCAGCACTGTGCTGTCCAGCATCGAGGCCTCATCGATCAGCACCAGGTCCAGGTGTTCCAAGGCGCCGGCGGTCTGGTCGCTGGCCTCGCAGAGCTCCCGATCGCCGCGCCGCTTCAGGTTCAGCCGCAGCAGGCGGTGGATGGTGGAGGGAAACCAGGTGGGCGTCAGTTGGCTGGCGGCCAGGTTGGCCCGCAACACGCTCACCGCCTTATGGGTGGGGGCCACCACGGTCCAGCACAATCCCGCCGCTTCCGCCTGGGCCAGAAAGCGCATCGACAGAAAGGTTTTGCCGGTGCCGGCATGGCCACTGAGCAGGAAGGGGCTGCCGTCGGCGGCACTTATCCAGCTGGCGAAGGCCGCCTCGGCTCCCTGTTGATCGGCGCTTAGCCAGGCGGCGCTGCTCACCTGAACGGCAACAGGCCCCAGCGATGGGCCAGCTCCAGGGGGGAGCCCAGCAGGGCCAGGCCGGGCAGGACGATCCCGGGGCCGATCAAGCTGCCCACCAGCACTTCCAGGCGGGTGTGGCCCAGGCTCTCCTTCAGGGGGTTTAAGGCAGGTGATGCTGGCTGTGCAGTTGGCACTGGCTCTGCAGTGGGCGTTGGCTCCGCAGTGGGCGTTGGCTCCGCAGTGGGCGTTGGCTTCGTGGTTGGCGTTGGCTCTGACCTGGCCTGAGACTGTTCTAGCTGCCGGGCATTGGCCTGGCTCGGCCAGATCTCAGCCGGTAGGCCATTGACGCGCTTGGCGATCAAGCCGGCGTGGTGGCGCACGCCGCTGGCGTCGTAGAGAACGATGAAGGCCACCACCGCCGCCAGGGCAAACAGCGGATCGGCGTAGCCCAGCTGCCAGCCCACCCCGGCGGCGGTACCGCTGATCAGGGCCGCATGGCTGGAGGGCATGCCGCCGGTTTCGATCAGCACCGCCGGTCGCCAGCGTCGATGCAGCACCAGTTCAATCGCCAACTTGGACAGCTGGGCAAGGCCGCAGGCCGCCAGCCCCCAGGCCAGCACGCCATTCCCCAGGCAGGCCAGCAGTGGATTGGGGTCGTGGGCCCCCACGATGGCCAGATTCAGCGGCAATCGATCGAGGCAGGTCAGGCTGAGAATTGCGGGGGTCAGGGTTCCAGGCGGCAGGGTTGAGGGGGGCAGGATTGCAGGGCTGAGGGTGCCAGCCGCAGGGATTAAGGGAATCAGCACTGCTGTGCTAGCGGTTATCGCGCTCATCGGTCGCGACTGGTGATGTAGTCGGCCAGCGCCAGCAGCGGTGCCACTTTGCCGCCATCCGCCCCGTCCCCCCAGGGGGCCAGGGCCTGCTTGGCCTCGGCCACCAGGGTGGCGGCCCGCTGCCGCGATTGCTCCAGGCCCAGCAGTTTGGGGTAGGTGGTTTTGTCCGCCGTGAGGTCCTTGCCGGCCGTCTTGCCGAGCACCTCGCTGCTGGCCGTTACATCGAGGATGTCGTCGATGATTTGAAAGGCCAGGCCGATGCCGCGGGCGTAGCTCACCAGCGCTGCCTGGAGTGTTTCTGAGGCGCCGCCCACCAGGGCCCCGCTGAGTACGCAGGCCCTTAGCAGGGCGCCAGTTTTATGCAGGTGGATGTACTCAAGGGTGTCCAGGTCCACGTCCTTGCCCTCGCATTCCAGATCCACCACCTGTCCCCCCACCAGGCCGGGTGCGCCGGCCGCCAGGCTGAGTTCGCCCACCACCGCCAGTAAGCGCTCGGCGGGTACACCGGGGCTGCGCAGGGCCACCATTTCGAAGGCGCGGGTGAGCAGGGCATCGCCAGCCAAAATGGCCTTGGCCTCGCCGTAAACCTTGTGATTGGTGGGACGGCCGCGGCGCAGATCGTCATTGTCCATGGCGGGCAGATCGTCATGGATCAGCGACATGGTGTGGATCATCTCCAGGGCAATGCCGGTGGGCATGGCCAGCTCGCTGTCGCAGCCGGCCAGTTCACAGGCCGCCATGCATAGGATCGGCCGCAGGCGCTTGCCGCCCGCCAGCAGCGAATAACGCATCGCTTCCCTCAAGCTCTCGGGCCTCTCGGGCCCTAGGGAGTCGGCCAGGGCCGCCTCCACCCGCAGGCGAGCAGCCTCCAAATAGGCGGGAAAATCGAACTGGATGCTCACCGCCGCTGTCATGAATGGGTTGGTTCTGACGCGATTCTCTCAGCTCCGGGGCGCGGCTCGGCCCATTTGGCGATAGACGGTTAAGCCCGGTCATAGGGGATTGTTAATACTATGCGATATCGATTGAATTAATGGCATCTGGATAAGGTAAAAATTCCACTGGTTCGCAGCGAGAGAAGCTTTGTGGTGTCTAGGCTTGCCGCCATTCACCCAGGTGCAAGGGCAATTCTCTAGGCGCCCTTGGTGATCTCAGCATCTACATCGCCAGGGATGGGGATTGGAGTGAAAGTAGTCCAACCAGCTATATCGATCTCATGGCACAGGAAACCTGGCTGCTGCTTGCTTGCCCTTGACTCGCGGGAGCCGAATGGCTATTTTTCGAGGTGCCCTAAAGTCTATGGAAGTCATTGACCAGTTCTCAAGGCTGGTTATTCCTATTCTTAAGGCTGGTTATTCCTGCGCTCAAGGCTGGGTATTCCTAAACTTCTAGATGTTTCCCTCAAACTCTCTGGCAACGCCTCCAGGCGCAGTTTGATAAACCGTCCTAATTTCCCTGATTAGCCCACATCTCCGCAAGCCCGAGGGTAAAATAATCTAATCTAATCTAATCTAATCTAATCTAATCTAATCTAATCTAATCTTTCAGTGAGTTTCCTTGCCATGTAAATATGATATTGGCGTTGATCTATTGCCTCCTCTGGGGAATCCAGCCCATGGGGCTCGACTGAGGGCCTTAAAGCGTCAAAATACTTACCATTTTTTTGCCAGGAATAGTTGATGGGAGTCCATGGGCCGGCGGCCTCCTGGGCCAAGCTGCTGATGCGCTGCTCCGGCTCGGCAGACTGGCCAAGGCGCCGGCCTAAGCCGCCAGCATCACCATTTTCCCAGGGAGTTCAGGATGAGCGCTAAGCCTGCCCACCAGAGCAATGACAGCAACGCCCGCCAGCTGCTTTACCGACCGGCCGCCGCCCGCTTCCACAGCCAACTGGACTGGCTGGACAGCTGGCATAGCTTTTCCTTCGCCGACCACTTCGACCCGGCCTGGATGGGATTTGGACCCTTGCGAGTGATTAACGATGACACGATTAGCGCCGGCCGAGGCTTTGGCATGCACCCCCACCGGGACATGGAAATCGTCACCGTGATGGTGGCGGGCCAGATCGACCACTGTGACTCCCTAGGCCATAGCCAGGTGTTGCGGACCGGCGAGTTGCAGTGGATGAGCGCCGGCAGCGGCCTGGTGCACAGCGAGATCAACGGTGGCGATAGGGCCTGCAGGTTGCTACAGATCTGGATCGAACCCAGCCAGGCCGGCCAGCCGCCGGCCTACGAGCAGAAGCCCTTTGCCATCGGCCCAGACTGGACGCCACTGCTGGATCCCACCGGTGCCGGTGGAGCGCTGACGATTCGGCGGCCGGTAAAACTTTGGCGAGCCCAGCCCGAGGCTGGCAGGTGCCTAGAGCTGCGCATCAGCAGCGGTTGCCAGGGTTGGCTGCAGCTAATCGATGGCAGCGGCAGCCTACACAGTGACACCATTGGCTCTCAACTGCCTGCCCAGCTGCACAGGGGTGACGGCTGTGGTTTCGGATCGACGGCACTGGATCGGTTCACGGCCGGCGCCAACGGCGCTGACTTGCTGCTGTTCGAGCTGCGCTGAGACCAGTGGAACTACCAAGGAAGCTCTGGAAAGCTCAAACCAGGGCAGTGGCTCGCCAAGCATCCCAGGGCAGCATGGCGTTAGCAAAGCAGCCAAGGTATGAATGCCGAAAGTTTGGCGATTATCCAGAGCCTCCTGAACTAGTAATTAAATCGCTAAACCCTTAGAACTGCCAAACCAGTAGAACCGCCAAGCCTATAGAGCCGCTAAGCTGGTAGAATTAATTAGCATGCAGAACTGCTAGGCTGTTGGAATCACTAGGCTGTCGAGATTACTAGGCTGGTAGAATTACCAAGCTGGTGGAACTGCTAGGCTGTTGGAATTGCTAAGCTGCTGGAATTGCTAAGCTGGTAAAATTATTAAACCAGCAGAAAGTTTGAAGAGTTTTAGCGATTCAGGGCGGAGGCCATCAGGGGTCTGGACTTTGCTGCCGTCGCCATCGCAGCATGGGTTATTCGCCAGTCGCAGGCCGCCGATGCTGGAACCCCCCCGCGGTTATCGCACGCTGGCCTGGATTGGCCTAGTGGCCAACATCATCTCCATTCCCCTGGGCGTCCTGGCCGTGGTGGGAGATCCCCATTGGCGCACCGCCAACATCGTGGTGGGATCGGCTGCGGTGCTGCCCACGGCGGCGGTGGGGATCGTGGCCTCTGTGGCTCTGCTGCAGTGGCGGGCCTGGGGCCAAATTCTGGCAATTGTGGCGCTGTCCCTGGGCTTGGCGGTGAGCCTGCCCTACGCCATCGTGCGCCTGGTCCTGGTGAGCGAGGGCCGGGGGGCCACCGCCGCGGCTTCCATACTGTTATGGATCGTCAATGTGGCAGTGCTGGTGTTCTGGTGTCGACCATCGATTCGCCGCTACCTCACCTGAGGCCCTGGCCCAAGCTCCAGCCCGCTGCGCTCCGGAGCGAAGCCTGAAATCAGCTCACTGGGCCAACTCTGAGCCACATTCGCTGAGCTGGGCGCCAGTGGCGTCCATGGTTCATAAGACATGCTTAGCCCATCCGCCCTCCATCACCCCAGCGTCAATGTGATGCTTTTATCATTGCATATTCAGCGTTGCATCCATGTTATCGCATCCATGTTATCGCAGCTTCGGTATCGCAGCTTCGGCATTGCAGCTTCGGCATTGCAGCTTCGGCATTGCAGCTTCGGCATTGCAGCTTCGGCATTGCATCTTCAGCGTTGCATCTTTGACATCGCAGCTTCGGCATTGCATCTTCAGAGGCTTATCTTCGTGCTACTTCAAAAATTATCTATCTCGCCCCTGGAAGCCAGGGAAAAAGCCAAGTATCGCAATGCTTTTAATGTCACCAGGCCAGGGAGGCAAGGGAGGCAAGGGATTTTCGAGTTGCCATTTAACGCACCGTCTTCAGCATTGTGATCTTTAATATTATAATTTTTAACATTGGAATCTTAAATATTGTTTTTTCATTATTATGATTTCAATATTGATTCGGCGGGGCTATGGCTTCGATGTGATGGCGAAGGCGCTGTTCCAGGCGCTAGGGGAGCCCTTGGGCGACCTTGGTCGGACAAGCGTCAATGCTAATGCCCATGCCAATTGCAATGCCAATGGCAAGGCCAATGGCAAGGCCAAAGCAAAAGCCAATTATTCCGTGATTCTGGCAATTGAGCCCTGATTACGTAACAGTGGTTAGCTGGCAGGTGCAAGATCATCGCGGTTTTTCAGGATCTTCCTGGGGGGCTTCTCGGAAGCCATCCTCATCAAGCCATTGGCTGCGATTGGGCCGCTGTGATTGTCCCGCCAAGAATTCACAGCCCAGGGGGTGAAAGCTGGCAAGTTATTGATTTTCCATAGCTTTTCCAGTTTTCATTGCTTTTCCAGTTTCCAGGGCTTTTGCAATTTCCATGCCTTGTCCAGTTACCAGGGGGTTTTCCAGGCCCCACGGACCACTGAAACAAGATCAACACTCACGAACTTTACCAAACAACACGAAAACGTTGTGAAGCTTCATGAAAATGCCGCAGAACAACGCCAAGATGTTGTGGAGGTGACAGTTCCCAGCTGGCACATCAGCGAGGATTGCCCCATGCCACTTCAACAACGCGACAGCTTTGCCATGACCCACGAGCGCCAGTACCGACTGGTGAATGGACAGGGGGAACCCCATCCGGTACTCGACGACCTCTACGAGTCGCTGGATTCCGCCTGGAACGAAGCCACCAACTGGTGGAGCCAGGAAATTGGCACTTCCCAGGGGCCGATGGAGATCGGCGTGGAGGTGAGCACCGCCTGCGGCGGCTGGCGCACCCTGCGCCACCCAGGCCGCTGAGCGCCCGAGTGCCGCAATTGCCCCGCTCCCCGACCGGCCCGGCCCGATCAGAGCAGGTCGCTCAAGTTATAGATGCGCAGCGTGCCGTAGCCGAGGGGCGCTGGGCTTGGATTCGGGCCCGCCGGGAAGGCAGTCACCTGAAACATGTAGGTGTCGGACTGGGAGGGGTTGTGCCAGGGCTTGAGCATCACAGTTACCGTGCGGCCCGGGGCGATCGGCTCGGGGAAGTTGACACTGAACCGGCGGCTGGAGCTATCGAAGCTGGCCGTCACCGGCACCTGGGCGCCCACCTGGCGGGGCCGACCCAAAAATGCCTGGGTGCGCTCCACCAGAAAGGGAAACTGCCAGTCGGAGCCCCTGCTCTGCTGAATCGTTAGCCCCCCTAGGGAGGCACCGGCATCTGCCGCCAGCTCCACGGTGAAGAAGTACTCGGCCGAGGGATCGCCCACCGTGGTGGTGTAGCTGAGCAGGTCCACCTTCCAGGGCGGTCGCTCAAAGAAGGTGGCGCCGTTCAGCTCCAGGGCGCTGGCCGCTGGCGGCCTGCTCGCCAGCGGCGAGGTTTCCAGCAGCAGCCCGCCCGCCAGGCAACCAAACCCCAGCATCCCCAGCCAGGCCCAGCCCACCAGGGGCCGCCGCCAGGTTTGCCGCCGGCACTGCCCCCCCGGTACTGACAGGGGTTTTTGCCGATAGGGGAACGCCATCAAAGCTGGCCACAGTTGCAGCCAGGCTAGGGACAGGGGCCTGAGCTGTCAGCCGCATAACCTGCCCCATGCGGAGCCCTATGCAGAGCCCAATGCAGCGCTCTATGCAAATTCCCATACAGCACCTCGTACAAAGGCCCGGAATTGTTAAAGAGCACCGCCGGAGATTTTGGTCAACTCCAAAGACAGGTTTAGACCTGCTTTTTGCTCCTGCCTAGTTGGTCTAAAATGCCTAATTGGCCTAAAATGCTTGATTGATAGGCCTAAAGTGCCTGGTTTAAAAGCCTGAAATGGAGGAGCTGGAGCTTGCTGGCGAATCATTTTTTGGTGAATTATTCTTGTTAAATTATTCCTGGTAAATAACTTATTGGCAAATCATTCGTTGTCTAATTAGCGGCCGGTATTGGTTGGCTAATTAACAGCCAGAAAGACTTGGCGATCCTGATCCCGGCGGTGCTGGCTGGGAATTGGAGGCCCGGAGGCGTCTGGATCGGCCGGATCCAAACGGGCGCTGCTCTCCAGGGCTTGGCGCAATTTGCGGGCCGCATGCAAGGGCATGTCGCGGGGCACACTGATGCGATCTCGCAGCGCCCGCAGGGCCGCCGCCGTGCCGGCGGGGGGCGCCAGGGCGGTGCCGGTGGCCAGCAGGGTGAGGGCGCAGCGCAGGGCCAAATCGAAACGCTCCGCCAACAGGGGCTGGCGGGCCAGCAGCGGGGCCCGGTGCTTTACCAGCCTTTGGATGGCCACCAGGGCCGCATCGGCTGGCTCGGGCTGGGAGGTTTCCGGATCGGCCTCCCCAGGCGCCGCGATCGGCCAGGGGCCCCGGTCGATGCGGGTCGCCAAATTCTGCTGCCCGGCACCGCCACTGGCCTGGCAGCCCCCCAGCTGGGGCGGCAGGTCGTGGGCGTGGGTATGAAAATCGCTCTGGCTGCCGAGGTAGCTGGGGCGCCGCTCCAGGGCCGCGAACCAGCGCTCGATGGCGGCATGCTCGCGCCGCAGCAGATAGCCCTTGTAATAGGCCAGTGAAGCGTTCATTCGCTCCATAAAAGGCACAAAAATCAGATCCGCCGTGCCTAGCTCAGCCCCCTGAAAGAAGGGGCCACCCCCGGCGGCCAGGGCCTGTTCCACGGCGTTGGCGCGCTGGCGGAACTGCTGCCGCGGGCGACTGTCGTCAGCGCCGGCAGAGGGGCTGCAGAGCCACTGGCACCAGGCGCGAAACAGCTGCCGCTCCAGCTGGCGCAGCGGCTGCAGTTGGGGGTCGTTGAGATAGCTACCCAGGGGGCCAAAGCTCTGCTCCAGGGCTTCAAGGATGCGATCGCTCTCGGTGATCAGGCGGCCATCCAGCTCCAGGGCCGGCAGCATGCCGGAGGGCACCAGCTGGCGATACCAGGGCTCCTTGTCGCCGTAGCACATCATCGACACCTTGCGGATCCGGTAGGGGATCCGCCGCTCCTCCAGCCACAGCCACACCTTTTGGCAGTAGGGGCACCAGGCGTGGTGATCGCGATACAGGGTGACGCGCACCGCCGCCTCTGGCTGGCCGAATAGGCGCAGCTGGGCCTGGGCATTGCAGGGGCCATTCACCCGGTCTTGCTGCGGGGCCGCCAGGGCCGCCAGTTGCTCCCAGCTCAGGGCGATGGCGGACATGGCAGAACGACGCTCAAGCCCGTCAATTCTGGCGCGGCTCGCGCAGAAGAGGGCCTGGCGCGGCTCGCACCGCTGTGGGCGGCTGCCTAGGGTGCCGGCTGGCATTTGTGTAACGGCAATTCCCATGTTTGACGCCTTCACGAAGGTGGTAGCCCAGGCCGACGCCCGGGGCGAATTCCTTAGCGCCGGTCAGATCGACGCCCTCGCGGCGATGGTTGCTGACAGCAACAAGCGTATGGACACCGTGAACCGGATCACCTCCAACGCTTCCAAGATCGTCACCAACGCCGCTCGCGATCTGTTCGATCAACAGCCCGCCCTGATCGCCCCCGGCGGCAACGCCTACACCCATCGCCGCATGGCCGCCTGCCTGCGCGACATGGAGATCATCCTCCGCTACGTCACCTACGCCCTGTTCACCGGCGATGCTTCCGTGCTGGAAGATCGCTGCCTGAACGGCCTGCGCGAGACCTACCTGGCCCTCGGCGTGCCCGGCGCTTCCGTGGCTGAAGGCGTGCGCAAGATGAAGGACGCCGCCATCTCGATCGCCAACGATCGCAACAGCATCACCCCCGGCGATTGCTCCGCTTTGATGAGCGAAGTCGGCACCTACTTCGATCGCGCCGCCGCCGCTGTCGGTTGATCGGCTGATCGGCTGATCGACCATCTCGAACCGGATCCCAGGGGGGACTAACCAGGGCCCCAGTTTTGAGGAGCCCCCCTTTTCTGAGGAGCAACCAGTGCTGAGGAGCCGCCAGTCCCAGGGGACCGGCGGCTTTTTAGCGGGGCCTCACACCAGCCGCGAACCGGAGGCCCGCAGCCGCTGGGCGGGATCGAACAGCGAGGCGATCGTGCGGATCAGCCAACGGCCCTGGTCGGTGACACGGATCTCGCCGCCGGCCTGCAGTTTCACCAGCCCATCGGCTTCCATTGCCCGCAGGTCGAGCCACTCGGTGGCGAACCGCAGCGGATCCACCTGCTCCTCAAAGCGACACATCAAGTTGCGGATGATGGAGCGGCGCTCCAGCAGCTCCGGGTCGCTCACCAGCAGGCCCCGCTCCACCGGCAGCCGCCCCGCCTCCAGGGCTTGGCCGTAGGCCTTGAGCTGGCGGAGGTTCTGGCTGAACAGATGGGGGAACTGGCTGATGGCCGTCATCCCGACGCCCAGCAGCTCCAGCTCGCCGCCGGTGGTGTAGCCCTGGAAGTTGCGGTGCAGGGTGCCCTGCCGGGCCGCCTCGGCCAGGGCATCCTCCCGTAGGGCGTAGTGATCCATGCCGATGGCGTCGTAGCCGCCGGCCATGAGGCGGCGCTGGGCGTCCCGCAGCATCAGCAGCCGCTGGGGCTGGCCGGGCAGTTCAGCGGCGGCGATCTTGCGCTGCAGCGGCAACTGCTCCGGCAGGTAGGCGAAGGAGAACAGGGCGATGCGATCGGGCCGCAGCTGCTGCACCAGCTCCAGGGTGGCGGCGAAGCGCTCGGGGGTCTGGCGGGGCAGACCGCAGATCAGATCCACGTTCACCGAGGCGAAGTCGGCCTCCCGCAGCCAATCCATCACCCGCCGCAACTGTTCGGCTGGCACCAACCGGTTCACTGCCGCCTGCACATCGGGATCGGCGTCCTGGATGCCGAAGCTGACCCGGTTGAAGCCCAGCCGCCGCAGGCTGAGAACCCCTTCGCGGCTGAGAAATTCTGGATTCAGCTCGATCGAGGCCTCCAGATCGCTGGCCAGATCGAAGTGGCGTTCGATCTGGCCCCATAACTGGGCCATTTCAGCCGTGGTGAGGTAATTGGGGGTGCCACCGCCCCAGTGCAGCTGCGCCAGGCTGCGCTTGCTGCCCGATGCCCGCGCCACCAAAGCCAGCTCCTTGGCCAGGGCCTCCAGGTAGGGGAGCACCACTTTTGAGCCGGCCTGGGTGGTGATGCGGCTGCAACCGCAGTACCAGCAGGCATGCCGGCAGAAGGGCAAGTGCACGTAGAGCGATAGCGGCGCCTTGGTGGGGCGGGCCAGCTGGGCCGTCAGATCGTCAGGGCCCACGCCGTCGTGGAAGGCGGCGGCCGTGGGAAAGCTGGTGTAGCGGGGAACGGGCCTGTCGTACTTGAGCAGCAGCTCCAGGCAATCGGGACGGCTGGCGGGGGTAACGGACATCGAACTTGGCGGTGAGCGGCAATGGAAACGACAGAGAGGCGACCACAGGTCAGCGAAATCCCAGGTCAGCGAAAGCCCGGGACGGCGAGATCCCGGGGGCAACGAAATCCAGGGGCAGTTACTGGGTGGAGATCAGCTGAGCTGGGCCAGTTCCGCCAGCAACTGTTGGGTGGCATGGAAGGCGACCTCGCTCTCGGCCAGCAGCTCCTCCTCCTCGGCGTCGGAGAGCTCCAGGGCTTCGTAGCCGTCGTGGAGCTGCTGCTTGAGTTCGGCGATCGGCTGCGAGAAGCGCCAAAAATCGAGAGCGGGCAAACCGTGGGCCGCCAGGATTGCGCCGGCCCGCTGCGCCAGTTGCTGGCCGCCGGAGAGGTCGCCGCCGTAGCGCACGTAGACGTGGGCCAGCAGGCGGTGGGGGGCTTGCCGGGCCAGGCCGTCCAGCCGCTCCAGCCAGGCGGCGGCGGCAGCCGAGAGGGGCGTGGCCGGAAGCGCCGCCAGGCGGGCGCAATCGCGATCCAGTCCTGGGCGCCGGGCCAGGGCCGCCCAGGGGATTTGATGGGCGCCCAGGGCCGAGGCAAGCGCTGGAGCCCGCTCCTCCAACAGGGCATAGGCGGGGGCCAGGGCGCGGATCAGGGCCGCCAGTTGCAGCGGCGTGGCCTCGCCGGCGAGCAGGGAGCGGGGGAAGGCCATGCCCTCCGCCTGGTGGTGCGCCTTGCCGATGCGGCCGTGCAGGCGGCGCAACCGCGGGCCGAGGCCCGGGCGGCGGACCCCGTCTTCGGCAGAGGCGTGATCCGAGATGGAAGCAGCGGGAACGATGGTCACGGGCGCGGACATGGCGAGAGGAGCGAAGAGACGAAGGGGAAGCGAGGGGAGCGGGAGCGGGAGCGGGAGCGGGAGAGCACGAATGCGCAGTATAACACTAGTGTTGTTACATGTTTCTTGATCGCCATTTCTTCGCCTTTCGGCAGCCATGGACCGTGGCCCATTTCCGCCCCCTGTCTCCCTGCCGCCGTTGGTTCGGGAGCCCAGGGTGTTGATGCGGCTGTGGGCGGCTCAGTGGCTGGCCCTTCAGTGGCTGGCCCTGCGGCAGTGGATTCGCTCGCGGGGGAAGCTCGTCAGGCCACGGCTCCGGCCGCGCCGCTGGCCTGCTGGCCCGGCAGCATCGGCTGGCTGAACTGGCGCAGCAGCAGACCGCCGAAGCGCAACTGCAAGCCAAGTTTGCGCAGGCCCTGGCCGGCGGCTCCGGCGGCCTGAATCGCCCGGAAGGTATCCACGATTTGATCGCGCAGGGCCAGGTAGCGGCTGCTGTCGAGATCAAACACCCAGGGAAAGGCGCGGCCGGCGGTGCGGTTGGTCTGGCGCATCACTTCCGCATCAAAGCTGGCCGGATCCATGCCGAGAATCCGGTAGAAATTTCCCCGCTCCCCCACCGTGAGGCTGTGGGTGAGGAACATGCTCCACAGAAAGAAGCGACTGAGTAACCGACCGCGCAGCCCGCGCTTCAGTTGGGGCCAGCAGCGGATCAGCAGGTTGAAGATATCGCCGTGGCGGTTCTCGTCCTGACACCAGGGTTCAAAGAAATCGAACAGCGGCGCGAAGCCATTCTCTGGATGGGCCTTGAGGTGCCGATCGATCAGGATGTAGCGCCAGTAGCCGATCTTCTCGGATAGATACACTGAATAGAGCACCCAGCTCAGCGGGAACCAGATAACCGGGCGCTTGCTGCTCAGGCTGGGCAGATCGATGCTGATGCCCTCGGCCACCAGGGCCCGGTTGAGGAAGCCGGCATGGCGGGCCTCATCTCGGGCCATCAGTTGGAACAGTCTTCCCAGCTCCTGTCGCCGGGCCTGGAACAGGCGGCGGGAGAGCTCCTTGAACAGCAGGAAACCCGAGAACTCCGAAACGCAGGAACGCACCAGATAGCTCTCGTAGGCCTGCTTCTCCCCGGGCGAGAGGGCCTGTAACCGATCCAGGGGCGCCTGACGATCGAAGTGATCGCGGTTGTAGTCGGCCTCCATCTCGGCGAGCATCGCCTCGAAGGCGGGCCGCTCCAGGTCGAGGCAGGTGCGGGCGGCCTTGTCGATCTCAGTGGTGTAGAAGCGCGGGGCGAGCAGGTCTTCCCGCAGGTGCGGGGCGGTGGTGCTGGCCGGGGCGCTGACAGGGGTAATGGCAGTGGTAAAGGCAGTGGTAGAGGCAGTGGTCATGGGGGGGCAGGGCGAGGGGATTGCTCGGCGACAGGCGCCTCAGCGGAGGGCGGAGCTGGCCAGGGGGCATTCGTGACGCCAGACCAGCGGGCGGACGGGGCGCCACCGGCGATGGCAGGGAGCCGTCGGCCAGGGGGAGCTGTCGATCAAGAGAACGTGATTCTGTGTCATAACGACAACGTGATGATACAGAATCAGCAAAATGACCTAGTGTCATTAAATCGCGATAAGTTTCTCCTATCGTCGCCAGTTCGCCTCTGCCCGCGTCGCCGCCCCACCTCCAGCCCCAGCTCCAGCTCCAGCTCCTTTCCCTCCTCCCGCCTATCCATGCCCCCGTCCATACCTCAGTCGATGGAAGCCCTGGCCGAATATTTAAAAGTGTTCTCGGAGCCGAACAGGCTGGCGGTGTTGGAGGCTCTGCGCGGCGGCGCCCTGAACGTGACTGCCGTGGTGGAGAAGACCGGCCTCAGCCAGGCCCTGGTGTCCAAGCACCTCAAAATGCTCACCATCGCCGGGGTGGTGAAGCGTCAACCGGAAGGCAGCCTGGTGTTCTACGAGGTGATCGACAAGGGCGTGTTCAAGCTGCTGGGCAAGGCCGAAAAGCTGATGCTCGACGGGCGCCGTCAGCAGCTGGACGCCCTCGCCGCCATCTTTTGATGGCCAGCGACCAGCGGCCCCAGCCCCTCGACCTGCGGGAGCTGCGGGCGGCCCTGGCGGAAGGGCGACGCCACTTCCCGGGGCTGAGACTCGGCGATCTCGACGGCGTGGATCTGGATCTCAGCGACTGCGACCTAGGCGGCAGCTGCTTCAAAGAGGCGCGTTTTGGGCGGGCAAGCCTGCGCCAGGCCAACTTGGAGAGCTGCGGCTTCCAGCAGGCCCTGCTCTGGGGCGCCGACCTGTCGGGGGCCCAGGCCAAGCTCTCTTTTTGGCATGGGGCCGACCTCAGCGGCTCCCGGCTCCAGGGCGCTGATTTCAGCGGTGCCCTGCTGCACCGCACCTGCCTGCGGGGGGTGGTGGCCGCCGGCAGCCACTGGCGGGAAGCCCGGCTGGTGGAGGCCGACTTCCGCAGCGGTCTCGATCAACTCACCGATCTAGGGGGAGCCGATTTCCAGGGTGCCGATCTGAGCTTTGCCCTGCTGCAGGGCGCACAGCTGCCCGGCGCCGACCTGCGCGGCGCCTGCCTCTACGGCACCGATCTGCGCAACGCCGACCTGCGGCAGGCGGATTTGCGGGGCTGTGACCTGGGGGACTGCGAGCTCGATGGCTGCTGGATGGAGGGAGGGAGCCCGGATCTAGGGCACTGGGCTAGCGGTCACTCGGCTCCAGGGGCAATCCGCTCAAGGCAAGCCTGCTCAGCGCCAGCCTGCTCAAAGGCAGCCTGCTCAATGGAAGCCCGCTGGGGCGCTAGCGCTGAAACCTGCTGACTCCTTTTCTCTGCGTACGCCTGCCGTCAGGGATGGGGGCCGGGCAGGTGATGACGGCCGTTCGGTGAGCTCGATCAGCGCCAATCGAGGCCGGGAAGCCAGGGAATGATCGCCGGGGTGGAGGCGCGATAGGCGCTGTAGTTGGCATGAATTTGCACCAGGCACTGTTCTTCCCGGGCGGCCTTGCCGCTGAGCAGTACAGCCAGGGCGAGCAGCAGGGCCAGGTGCAACAGGCTGCCCAGGGCCAGCACTGAGCCCAGCGAGCACACCAGGAGCGCCTGATAGAGCGGATGGCGGCAGCGGCCGTAGGCACCGTTGGTGATCAGGGCCGCGCCGGCCATGGGTTCCGGCAGGGGCGTGAGGCTGGGCCCCAGATTGAAGGCGGCTTGGGCCGCCAGCAGCAGACCCAGGCCAAAAGTGCTCCAGCCCACCAGCCGCATAGCCAGCGGCCAGACGATCCCGAAGCTGGCGGGGGCAGGCAGGGGCGGCAGCAGATGGAGGGAGATCAGCGACAGCTGGCCGATCAGCCACCACTCACCGTGGCGGTTATCGCGCAGGCCCTGCCAACTGAAGCCCCACTGGGCCAGTTGTTTAGTGAGCTGTTCGGCTAGCTGTTCGGCCAGGGATGAGCTCATGGGGCGCGCCGCCAAAGTGCCAGCCATTCATCCTCTCGGCTCTGCAAAGATCCCTGGGCTGGCTCCCACAGCTCTGGAACAAATCCGGCACCAGACAGCTGCTGGTGCAGCTGCTGCGGATCACTGCCATAGGGCGGCCCCCCCTGGCGGCGGTGACACCAGAACAGGCCCAGCAGCCAGCCGTTGGGCTTCAGGAGGTGGTGCAGCTGGGCCAGATAGGCGTTGCGCTGGGCAGGATCGATGGCGCAGAAACAGGTGTGCTCCAGCACGCCGCTGAGGCTGCCAGCCCCCAGCCCTTGGGCCCGCAGGGCCTGGCGATCCAGCAGGTCGGCCTGCAGCCAGCGCAGCTGAGCACGACTATCGCCGTGGATCCGACGGGCCTCAGCCAGGGCCTCCGCGCTGAAATCCAGCCCCACCGCCTGGAAGCCACCAGCGGCCAACAGGGCGGCCTCGTGCCCCCGACCACAGCCGGGCACCAGCACCAGCCCGGGAGGCTGCGGCGCGCGGGGGTCTGCTTGCAAAAAGTGCTGCAGGGGCGGGGCGGGGCGGCCCAGCTCCCAGCCATCGCTGCCATCGCGGTAGCGCTGGTCCCAGTGGGCCGCAACGCTGGAACTGCCGGAAGCCATGGCAGACAAGGCGAGGCAAACAAATCAATCCTTTGCCAGCATGCCACCGCCCCATGGATGCATGGGGCGGTGGCCTATAACCACTTAACAACTGTCAAGCACAGAGAATTGTCCAACGGGATTATTGACATAGATTCACCCGTTCAAATAGCTAGAGGCGCATTCGTACAGGTAGAGAAAGGTGGAGTCGGTGGGTGCGCCGCGAAGCTCAACATCGAGAGCCCCATTGAAGGCCATGCGGTGCCGGCTGGCAAATCGCTCCAGATCCCTGGTGCTGTGGCAGCCGCTGAGAATTCCCAGTATGGCCAGCAGCAACAGCAGCTACTGGGGGATAGCTCACCCCCCGGCACTTGTGGCCCCCAGGAAGCGACCGCAGAAAGCCGATCAGATCAGCAGGCGCCGCGGGCTTGAACAAGAGAGAGGAGCAATCCCACCAAGGAAAGCAGCCCCGCAAGGCAACGCCATCAACCTTGTGCCTGACTTTCAGTTGGCTCTGGGGGGGGGGAGATCCATCCTAAATATAGAAGCAGCAAACAGTAAAAACTGCCAGCCAAGCCCCAGGCGTCAGCAGGCGATAAGACGGCCAATAAAAAAGCCAGGCTTAAGCCTGGCTTAAAGATTATCCGAAAATCATCTAATCCCAGGGGTCATGATACAAAGATCAGACCAGGGTGATTCTGTTGCCGCCGTCAGCCAGCCAACTGTAGAGGGCAACATTAGAGCCGGCAGTGGCTGCATATAGGGCGGCATTATAAGAACCAATTGCCAAGCTGGCCAGGCCGGTAATGATGGTACCGCCGATGATCAGAGTATCCTGGGCTCCACTGAAGTTGGTGATAAATGTGCCTACGCCCTTGGCGCCAGTGGCGATGGTGAGGGTGTCGGCGCCATCTGCAGCGGGTGAGGCAACACCAACGGACAGCTGACCACCGGTAACGGTTCCGCTGCTGAACACGATTGAATCCGCGCCAGCACCGCCGGTAACAATGGTGTTGTTCAGATTGGCGTTGATTACCAGAGTGTCGTTGAGGGCGCCACCATCAATCCTATAATTGGAAATATTGGAATTGACAGTAACAATGTCATTGCCACCGCCGAGTTGCACCACTGAATTAGCGGCAGTATTGGAAGTCCCGGTCAGGGTGGTGTTGATCACCAGGGTGTCGTAACCAGAACCGAGATCCACGGCCAAATTGGTAACACCTGTACCAGCAATAGTCATAGTGTCTTTGCCATCGCCGAGCTTAAAGTAATAATCAGAAACAGCGTAGTTTACCACTGCGGAATCATTGCCATCGCCGAGATCGATTATCGTTGAGTTGCTGGTGTTACCTGTTAAGGTCGCATTAACAACCAGGGTATCATGGCCCATTTTGGTGTTAAGGCCTAGGTTAGTAGCACCTGAACCAGTAATAGTTACAGAATCATTCAGTAAAAATGTTACGGCTGGGGAAGGGGAACTTGCTGGTAAACTTGAATAAATAGTGTTGTCATTAACAGAGTAGGGGTGGGCAGAACTACTAGGAGGGCTTGAGCTTACTGTGAGGTTTGTTGGCATGGATTTTTACGCAGAGGGGTGGCAGGTGGCTGACTCAAAAATGAGCCCGGTACCAACTTGAAGCAGCTTAGCTGCAAACTGCTTAATAGCAAGCCGCAGACAGCTGGGAAAGCGCAGATGGAAGAACTCGATGCGCACCGAGGGAAACTTCCGCCTTCCCCTGGGCGAAAGCTGACATGGCCGCCGCTGCGGTAGCTGGCTGAGTACAAGTGTAGGTACCGACGGCGATGCTGCCCCAATCAAAGGAAATAATTACTTTGATTGGGGCAGCCCCCCCCCCAGGGCCGACTGAAAGTCTCGTTACTCCCGCTCCAGCGCCTGAATCCCGCTCCAGCCGATCATCCTTTTGACGACTTGGGCCACGGCCATCAATCCAGTCCTGATGGAGTGGACGCCAATGGAGCGAAAGCCATTGATACGCAGCAAGTTGAGGCCCAGGCTGCCCAGTGGCGCCAGAGCCTGAACGTCATTGCTTTCGGATTAGCGTTCGCAGTGGCCTTCGGCGTAGCGGTGGGCGTCCCCACCAAGTTGCCCATCGCTAATCCAGGGCCACTCGTTCTCGATTGCCCAGCGCTGTCGTACAAGGCGCAGCGGGGCTTTGGTAGGGCTCACCCTCGTAGACCTGCGCTCGGCAGAAGAGTTCCACGGACCAGAGGGCCGCATCGCCGGCAGCCTGCTGTTGCCCCTGCCGCAGCTGGAGGGCTGCAGCGACGAGATCCCCCACGACCGGCCCCTGGTGCTGGTCTGCCATTCCGGCAGCCGTTCGGCCTTGGCCACCCAGCAGTTGCTCAAGGCTGGCCGCCAGCGGCCTCAGCCGCTGGCGGGCCGAGGGCTATCCAGTGGAAAGCGTCGCGGCGGGGTGAGTAGGACAAACAGGGCCAGGGGGGAGGATCGGCTACATCAGAGGGCAGGGGCAGGGGCAAGGCCAACGGCCTGCGACACAACGCCCAATTCAGCCCCCATCTCCAGCACCCACTCCCAGCCCCCACCCTCCAGCTCCCACCCCCCAGCCCCCTTTTCATGGACGACCACTTCGATTTGATCGTGCTCGGCGCCGGCTCCGGCGGGCTGGCGGCGGCCAAGCGGGCCGCCAGCTACGGCGCCCGGGTGGCGATTGTGGAAGGCGACCGGGTGGGGGGCACCTGCGTGATCCGCGGCTGCGTGCCCAAAAAATTGTTGGTGTATGGCTCGGCCTACCGGCACCTGCTGGCCGATGCCGCCAGCTACGGCTGGCAACTGGAGGGCTATCGGCATGACGGGGCCACCCTGCTGGCCAACGTGCGCGCCGAGGTGGATCGGCTGAACAATCTGCATATCGGCTTTTTAGAAAAGGCTGGCGTGGAGCTGGTGCGGGGCTGGGGCAGCTTCAATGGCAGCAACAGCTTGCGGGTGCGCTCGGCCGATGGCGGTAGCCGGGAACTGACGGCCGATCGGCTTTTGATTGCGGTGGGGGGCCGGCCCCAGCGCCCCGCCATCCCCGGCGCCGAACTGGGCTGGGTGAGCGACGACATCTTTTTGCTGGAGTCGCTGCCGGCTGCGGTGGCGATCGTGGGGGCGGGCTTCATCGCCTGTGAATTCGCCTGCATCCTGCATGGCTTGGGCGTAAAGGTGACCCAACTGGTGCGCGGTGATCACCTGCTGCGGGGCTTTGATCGCGAGGCCAGCCGGGCGGTGCAGGAGGGCATGGAGGCCGCCGGCATCGAGATCCGCTTTGGTCAGAGCCAACTTGGCATCAGTGGCACCAGCCCAGACCAGCTGGTGGTGAGCAGCGAAAGCGGCGAGCCGATCAGCGGCTGCGGCGTGCTGCTGGCCACCGGTCGGCGGCCCTTCCTGGAGGGGCTGCGGCTGGAAGCCGCTGGCGTGGCGGTGGATGGCGATCGGATCCCGGTGGATGGCGATCAGCGCACCAACATCGCCCACATCTATGCGGTGGGCGATGTAACCGACCGCATTTGTCTGACGCCGGTGGCGGTGGATGAGGGGCGGGCCATGGCCGACAGCATCTACGGCCAGAAACCGCGCCAGGTGAACCACAACCTGGTGGCCGCCGCAGTTTTCTCCCAGCCGGAACTGGCCAGCGTGGGCCTAACGGAAGAACAGGCCATCGCTCTCTATGGCCTCGGTGGGATCAAGGTGCACCGGGCCCGCTTCCGGCCCATGCATCAGGCGCTACCGCAGCGCGATCCCAAGGTGCTGTTGAAGTTGATTGTAGAAACTACTGGCGGCAAAGTGGTGGGTTGCCACATGGTGGGCGACCACGCCGCCGAAATCATTCAAATGGCCGCCATCGCCATCGGCATGGGCGCCACCAAGGCCGACTTCGATCTCACCATGGCCCTACATCCCTCCGTAGCCGAAGAATTTGTTACAATGCCGAATTAGTTGGCGGGGCCGGTATTAGCTGGCCGAAGGGTGTGTCTGGAGTTCGATTGCTCCAGACGGATTCACATCAGCATGGATTCACACCAGCACGGAGTTACATCAGCACGGAGTCACCTACGCATGGAAACAAAGCAGGATGGCCAACCATTGGCAGGGGGCCTGGGATCAGTGACGCCGCTTGTTCGTGAACTCTGTGCGGCGGTGGCCGATCTGGGCGGCACGCTGACGGCGGCCGAGCGGACCTGGGCCTTGCTGCGTCTGGTGGTTTTGAGCGGCTTGCTGATGGCCGGCGCCTGGCTGTTCTGGCTTTTGCCCCTCGGCTGGCTTGCCCTGGTCCCCTTGCTGATGGCTGGGGTGGCCTATGCCCTGTTGCTGATCGCCACCCACGAGATGGTGCACGGCACGCTGCTGGGCTGGCCGTTATTGGAAATGGTTTTGGCCTGCCTGATCAGCTGGCCGATGGCCTGGCCCCATGCCACCTACGCGCGCCTGCACCGCTCTGGCTGGTGCT
Source organism: Prochlorococcaceae cyanobacterium (assembly GCA_044375975.1). GTDB lineage: Bacteria > Cyanobacteriota > Cyanobacteriia > PCC-6307 > Cyanobiaceae > UBA5018. The sequence goes on from JBILLQ010000010.1 coordinate 33,475, forward strand.
GGAGCGAGTGATCGGGGCCATCATCCAGTTCCGAGGGCTTGTTGAACATCAAGGCCTCCGGGTACGCGAGTCCACCCATCTGCTAACGCAGATCTACGGGTCCCGCGATGTGCAGGCGGGAACCTGGCTCAATTCACTAATGGGCGGGCTGCCCCATCACAGTGCCCACCACGCCTTTCCCTGGATCCCCAGCCCAAGGTTGCCCGTGGCGAGTGAGCGCATTGCCGCTGTTCTCTGCAGTTATGGACAGAGACCTGTGCCTAAAGTAACCAGCTATTTCGAGGCGCCGAGGCAACTGCGGCCTGTTGAACCGCAGCCGCCAATTGATCTATACAAGTTAAACTAAGCTACACAAGCTGATTTGACTTATACAGCTTAATCTAAGCCGCATAAGCTGGTTTAAGCTATACAGCTTAGGCTGGGTTTGCCTATGGAGCTTATGCTATGCAGGCTGGGCTGCGCGGATTGGGCTATGCAGGTTGGGGTGTACGGGCTAGGTTGGATTAGGTTAGGTTAGGTTAGGTTAGGTTAGGTTAGGCTATGCAAGCTAAGCTAAGGAGACTCTGGAAAGCCTCCATTTAGGCGCTCCTCCCACCCTGGAGCCTTTGTGGCGTCAGGGCTCCATTGGCCGGCCGTCGGTCGGTCGGGTTTTCCAGAGCTCCCTAAATAGGCAGAGCTGGCCGCATGCATAGTTGACTGCCGCTCCCAGGTGATCCCACTGCCAGCCTGAAACTGCTTTTAGCCCTGATAAGATATGGCTTACTACTGGCTTATTGTCTGGCAAGTTGGTTGCCAAGGTGTATACATGTACGAGTGTTGGAATGGCTAAAATTTTGTGCTTTGCCCAGATCGTATAGTTTAGAGGCAGGTCCCATAGGCATCGAGCGGCCCACCAGGTCTGGCCCGGAAGCTTGCGCTGAAGCTTGCGCTGAAGCTTGCGCTGAAGCTTGCGCAGGGGCAAAGCCGGAATTAATTAGTGGCGAGCACCATCCCTTCGCGTGCAAATATAGAATTGGGGACTATCTCTCTGCAGCGTTTCTCGGCCATTCTAAGAAAATCGTCGTCGTGATCGGGGTCATGATGGGTGATCACGAGTTGCTTTGCATTGGCTCTAATGGCTACTTCGGCTGCCTGCTCATAGCTGCTATGCCCCCAGCCCCGCCTAGAAAGTAACTCGTTGCTGGTATAGTTGCCATCATGTATAAGGATATCGGCATTACGTGCCAGGGCAACGATGTTTTCATCAATTACCTGGCCATGTTCAATGTCTGTGCAGAATACCACTGAGTGACCATCACGATCATACCTGTAACTGTAGGCACCTCCTGGGTGGTTGTGTTTCACAGCAGTGACCCTGACAGGTATGCCATCAGGTGGTGTAAATACTTGGCTGTTATTGTCGAGCAGCAGAAAATCGAAGCTGGCACCCATCTCGTCTAGGGACACAGGAAAGAAGGTGTCTTGCATTTGTGCTGCAAAAATATCCCTTAATTCTTTGTATTCATGACTTCCACCCTTGGCTAGAATCTTGATGTTGAATTTTGGGTCGTAGGCCGGGGAAAAGAATGGGAATCCCTGAATATGATCCCAGTGAAAATGAGTAAATGCAATGAATATTTCGGTTTGTTCGGTTTGCATCTGCAGAAAGTCTTTGCCGAGTTTTCTGATTCCGGTGCCGGCATCAATGATGCCAATTCGTTGGCTTTCGGAGGCCATTATCTGAATACAAGTAGTGTTGCCGCCGAACTCTATGTAGTTGGGGCCAGACACTGAGATAGAGCCTCGGACGCCATAGAATTTGACCTGTAGCACCTGGTTCTCTCCCCCAAGGGAAATTGGTCTCAGGATTTTAGGGCACTTTGAAAAATCGCATATCTCACCGATCTCATGATGCGAGAGGCCCTGCTAAAACTTGGCTGGGCCTGACTCGCGGCAGTCGAAGGGGCTATTTTTGAGGGGCCCTTTAGGCGCTCAGACCCCAAAAATGCTCCCCACTGCGGCGAACCTTGTCCTCTTCCGTTCTCCTCGGGCCCCCTCTGCATGGAAAGTTGTTGCCTTTCCATGCATTTGAGAGAGAGTGAATGATTATTTGCCTGGCGGCTCTTTGCTGGCAGGAGGTGTTAAAACTGAAAAATAGCCATCGGCTCTCCAGGAGGCGCCATCCAATGCGGTGGCTTGGCACTGGGCTCGCAGGGGCTCAATGCGGCAGCTGCCGCGGGCCACCAGGCCCAGCGGCAGGGTTAGTGCTAGGCCGTTGCCGTCAAAAATAGCTGTGGAGATTGCATTTACTTCCAGAATCAAGGGAAGGTGAGGCCTGCAGCGGCCGTCGTTACCGCAGACCATTGATTGACTACCTTTGCTCACCACCCCTGCGAAAACTATATCCCCATTGCCATAGCGGCCGATATCGCCTAAGCTAAAGCGTACGCTCATTAGACCGTCTAGATGTTGCTGGATGCGTAGTTGTTCGCAGAGGCGCAATGGTTTACCTGTGCCGCTGGCTCTCACCTGGCAGCGTATTAATCGCTCGCTATAGCGGCCAAAATCTTGGCTTGGTGTGTCCGCAATGCTTCTGATTGGTTGAATTAGTGCTAAGATTGCTGCACTTAGCATAAAACCTAGAGGCCAACCCATGGCAAATTGTTTATGCTTAAGCTGGGGTTTTGTGTCTGGAGGGCGTGCTGTTGCTGCCATGGCTAACCGGCTAGGTATAATAATTAATATTGGCGCAGCTCCCTGTTGCTGCCTTTGGGGGTGGGCTCACTTTCTGGTTGCTGCAGCAAGCTCCTGATGGCACCGCTGGCCCGCGGCAACATACGGTTGGTAAGCTGCGGTGATGCCAGGGTTCAGCAAGCTGCCGCTCTAGCTCCAGCCGCTGATCCAGCCGCTGATCCAGCCGCTGATCCAGTAGTGATTGGCTTCTAGCAAAAATAGCTGGCAAGGCCCTGTCCAGCGGGCCCGAACGGGCACTGATGCTCAGACCGTAGTGGCTTTGCGCCATGCCTGCAGGCAACTCGGCCCAGCCGCGGCTGTAGCTGTTAGGCCAGCTGGTACGCCATCTGGTGCGCCAGTGGCGGATCAGCCGGATCAGCTGGATCAGCCTTTGCAGCCGGTTTTCTATCGCCGTGGCGGTGATTGGTGGGTTGGCGATCACCTGGGGCCGGCGGCCGAGCCGCTGGGATGGGGTTCTGGATCGTATCCCTGCGGCAGCATCCGCCGGCTCGCTGCACCAGCCATCCGCCTGCCCAGCCAGGGTGGAACAACTCCGCTTAAGGGGTTCCAGTCCGGATCGGAGCTGGCGCGGTTTTCGCTGGCGCCTGACAGCTGTTGCCAGTGGTTTGGTTTTGGCTGTCGTTGACCCGCAGGCCAGCCAGCTGCATGGCCAGGGACTAGGGATTGCCACCGATACCCCGATATGGGATTGTAGTGCTAATCGCCATAGATCATCAGCGCCAGAATTGGCAATTCTCGATCCAGCCAGATTCAACGCTGCGGGGCTGCAGCCTTATGGCCCATCGCCAGCGGCCGGGCCAGAATGTTTAGCCAGCCATCCTTAGCTGGCCATCCTTAGCTCGCCAGTTCACTGACAGCTAGCGAAAGCCTGCCTACGCTCTATTTGGCGCTTGCGCCTTCCCAGGGAGCGGCGGCGATGGCACGGCAATTCAGCCAGGAGCAATTGCGGGTTAGGCCCAGCTCCCGGGAGGAATCAGTGCTCTGCACTGCCCAGGAACTGTTCGAACGCACCTTGATCCGGGTTCGTGGTCAGTTGGTGGGGTCGGTTGCGGCCCTGGAACATCCCCGCCGCAGCTCGGCTGCCAATTATGGAGAGGTGTTTCTGCGCGATAACGTGCCAGTAATGCTCTACTTACTGCTGCAAGGGCGCACCGAAATTGTGCGCAACTTCCTCACTGTTTGCCTGGAGCTACAGAGCAGCAGCTACCAAACTCGAGGAGTGTTTCCCACCAGTTTTGTGGAAGAGAATGGCCATTTACTGGCCGATTACGGCCAGCGTTCCATTGGCCGGATCACCTCCGTGGATGCAAGTCTTTGGTGGCCTGTGCTCTGCTGGCTTTATGTGAAACACAGCCGAGACACTAGTTTCGGCACCAGCCAGAAAGTGCAGCGGGGGGTGCAGTTGCTGCTGGATCTGGTGCTCCACCCCACCTTTGAGGGCACGCCAGTGTTGTTTGTTCCAGACTGCTCCTTCATGATTGATCGTCCGATGGATGTCTGGGGAGCACCGCTGGAGGTGGAGGTGCTGCTCTTTGGTTGCCTGCGCTGTTGCTCCCAGTTAATGGAGCTTGCAAAGCAACAACAGCAGAGCCGGCTGCTGGATCAACGGCTGGTGCTCACCCATCAATGGCTGCATGATTTACGCTCTTATCTGTTAAAGCACTACTGGGTTACCAGCAAAACTTTGCAGGTTTTGCGGAGACGCCCTACCGAGCAGTATGGCGAGCATCAGCACGAGAACGAATTCAATGTGCAACCCCAGGTTATTCCTCCTTGGCTGCAGGACTGGCTGGACAACCGGGGCGGCTATCTGATCGGCAACATGCGTACGGGTCGTCCTGATTTTCGTTTCTACAGCCTGGGTAATTCCCTGGCCTGCCTGTTTGGTCTACTAACCGCACCGCAGCAGCGGGCCCTGTTTCGCCTGGTGCTGCACAATCGCGATCACCTGATGGCCCAGATGCCCATGCGCATCTGCCACCCACCAATGGACCAGGCGGAATGGACCAACAAGACCGGCGCCGATCCCAAGAACTGGCCCTGGAGTTACCACAATGGTGGACACTGGCCCAGCTTGCTCTGGTATCTCGGTGGGGCCGTGCTGCTGCATGAGCAACGCAACCCTTCCGCCGACCTGCTGCTGATGGGTCAGATGAAGGCGATGGTGGAAGAGTGTTACTGGAGTCAGCTAAACCAACTGCCTCGCCAGCAATGGGCTGAGTATTTCGATGGGCCCACCGGCACCTGGGTGGGCCAGCAAGCACGCACCTATCAAACCTGGACCATCGTGGGCTTTCTATTGCTGCATCACTTCTTACGTGTGAAGCCTGAGGATGTAACCCTCCTGGATCTGGAGGAAAAGTCCTAGCGCGATTCTCAGAACTTTATAGTTACAAAAAAGCCGTTTTCAGAACTTTTTAGCCATAAAAAAGCCGCGGCCTTGGCCGCGGCAAATTAGCTTAATTAGAAATCAGAACAGGCCGAGAGTGAGTGATTTGTCGATCGGCAGGGCAGCGCCGATGCCCAGGTAGATGGTAAAGAAGGTGCCGAATAGGAATACGGCCATTGCCACAGGGCGGCGGAAGGGATTTTGAAACTTATTAAAACTTTCGATAAAGGGAACCAGCATCAGGCCCAGGGGAACCATGGTCTGCAGGGCAATACCCAGCAGTTTGTTAGGAACAACCCTGAGGATCTGGAAAACTGGGTATAGATACCACTCGGGCAGAATTTCCAGAGGGGTGGCAAATGGATCGGCCTTGTCGGCCAGCATGGCCGGATCCAGCACGGAAAGGCCGACAATGCAACCAATGGTTCCCAGGATCACCACAGGGAACATGTAAAGCAGATCGTTGGGCCAGGCGGGCTCACCGTAGTAGTTGTGGCCCATGCCCTTTGCCAACTTGGCACGCAAGGCTGGATCGGTGAGGTCTGGCTTTTTGAGGATGTGCATGGTGGGCCTTAGGAGGGTGGTCTCAGGGTAGTGATTAAGTTCTAGATAGCCGAAAGACTAAACAGGAGTTAACTGGGCAATCACAGAGGTGATCAATCACCCGATCACAAAGGACCAGAAATGCCCTGCTTGCGGATCATCAGGAAGTGGATCAGCATGAATACCGCCAGCAGCCAGGGCATCACAAAGGTGTGCAGGCTGTAAAAACGAGTGAGGGTGGACTGTCCCACACTTTCGCCACCGCGAAGCAGTTCCACCATGAAATCACCCACCACGGGCAGGGCTGCTGGAACACCGCTGACAATTTTGACCGCCCAATAACCAACTTGGTCCCAGGGCAGCGAATAGCCAGTTACACCGAAGGAAACTGTGATCACCGCCATGGTTACGCCGGTAACCCAGGTGAGCTCGCGGGGGCTCTTGAAACCGCCGGTGAGGTACACGCGGAAAACGTGCAGGATCAGCATCAGCACCATCATCGAGGCGCTCCAACGGTGCACTGAACGAATCAGCCAGCCAAAGCTGACATCGCTCATCAGGTACTGGACGGAGGCGTAGGCCTCAGCCACGGTGGGCTTGTAATAAAATGTCATTGCGAATCCAGTGGCGAACTGGATCAGGAAGCACACCAGGGTGATGCCGCCAAGGCAATAAAAAATGTTTACGTGCGGTGGCACGTACTTGGCCGAGATGTCATCGGCGATCGCTTGAAGCTCCAGGCGCTCCTGGAACCAGTCGTACACAGGGGACGACTTTCCGGCAGGAGAGGAATTCGCCATGCAGCACGAAATGTCAGTTGCCAAAGTCTACCGATAGTGCTGACCGCCTGTGAGCGCCCCGCGCCCCTTCCGCCGACCGCTGCCAAATCCCTGCTTTGCCCTGCTGGTCTGGGGTTTCGGCCTCTGGCTGGGGCTGGCTTCTCCCGCCGCCGCCCTCAGCGATGCCCAGCAGATAGTTGTGGAGGCCTGGCGGCTGGTGAATCAGAGCTACGTGGATCCGCAACGCTTCGATGCGGTGCATTGGAAGCGGCTGCGCCAAAAGACCCTGGAGCGGCCGATCAGCAGTTCCGGCGATGCCTACGACGCCATCGACAGCATGCTGGCCCCCCTGGGTGATCCCTATACCCACCTGCTGCGCCCCGCCGACTACGGCAGCTTGATGGCCAATACCAAGGGCACTGTTACTGGCGTTGGTCTGCAGCTCGCCCTGCGCAGCGCCGACGAGCAAGTCGTTGTGATCGCCCCCCTGGAGGGTTCTCCCGCCGCCGAGGCTGGCATTGTCAGCGGCACCGCCCTGCTGGCGGTGAACGGTATCGACACCAGGGCCCTGGGCTTGGAGGGCACCGCCAACGAGCTGCGGGGCCAGGAGGGCAGCCGGGTGCTGCTGCTGTTTGAAGAGCCCAATGGCCGGCGGCGGGAGCTGGAATTGCAAAGGCGCAGCGTCAGCCTGCAGCCAGTGCGCAGCAAGACAATCCGCCAGCAGGGCCATCTGCTCGGTTATCTGCGCATCACCCAATTTGCCGAGCCCGTGCCGGAGCAGGTGCGCCTGGCCCTGCAGGGCAGTGAATTCGCCAATATCGAGGCCTTGGTTTTGGATTTGCGCAACAACTCCGGCGGCCTGGTGAATGCCGGCTTGGCGGTGGCCAATACCTTTCTCGATCGTCAACCAATCGTGGAAACCGAGAACCGTGAAGGCCTCAGGACCCCCCTGCAGGCCGGCGTCGACCAGCTCTATGGCGGCCCGATGCTCACCCTGGTGAATGGCGGCACCGCCAGTGCCAGCGAAATCCTGGCCGGCGCCCTGCAGGACAACGGCCGCAGTGCCCTGTTGGGCAGCCGCACCTTCGGCAAGGGGCTGATCCAAACCCTGATTCCGCTCGGCGATGGCAGTGGCCTGGCGGTAACGGTGGCCCGCTACATCACCCCCAGCGGCCGCGATATCCAAAATCTGGGAATCGAACCCGATCTGTTGCTAGCAGCTCCTGAACCGCTCAATCCCGGCGGCGATCAAGACAGCTGGCTGCAGCAGGCCCTGGCAAGCTGCGTCAGCCTGCTGGAGCAGGGGATCGCCAGTTCAGCTCAGCCGTGATCCAGCCCCGCACCTACCACGACCCCCTGCATGGCGCCATCCGCCTGGATCCCCGGGATCCGGCCGAGGCCCTGGCCATCGACCTGATTGACACGGCCCCCTTCCAGCGGCTGCGGCGCATCCGCCAACTCGGGCCGGCATTTTTGACCTTCCACGGGGCGGAGTCGAGTCGGTTCACCCATTCCCTGGGGGTGCTGCATCTGGCCCGGCTCGCCCTGGGCCAGCTGCTGCGCCACAGGCGCGATCTTGATCAGCACCGCAGCCTGCTCTACGCGGCGGCGCTACTGCACGACCTGGGCCATGGGCCCTTGAGCCATACCGGAGAAGAGATGTATGGGCTGCGGCATGAGCAGTGGTCGGGTCGGCTAATTCGCGAGTTTCCAGCCCTGCGCGATCGGCTGGAGGCCTCGGCGCCCGGCAGCGCAGACGCCGTGGCCGATCTGCTGGAACAGGGGCAATACCCCTGCAGCGCCATCAAGTCTCTGGTTAGCAGCCAACTGGACTGCGATCGACTCGACTACCTGCTGCGCGATAGCTACAGCACCGGCACCAGCTACGGCCGTTTGGATCTGGAGCGGATCCTGGCCGCTTTGACCATCGCCCCCGACGGCGGCCTGGCCATCCATCCCAAGGGGCTGATGGCAGTGGAGCACTATCTGGTGGTGCGGGACCTGATGTACCGCAGTGTCTATAACCACAGACTCAACGTGGTTTGCAATTGGCTATTGAGCCAGGCCATCAGTACCGCCCGGCGGCTGGGGCCGCGGCTGGTGGAGGCCGATGCGGTGATGGCCCGCTGGCTGTGGCAGAGCGAGCCGCTAGACCTGAACAGCTTTTTGGCCAACGACGACATTCGCACCGGCTACCACCTGATGCGCTGGATGGAAGCTGGGCCGGAGGAACTGGCCGAACCCTGTGCCAGGTTGCTGAATCGGCGGCTACTCAAAGCCACTGATGTGAGCCAGCTAGATGCCGGCCAACGCCTGGAATTGCTGGCCCTTGCCCAGCGCCTCAGCAGCGCTGCCGGCTTGGCCGCCGAGCGCTGCTGTGGGTTGCAACAGCGTCAAAATCGCGGCTATCACCCCTATAAGGGCGGCCTCAGGCTTTGGAACGGCCACGACCTCCAGGCCCTGGAACAGCGCTCGGCCCTGGTGCGCAGTCTCACCGAAGCGACCCAATTGGCCTGGCTGATCCACCCGGCGGAGGTGAGCACTGCCCTTAGGTTGCGGCTTGCCGACCTCGGCCCCCCCAGCCCATGAATGCCCAACTCGTTCTAGCTGCGGCCGGCAGTGGCTCCCCCCACCGCCTGCTGCTGCCCGACCAGGCGGGCGATCCGCTCGAACTGGTGCGGCAGCTACTGGGGGATGCGGCGCTGCAGGCCCCCAGCACCGCCGTTGGGGCCCTAAGGCTGGAATGCGGCCAGCGGCGTTTGGGGGCCAGTTGTCTTGCCGCCATCAGCTCGCGGCTGGCCGAGGCAGAGCTGGGGCCGATCACGGTGGTGGCCGCCGATCCGCTCACCCGGGTGGCGGCGGCGGCCCTCGGTCTGGAATGGATCTCTCCCCACTATTTGCAGGCTGAGCGAGCTGAGCAAGCCGCGCAATTCGACTTACCAAACCAGCCAAATCAGCTAAATCAATCAAACCAGATAAGCCAGCCAAACCATTTAAACCAGCCAAACCATTTAAATCAGCCAAATCGGAAAAATCAGTCAAGTCAGCCAAGTAAAGGCAATCCTGTCCCCCAGCAGTTGACGCTGCATCGAGGCACGGTGCGTTCGGGAGATCACATCGAAGCCGCTGGATCCCTGTTGGTGTTGGGGGATGTCAATCCCGGCGCTCGTTTGAGTGCCGGGGGTCACGTGTTGGTTTGGGGCCGACTGCGGGGGGTTGCCCATGCCGGCTGTCACGGCGACCAGGGGGCGCGAATCGTGGCAATGGGTCTCCAGCCCTTACAGCTGCGCATCGCCGATGTGATCGCCCGGGGCCCCCAGGAAGCCCCGCCGCCAGGGCTAGCCGAACAGGCCAGCTTGAGCGCAGGTGCCATTCGCATTGATCCGGCCAGCCCCAGCTGGCCGCTGGGCTGAAGCGCTCAAGCCGTTGCCTTTGGAGCTGCTGCGCCAGCCAGCCTTGGAGCAGCCATCGGCGTTGCGAAGCCGTTTGCCTGGCAACAGCGATTTGCCTGGCAACAGCGATTTGCCTGGCAACAGCCATCGCTATGGCAAGACATACACATTCTCGGTATGGCCATGGGTGACTTTGCGGCCATGGGCGGGAACATTGACGGGCTAATTCGCCATTCCGAGCCGCTAATGGTCGCAATATTGAAGACGGTAAGATGGTTTAAACAATTCCAAAATTAGAAGAGCGCAGATGTCGAGCAAAAGATATTGATCGTCATTGTGTATTAATTGTCGAGGTAGGCCGCTGTTTTCGTCTTCGCCAGTCGAACAGCCCCCGCTCCCAAATGCCCAGCCCCGCAGCCCCAGCGGCAAGCGGTGCGGGGCAAAAGAGTTTGGGCCTAACCTGCCTCCACTCCAACCCTTGCCGTGAACGCCACGTCTGCCCGCACCATTTTGATCTGCTCCGGCAAGGGGGGCGTTGGCAAAACGACGCTAACCGCCAATTTGGGGATCGCCCTGGCCCGCCAGGGGGCTCGCACGGCAGTTATCGATGCCGACTTCGGGCTGCGCAATTTGGATTTATTGCTGGGTCTGGAGAACCGCATCGTCTACACGGCCCAGGAGGTGCTGGCCGGCAGCTGCCGTCTGGAGCAGGCCCTGGTAAAGCACAAGCAGGAACCCAACTTGGCGCTGTTGCCGGCGGGCAATCCCCGCATGCTCGACTGGCTCAAGCCTGAGGACATGAAGACGATCGCCGCCCAGGTGGGCCAGCAGAGCGATTACGTGCTGATCGACTGCCCCGCCGGCGTTGAGGGCGGCTTTCGCAACGCCGCCGCCGCCGCTGAGGAGGCGATAGTGGTGACCACTCCGGAGTTGTCGGCGGTGCGGGACGCCGACCGGGTGATCGGACTGCTCAACAGCCAGGGGATCCAGCCGATTCAGCTGGTGCTCAACCGGGTGAGGCCAAAGATGATGGCCAACAAGGAAATGCTCTCGGTGCAGGACGTTACCGACATCCTGGCCTTGCCGCTCTTGGGCCTGGTCTTGGAAGACGAACAGGTGATCGTGAGCACCAACCGCGGCGAACCGCTCACCCTCCAGGGCCACGGCGTTGGTTCCCCCGCCGCCCAGGCCTACATCAACGTGGCGCGGCGGCTGTGCGGCGAAGATATACCTCTGGTCGATCCCAGCAAGGAACGCTCCGGATTGCGGGCAAAGCTCGGCCGGCTGATTTCTAAAAATCTGTTCTGACGGCCATGACCCTGCGCGATTTGATCAACAGGCTGTTGAGGCGTCAACAGGCCAGCGGTGAGACGGCAAAACAACGCCTGCAGCTGGTGCTTGCCCACGACCGCAGCGATCTCAACCCAGAACTGCTGCAGCGGATGCGCCAGGAGATTCTCGAAGTGGTGAGCCGCTACGTGGAAATCGACGTGGAGGAAGGGGAGGTGAGCCTGGAAACGGAAGACCGGGTCACGGCCCTGGTGGCCAATTTGCCGATCAAGCGCGCCCGCTCGCTGCCCCTGATCCCAGGCCTGGGCGATAGCGACCAATCGACAGCAGATCCGCTGAGACGAGCCAGCTGAGCACCGGGCTGACCGCTGGCTTGCCAGCTGGCAGCGACAGCGTTGAACCCAGGCCAGGAGCGGATCTGGAGCCGATGCTCGCTTGCCCATCCCTCAGACCGCCGCCCCGCCCAGGGGGCTGAGGGGGCAGGACAGCGTGGGAACCCTGGGGACAGTCGAGAACCTCTGCATGGCAGTACTGAATGCCGCCCTGGCACCGCTAACCCCCGCCGAGCAGCGAGTGCTCGATCAGCTGATCCTGGGCCATAGCAACAAGGCCATTGCCGCCGCCCTGGTGCTCAGCCCTCGAACGGTGGAGAGCCATGTGTCCCACCTGCTGGCCAAAACCCAATGTCGCAGCAGGAGCCAACTGCTGCTCTGGGCCTTGGGATCTGGCACAGCGATAAACTGCTGAGCAGGTTGAGAGACTCACGCCGGCTTAGCTCAGTGGTAGAGCAGCGCTTTTGTAAAGCGAAGGCCATCGGTTCAAATCCGTTAGCCGGCTTCCAACTTGATCCCGCCCTGGGCAACCAGTTCTTGCCCAGGGCGGGATCAATCAACCACCAGCCTTTGCGGCGCCAGCCGAACTGCGCTCTGGCTTGGCGGATTTCCCCTGGTTGCTGGTTGCTGATTGTTGGCTGCTGCTGGGCGGGAGCGGCCATCTGCGGCAGCAACAATCTGCGATAGCAGCCATCTGAGCCAACAGCCCTCAACAGCAGCTGCGGTTGGCGGCAAGAGCCCTCAACGGCAGCTGCCAAACCCGGCCTAGCGTGAAGCATTGCCGCTCCGGCATAGCAGCAGATGATTCAGCGCAGCTCCTGCACCACAGCCATAGCCTCAGCTCCAGCCTCAGCTCCAGCCAAAGCCGCAGCCATATCAGCCGCCACAGCCGCAGCCGCAGCCATAGCCGCCATCGCCGCAAGTTTGACGCTAAATGGTTCAGCCCTAGCAGCTTCGATCGACACCATTCCTAGCTCATGCCTGAAAACGACAGTGGCAAAGAGAGAATTCGGTCAAGTTGTTCGTCATGTCGATATGCTGGCAATCGATCCTCGCAATCAGCTGGGCAAACAGGTATTTATTGGCCTAGATAATGGGCTGAAATTAGAGCTGGACGAAGATAGCTCGGACGTCACCTTCTTTGGTAATTACGCCATTGGTCATCGAGTTGAGATCTGTGCCATTCATGGCGCCACTCCTGGTGCCACTGCCCGAGCAGTTTCCCTAGTCTCTGCTAGGGCAACTGCCGGCTCCAGCCAAGCCAAGCTGCCCATTCCCCGCCTAGGCGCAGCGCCTGGGCTTGCCTTCAGCATCGCTGACCGGGTTACCGGCACCTATGGCCAGGCTCAACTTACCAGCCATGTCTTCTCAGCTATATAAATCCTTTCAGCTGATGCCAGCTTGGTCGCCGGGTCGCAGCGTCAAGATGGCCCTGGCAAGCTGGGCCGCAGCGTTAGCACCAGAAAAACCTTGGGCATCTCCGCCTCTACATCTACATTTATCTCTGCATTTTTTTGCGCCTTTAAATATAAAATTAAACCCAAATCTAAGTCATAACCTAAATCTGCTTATGCCTCTATCTCTGCTATTGGCTGGTCTGATTCTGGCTTCCACTGGCGCGGCCCTGGGCAATCCAGCCCTCACCCTGCCGCCGGAACTGGAACCGCTGCGTAAAGCCCTGGAACGCCATGGCTTCAGGGTGTTGCTGCAGCCACCGCCCCGGGCCGGTAACTACGGACTGTTTGAATCTGGTAGTAAGCGCCTGTGGATTGCACCGGTGAGCTTTGATCTCGGCATCGGCCGCCATACCTTTCTGCATGAGGCGGCCCATGCCGCCCAGAGCTGTCCCGCCGGCAAGCTCACCCCCATTGGCTGGCGGCTGCCGCTCAATCCCGTGGTGGCCCAAGAGATCCAAGGCATCACCACTAAGCACTATCACTTCAATACTTGGCTCCTAGAGCGGGAGGCATTTGCCGTTCAGGGCCAACCCAACGCCATGGCCCTGATCATTCGCGCTCTCGATCAACGCTGCCTTCCAATAAAAGCCAGGCCACCAGGGCCAACAACAGCCAGGGCAGGGCGATGAGCTGCAGCAGCCAATGACCCACCTGCAACAGCGGTTCCACCAGCCAGTGATAGCCCGAAAGCGTTACTGCCAGTAACAGCAACAGCAAAACCATCAGAACAGAGCAATTTGACTTCCTCCCCGGCCTGAAGGCCGGAGATTCCTTCTACGCTGCGCATGTGGATGCCTCAGCGATCGGGTGGGTTGGCGCTTCCCAGCCTGCTGCCACCGCAAGGGTGGACTGATGCGAGGCTCCACGCCCGTTTCGACTCTCCGCCAGTCCGGCGGCGAGGATGTTCAAAGCAGCGTTGATGTCGCGGTCGTGAACCGTTCCGCAACTCGGGCACTGCCACTCCCGGATTGACAGCTCCTTCTTGCCGTCCTGGTGGCCGCAGGCTGAGCACACCTGACTGGTGGGCAGCCATCGGTTGATGACCACCAGCTGCCTGCCGTATTGCGCCGCCTTGGCCTCCAGTAGGGTTCGGAACTGCCGCCAGCCGGCATCGGCAATCGAGCGGGCCAGATTTTTGTTTTTGAGCATCCCCGACACATTCAGGTCTTCCAGCACCACCGTTTGGTTTTCGCGGATGATGCGGGTCGAGAGCTGATGCAAAAAGTCGAGGCGCTTGTCTGCGATGGTGGCGTGGAGTTTTGCCACCTGCCGCCTGGCAGCCGCCAAGCGATTGGAACCCTTTTGCTTGTGCTTGAGGTGCCGCTGCAGCCGCCGCAGACGCTTCAGCGCAGAGCGCAGAAACTTCGGCGGGGCGATCTTTTCACCGGCTGATGTGACGGCGAGGGATGCCAAGCCCAGGTCGATGCCAACCGCCTTGCCATTGGCAGGCAGCGGCGTTGGCTCCACCTCCACCACAAAGCTGGCGAAGTAGCGCCCGCTGGCCTCACGAATGACCGTGACGCTGCTGGGAGCCGATGGCAGATCCCGGCTCCATTCGATCGGGACAGTGCCGATCTTGCTCAGCGTCAGCGACCGCTCTCCGGTTCGGAACACATGGGACATGAACCGGATCGCCTGGGCCCCACGACGCTTCTTGAAGCGAGGAGTCTTCACTTTCGGTCCTTTGCGCTTGCCCTTCAGGCTGGCCCACCAGTTGCGGAACGCCTGATCCAGGTCGCGCACGGACTGCTGCAGCACCACATTGCTGGGGTCTGACAGCCAGGAGCGTTCGTGGGTCTGCTTGGCCTGGGTGATGCAGAGTTTCGCCAGCACGGGGTAGCTGGTCTTCTCACCTGCGGCGTAAAGCTCACGGCTCTTGGCCAAGGCGTCGTTCCAGACCACCCGCGCACAGCCAAACGCCTTTGCCAGCGCCAGCTGTTGATGGGGGTGCGGGTAGAGGCGGTAGCGGTAGCGTTGCTTCATGTCACCACATCGTAGGGGCAAGCGAGCACGTTGGCTAGGACTGAGACTCTCCAGATGCGCCTGGCTCCCGACGAGCTGGCAAAGCTCCGCACTGCCGCCGCCGCTCGTGGCTGGACCATGGCCCAGTTGCTCCGGGACATGATTCGTCAGCTCCCGGATGAAAAGCCGTCATGAAGGACGGGGTTTGTATCCCAGAACAGCCACTGATCAGGAAGGTTCATCTAGAGGTTTGATAACCAAGCCAGCTTCGTTAATCGCGGTTGCCAATTGGGGTGGCAAAACGTCGCCGCGCAACAGCTGCCAGCTCCCCTCCTGCCAGGCCAGCACCCTGCTGGCGATGCCAGCGCCGGCTGGCCAGGGCAGCGGCCCCAGCAGCGGCAACTGCGGGAAAATGGCCTTGGCCTCGGCCGCGTTGCTCGCCGCCTGCTCTCCGGAGCGGTTGATGCTGGTGGTAGCCAGCGGCCCACTAAGCCGCAATAGCTCGCGGGCGGCGGCGCAGGCAGGAATGCGCAGCCCCAGGCTGCCGCCGCCTGGATGCAGCGCCTCGGCCCAACTACCGCTGGCCGGCAGCACCAGGGTGACGGCCCCCGGCCAAACGGCCGCAGCCAGCTGCAGCCATTCCGCTTGCCAAGGCAGGCCCAACACATCCTGCAACTGCTGAGCATCGGCAGCCATCAGGATCAAGGGTTTGTCGGCTGGGCGCCGCTTCAGGCGCCAGATCTGGGCCGCGTCCAGGGGGCGAGCCGCCAGAGCCGGCAGGGTGTCGGTGGGAAACATCACCGCGCCACCGCTGGCCAGCCTGGCGGCAAGCGCTGGGGCATTCAACACAAACTCTGAGCTTCCAGGCAGAGAGTTGGATATGGGCTCAGCCATAGAGCCAGGTATAGAGCCAGATATAGGGCTAAACATAGAGCCAGGCATAGGGTCAGATGTCGGTCTAGACTTAGAGCTAGAAATAGGGCCAGACATAGAGTTAGATATCTGGCCAGGAATGGGGCCAGACATTAATTAATCGGGCGACGGGCTGAGGCAAAGCGTAGGGTTCCCTCCAGATCGCTGTGGCCGCATACAGCCTCCAGGCCGCTCTGGCGCAGCAGGGCCAGCACCGCCGAGTTCTGGTCGTGGTGGTGTTCCAGCAGTAGCAGGCCCCCGGGCGCCAAATGCACCGAGGCGCCGGCCACGATCGAACGGATCGCATCCAGGCCATCGGCGCCGCCATCGAGCGCCATGGCCGGCTCGTGATCCCGCACCAGCGGCTCCAGCTGTCGCCACACCGCCGTAGGGATGTAGGGAGGATTGGCCAACACCAGCTCCAGCAACCCTCGCTGGGCCGCCAGCGGCTGCCACCAGCTGCCGCAAACTGTCTGCACCCGATCGCCCAGGCCGGCGGCCACCAGGTTGGCGCCCGCCTGGGCGAGGGCCTGGGGGCTGAGATCCACGGCAAAGCCCCTGCTCTCGGGCCATAAACGCGCCAGGGCCACGGCCAGGCAACCCGAGCCGGTGCCCAGATCAGCCCAGCTGGCCGGGGGTAGTGGCGGGATCAACAGCCGTGGCGGGAACAGCAATTGTTGGGCTAAATCAACTAGCAGCTCGGTCTCGGCGCGGGGAATCAGCACGCCGGGGGCCACCGCCAGCTCCAGGTCGCGCCAGGGACAGCGACCCACCAGATATTGCAGCGGTTCATCGGCCTCCAGGTGGCGTTGCCAGAGGGCAGCCAGGGCTTGGCAGGAAAGCCGCAATTCCAGGCTGCGCTCTGGATGGAGCCTCACCGCCTGCAGCGCCTGCCAACCCAGGCCGCCGGCCAGGTCGATCAGCCAGTCGAGATCCGCCGGCCGGCCGCCAGCGCTGAGCAGGCTGCGCCGCCAGCGCAGCAACTGCTCGCCGCTGAGACGCTCGCCCCGGGAATCCATGCCTGGAGATTAGGTGGGCTGCCAGCGCAGACCCGGCATGGCCCTTAGCGCTCCCCTCAGCTCCAGGGTCAACAGGCGCGAGGCAAGCGCCGCCGCCGGTTGCTCCAGCTCCAGAGTGAGCTGCTCTAGCGTGGCGCCGCTGCCCACCGCCGCCAACAGCTCCAGATCGCCCCCGTTGCCAAACCCTGGCTGTGGTGCGGCTGTGGGCGGCTGGGCAGATCTGGCAGCCGCCAGGGGACCTGGCCCCAGCTGGCTGATCAAATCGCGCGGATCCAGCAGGGCCGAGGCCATGCCGGTGAGCAGCCGATTGCTGCCTTGAGCCGAGCGCTTGCCCGCATCCGCCGGCACCACCCAGATCGGCAACCCCTGATCCCAGGCCAGGCGAGCCGAATGCAGTGCCCCACTGGACTCCGGACACTCCACCACCACCACCGCCCGGGCCAGGGCCACCTGCAGGCGATTGCGGGCTGCGAAATGCCCCGGTTGCACGGCCCCCCCGGCGGGCCATTCGCTCAACAGCAGCCCCCGCTCGGCCACCTGCCGCTGCAGTTCCTCGTGATGGCGGGGATAGACCCGCTCAATCGGGGTGCCCAGCACCGCCACCGGACGACCGCCTCGGGCCAGGCAGCCGCGGTGGGCCGCCCCATCAATCCCCTCCGCCAGGCCGCTGACCACCGGCCAACCCGCTTGTCCCAAGGCGGCACCGATCGCCTCGGCCATGGCCAGGCCGTGGGGGGAGGGCCGGCGGGTACCCACCACGGCGATCGCCTGCCGCGCCCGCAGCGGCGCCCAGAGCCCGCCGCGACCCCGCCAACGCAGGCATAGGGGTGGCCTGGCCAGGGCCAGCAATCCCGGCGGCAAGCTGGGATCGCCGGGCACCAGCAAAGGACCCTCTCGCGCCATGGCCAGTTTGGCCGAGGCCAGCGGATCCTCCCCCCAGTGGGCGCGGTAGGCATCGAGGGCTGCTGCCTGGCTGGGGGGCAGTTGGGCCCAGTCGCAGAGCTGCTGGGTTGGCGTTGCCCAGGCCAGGGCCGGATCGGGCAACTGGGCCCAAAGGCGGTTGAGCCGAACCCAGCCCATGCCCGGACAGCGGCTCCATAGCCACCACCAGAGCCGCCGCCGGGCATCCCAAGCCAGCGCTCGCTGCCGCTGCCCGGAGCGCTGGGCAGAAGATCGCAGCACCACCAACTTGCCCACAGCTTTCAACTTGCCCACGGCTTTTAGTACATATGTATTGGCAGCTTATTGCGGACCCCGCTCCAGCGCCGCCACCGCGGCCGCCAGGTCATCGGGCAGCCGTCGCCGCAGCCGCCGCTGCGCCCCAGCCGAGAGGTCTACGAGCACCAGCTCCACCCTGGCCTGGGCAGCGATGGCGCCATCGGCGCGCACAAACCAGCTGCGCCAAGGCATGCTTACGCCGCGCCTGGGTTCCACCCGGCTGCGCAGCTCCACCTGGTCGCCATGCAGCAATGCCTGTCTGTAGTCGATCGACAGGCTCACCACCGGCAGCTCCAAGCCGCGGGCCGACAGGGCGCTGTACTCCAGGCCCACGCTCGCCAGCGCCTCCACCCGAGCCTCCTCCAGCCAGGCCAGGTAGGCGCCATGCCACATCACGCCGGCGTGGTCGGTGTGCTGGGGCAAAACCCGGCGCCGCAGCGTCCATGGCCGGGGCTCCATCACGGTATGCAGCACTGGCCGGCCTCACCTCGGCGTCGGCCATAGGCTGCCAGGCAGCCTGATCTATGCAAGTGTTTCGCAACCTTCTGATCGCCGATTCCGGTAAGGGTCACGTGGAGGAAATGGTGCGCATGCTGCGCGACATCCCCACGGTGCGCCAGGCGAGGATCAATCTCTTGCACGTGGTGAGCGAGCAGGTTGGCGAGAACTTCCAGGAGCACTGGCAAAAATCAGCCGGCCTGGTGGCCGAGGCCGTCAGCCGCCTCGGCCTGGATCCCTCCGAGGTGAACACGATCATTCGCCAGGGGGATGCCAAGCAAACCGTGCTCAAGGTGGCCGATGAGCTCAACGCAGACCTGATCGTGATGGGCTCCAGGGGGCTCAGCCGGCTGCAATCGATCCTGAGCAACAGCGCCAGTCAATACGTGTTCCAGCTGTCGACCAGGCCAATGCTGCTGGTGCGCGACGACCTCTACGTGCGCCATGTCAACCGGGTGATGGTCACCGTTGACGGCACCGGCGTGGGCGATGACGCCATCAAACTGGCCTGCGAATTGGTGCGAGAAGTCCCGGGGGGCAGCCTGTTTGGCGTCCACGTGAGCCGCCAGGACATCATCCCCTCCCGCGGTGGCAAATCGCCCGCCGATGAGGCCCTGGCCAAAGCCGTGCTGCGGGCCCGCGGCTATGGCGTGGAGATGCAGCCGCTGCATCGCAGCGGTGACATTGGTCGCAGCGTCTGTGCCGCCGCCGAGGAGACCAAAGCCGACCTGCTTGTAATCGCCTCCCAGGACCGGCGGCCCGTGGTGGCCAGGGGCCTGGTGGACATCGACCGCCTGCTGGGCAGTTCGGTGAGCGACTACATCCGCGTGCACGCCCCGGCACCGGTGCTGCTGGTGCGCGAACCCGAAAGCCGCAGCTGAGCAGCTCCAGCTGGCCCTGGGAAACACTTGTAACCCAGGGCCCTTTAGCCCAAATCTGGGGCCGTTAAGGAAGACCCAGGGCCGTCAGCGAAGACACCGCCACCAGAGGCTTGTCTAATTAGCGAAAATGCATGGCCATTGAGCGCCCTTGAGCTGCGAGCGCCTCTGCCCATAAGACAGCCCCGCCAAGGGCTGGAGCGATGAACGACTCCGGCCTTCAGCGGGGAATGAACTTGGCGCCTAGCGGGGCGGTGCGCCACTGGCGCCAAGGCTTAGCTGAGGATCAGCCCCCTTGGCGGCTGTTGGTTTGGATGTAAAGCACCAGCAGAAACACCGTGGGGACCAACACGAACATCAAGCTGGCAACGAAGCCAAGATCGTTGGTTTCCATGGCGATTCAACGCTGGGGGGAGGTTTTCAGGGACCGTATCACCGGCAAGGGGCGCCCAATCAAGGCGCTTCATCGCCCGTAGTGCTCTCGATCGGCTCGTCAGGCTCGGCCTCGGCCTGCGGCGGCTGAGGCCAGGCGATAGGACCAGCGGCCAGAGGCTCCGCTAGAGCCTTGGCAAAGGCGGCCTCCTTGCCCTGCAGGCCCACCTGGGGCCTGGTGAGCACCACCAGAGATTGCTGCACCAGCGCTTGGCAGGCCAGACGCCAATTCGGGGGCCGGTTGCGCAGTTTTTGTTCCTCCACGCCGGTGCGGGGGCTCAGGGCCGCGGCCGAGGTGGCCTCCGGCACCTCCACAAAGCAGGTGATGCACTGGCCGCAACCACCACAGTTGCCCAGCACTCCCTTGATTCCATAGAGGGCGATGCCTTCCCGCAGGGCCACCTCCCGCAGGTTTTCGCCGGGGTAACACTCCACATCGCGAGCTTCGCGAACAAAGCGGATCAGGGGCATGGCCACAGGTGCAACGAGCTCAATTCTCAGCCGGGCAGTTGCGCTCCGTAACCAGCGGCTCCGTCAAGCCATCGAGACCCTTACGATCGCCCAACACCCCCAGAACTAACTCCCAATGGGATTGCCCTGGTATCGGGTGCACACGGTCGTGATCAACGACCCGGGCCGATTGCTCGCAGTGCACCTCATGCACACCGCCCTGGTGGCCGGCTGGGCCGGCTCGATGGCGCTCTACGAGCTAGCGATCTTTGATCCCTCCGACCCGGTGCTCAACCCGATGTGGCGCCAGGGCATGTTCGTGATGCCCTTCATGGCCCGACTGGGCGTTACCGAAAGTTGGGGCGGCTGGAGCATCACTGGCGAGACGGCCGTCGATCCAGGCTTCTGGAGCTTCGAGGGAGTCGCCGCAGCCCACATCGTTTTCAGTGGCCTGCTGTTCCTTGCCGCCATCTGGCACTGGACCTTCTGGGACCTAGAGATCTGGCAGGACCCCCGCACCGGAGAACCGGCCCTCGACCTGCCCAAGATTTTTGGCATCCACCTGCTGCTGGCTGGCCTGGCTTGCTTCGGCTTTGGCGCCTTCCACCTCACCGGGGTGTTTGGACCCGGCATGTGGGTCAGTGACGCCTACGGGCTGAGCGGTCACCTGGAACCGGTCCAACCCTCCTGGGGACCAGAAGGCTTCAACCCCTTCAACCCTGGCGGCATCGTGGCCCACCACATCGCTGCGGGCATCGTCGGCATCATCGCCGGCATCTTCCACATCACCTCCCGTCCGCCGGAGCGCCTCTACAAGGCCCTGCGCATGGGAAATATTGAGACGGTGCTCGCCAGCGCCATCGCGGCGGTGTTTTTCGCTGCCTTCATCGTGGCCGGCACCATGTGGTATGGCGCTGCAGCCACTCCTATCGAGCTGTTTGGCCCCACCCGCTACCAGTGGGACCAGAGCTATTTCAAAACTGAAATCAACCGCCGCGTCACCACCGCGATCGAAAACGGCGCCACGCCTAAACAGGCCTGGGAAGCGATTCCTGAAAAGCTGGCCTTCTTCGACTACGTGGGCAACAGCCCCGCCAAGGGTGGTCTGTTCCGCGTGGGCCCGATGGTGAACGGCGACGGCCTGCCCACCGGCTGGATCGGCCACATTGCCTTCACCGACAGCCAGGGTCGGGAGCTGCAGGTGCGGCGTCTGCCCAACTTCTTTGAGAACTTCCCCGTGGTTCTCCAGGACAGCGAAGGCATCGTGCGCGCCGACATCCCCTTCCGTCGCGCTGAGGCCAAGTACTCCTTCGAGCAGACCGGCGTCACCGCCACTGTCTACGGCGGCAGCCTCAACGGCCAGAGCTTCACTGATCCCGCTGATGTGAAGCGCCTGGCCCGTAAGGCCCAACTGGGAGAGGCCTTCGAATTCGACCGGGAGACCTACCACTCCGACGGCACCTTCCGCAGCTCCACCCGCGGCTGGTTCACCTTCGGCCACGCCACCTTCGCCCTGCTGTTCTTCTTCGGCCACATCTGGCACGGGGCCCGCACCCTGTATCGCGATGTGTTCGCCGGTATCGACCCAGACCTGGGCGACCAGGTGGAATTCGGCCTGTTCCAAAAACTGGGCGACAAGTCAACCCGCCGTCTGCCCCAAGGCTATGTGCCCCCGGCAGGCACCAAACTCAGCTGATCCTCAGCACCAGGAGAAACCATGGAGAGCTTCGCCTACATCCTCATCCTCACCCTGGCGATCGCCACCCTCTTCTTTGCAATCGCCTTCCGCGATCCACCGAAGATCGGCAAGTGAGGTTTACCTGAGCGGTTTACCTGAAGGGTTTACCTGAAACGATCTGCCCCTGCCGCTGCGGGGGCTTTTTTTTGTCCACAGCCCATTGGCGGAAAGCCCTTCTCAAAACAAGACCGGGTGTCTACACTTGTCGCAACGGTTGCTTGTGATGATCGGGGATGCAATGCCCCTCCTGCCAACACACTGATAGCCGGGTGCTCGAATCACGGGCTGCCGATGGAGGCAGGAGTGTGCGCCGCCGCCGCGAATGTCTGAACTGCGACTTCCGCTTCACCACCTACGAACGGGTGGAAACAGTGCCGATCACCGTGGTTAAGCGCAACGGCAGCCGGGAGACCTTCAATCGGGGCAAGTTGTTGCACGGGCTGCTGCGGGCCTGCGAAAAAACCGGCTTGGAGCCCGCCCACCTGGAAGCGGTGGTCGATGAGATTGAGCTGCAACTGCAGCAACGCAGTGGTCGAGAGGTGGGCAGCGCTGAAATTGGCGAGCTCGTTTTGCAGCAGCTGGGCGAGATCAGCGAGGTGGCCTACGTACGTTTTGCCTCGGTTTATCGCCGTTTTCAAGGCATCAGCGACTTTGTGGCTGCTTTAGAGCGGCTAAATCGACGCGGTGGTGCCCAAGGCACCACCAAGGTGCGGCTTGCTGTGATCAGCTGAGCCGGCGCCAGAGCCCAATTGAGCCACAGCCTGAGCCACAGCCTGAGCCAGGGCCACAGCCTGATCTTGAGCCAGGGCCATCCGGCACCATCAGCTTGACTTGATAGGCTGTTGGGCTGTGCTTTCTGCTGGCGGGCAGGAGCGCAAATCACTTCGTAACTGCCTACTGGCAGGCCGCCGACATTCCATGACCGTGACCCCTTCCGATCTCACCAGCATCGAGGCCGATCTCGACCTGGCCGCCGAAGCGGCAGTTGACGATTTCGACCTCGCCATTCCGGAAGAGGTGCCAACAGCTGATGACCCGGGCAGCCGTGCTAGCCGCCGGGACCTCGACGGGGTGGGCTTCACCCTCGACGAGTTCGCTTCGCTGCTGAGCAAGTACGACTACAACTTCAAACCCGGTGACGTCGTCAACGGCACCGTGTTCGCCCTGGAAGCCAAGGGCGCCATGATAGACATCGGCGCCAAGACCGCCGCCTTCATGCCCCTGCAGGAGGTGTCGATCAACCGGGTCGAGGGCCTCAGCGACGTGCTGGAGCCCGGCGAGGTGCGCGAATTCTTCATCCTCAGTGAAGAAAACGAAGACGGCCAGCTCACCCTCTCGATCCGCCGCATCGAGTACCAGCGGGCCTGGGAGCGGGTGCGCCAACTGCAAAAAGAAGACGCCACCATCTACTCAGAGGTGTTCGCCACCAACCGCGGCGGCGCCCTGGTGCGGGTCGAGGGGCTGCGGGGCTTCATCCCCGGCAGTCACATCAGCACCCGCAAGGCCAAGGAAGAACTGGTGGCAGATTTCCTGCCGCTCAAGTTCCTGGAGGTGGACGAGGAGCGCAACCGCCTGGTGCTCAGCCATCGCCGCGCCCTGGTGGAGCGCAAGATGAATCGCCTGGAAGTGGGCGAGGTGGTGCTGGGCACGGTTCGGGGCATCAAGCCCTACGGCGCCTTCATCGACATCGGTGGGGTGAGCGGTCTGCTGCACATCTCCGAGATCAGTCACGAACACATCGAGACGCCCCACACGGTGCTCAACGTGAACGACCAGATGAAGGTGATGATCATCGACCTCGACGCCGAGCGCGGTCGCATCTCCCTGTCCACCAAGGCCCTGGAGCCCGAACCCGGCGACATGCTCACCGATCCCCAAAAGGTGTTTGACCGGGCGGAAGAGATGGCGGCTCGCTACAAGCAAATGCTGCTGGAGCAGGCCGAAGACAACGAGCCGATGGGCGTCACCCTCGACTGAGCAGACCATCACCATCGTGTGAGCAGATCATCGTGGCCCAGTTGCTGCTGCGCGGTGAACCGATCGGGAGCGAGGGCCGCGGCGATCAGATTCGGGCGGTGCTGTTCGATAAGGACGGCACCCTCTCGATTAGCGAACCCAAACTGCTTGCCCTGGCCAGGGCGAGGCTGTCGGCTTGCCTCAGCTTGCTGAGGCAGCAGCAACCTGAATTGGCCTCAGCTGTGGCAGCAGATCTTGATCAGTTCCTGGGCCGGGCCTATGGCCTTTTAAACGGCGGCTTGCATCCAGCCGGCATTACGGCGGTGGCAAGCCGCGACCACAACTTGATTTCCACCGCCACCGCCCTGGTCCAGGTGGGCCTGGGTTGGCCAGAAGCGGTGGAGCTGGCCGAGGCGGTGTTTGAAATCACCGATCCCCTGGCGGGCAGCGGCCCCGGCTCGGCCTCCGAGGTCACCCCCGGCCTGCATGGGCTGCTGCGATCTCTCAGCGATGCGGGCCTCAGCTGCGCGGTAATCAGCAACGACGACCAGCGTGGAATTGAGGCTTTTTTGCAAAGCCACAGCATTGCCCACCATTTCCAGGGCCTCTGGAGCGCCGAGCACAGCCCGCGCAAACCCAATCCCGCTGCGGTGCATGCCCTCTGCGGCGAACTGGGGGTGGCCCCTGAGCACTGCGCCCTGATCGGCGATGCCAACAGCGATCTGCGCATGGCTCGCGCCGCTGGAGTAGCCGTGGTGATCGGCTATAGCGCCGCCTGGAGCAGCGAGCCACCACTGGATCCGCAGTTTCCCCGGTTGGACCATTGGGATCAGCTGACCGTGATGGCCGCATAAGCTGGCAGGCCTTGTACCTGGCAGCCGAATGAGCCGCTACGTATTCACCTCTGAATCGGTGACAGAAGGTCACCCAGACAAAATTTGCGATCAGGTGAGCGACGCGGTCCTGGATGCCCTGTTAACCCAGGATCCAGCTTCACGGGTGGCCTGTGAAACCGTTGTCAACACCGGTCTCTGTCTGATCACCGGCGAGGTGACCACCCAGGCGCGGGTGGACTTCAACAGCCTGGTGCGGGGCGTGATCGAAAAAATCGGCTACAGCGGTGCCAGGGCCGGTGGCTTCGACGCCCACAGCTGCGCCGTGCTGGTGGCCCTGGATCAGCAGTCCCCCGACATCGCCCAGGGGGTGGATGAAGCCGATGACCATGACGGCGATCCACTCGACCTGATCGGCGCCGGCGACCAGGGGATCATGTTCGGCTTCGCCTGCAACGAAACGCCGGAGTTGATGCCCCTGCCGATCAGCCTGGCCCACAGGCTGGCCCGGCGCCTGGCGCAATTGCGCCATGACGGCAGCCTCGAATACCTGCTGCCCGATGGCAAGACCCAGGTGAGCGTCGTCTATGAAAACGACCTGCCGGTGGCCATCGACACAATTCTGATTTCCACCCAGCACACCCCGGAGATCGACGGCATCTGCGAGGCGGAAGCCCTGCGCGAGCGGATCGCCAACGACCTCTGGACACACCTGGTGGTACCGGCCACCAGGGACCTGAGCATCCAGCCTTCCCGCGAGACCACCCGCTTTCTGGTGAACCCAACCGGCAAGTTTGTTGTTGGTGGTCCCCAGGGGGATGCCGGACTTACCGGCCGCAAGATCATCGTGGACACCTATGGCGGTACGGCCCGCCACGGCGGCGGCGCCTTCTCCGGCAAGGACCCCACCAAGGTGGATCGCTCCGCCGCCTACGCCGCTCGCCATGTGGCCAAGGCGCTGGTGGCCGCTGGTTTGGCCCGCAAAGCCGAAGTACAGCTGAGCTATGCCATCGGCGTGGCCCGGCCCGTGAGCATCCTGGTGGAGAGCTTCGGCACCGGCAGCATCAGCGATGCCGACCTCACCGCCCTGGTGCAGGAGCACTTCGACCTGCGCCCCGGCGCCATCATCGAGAACTTCCACCTGCGGGACCTGCCGCAGCAGCGGGGCGGTCGCTTTTACCAGGACGTGGCCGCTTACGGCCACTTCGGCCGCAGCGACCTGAACCTGCCCTGGGAAGACGTGTGCGCCATCGTCGCCACCTTGAAAGCCGCAACCCTCAAAAGGGTGACCGCCGAGCGGCTTGCCAGCAGCGCCAGCTGAGCCGCCAGCCGCCGCCTGGATTCCTGCTGCAGGGGGCATACGTGCAACCCATCGCCCCCCATGGCCCCCTGGCGCCACCCCCAGCCCTGCTTGCCCTGGGGGTGGACCTGGGCAGCAGCGGCTTGCGAATCGCCGTTTGCGATGCCAGAGGCGAGTTGCTGGCGGAATTGGCCAGCGATTATCCGGGAGCGTTTGAGGATCCCGAAAGCTGGCAGAGGGGGCTGTTGACCCTAGTGGGTCAATTGCCAAAGGAACTGTCCAGGCGAGTGGGCAGCATCGCCCTGGCTGGCACCTCCGGCACCCTGATGCTCTGCCGCCCCGATGGCGGCTTGGCGCCAGGGGAGCTGGGTCTGGCCCTGCCTTATTACTTGGCCTGCATTGAGCAGGCAGATGCCTTGGCGGCCATCTTGGCCCCGCTGCCCAGCGCTCTCCCCTCCGCCGCTGACCACGACCCCGGTGATTCCGCCGCCGGTGACCCCGCCGCTGGTGACCCCGCCGCCAGTGCCAGTGGCAGCCTGGCCCGGGCGCTGCGGTTATTAGCTGCCGCAAAGGCGGCGGGCATTGGCGGCCCCTGGCTGCTGCGCCACCAAGCCGATTGGCTGATGGGCTGGCTGCTGGGCGATTGGCGCTGGGGGGAGGAGGGCAACAACCTGCGCCTTGGTTGGAGGCTGGAGGGTCAGTGCTGGGCCGGCAGCATCGCCCGCCAGCCCTGGCAGGAGGCCCTGCCGCAGATTGTGGCCAGTGGCGGGCGGCTGGGCCCTCTGGCTCCAGCGGCAGCGCTGGCGCTGGGATTGCCCGAGAGCTGCCAGGTGGTGGCCGGCAGCACCGACGCCAATGCCGCCGTGCTGGCCGCCAATCCCCAGGCGGGCGACGGCATCACCCTGCTGGGCACCACCCTGGTGCTCAAACAGTTTTGCGACAAACCGATCCAAGCCCCGGGCGTCAGCTGCCACCGGGTGGCGGGCCGCTGGCTGGTGGGCGGTGCCTCCAATGCTGGAGCGGGCATCCTGCGGCGGTTTTTTAGCGACGACCAATTGATTGAGCTGAGCCGACAAATCAATCCAGCCCAACCGAGCGGCTTGGCGCTGAGGCCCTCCAGCGTGATCGGCGAGCGCTTCCCCATCGACGACCCCCAGCTGCAGCCGATCCTGGAACCGCGGCCCGTCAGTGATGCCCTCTATTTGCAGGCCCTGCTGGAAGGCCTGGCCGAGATCGAGCGAGCAGGTTGGCAGCGCTTGGCTCAGCTGGGGGCACCGCCTGTACAAAGGGTGATCAGCCTTGGCGGCGGCGCCCGCAATCCCCAGTGGCGCACCATGCGGCAAAGGTTGCTGGGGGTGCCCGTGCTCAACCGCCCCCAGCTCAGCGCCGCGATGGGCATGGCCAGACTGGCCAGCACCGTCCTGCCACCGCCATGAACGAGCGCATCAAAGCTGCTATTGCCATCGGCCTATTCGTGCTGCTGGCCGGTTACGTGAGTTTCAGCGCCATCCGCTTGGCCCTGGTGCTCTGGCAACGCTTCGGGGCGGGGGTTTGAGGCAGCAGAATCCGGGCAACCGCAAGCGCTCTCATGGCCGCTGACCCCCTCACCACCGCCGTGAGCGACAGGATCTGCAAGCACATGAACGATGACCATGGCGAGGCCGTGCTCGCCTATGCCCGCCACTACGGCGGCCTAGGCGATGCCCAGCAGGCAAACCTGCTGGCGGTTACCCCCGAGTTGATGCGCATCGAGGCGGATGGCCAGGTGGTGGAGGTGAGCTTCGACCACACCCTCAGCGACAGCGAGGATGCCCATCGCACCCTCGTGGCCATGATCAGGGCCATGCCCCGCTGAAACCAGCTCAAGCAAACCAGGGCAAGCGCCAGATGCTGCCCCTTCCTCTGCCCCTGCCCCTTAGCAATCCAGCCCCTGTGGCAACCCTGCCAGCAGAGTTGGCCTGGCCCCCACGCACCTACCGATCGCCCCCTGGCATTGCTTGACGCAAGCCTTGAGCTTTGCAACAGATTTGCCCGAGGCAACGGCTCTGCCATCGGCAATGGCTCTGCCCATGGCAAAGGCCCACCCCTGGTGGGCTCTCGATTGGCTGTCGCGCCCGGCCAGCTCGCCCGGACGCCCGGGCCCAGATCGCCAGGCGGCTGAACGCACCAGGGCCCTAAGCGAGCGGCTAACGGGTTTAAGCGGCAGCGAACCGCTGATCTGGTGGGCTGCCGGCAGCTACGGCGGCTTGGCTCGCCATCACCTGCTGCGGCTGCGGGACGATCCGCGGCCAGCGGCCCTGGCCCCCTGGCTGACGGCGCTGCTGCCGCTGCTGCAAGCAGACCTGGCCAGGCCAGATGGGAACTTGCCGGCAAGGCTGATTTTGATGCCGATCCCCAGCTGGAAGCGGCGCGCCAACCCCCTGCCGCCCCTGATCGCCAGGGAGCTGAGTGTTCGGCTTGGCGCGGAGCTCAACACCGCTGTACTCAGCCGCAGCCGACCGGTGTTGGGGCAACACCACCTGGGACGGCAACTGCGGCTGGCCAACCAAGAGGGTGCCTTCGCGGCCAGGCCGGCACCAGCCAAACAAATCGGCCCTCGCCCACCGGTGCTGCTGATCGACGACATCCTCACCACCGGAGCCACCGCCTGCGCCGCAGCCAATGCCCTCACCAGTGCTGGCTGGAGACTGGCCGGCCTGGCTTGCCTGGCGCGGACGCCGGCGCGGGGCAGGTCCAGGGGCAGGCAGTGATCTAAGATGGTGGAGTCGCGTAAGCGGCGGGCCGGGATAGCTCAGTTGGTAGAGCAGGCGACTGAAAATCGCCGTGTCCCCAGTTCAAATCTGGGTCCTGGCATTTATATCATTTGTATCTGATCAGCCCTGGCTGTCATTAATTGTATTTGTACGTGATCGCCTCGCTCCAGGCCTTGGTGCTGGTCAAGAGCTGTTGGCAGGCGTTGTTGGCCAACGAAGGTGGCTTGTGATCTTGGACGGTGCTTGCACCGATTTGCTCCTTTCTTCCCAGCAGCTTGCCGCTGCCATGCGGCCACCTGATGCACTCAGCCCGCACAGCCGCAGTGGCTGATTTTCAGTAGCTGAAGGCATCGCTCCAGTTCAGATGGGCTACAGGTCATCAAGATCCAAGTTGTTATATCTATCAAGAGTGTCCAGCCAATCCGGCATCTCTTCCTTGATCTGCTGTTTCAAGGCGGTAAGCTCCTCTGGCTTCACCATCCCCTTTTCGGCCATGAAGACATAGAATTTCTTCAGGCTGGCGGCATTGGACTTGATTGAGGCTTTACTGGACCATGTTGCTTTGCGAATAAACCAGTCGCCCAGAAACTCGCCGACATAACCAACGCCATCAGGAGCCCTCAGCGTGTCGCCATAGAGCAGGAAGTGGTTGAGGAAAAAGTCAAGATTGTAGCGATGACTCCTGATCGTCGCTGTTGACAGGCCTGCATCCGCTAGCCAGGCGCTAAATTCTCCCAGGAGAGTTATATTCTCCTGGCGGATCTCTTGACACTGCTTATCGTAGTCAGAGGTGTCGTCAAACATCAGCCTTCACTGATCGGTGGTTGCCGCCATTAGTTTATCAGCAAAATTCTTCTGACAGAATGCCTTCAGGTAATTCTAGGCGTCTGGAACTGGATTGGGTGGCACCTTGATTGGGTGGTGCCTTGATTGCGGGGTACCTTGACGGCCCCGATTGAGTACGCATCATGAATAGTGGAGATTGCGATAGGCTCTACAGGGTTTAATTCGCCGCGATTGGAATGGTTTTTAACTCTATGCTTGGAGGTTGTCAATACAGCAGTCGCAACCTGATTACACCTGATCGAATGCTATTTGCTCTGCTTTTCTCTTGGGACTGGCCCGGAACTCGCTGAGCAGTAGCAAGTGCAATGAATGCCAGTAGAATAAAAAGTATAGAATAAATACGTGTAAAATAAATTAGAGTGGAATGAATATGTGTAAAATCAATATGTGCAGAAAAGATGTGAGTGGAAGGAGTGATGTTGGTATAAGGGATTAACAATCTAGCCCTTACATTAGTTTGGCTCATCCTGCTTCGGCGAGCGGTAATGTTTAACTGGCGATCAAGAATCAGCCTTGGTGCTGCTGAGCCTCGCCCAACTCCACGGCATGCTGCCACACCCAGGCCCGCAACGCAATTACCACCTCGCCGCTGATCGTCCGACTCTGGATCCCGGCCAGCAGGCTCATATTCTCCGCCAGCTTCTCTCCGCCAGCTCCACTTCGTCAGCTCCTCGGCATGCTTCTTGAGCCTCACCCGCGACAGCCGCCCCTACAAACTGCTGAACTGGATTGAAATTCCCTGGCGCACCATGGCCCCAAGACGCCCGCAGGCGGCATGAGCGACCAGGCGGGCGGCCAGCCCACCGAGGTGCTGGCCGGCTCGATCGAGCGGGTCACCTTTCACAACGCCACGAACGGCTTCTGCGTGGTTCGGATCAAGGCTCGTGGCCACCGCGACTTGGTAACGGTGGTGGGTCATGCCGCCGAGATCAGCGCCGGTGAATGGGTCACGGTGAGTGGCACCTGGGTGAACAGCCGCGAACACGGCCAGCAGTTCAAGGCCCACTTCCTGCGCTCTTCCCCGCCCACCACCGCCGAGGGAATTGAGAAGTATTTGGGCTCGGGGATGATCCGCGGCATTGGGCCCGTCTACGCCAGCAAGCTGGTGGCCGCCTTCGGGGCGGAGGTGTTCGAGGTGATCGAGCAGGCCCCCGAACGGCTGCGGGAGGTGTCGGGCATCGGCAGGGTGCGGGCCGGCCGCATCGCCCAGGCCTGGGCTGATCAGAAGGTGGTGCGCGAAATCATGGTTTTTTTGCATAGCCATGGCGTCGGCACCGCCCGGGCGGTGCGCATCTTCAAAACCTATGGCAACGACGCAGTGCAGGTGATGGCGGAGAACCCCTACCGCCTGGCCCGCGATATCCGCGGCATTGGCTTCCGCACCGCCGATGCGATTGCCGCCCGGCTGGGTATCGAACCCACGGCGATGATCCGCCTAAGGGCCGGTATCAATTACGCCCTGCTGGAGGCCAGCGGCGAGGGTCACTGCGGCCTGCCCAGCGCCGAACTACTCAAGCTGGCGGGCGAACTGTTGGCGGTGGAACGGCCCGCCGCGCCCGCAGCCGTCCAGGCGGAATTAGGAGAAGCATCTGGCCAGGCCAAGCCTCAGCTCGGCGCTGCTGGCGGCAGCCGGGTGGCGCTGGAGAGCGGCGTGATCCAAACCGCCCTCGATCTGGAGCTCAGCGAGGGCTCCGTGGTGGCGGACAGCCTGGCGGGCGAGGCGGCGATCTTCCTGGCGAATTTGTATCGCGATGAGCGGCGCATTGCCGAGGCTTTGCAAGAGCTGGTGCAGGGGGCAGCGCCCTGGGGAACGATCGACGCCGCCAAGGCCATCGCCTGGGTGGAGCAGCGCCTGGGCCTGGAGCTGGCCGCCAGCCAGAAGGCGGCGGTGCAGCAGGCCCTGGCCAGCAAGGTTTTGGTGATCACCGGTGGCCCCGGGGTGGGCAAAACCACCCTGATCAATGCCATCCTGCGCATCCTGGCCGCCAAGAAGCTGCGCATCCAGCTCTGCGCCCCCACCGGCCGGGCCGCCAAACGCATGGCGGAAACCACCGGCCTGGAGGCGAAAACGATCCACCGGCTGCTGGAATTCGATCCCGCCGCCTATGGCTTCCGGCGCGGCGCTGAGCTGCCGCTGGAGTGCGACCTGCTGGTGGTGGACGAAACCTCGATGGTGGATGTGCCATTGATGGCCTCGCTGCTGGCGGCGATCCCGCCCGAGGCGGCACTGTTGCTGGTGGGCGATGTAGACCAACTGCCTTCGGTGGGGCCCGGCCAGGTGCTCTCCGATGTGATCGGCAGCGGCGCCGTGCCCGTTGCCCGGCTCACGGAGGTGTTCCGCCAGGCGGCCTCCAGCCGCATCATCACCACCGCCCATGCCATCAACGCCGGCCAGATCCCCGATCTACGCCCCCCGGCCGATCGCGGCGGCAATGGCACTGGCAATGGCAATGGCGCCAGCAGCGATTTCTATTTCCTGCCGGCCGAAACGCCTGAGCAGGCGGTGAATCTGATCCTCAAGCTGGTGGGCGAGCGCATCCCGGCCCGCTTTGGCTTTGATCCGATCGGCCAGGTGCAGGTGCTCTGTCCGATGGCCCGCGGCGGTTGCGGTTCGCGCTCGCTGAATATCGAATTGCAAAAGTTACTCAATCCTGATCCGGTTGAGCAGGTGGAGCGCTTCGGTTGGCGGTTTGCGCCGGGCGACAAGGTGATGCAGATCGCCAATGACTACGAGAAGGAGGTTTTCAATGGTGATGTAGGCACCATTAACTCCATCGACGCCGACAACAGTGAATTGAGCGTGCTGTTCCCCACCAGCGAAGCCGGCGGCCAGGCCGCTGCAGCTGGCAGCCGGCTGGTGATCTACGGCTGGGGCGAACTCGATCACCTGGTGCCCGCCTATGCCTGCACGATCCACAAAAGCCAGGGCAGCGAATACCCGGCCGTAGTGATACCGCTGCTCACCCAGCACTATGCGATGTTGCAGCGCAATCTCGTTTACACGGGCCTCACCCGCGGCAAGCAGCTGGTGGTGTTGGTGGGCCAAAAAAAGGCGTTGGCGATGGCGGTGAAAAATCACCTGGGCCGCAGGCGTTACACCAAGCTGGCGGAGTGGTTGGGGCCGGTGGAAGCCTGCTGCTGAGGTCGCCCCGACATCATCCTTAATACCAACGCCATGCTGGAAACCCGCATGCCGGCGGGCCTGGCCCTGATCTGCGAGCCCACGAGGATCAGCTCACCATGCAGCGCCTCCGCCGCAACCAGCCCCTCACCCCCGCCGATCTCGACGAGCTGCAGCGCTTCCTGCTCTCCCATGGTGTTGGCACGGAGCAGTCGATCCTGCGGGCAGCGGAAGAGTGCAATGGCT
>JBILLQ010000120.1:0-2631 GCA_044375975.1 Prochlorococcaceae cyanobacterium
CGGCCCTGGAGGCCGGCGCCGACTGGATCAATGACGTGGGCGGCGGCCGCCGCGACCCCGCCATCTTGAAGGTGGTGGCGGCGGCGGATTGCCCCTATGTGCTGATGCACAGCCGGGGCGACAGCACCTGCATGGATGAGCTGGCGGTCTACGGGGATGTGGTGCTGGAGGTGCGCCAGGAGCTGCTGGAGGGCAGCGGGCGGGCGATGGCGGCGGGCATCCGCCGCGAGCGGCTGATCTGGGATCCGGGGTTGGGCTTTGCCAAGACCACCGAGCAGAACCTCGAACTGCTGCGGCGCCTGAGCGAGCTGGCTGGCGATGGCTTTCCCGTGTTGGTGGGCCCCTCCCGCAAGCGCTTCATCGGGGCCGTACTGGAGGAACCGCGCGCGCGGGCCAGGCTCTGGGGCACAGCGGCGGTCTGCGGCCAGGCGATTGCCGCCGGGGCCGCCATCTTGAGGGTTCACGATGTGGGACCAATCGTGCAGGTGGTGCGAATGGCTGCGGTGCTGCGGGGGTGAGCGGGCGTTGCGGTTCCGGTTCTGGGCGTAGCCCTGATCAAGACAAGGCCGAGCTGCCTGGCTGGCCGCTTTTTTCAGGAGTTCCTAGGTGGAGGAAGGGCATCCTGCACCAGCGCCACCGGCAAACCGGGCACCCTCTGGAAACCTGCATCGCCCGTGACCATCACGGCGGAGGGGCTGCGTTATCAGCTGCGCCATTTTTGGCTGCATGCGCTACCAATGCTCTATCAGCCGCAGGGGCATGTGGCCGAAGTGGAGATGGAGTGCCGTGGGGTGAGGGCGGTGGATGATCTGAAGGTGATGTATGCACCACCGGGCGTTAATGACGACGGTGCCCGCGTTGGTGTTGATTCCTTCCAGATCAAGTTCCATGTGTCGCAGGCTGATCCTGCGAACCAATTGGCCATGGGATAGCACCTGTCCGCTCAGGGCCCACCTCCGCGATGATGGGCGTCTGAACCACGTCTTCTTCACCTGTGGTGCCAAGACAAGGGTGGGCAAGATCCGCCGGCACTGGCAGGAAATCTGTGGTGCCCCCTCGGCAGAAGCATTCGCGGAGTTTCTGCGGGCGTTGCGCTTCCAGACATCGGCCCTTCCCCTGGCCGACACGGAGGCTTGGTTGCAGGATCGTTGCCGATTGGCGGGCACCAGGGTGTTCAGTGCCGATTGGGGCGCCTACGACGATCTCGGCTTGCGGCTGATCGAAACGGGCCGCACCCGCCACACGCCCGAGAGCCTGCGAGAGCTCCTGCACCAGGCAGAGCTGTTGGAGCCGCCGCCTCAGTCCATCGGTTCCACGGTGCTGTTGCGTTCGTTTCGATCGCTGGATGCGGTGGCCGAGAATGAAGGCCAGGTGGTGATTGATCTGTGCGATCTGTTTGAGGAACGGGAGCCACGGGATGCCGAGGTCTGGAGCACCACCATCCCCGAGCGACTGCGGCAGGCCACAGCCACCATCGCCGGCCTGGGCAGGCCGCTGGAGGTGAAGATCCAGGCCCATCTCTCGATCGCCTGGTTTCTGGGAACGCTACTGCCGCCCAAAACCGGTGTGGCCTTCACATTGCGCCAGCTCGACAGCCGCATGCGAGCGATGGTATGGGATGACTCCCATCCCAGGTGCCCGGAGGGAGGCTCCGGCTGGTCGTTCAGCGAGGAGAAAATGGGGCAGGGGGAGGAGCTGGCGGTGGCGCTTTCGGTGACCCACGAGGTGGTGGTGGATGTGCGCCATCACTTGGCCGCCCAACCCGGTGCGATCGGCACCCTGCTGCATGCCTCCCTGCAACCACCCGGTCAGCACACGATCGTGGATGGAGCCCACGGCCGCTGGTTGGCGGATGCGCTGATCCAGCAGCTGGGTATCTTGGTGAGCCAGCGGCGGCCGCCGAGGCTGCACCTTTTTCCGTCCGCCCCGGTGAATCTGATGGTGCTGCTGGGGCAGCAAGCTGCCGCGCTTGGCCCCACGACCGTGTATGAATTCGATTTTGGTTCATCGACGCGTAGCTATTCAGCAGCGATGCGGACTTGAGGGGATAGGCTTTACGGATCATCGTCCAAAACCAGAAAAATGGTCAGACTGGCTTGAACAACATCTGGATAATGCAAGAATTAATATTTCATAACAAAATCGACCAGATCCTTTTTGGATTGCAAGAGTTTACTGGGAAGTTATGAATGAAAAGACCCTGCCGGCAGGTTGTCGGCAAGGCCATGTAGTTTCTCAGGGACGAAGGTGTAGCTATGAGGCAGAGGGGCAAGTCAATTGTTGACAACAGCGAGTGGTGACAACAAATCAATAAAGCCATCGAAGCAGCAGAAATGAGCTCTCCAATCAATAGGTGTCACCAACTGTCAAGCGACATCGAAAACTGAGCCCGCATTGCATCTTAAAAACTGTTGACTGCGTAAGCTGTTGCCTCAGTTGAACTGTTGCCGCTATGGGCCGTGCTGCAGGGCGGTCTGTTGAGAAGCGAAAGGGGAGAGCGGCCGGCCCTGATCCGCAGCGCAGGCGGGCCGCCATGGGGGCGGCCCACCAGCGCTACGGGGGCCTGAGTGCTGCAGGAAAGAAGGCCCTGGTGGATGAGCTGGTGGTGATCACCGGCTATCACCGCAAATC
>JBILLQ010000048.1:0-26374 GCA_044375975.1 Prochlorococcaceae cyanobacterium
GCCACCGATATAGATGGAGCCGTCGCTGCCGGTGGTCAGGGCGGTTGCACCATCGTCGGTACCTGTTCCCAGTAGTTGGGTCCAGGCTTTGCTGCCGTCGGGGTTGAACTTACTGATGAAGGCATCAGACCAACCACGGTTCGTTTGGCCATCGAAGTTGCCATAGGTGTGGCCACCGATATAGATGGAGCCGTCGCTGCCGGTGGTCAGGGCGGCTGCACCATCGTGGGTACCTGATCCCAGTAGTTGGGTCCAGGCTTTGCTGCCGTCGGGGTTGAACTTACTGATGAAGGCATCATACCCATTACGGTTCGTTTGGCCATCGAGATTGCCAGCGGTCTTGCCGCCGATATAGATGGAACCGTCGCTGCCGGTGGTCAGGGCATATGCACCATCGTCGGTACCTGTTCCCAGTAGTTGGGTCCAGGCTTTGCTGCCGTCGGGGTTGAACTTACTGATGAAGGCATCGCCAATACCACTACTGATTTGGCCATCGAGGTTGCCATAGGTCTTGCCGCCGATATAGATGGAACCGTCGGTGCCGGTGGTCAGGGCATTTGCACTATCGTAGGTACCTGTTCCCAGTAGTTGGGTCCATTGAGCATCATCGTTGATGATGCTGCCATAGGCATAAGCTGAGAAGATGGTGGCGCCAGCTGGATTTGAGAGGGTAATGGCGAAGCTTTCGTCATTCTCGATATTGCTGTCGCCACTCACCTCAACCGTGATCGTTTTGCTGGTGTCGCCCGTGGCAAAACTAACGGTTCCCGATGGCAATACGCCGCCGATAAAATCATTGCCCGTGGCCTGGGTGCTGCTCACGGCCCATTGGGCTGTGCTGCTGCTGGATGTGTCACCGCTGCGCTTCACGCTGAAGGTATAGGCGGTTTTGCCACTGTTGCCCTCGGCCTTGGTGGCGTCGGTGGCGCTAATGGCCAGGGCTGCCTGAGACTGATCGTTATTAATGATAGTTGCAACCACGGGGCCAACTGTGCCCACTGCATATTCACTAGAAGTGAGCAGTTCGATCTCAATGGTTTCATCGTTTTCTATTGTTGTGTCGGCAGTCGGCTTGATTTCGAGAATTGCTGTGCTGTCGCCAGGATTAAATGTGATTGAGCCAAAGGGGAAGCTGCTTAAATCACAATCTAATGTGTAATCATTGGTGGGATCGGCGCTTCCCAAGATTAGGAAATTAATGGTGAGAGGCGCATCCGTTGGCCCGTTTCTTGTGAATGTATAGCTAAATATTTGCCCTCCATCTTCCGCTGTGGTACTTGGCTGAAGTGCCAGGGATATAGTGATCGGCTCATCAGTGATAATGGTGCCGGTGGAGGTGGGGTTTAGAGGGGTTAACTCACTGCTGTCGTAAAGAGTTACGGAGAATGTTTCATCTGTCTCGATTTGTGTATCGCTATTTATGTCAATGCTGATTAGCTTGCTTGCTTCTCCGGGCGCAAAAGTAACTGTGCCTGAGGGCAGAATGCCACCTGCAAAGTCGCTGGCATCCGCCGGGGTGATGCCGCTTCCCGCCGCAGCCCAGGAGGTGGTGCTGGTGCCGCTGATCACACCGGTACGTTGAATGGCAAAGGTAAATGGTTTGCTTCCACTATTGCCTTCAACCTGATTGGCATTTATGGCAATAATGCCCAGATTAGTGTCATCGTTAACGATCACGCCTTCAGCGCTGACAGTGGTGATGGTGGCGCCGGTGGGATCAGATAAAATGACGGCAAAAGTCTCGTCGCTTTCGGCGATTGTGTCGCCACTCACCCCGATGG
The DNA here is from genome assembly GCA_044375975.1 of Prochlorococcaceae cyanobacterium. Taxonomy (GTDB): domain Bacteria; phylum Cyanobacteriota; class Cyanobacteriia; order PCC-6307; family Cyanobiaceae; genus UBA5018. The sequence goes on from JBILLQ010000048.1 coordinate 1,782, forward strand.
TGATCGTTTTGCTGGTTTCACCTGCATCAAAAGTAACGGTGTCGGTGGGGAAGCTGCCGCCAAAATCATCGGCATCGGCAGGATGAACGCCAATACCTGCCACGCTCCATCTGGCGCTGCTGCTGCCGGTGAGAAGGCCGGTGCGTGTAACAGTAAATGTATAAAATGTTGTTCCGCTATTACCCTCTGGCTGGCTGATGATGGGTGGTGCAATCGCCAAGTTGGTGTCGTCATTAACGATCACGCCTATGCCTGTATCCTCGGTGATTGTACCGCCAATGGCATCGCTCAAGATTACCGCAAAATTCTCGTCTTCTTCTGCAATGGTATCTCCATTCACTCCTACCGTGATTTCCTTGCTGGTTTCTCCTGCTGCAAAATAAATAGTACCGAAGTAGGGAAGCCCGCTAATATCATCCTGATCGGCTGGGAAGATGTTGGCGCCTAGCTTGTCGCCAATGCCTCCTTCTACTCTCCAGTTCACACTGCTACTGCCACTGAGTAGGCCGGTGCGAGTAACAGTAAATGTATAAAGTGTAACGCCACTATTGCCTTCTGGCTGGCTGATGCAAGGTGGTGTAATCGCTAAATTAGTGTCGTCATTAACGATCACGCCTTCTGCGCTGGCAGTGGTGATGGTGGCGCCGGTGGGATCAGATAGAATGACGGCAAAAGTCTCATCGTTTTCGGCGATTGTGTCGCCACTCACCTCGATGGTGATAGTTTTACTGGTTTCATCTGCATCAAAAGTAACGGTACCTGTGGGGAAGCTGCCGCCAAAATCATTTGCATCGGCAGGATGAGCGCCAATACCTGCCACGCTCCATTTGACGGTACTACTGCCGGTGAGTAGGCCGGTGCGAGTAACGTTGAATGTGTAAAATGTTTTGCCGTTATTGCCCTCTTGCTGGCTGATTGTTGGCGGAGAAATGGCCAAGCTAGTGTCATCATTGATGATTCTGCCAACAGCCGCTGCCGGGGTGGCTATTGTGTAGAATGTAGTGGGAGATAAAGAAATCTCTACTGTTTCATCCTGTTCTACAAGGGTGTCGGCCGTTGGATCTATGGAGAGTGTCGCGCTGGATGCGTTAGCGGCAATAGTTATAGACTTGATGATACCAGCCGGCAGGCTTGCATAGTCATCCGAGCTGGCCGTGCCACGAACTATGTAATTTATCGTTAGGGGAGTGGCAGTTGGCCCCGTGCGAGAGAATAGATAGACAAGATTATTACTACCATCTTCCGACACTGTTGCTTGATTTAGGCTCAATGATATTCTGGGAAGATCATCGCTACGAATCGTGCCTATCGCAGTAGAGGTGCCGATCGTAGCGCCAGTTGACGAGTGGAGGAGAACGCTAAATCTTTCATCATATTCTACTACTTCGTCTCCACTTACGTGCACATAGATAATCTTTTGGCTATCTCCAGCGGCAAAGGTTACTGTTCCCGATGGCAGCAGGCCATCGAGGAAATCGCTTGCGACTGCAGGGTTAGTGCCCACCCCGGCCACACTCCATCGAGCACTGCTGGCACCGCTGAGGTCGCCGGTGCGGTTCACGGTGAAGGTAAAGGGCTTGCTGCCACTGTTGCCCTCCAGCTGGGCTGCGTTGCTAGCAGCTATCGAAAGGATGGTAGACATGATTAATAAACTATCCGGGCTGAATCATCTACTACTTTTCCAATAAGCGCTCCCCCCCCCCCGCTGGCTTTGCAATATCTCTTCACGTTCTCATGGCGAGGCTGGCTAAGTACTCGTTTGATGCTTGGTGTTTGCCTGAATAGAGCCGCCAGCGCCGCTGGGTGCCGTGCGGCATCACACACGGAAGCAAGCATGGCCAACGCAGGCCCAGGCTTGCTTCCGTTCACTCCTCAACAGTTCGCATTATTTCAATAAATTACGATTTTATTCATTTTTGGCATAATTTGTTAAAGCTCGCTAAATCTACTTCTAGTTTAGTGCCTGTCAAGATTTACGCATTTCTCGCCCCTCCGGCTATCTTTTTTCGCCAATCTTCTTGCCAGCGATTGCCCCACCTACCACCTCCCCTCTAATCGCATCCGCCAGGATTGGCGCCAGCACCGGCACCTGGCTGAAGCCGCCGCTGAAGCCGCTGAATTGCCACAGGCTGGGGGCGTTGGGCACCGGCCCCACCAGGGGCAGGCCTTGGTCGCAGAAGCTCACGGCCACCTGTTGATAGGCCAGGAATTGGCGCTCCAGGGTTGGATCAAAGGCCCGCCATGCCGCCCGCAGGCGCCCTTCCATCAGCGCTGCTTTCGGCGGAGATCCCAACTCTAAATCGGGCCGCACCAGGCTGATCTGGCCGGCCAGGGCCGCCTCTCCCCAGGGGGCCAGCCCCACGTCCACCACCCAGGCTTCGTCATTCAGCTCAGCGGCGCGGCGCTCCAGCGCCAACCGCTGGAATTGGCTAGGTAACAGCAGTTGGTTATCGCCATAGCCAGGCGGTATGGCCGCCAATTGCAACACCCCGGCCCAGCTAATCCGCAGGCGCGGGCTCAATTCGGGCCATAGCGCCCGACAGCCCGCCCCGGCCGCCAGCACCAGGGCATTGCCGTCCAGGGTTTCGCCGTTAGCTAGCCGCAGCCGCCAGCCCTGGGTCTGGTCAGGGCCAGTGGTGCTCGGGGTGATGGAGACGGCAGCCCAGGGCCACAACTCCACCCCCTCAGCTGCCAGCAGCACCGGCAGCCGCGCCATCAGCAGGCGCGTATCCACTCGCCCCGCGATTACCGCCCCCTGGCTATCGCCACCATGCAGCCTCAGGCCGCAGCTGCGCCAACCGAGGGGGCCATAGCGCTTTTCCAGCTGCCGCCAGCGCTGAGCTGCCGTGGCCAGCAACCGCCCCAGGGGAGTGGCCGCGATGGCGGCGGGGGGAGTGGCCGCCACACCGCCATAGCTCCAGGCGGTGGCCGATTGGCCAGTGCCGCCATCGATCAGCGCCACCGCCAGGCCCCGCTGGCGCAACTCCAGGGCCAGCAGCGCACCGGCCAGGCCGCCGCCCACCACCAGCACCTTCACCCTGGCCGCCTCAACTCGCCACCACCATCACCGCAGCCCAGAACCTTGGTTCACACCAGCAGGTTGAAGGAGGTGACCACCTGCTGGAACAGTCCCTTCACCTTGGGCCAGCGGATCTCGTTGGTGCTGGCGGCGAAGGTGTAAAGCCGGCCCCGATCCACCACCACCGTGGCCAGCTCGTGGCGGTCGCGGTCGGCCAGATGCACGCTGTATTCCAGGTCGTAGAAGCTGCGACCGCCCGCTTCCCGCTGCTCGGCATGCACCAGTTCCGCCTGGCGGCCGCTGCCCTCGGGGGCGATGGCGCTGCGGCGCAACTGCTCACCCACGGCGATGGCGCTGCCCAGGGCCGTCAAATTGCTGTCATCTTTCACATCCGACACCACCAGCGACAGGGTTTCGTCGCTGTTGATCAGGTCGTGGAATACCACCTGCGGCCCGCCGCTCACCTGCACCCGGGTCCAGCCGGTGGGATAGAGAAAGGCATAGCGTCCATCCGGGCTTTGATAGGCGTTCAGGCCCGCCGCCGCCGCGCTGCAGCCGGCCAGCACCGCCGCCATCACTAGCGCCAGGAGCGACAGGCCAGGGCGCGGCAGCAGTCGGCGCAGGCGGTCCATGGGGGCAAGGGAATGGGGATCGAACCATTGTGCTGGCCTGGCCCCCCGCTCCAGCCACCTGGAATTGCTCGCCGCCTAGATTTGATCAAGCTGCTGCCGAGCCCTGAGCGGCTACACCCGACCCCTGGCCCGGCTGATTGAACAGTTCGAGCGGCTGCCGGGCATTGGCCCCCGCACAGCCCAGCGGCTGGCACTGCATCTGCTGCATCAGCCCGCCGAACAGACCCGCAGCTTCGCCGACGCGCTGCTGGCGGCCCGCAGCCAGGTGGGTCAATGCCAGCGCTGTTTTCACCTCTCCGCCGATCCCCTCTGCGAGATCTGCCTCAATGATTCCCGCAGCAACGGCCTGCTCTGCGTGGTGGCCGACTCCCGCGACCTGCTGGCGCTAGAGCGCACCCGCGAGTTCCAGGGCAGCTACCACGTGCTCGGCGGCTTGATCTCGCCCATGGATGGCATCGGCCCGGAACTATTGCAGATCAAGCCCCTGGTGCAACGGGTGGCCGCCGACGACTTCCAGGAGGTGATCCTGGCCCTCACCCCCAGCGTCGAGGGCGACACCACCAGCCTCTACCTGGCCCGCCTGCTGAAGCCGTTTACGGCGGTGAGTCGGATCGCCTACGGCCTGCCGGTGGGCGGCGAACTCGACTACGCCGACGAGGTAACCCTCGCCCGCGCCCTGGAGGGCCGCCGCCCGATGGATTAATGCGATGTGATTAGTGCGATGGCTCTCAGCTCAATGAACCGCCCCAGTCGCTATCGCAGCATCGCCCCGGCCGAGCGGTTGCCGGCCTGGTTGAGCCGCCCCATTGGCAATGCCTCCCAGCTGGCGGCCGTGCAGGCGGTGGTGAAGCAACAGCGGCTGCACACCATCTGCGAGGAGGGGCGCTGCCCCAACCGCGGCGAGTGCTATGCCGCCGGCACCGCCACCTTCCTGCTGGGGGGGCCGATCTGCACCCGCAGCTGCGCCTTCTGTCAGGTGGACAAGGGCCAGGCCCCCGCTCCTCTCGATGCCGCCGAGGCCGAGCGGGTGGCCGATGCGGTGCAGCATCTGGCCCTGCGCTACGTGGTGCTCACCGCCGTCGCCCGAGACGATCTTCCAGACCACGGCGCCCAGCTGTTCACCGCCACCATGGCGGCCATCTGGCGCCGCAATCCGCTGGTGCAGATCGAGGTGCTCACCCCCGATTTCTGGGGCGGCCACGCAGGCGAAGCCGAGGCCGTAGCCGCCCAGCGCCAGCGGTTGCAGAGCGTTTTGGCTGCCGGGCCGGCCTGCTTCAACCACAACCTGGAAACCGTGGAACGGCTGCAAGGTGAGGTGCGCCGCGGCGCCACCTACCGCCGCTCCCTGGCCCTGCTGGCCGCAGCCCGCGAGCTGGCGCCAACCATTCCCACCAAATCAGGCCTGATGCTGGGCCTGGGCGAAGCCTTTGAAGAGGTGGTGGCCGCCATGGAGGATCTGCGGGCCGCCCACTGCCAAAGGCTCACCCTGGGCCAATACCTGCGCCCCTCCCTGAACCACATCCCCGTGGCGCGCTACTGGACGCCCGAGGAGTTTGAGCGGTTGGCCGCCATCGCCCGGGAGCTCGGTTTTGCCCAGGTGCGCAGCGGCCCCCTGGTGCGCAGCAGCTACCACGCCGGCGACTCCGCTGGCGATCCTCTCGGGGCCTAGTCCCCCCGCGCCGCGCCGCGCCGATTGAGCAGAGCCCAGCAGCGCTCCAAGCCCTCGGCGCAGTTTCCCTGCATCAGCAATCCGGAGCCGCCCCACACCAGCCGCAGGGCCAAATCCAGCGGCCCCGCCCCCACCTCCCGCAGTGGCGTGAAGCCCAGGCGCTGGAAATAGCGCACCAGCCGCCGGTGCTGTTCCTCCCCATCGCGGATCGCCAGCAGGCGACCCCTGCGGCAGGGGCTGCACTCCAGCGCCCAGGCGAAGGTGGCCGCCCAAATCAGCAGGCCCACCCCGTGGCTGCGCTCCCCCTGCACCCGCATCGTGTCCAGCTGCAGGCCATCGGGGCTGGGCAGGGTCCAGGCCTTGAGCTCCCCCAACAGCAGCGGCGCCTGGCCTGGCTGGGGTCTGGCCACCACCACCCTCAGCCCCTGCAAACCAAAACCCTGGTTCACCCGCAGGCGCAACAGCAGACCCCGCTGCGCCGCCCGCCGCTCCACCGCCTCCAGGTTTAGCGACTGCAGGTTTATCGACTCAAGGCTGCCGCTCATGGCGAGGCCTCCAGGTTCAGCGCCGTCACGGCGAATCCCCTGGGGCAAAGGGTTCAGTAGCGAGCACCGCCGCCAGGGGCAAGGGGCCATAGATATGGGGGAACAATTCACTACCTTTTTCACCCCCCTCGCTACTCCTTTCTCCGACCTTCTCGGCCCTCTCTTTTCCACCCGCCTCGTCACTCCTCTCACTCCCCGCATCGCCCCCCCCCTGGGGGGCTGGCTCGTAGCGCAGCGGTGCCGTGAGTCGCTGGGGATCGATCGTGAGCAGCGTCACGGGGCCCGCATCGCCATAGAAGCGCCGGTAGGTGGCGGCCAATTGATCAGCCCGGCTGGCATGGATAAACCCCACCTGCTCCAGCGACAGGCCGCGGGTGGAGCGGCGGTAACTGCCCTGCCGCTGGGCCGCCTGCCACTCCTCGGCCAGGGCCAGGTGGTAAATCCAGCTCGGCGAGCGCCAGGGCTGACGCAGCCCCCAGGGGGGCGCCAGCACCGCCGCCATCGCCGCAGAGGTGATCCCCTGGTGCAGCCACCGCTGCAGGGCGGTCAAATCTGTTTCGGTGTCAAAGCCGGAGGGATCCGCCAGGCGGAATTGGCGCACGAAGGGCAGCAGGGCCGCATCCGCCAGGGAGGGCCGCTCGCCCAGCAACCAGGGGCCCCGACCCCAGCCCAGATCGGTCCAATCACGCCCATCAGTAGCCCCGGCCGCCCCTTCTGGGGGCCCAGCCCCTCCCTCCTCCAACTGGAGGTTCCATTGCCTCAGGATGGCCAGCGCCGCCGCCCGGTGCTCTCCGGGCTCCGCTGCCGGATAGCGGTGGGCATATTTGAACCGGTCCAGGTGGTATTTGAAGGGGCCGTCGTTTTGTTCAATTAATGCGGCCATCTGGCGGCGCTGTTCCGCCGCTGCGGGGCCGGGCCCCAGCCGTTGCCAATCGCCAGGATCGTGGCGCTCCAGGGCCCAGGCCATGATCGTCAGGCTCTGGTCCAGCACGCTGGAGCCCTGGGCACTATTGGCCGGAATCAGTAGCACCGGCACGGTGCCCTTGGCGGAGGCCTGCAGCAGCTCAGGCGGTTTGGCCCGCAGGGCCACCTCCCGCAACTCCAGATCCAGCCCCGGCCGCAAACCGGCCAGCTGCAGGGCCAGCCGGGCCCGGATCGCATAGGGACAGCGCCGGAAGCTGTAGAGGATGGGAACGGCGCCAGGCCGCTGGGCCATCACTGGGGCCATCTCTAGGGCCATCGCTCAGGGCCCAGCGCTGGCCGGCCCGGGGAGAGCGCCGATATGGACCGTACCCCTGGTCGCGGCCAGCTCCATCTGCCGCTGGCGATCGGCGAAGCGGGCCCGATCGGCCTCGCTGAAGCGATCGATGCAGTGAATACAGCTCACGCCCTTCACATAGCTTGCCAGCTGGCGCTGCGCCGGCGATAGGGGTAGACCGCAGGCATGGCAGAGGCTATGCACACCGGGCTCCAGGTTGTGGTTAATGGCCACCCGCTTATCAAAAACATAACATTCGCCCTGCCAACTACTTTGCGCTTCTGGAATCTGCTCCAGGTAATTAAGAATGCCCCCCTGCAAATGGTGAACATCCGTAAAACCCTGCTGTAGGAGATAGGAGCTGGCCTTCTCGCAGCGGATGCCGCCGGTGCAGAACATGGCGATGGCGCGGGGCTGGCGGAGCTGCACCAGGGGCCGCAGCACCTGCTCCACCCAGGCCGGGAATTCGCGAAAGCTGCTGGTCTTGGGATCGATGGCCCCAGCAAAGCTGCCGATCGCCACCTCGTAGTCATTGCGGGTGTCCACCACCAGGGTGTGGGGGTCGCGGATCAGCTCATCCCACTGGTCCGGCGCCACGTAGGTGCCCACCCGCTCGGCGGGTTTCACCTCAGGACAGCCCATGGTGACGATTTCGCTCTTCACTCGCACCTTGAGCCGATGAAAGGCCTGGATGGGGGCCTGGCTGAACTTGGCCTGCAGTCGCTCCAGGCCATCGATGCCGCGCAACCGGTTCAACACCCGGGCCACGCCAGCTGGAGAGCCGCTGATCGTGCCATTGACCCCCTCGCTGGCCAGCAGGATCGTGCCCCTCACACCGGCCGCCGCCGCCAGCTCCTGCAATTGATTGCGCAGTTCCTCCAGCTGATTCAGCGCCGTGAAGCCATAGAAGGCCGCTACCTGCAGCTGCCCTAGCCCGCCAGCCTGAGGTTGCATCGCTGGGCTAAACCCAGCCCCGCTGTCAGCGACAGCCCTGGCGCTCGGACCGTTCATGCCGTCACTCAGGCCTCGGTTTCCGTCCAGGCGCTCACCCCGGCGGCGGCCAGCAGCTCCCGATCGGCGCTCACATCCGGATTGCCGGTGGTGAGCAGGGTGTCGCCGTAGAAGATCGAATCGGCGCCGGCCAGCAGACAGAGCAGTTGGGCCTCGCGGGAGAGGCCCTCGCGGCCGGCGCTGAGCCGTACGCGGCTGTGGGGCATGAGGATGCGGGCGGTGGCCACCATGCGCAGCAGATCCAGGGGATCCACCGGCTGCTGCTGCTCCAGGGGCGTTCCCTCCACGGCCACCAGGGCGTTGATCGGCACACTCTCGGGATGGGGTTCCAGGCAGGCCAGCACCTGCAGCAGCGAGGCCCGATCGCCGATGCTCTCGCCCATGCCGATGATGCCGCCGCAACAGAGGTCGATACCGGCCCTGCGCACCCGCGCCAGGGTTTCCAGCCGCTCCTGGAAGCTGCGGGTGCCAATGATTTTCGAGTAGTGCTCCGGGCTGGTGTCCAGGTTGTGGTTGTAGGCGGTAAGACCCGCTTCCGCCAGGCGACTGGCCTGGCTGTCGCTGAGCATCCCCGCCGTTACACAGGCCTCCAGCCCCAGCTCCCGCACCCCCCTCACCATCTCCAGCATCGCCTCGAAGGGGGCCCCGTCGCGGATGTCGCGCCAGGCCCAGCCCATGCAGAAGCGATGGGCGCCGGCATCTCGGGCGGCCCGGGCCCGCTCCAGCACCGGCTGCACCTGCAGCGCCAGCTCCGGCCGGCCGGCCAGATCGCTGCTGTGATACATCGACTGGGGGCAGTAGGCGCAGTCCTCCTCGCAGCCCCCCGTCTTCACCGAAAGCAGCGAGGCCAGCTGCACCCGATAGCCCGGGTTCGCCTGGCGGTGCACGGCCTGGGCCCGCCAGAGCAGATCCACCAGGGGTAGCTCCAGTAGCGCCTGGATCTCCGCCTTGCTCCAGTCATGGCGCATCAGCGGCGGCTGGCCAGCGGCCTCTGGGGCAGGCGCTGCAGCGGTGGCATCGGCTGCAGCGGTGGAGGGCTCGGCGGCGATCAAGGTCAAGGGCGGAGGGGGGGAGAGGGGCGGAACTGCTAGCTCATTGAATTACAAACTTGTCGAATCGACGCCGCCGAAGCGGCGCTTTCGCCCTTGAAAGTCGAGCAGGGCGCTGAGCAGGGCCTGCTGATTGAAATCGGGCCAAAGCACATCGGTGATGTGTAGCTCGGCATAGGCCAGTTGCCAGAGTAGGAAATTGCTCAGGCGCTGTTCGCCGCTGGTGCGAATCAGCAGGTCGGGGTCCCGTTCCCCGGCCGTGTGCAGTTCCCCGGCAAAGCAAACCTCGTCGATGGCCTCCGGATCCAGTTCGCCGCGGGCGGCCCGGGCGGCCAAATGGCGGGCGGCTCGCACCAGCTCGGCCCGGCCGCCGTAGTTGGTGCACACGTTGAAGTGGATGCCGGTATTGGCCTCGGTGCGGGCCGTGGCGGTGGCGATCAGGTCTTGGAGGCCCTGGGGCAAGGGACCCAGATCGCCCAGGAAGCGGATGCGCACCTGCTCGCGATCCAAGGCTTCTATCTCCCGCGCCAACACCCGTTCGAACAGGGTCATCAAAAACCCCACCTCCTCGCCGGAACGGTTCCAGTTCTCGGTGGAGAAGGCGTAGGCGGTGAGCGCCGAGATGCCCCAGTCGCTGCAGAGACGCAGGGTGAGCTTGAGCGCCTCCACCCCCTCCCGATGCCCCATCACCCGCGGCAGGCCCCGCTGTCTTGCCCAGCGGCCATTGCCATCCATGATCACGGCCAAATGGCTGGGTAGCCTTGCTGGATCCAGCTCCGCCGGCAGCGGGTGCCGCTTGGATGCTGCTTTGTTCGCCAGGGCGCGACTCATCCGCGGGAATCCGGCGTGTCCTTAGCCAAACTACGCCCGCTGGCCAGGGCTTTGTTAAGTAGCTCGTGCAGACGGCTACTGGTGATCGGCCGCTCCAGCCTGCCCTGGCTGGCCAGCGAGAGGGTGCCGGTCTCCTCGGACACCACTATCGCCAGGCACTGGGCAAACCGCTCGGTGAGGCCAAGGGCGGCCAGATGTCTGGTGCCGTAACGGTTCAACCCCTGCCGCGAGAGGGGCAGAATCACACCGGCGGCGGCGATCCGGTTGTCCTGCACCAGCACCGCTCCATCGTGCAGGGGCGTATCGGCTGCGAACAGGTTGAGCAGTAGATCCACCGATAACTGGGCGTCGATCGGGATGCCGGCGTTCAAGAAATCCTCTGGGCGCAGATCGCTGCCGATATCCACCACGATCAAGGCGCCGCGGCGGGCCTGGGAGAGGCGACCGGCCGCTTCACTGAGCACGGCCACCGAACCAGACAACAGCCGATCGCGTTTGCGACTGCCAAACAACAGCCCCAGCCGACCGGTGCCCAGCAGTTCCATCAACCGGCGCAGTTCCCCCTGCCAGAGAATCGCCAGGGCCAAGCTGCAGGCCATCACCAGGGCATCCACCAGCTTGGCGGTGAGGGGCAGGTCGGCATAGCGCTGCACCGCCCAGGCGAAGGCCACCAAGAGCAAATAGCCCCTCAGCAGCCAGAGGGTGCGGGTTTCCTTGATCCTGCCCAGCAGCAACACCCCCAGCCCCAGGGCAACCAGCAGGTCGAACAACAGGCGGAAATCGATGCTGACGGATGCGGACTGCAGCAGGGATTCGAGCCGCAGTGCGATCACAGAACTCCTGGAACGATGGGCTCAGGTTACCGGCTGCAACCGGGCCGGCAGCAGGTCGTAGCGCAGCAGGTCTTCTGGCAGTTCGCGGCGCTGCACCAGCTCGGCCTCACCGCCGCCCACCAACACGCAAGCCGGCCTGGGGATGCGATTGTAGTTGGAGCCCATCGAGGCGTTGTAGGCGCCGGTGGCCAGCACCACCAGCACATCGCCGCTGCTGCTGGGGGGCAGGGCCAGGTCCTTGAGCAGCACGTCGCCGGATTCACAGTGCTTGCCCGCCAAGGTCACGATGTCGCTGGCTTCCGCCTGGGGGCGATCCGCCAACAGGGCGGTGTATTGCGATTGATAGGTGATCGGCCGGGGGTTGTCACTCATGCCCCCATCCACCGACAGGTAGGTGCGCAGGCCGGGGATTTGCTTGCGGCTGCCCAGCTCATAGAGGGTGATGCCGGCGGTGGCCACCAGGGAGCGACCCGGTTCGCAGAGCAGTCTTGGCAGTTCCAATTGCCTTTGCTGGCAGGCGGCGGCCAGGGCCTCGGCCACGGTGCGCACCCAGGTTTGGATGGTCGGTGGATCGTCGCTGGCCACGTAGCGGATGCCCAGGCCACCGCCCAGGTTCAGATCGCTCACCGGATGGCCCAGGCTGCGGGCGAGGGCGAGGGCGTCGGCCATCACAGCGGCCAGATCGCGGTGCGGTTGCAGTTCAAAAATCTGGGAGCCGATGTGGGCGTGCAGGCCGGTTAGCCGCGCCCAGCCACAGCCCGCCAGGTGCTGGAGCACCGGCTCCAGTTGATCGGGATCGAAGCCGAACTTGCTGTCTAAATGGCCGGTGCGGATGTACTCGTGGGTGTGGCACTCGATGCCCGGCGTGAAGCGCAGCATCAGCTGCACCGGCTGGCTCAGGCTGGGGGCCAGTTCGGCCAGCAGTTCCAGGTCGTGCCAGTTGTCGATCACCACGGTGACCCCCTCGGCCGCGGCCAGGGCTAATTCCTGCCGCGACTTGTTGTTGCCATGCAGCACTATCCGCTCGGCTGGCATGCCGCCCCGCAGGGCGGTGAGCAGTTCGCCGGTGGAAACCGCATCCAGCCCTAGTCCCTCGGAGGCCACCAGGGCCGTAATCGCCAGGGAGCTGTTGGCCTTCGAGGCATAGATGGCCAGCGAGGGGCCCGGATAGAACTGCTCCAGGGCCTCGCGGTAGGCCCGGCAGGTGGAGCGCAGGGTGTCCTCGTCCAACACATAAAGGGGCGTGCCATAGCTGCGGGCCAGATCGCTGAGGCGACAGCCACCCACCTCCAGTCGCCCCTCGGCATCGATATAGGTGGTGAGCGGCGCCAGGTTGCGATTGGGGCTGTCCCACTGTCGATCGGCTTCCCAGGGCTGGCCTGCTCCTCGCGATTCCCGGCCGGTCCCGCTCTCGGAGACAGAGGAGATCACCATTTGGAAAGCCGCACGCTTTGGTCAGAGGTAGCATGGTAACGATGAGTGACCCGCCTGCCTCGCTCCAATGGCTGCTCGGAACCCACTTATCTTCCCCTCCACTTTTGCTTGAGGCTCAGGCGCAAGAATTGCCTGAGACGCAGGCCCAGCAATTGCCTGAGGCGCAGGCTCAACAGCTGCCTGCAACACAGCAGCAAAAGCTCACCCCAGCTGCCCAAGGGGCCCAGAGCTTGGAGTTGTCCCAGCCGCTTCAGCTGCTGGCTCCAGAGCACCTGGAGGCCTGTGTTGGGCTCGATCGGCAGGCCTTGAATGGGATATGGAGCCGCCAGCAATGGGACACGGAGCTGGCCGATCCCCAGCGGCCTGGCCTGGGTATCTGGCAGCGGCGGCAACTGCTGGCGATGGCCTGTGCCTGGTTGATTGTCGACGAGCTGCACATCACTCTGGTGGCAGTGGCTCCCAGCCAGCGGCGGCGGGGCCTGGGCCGCCGGGTATTGGCGGCCCTTTTGCGGGAGGGCAGCCGCCTGGGGGCCCAGCGGGCCACGCTGGAGGTGGCCAGTGGCAACCAGGCCGCCCAGTCGCTTTACGCGAGCCTGGGTTTTGAAGTGGCGGGATGTCGTCGCGGTTACTACAGCAACGGCGACGACGCCCTGATCGAATGGCTCAAGCTCCAAGCATGAAAAGCTAGGGAGTGGGGTGCGGATAACCCCCCTTTCTTGTTGCTCAAAACCGTCAATTCAATCGACAACAACAGGGATGACTTTGGCTTAAAATCCTGTTGCTCCAAGGCTTCTCGCCATCCTCCGCTCACCCGCGCAGACACCTCCAAACCCTGATAGGTTGGGGGCACGTGCAACAGGCCACGGCCCATGTTCGAGCGGTTTACCGAGAAGGCCATCAAAGTGATCATGCTGGCCCAGGAGGAGGCCCGAAGGCTTGGTCACAACTTTGTTGGCACCGAGCAGATCCTCTTGGGTTTGATTGGCGAGGGCACCGGTGTGGCAGCCAAGGTGCTCAAGTCGATGTCCGTGAACCTCAAGGACGCCCGCGTCGAGGTTGAAAAGATCATCGGGCGCGGTTCCGGCTTCGTGGCCGTGGAAATCCCCTTCACGCCCCGGGCCAAGCGGGTGTTGGAGCTCTCCCTGGAGGAGGCCCGCCAGCTCGGTCACAACTACATCGGCACCGAGCACCTGTTGCTCGGCCTGATCCGTGAAGGGGAGGGGGTGGCTGCCCGGGTGCTGGAGAACCTCGGGGTCGACCTGGCCAAGGTGCGCACCCAGGTGATTCGCATGCTGGGGGAAACCGCAGAGGTGGGTGCTGGCGGCGGTGGCGGTGGCAAAGGTTCCACCAAAACCCCCACCCTCGACGAATTCGGCAGCAACCTCACCCATCTCGCCGCCGACGGCAAGCTCGATCCGGTGGTGGGTCGCCAGAACGAGATTGAACGGGTGATCCAAATTCTTGGCCGTCGCACCAAGAACAACCCCGTCTTGATTGGCGAACCGGGCGTTGGTAAGACCGCCATTGCCGAGGGTTTGGCCCAGCGGATCAACTCCGGCGACATACCTGACATCCTCGAAGACAAGCGGGTGCTCACTTTGGATATCGGCCTGTTGGTGGCCGGTACCAAGTACCGCGGTGAGTTCGAGGAGCGCCTCAAGAAGATCATGGAGGAGATCCGCACCGCCGGCAATGTGATCCTCGTGATCGACGAGGTGCACACCTTGATCGGTGCCGGTGCTGCGGAGGGGGCAATCGACGCTGCCAATATTCTCAAACCGGCCCTGGCCAGGGGCGAGCTGCAGTGCATCGGCGCCACCACCCTGGATGAATACCGCAAACACATCGAGCGGGATGCGGCCCTGGAACGGCGCTTCCAGCCGGTGATGGTGGGAGAGCCATCGGTGGCGGACACCATCGAGATCCTGCGGGGCCTCAAGGAGCGCTATGAAGAGCATCACCGGCTGAAGATCTCCGACGAGGCCCTGGTGGCAGCAGCCACCCTGGGTGATCGCTACATCTCCGATCGCTTCCTGCCGGATAAGGCCATCGACCTGGTCGATGAAGCTGGCAGCCGGGTGCGACTGATGAATTCCAAGCTACCGACGGCCGCAAAGGAGGTGGACAAACAGCTGCGGCAGGTGCAGAAACAGAAGGAGGATGCGGTTCGTCAGCAGGACTTCACCAAGGCTGGAGAACTGCGGGATCGGGAGGTGGAACTGCGCGAACAGATCCGCTCCATTCTCCAGGCCCGCAAGGGCGAAGACACTACTGAAGCCAGTGGTGAAGCCGCGGTCGATTCCCCCCAGCTCGAGCTAGGCGTTGCCTTTGCCAGCGCCGAGAACAGCGATCTAGACCGCTCGCCGGTGGTTACCGAAGAAGATATCGCCAACATCGTGGCCTCCTGGACTGGCGTTCCGGTGCAGAAGCTCACCGAATCTGAATCGGTGAAACTATTAAATATGGAGGAGACGCTGCACCAGCGCTTGATCGGTCAAGATGAGGCGGTCAAGGCGGTTTCCCGGGCGATTCGCCGCGCTCGGGTGGGGCTGAAGAATCCCAACCGCCCGATCGCCAGCTTTATCTTCTCCGGCCCCACTGGCGTGGGTAAAACGGAGCTCACCAAGGCCCTGGCCAGCTACTTCTTTGGCAGCGAAGAGGCGATGATTCGCCTTGACATGTCTGAGTTCATGGAGCGCCATACCGTCAGCAAGCTGATCGGTTCGCCTCCGGGCTATGTGGGCTTTAACGAGGGGGGCCAGCTCACCGAGGCCGTGCGCCGTCGGCCCTACACAGTAGTGCTGTTTGACGAGATCGAGAAAGCCCACCCCGACGTCTTCAATCTGCTGCTGCAGCTATTGGAAGACGGCCGGCTCACCGACTCCAAGGGTCGCACGGTGGATTTCAAGAATACCTTGATCATCATGACCTCGAACATTGGCTCGAAGGTGATTGAGAAAGGTGGCGGTGGACTGGGCTTTGAATTTGGCGGTGGCGACGTTGAAGAAACTCAGTACAACCGCATTCGCTCGCTCGTCAATGAAGAACTCAAGCAGTACTTCCGGCCTGAATTCTTGAATCGTCTAGACGAAATCATCGTCTTCCGTCAGCTCAACCGCGAAGAGGTTAAGCAGATCGCCGAGATCATGCTCAAGGAGGTGTTCGCCCGCATGTTGGAGAAGAACATTGCCCTCTCGGTTACCGATGGCTTCAAGGAGCGGTTGGTGGAGGAGGGCTACAACCCCAGCTACGGCGCCAGGCCGCTGCGCCGTGCCGTGATGCGCCTGCTGGAGGATTCCCTGGCCGAGGAATTCCTCTCCGGTCGCATCGGCGATGGCGATGCCGCCCTGGTGGATGTAGACGACAGCAAGCAGGTGGTGATCCGCAAGCAGCTCTCCACCGCTTCCATACCCGAGTTGGCGGCTGCCGGTGCCTGATCTGCCGGCCCAGCACGCCATTGCCCCAGCCCTGGTGCTGCGCGGCCCTGGCGCCTGGCAGCAGGGGCTCCAGGCTCTCCCCAGCCTGGTGAGCAGGCCGCTGCTGCTCGGCCGCAGCGCCGCCACCTCGGCCCTGCGCCGCCGCCTGCTGGCGGACTTAGCTGCAGCTGGCTTGGCGGCGATCCCAGCCGAATTGGAGTACGACTGCTGCGAGCAGGACCTGCAGCGGCTGGCCGCCCAGGCCCAGGCCAGCGGCGTCGATGCCGTGATCGCCAGCGGCGGCGGCAAGGTGCTTGATGCCGGCAAATTGCTGGCCGATCGGCTGGGGTTGGTTTGCGTAACCCTGCCCACCAGTGCCGCCACCTGCGCCGGCTGGACCGCCCTGGCCAATCTCTATTCCCCCCAGGGGGCCTTCCGCGGCGACCTGGCCCTGAAACGCTGCCCCGATCTGCTGATCTTTGATCACGGCCTGGTACACAGTGCCCCCAGCCGCACCCTGGCCAGCGGTATCGCCGACGCCATGGCCAAGTGGTATGAGGCCGCGGTGAGCTCCGGTGCTAGCGGCGATGGCCTGATCCAGCAGGCCGTGCAGATGGCGCGAGTGTTGCGCGATCAGCTGTTGCAGGATGCGGAGGCCGCCCTGGCAGAGCCCGGCAGCGCCGAGCAACCCAGCGACGCCTGGGTGCGAGTGGCCGAGGCCTGCGCCCTTACCGCCGGATTGATTGGCGGCATTGGCGGTGCCCGCTGCCGCACCGTGGCCGCCCACGCCATGCATAACGGTCTTACCCAGCTGGCCGCCAGCCATGGTCAGCTCCATGGCGAAAAAGTTGGTTTTGGCGTCTTGGTGCAGCTGCGGCTGGAGGAATGTCTGGGAGGCAATCAATTGGCCGCCCAGGCCCGCCGCCAACTGCAGCCCTTCTTTCGCCGCATCGGCCTGCCCACCAGCCTGGCGGAGCTGGGCCTGGGCGGCTGCAGCTTCGATGAATTGCATAGCGCCTCCGCCTTTGCCTGCCGGCCAGATTCAGACCTGCATCACCTGCCCTTCCCAGTGGGCGAGGCAGATCTGATGGCCGCCATGGTCAGTACCGGCGCTGGCATTGCCAGCGCCAGCCCGGTTTGAACGGCACCGCATCACTCTCCGGCCAGGCCCTGGTGGAGTGGGCGGCCAGCGAACTGCTCGATCCCCAGGGGCGACAGTTGGCCGCCGCCGTGCAGTGGTGGCCCCTGGCCGGACTGAACGACGACTGGCCAGAGCCCTGGCCGGTAGCGGTGCTGGGCAGCGGTCCGCCGCTGCTGCTGCTGCATGGTTTTGATAGCAGCTTTTTGGAATTTCGCCGGCTGGCACCTCTTTTGGCCCAGCGCCACCAGCTGTTTATTCCCGATTTATTTGGTTTTGGCTTCACGCCCAGGCCCGCCGGCGCCAGCTATGGCCCCGAGGCGGTGCTGGCCCATCTAGAAGCCCTGGTGGCCAGCATCCGCCAGCGGCTGGGGGGTGAGCCCATCGATCTGATCGGCGCCTCCATGGGCGGTGCGGTGGCGGTGGAATTGGCCCGGCGCCTCGGGAGCCAGCAGCTCAGGCGGCTGCTGCTGCTGGCTCCCGCCGGCCTCACCGGTAGGCCGATGCCCCTGCCGCCGGGGCTGGATCGACTGGGGGTGGCCTTCTTGGGCCGGCCCGGCGTACGCCGGGGCCTCTGCCGCAGTGCCTTCGCCGATCCGGCCGCCGCCGTGGGGCCGGCCGAACTGCAGATCGCTTCGCTGCATCTGCGCAGCCCCGGTTGGGCGATGGCCCTGGCCCGCTTCGCGCGCTCCGGCGGCTTTGCCGGCTGCGGAGCGCCCCTGCCCGAGCAACCGATTTCAGTGTTGTGGGGAGCCAACGACCGCATCCTCCGCCCCGCCCAGAAGCGGGCGGCGCTGGCTCTGTTAGGAGGAAGGCTGAGGGAGTTGGCTGCCTGCGGGCACCTGCCTCACCTCGATCAACCCCAGCAGGTGGCCGACGCCTGCTGGCTCTAAGTTCCTACCCCTCCATGCCTGCCAGCCCCGGCGACCCCGCCGCCGCCACCGGTTCTGATAGCGCTGAAACCGCTGGCTCCGGACCGGTGCTGCAGCTGCTGGCCAGTGGCCTGCAACTCTGGCTGCGGCAGCAATGTGAGGGCATCGAGAGCCTGGAAATTCGGCTGGAGGGTTCGGCCCTGTCCCTGTTGCGCGGTCGGCTGGCGGGAGTTCAGGTGATGGCCCGCCGCGCCACCTATGCCGGCCTGGAGATCGAACAGGTGAATCTGCGCAGTGAGCCGATTCAAGTGCAGATGGGCCAGGTGCTGCGGGGCAAGGGATTGCGGCTGGATCACCCATTTCAAATCCACGGCCAGGTGAGTTTCACGGGCGATGGCCTCAGCCGTTCGCTGGCGCGCCCCCGCTGGCAGGGCCTGGGGGACGCCCTGGGGGAGGCCCTGCTCGGCATTGCACCACTCACCGAGCTGCGGGTCCAGGCCGGTCGGCTGGTGATCGCGGCTCGGGGGGTTGCCCAGCGGGCTGCCATCGAACTGGAAACCGAACTGAGGGCAGCCGGCGGCAGCGTCGAAATTCGCAGTGTCGATGGCTCCGCCAGCCTGCGGTTGCCCATGGACGCCAACATCTCCATCCACCAGGCCGGCATCGAAGCAGGCATGGTGCGCCTGGCCGGCGAGGCTCGCGTCTCCCCTTAACTACAGCGCAAGTTGACTACAACGCAAATTGACTACAACGCAAATTGACTACAACGCAAGCCAGATCAGATCAGATCAGATCAGATCAGATCAGATCAGATCAGATCAGATCAGGGAAGCACCGGAAAACCCGAGCCACGGCCAACAGAGCACCGAGTCCGCCAATTTTCTCGGGTGAGATGATCACCGAAATGGCGGATTTCCAGAGTCTCCCCAGGCCTGGCAAAACATTGCTCCAGACGCCTTAATTTTCCGATTGCTTGGCTTCCGGTTTTCTAATTTTCCGGCTATCCATTCAGGCTGTCTAATTTTCGGCTTTCCAATGCTTACGGCGATTTATCTTGGATCGCCTAGCCTTTCTGGTTTTCTTATTTTTCTCGATCGAACGATCTTTAATCGAACAATCTTAATCTATCAATCTTTGGATTGCCTAATTTGTTTATTTATCGCTTTCCGGCCAAATTATCCTGATTTTCTCTGGCATTTGCCGCCGGCCTAGCGCTGTAAAATTGGCAACACCAGAGTGACAAGTGAATAGACCACAGCCGGGGTAAATAGGTAGCTATCGATTCTGTCCAGCACGCCGCCATGGCCTGGGATGGCGTCGCCGGAATCCTTGAGGCCGGCATCGCGTTTCATCATCGATTCAGTGAGATCGCCCACCAGGGCGAACAGGGCCACCACGGCTCCCAGCACCGCTCCGATCAACCAGCCCCAGTGCCAGCCGAGCAACTCTCCCCCCAGCCCGCCCACGCAGCAGGCGCAGGCCACGCCCCCAAGGGCGCCCTCCACAGTTTTGCCAGGGGAGATGGGAGATAGGGGATGCTGGCCCCAGCGACGGCCGATCACATAGGCGCCGATATCGGTGGCCACGATCAAAAAGCAGGCCAATAGGGTTAGGGCATTGCCCGGGGATATGGGCAAGCCCAAGGCATGCAGATTGGGGGCCAGGGCGGCGTCGCTGAGGTCGCGCAATTTGATCCAATGGCTGGGCAAAAAACCCAGATAAAACAGGCCAAAAACAGAGGCGGCGATATCGGCGATGGTGCCGGTGACCGGCTGCAGCAGCAGCCAGCCGCAGATCACGGCGCCGGAGGCCGGCAATACCGCCGCCGCCACGTCCCCCACGAACAGGCCGCCACCGCTGGCCGCCTGGGTGGAGAACAGCAGCAGTTGCACCGCCACCAGGGTGGTTTTGCTGGCGGGACGAATGCCCTTGAACTGGGCCATGCGGAAAAACTCCAGCAGGCCCAGGTGCACGATCACGCCCACCGCCACGGTGAACCACCAGCCCCCCAGCATCACCACCAAAAAGCCGAACCCGCCGGCCGCCCAGCCACTGAGCAGCCGCGCCGCCGAGGTGGCCTTGCGCCGCGGTGGATTGGGGGCTGCTGGCGGTTGCTGCTGGGGAATCAAGAGCGCTCGGCGGCAATCAAAAACAGAGGTTCGGCCGCCGCCAACTTGGCCTGGCTGCCCCGGCGTTGCATGCGGTGCACCGTCGCCTGCACCACCTGCACGTCCTTGGCTTCCAGCTGGCCGAGGGTGTCGCTGGCATCCACCAGCCCCTCCAGGTTGGTGGTGCTGATCACCAGGCGCCCCTGGGGCACCAGCGCCGACCAGACATGGCGCAGCACATCCCCCAGGGGGCGCCCCACCTCCAGCAGCACCCGATCCGGATTGGCCGGTAGCTGGTGCAGGTCGCCGGGGGCGGCACCGGCATGGATGTGCAGATTGGCGATGCCAAACCGGCGGCGATTGAGCTCCAGCAGGCCAATCGCCTCCGGATCGCGCTCCAGCGTGTGCACCGAACCGCGGGGCAGCAGCCGGGCGATTTCCAGGGCCAGGGCGCCGGTGCCGCCGCCCACGTCCCACACCAGCGAATCCTGCCTGGGCCGCAGATGGGCGAGCAGCATCACCCGCAGCTCCATCGGCGTCGGCGCGAATCCCGGCGCGTGCTCAAAGGCTGAATCGGGTAGGCCGGGGGTGACGAAGTCCCACTGGTAGGCCTGGTGCTGCATCGGCCCCTAACCGGCCACCACCTTCACCGTATCAGCGATCTGGCCGGGCCAGAGGCGCTGCTGCTCCAGCAGCCAGGCGGCCCGCGCCGAGTCGATGCGCTCGCCGGGAATCAGCAGCGGGATGCCGGGCGGGTAGGGACAGACCGTTTCGGCGGCGATGCGCCCCCTGGCCCGCTCCCAGCTGAGCTCTTCTCTGGGAGCCCGCCAGGCCAGTTCCAGAGGCAGTTCCGGCTCCGCCAGGCGGGGCAGCGGCGGTGCGCTGAAACGGCCCAGGGGTGGTCCCCCCAGGGCCCGGTGCAGGGCCCGCAGCGCTCTGGGCAGCCGCCAGAGCAGCTGCCGCTGGGGTTTCACCCCCAGGCAGAAGGTGAGCGTGCCGGGTTCGGGTAGCTCGGCGATCACGCCCCGCTGCATCAACCAGCTGTCGGCCGCCAGGCCATTGATCCCCATCGCGGCGGTATGCAGCACCAGCCGCAAGGGCTCCTGGTTGGCCAGCAGCGGCAGCCCCAGCCGCTGGCAATGGCACCTCAGCTGCTCAGCCAGCGCCTCAGCCCGCTGCCGCTGCCGCCGCCCGCTGGGCTGGCAGAGCTGCTGGATGGCGGCATCACAGGAATGCAGCAGCAGGGCGCTGGGGCTGGAGGTCTGCAGCCACAGCAGCGCCCGTTCAATGGCGGCTGGATCCAGCTGCGGGCCGCGGGCCAGCAGGGCGGCACTCTGGGCCAGGCCACCAGCGTTTTTTTGCAGCGAGAGCACCTCCAGGTCGGCGCCGGCGGCGATCGCTTCACCGCGACCATGGGCCCCGTCCACCAGCAGGGGCAGGTCCGCCTGGTGCACCACCGCCACCAGCTCCTCCAACTGGCCGGCCAGGCCCTGGTAGCTGGGGGACACAACCACTACGGCGGCAAGTGGTTCCGCTTGGCGGGCCTCGGCGATCAATTGGCGCAGTTGGGCCGCTGTGGGCGGCAGCCAGAGGCCGGTGGCTGAATCAAAGGGCAGCTCGTAGAGCACCGGCCGCAGCTGCCCCAGCAGGCAGCCGTGCAGCAGCGAGCGGTGCAGATTGCGCGGCAGCAGCACCCGCTGCCCGGGGGCAGCGAGGGCCAGTAGGGCGGCCTGGAGCAGGCCGCTGGCACCGTTCACACCAAACCAACAGTGGTCTGCCCCAAGCAATGCGGCGCAGCGCTGTTGGGCTGCGGCCACCGCCCCCTCTGCCAGCAGGGGACCACCCCACTCCGGCAATTCGGGGATGTCCCAGCTGCCGGGGCGCTGGCGCAGCAGCTTCACCAGGGCTGGGGCCAGACCGCGACCGCCGCCGTGGGCCGGCAGATGCAGGGCCAGGGGCAGCTGTTGAGGCTGGAGCAGCTGTTGCAGACGGAGCGGGATTGGCAGGCTGATTGGATTTGACAGGCTGATTGGATTGGGCAGGCTGATTGGGTTTGGCAGACAGGTCGGGTTTGGCAGCTGAATCAGCCGGCGACGGGCTGGTGAAGCGGTTGCTGTTTCTAGAGTTTCACCAATCGCAGGCTTGCATCCTTGATCGCCGCCATGCCCAGCTACGACCCGGCGGCAGACCGGCGTTGGCTGCTACAGCGCCCCTGGACCTTGATCAGCCGTCTGGCGGTGGTGCTCTGGCAGCTGATCTCCCTGGCCCTGGTGTTGCTGCTGCAACGCAACAGCCGTGATGCCAAGGTGCAGGAGCGGCTGGGCCGCCGCATCCTCGACACCCTCACCCAGCTGGGGCCCTGTTTCATCAAGGTGGGGCAGTCGCTGTCCACCCGGCCCGATCTGGTGCGGCGCGATTGGCTGGAGCAGCTGACCAAATTGCAGGACGACCTGCCCGCCTTTGACCACGAAATTGCCCTGGCCACGATCCAGGAGCAGCTTGGGGCCCCGGCCGATCAGCTGTTTGAGGAGTTCCCCGACTATCCGGTGGCCGCCGCCAGCTTGGGGCAGGTTTACCGGGCGCGGCTCGCCGAGGGCCACTGGGTGGCGGTGAAGGTGCAGCGACCGAATCTAGCTTTCATTCTGCGCCGCGACCTGGTGCTGATTCGCCTGCTGGCGGTGCTGAGCGGGCCGCTGCTGCCGCTGAATCTGGGCTTTGGCTTAGATGAAATCATCGATGAATTTGGTCGCAGCCTATTTCGCGAGATCGATTACCGCCAGGAGGCGGACAATGCCGAGCGTTTTGCGCGGCTGTTTGCCAACCATCCGGAGGTGACCGTGCCACGGGTGGAGCGGCACCTTTCCAGTGATCGGGTGCTGACCACCAGCTGGATCCATGGCACCAAGCTGCAGAACCGCCAGGATCTAGAGGCCCAGAAACTAGATCCGGCCTCCCTGATTCGTACGGGCGTAATTGCCGGCCTGCGCCAGCTATTGGAGTTTGGCTATTTTCATGCCGACCCTCATCCCGGCAATCTGTTTGCACTATCGGGCAAAACGGGTGCCATGGGCCATCTGGCTTATGTGGATTTCGGGATGATGGATTCAATCAGCGATGCAGATCGACTCACCCTCACCGGCGCGGTGGTGCATTTGATCAATCGAGATTTTAAACTACTTGCCAAGGATTTTCAAACCCTGGGCTTCCTCAATCCCCTGGCGGATGTAACGCCAATAGTTCCCGCCCTGGAAGAGGTACTTGGTGGGGCTCTAGGTGAAAATGTGGGCGCCTTCAACTTTAAGGCTATTACCGATCGCTTCTCCGAGCTGATGTATAACTATCCCTTTAGGGTGCCAGCACGGTTTGCTTTGATTATCCGGGCGGTGGTGAGCCAGGAGGGCCTGGCATTGCGCCTAGATCCGAGTTTTCGGATTATTCGAGTCGCCTATCCCTATGTGGCCCGGCGGCTTCTGGCCGGCGACACCGCCGAGATGCGCGACAAATTACTGGAGATGATCTTTGATTCCAGCGGCAGATTACAGTTGGAACGGCTAGAGAATTTATTGGCGGTGGTAGAGAGCGATGCTGATGGTGCCGACCTGCTGCCGGTGGCTGGCGCCGGACTGAAATTATTGCTTAGCCCCGATGGCAGCAGTCTGCGCCAGCGATTGCTACTCACCCTGGTCCAGGACAATCGCATCCAAACGGAAGACCTGCGCCAGCTGCTGGAATTACTACGTCGCACCTTCTCACCCCGCAAACTGGCCGGCAAAATGTGGGCCAAACTGAACCCCCTCGCGGCCTGAGGCCGCAATCGCTAATACGCGGCCTAAGGCCGCCCTCGCTAATTAGCGGCCTGAGGCCGCAATCGCCAATGCCCGGCCTAAGGCCGCTTTCGCTAATTCCAGCTTGAACACTCCAAGCGCTTGGCTGACGCCGCGCCCATGGCAGCGGCCCCCTAGGCTGGTGAAATACCCATCAAGGTGATCTGGCGTGCTCGATTCTGCTCCGGTAGCCGCTCCGATCGACCTGGCCGAGGCAGCCCTGGACGCCGCCAGCGGTTGGTATGGCGACCTGGATGCCAGTGACATCCTGTTGGAATACGCCATCCTCCAGCAGCCCCCCTACGTGTTGGCCGGCATCGGCCTGGCAATCGGAGTGCTCTGCGGCCTCACCTTCGGGCGACTGATCCAGAACCGATTGGAGGGCTGGAAGCAAGACCGACTGGCGCTGCTGCCCCTCGGAGGCCTGGAGACCAACATGGCCTTTACGGGGATCGTGCTCGGAATCACCCTGTTCATCGGCGCCAGTTTGTCGGTATTTGGCTTCTCGCTTGGCACCGCACTGCTGGTCTCCTTCGCCCTGTCACTGGCCACCGCCGGCGCCCTCTGGGTGCAACTGGAACGGCTGATGGCCCAGGTGCAAGACGGCACCTTCAAAGTGGTTGATTTCGATAATTTTGATCAGTTTTTCTAGGATTTTGCGGTGACATTTAATTGGACCTCGACAGTTCCTCGGGGATTATGTGCCGATTTAATGATGTTACAAAAGGCCACCATTTCAGAAGCCAAGCTAGACGAATGTCATTCCATATTCAAAGCTGTGTTGACCTAAGCTATCATTTTTGAGGACTTTCCAGTAACTTTTGGCACTAAGTAGGTCGCCATAAATAAAACGACCTAGGTTACGGTTTGTAAAGTTAGTTAAACTGATAGGGGCCGGGCAAAATAGCCATTCTTGGCAGCTCTATTCTCAATACCCTGAACCACATGATATGC
>JBILLQ010000121.1:0-2595 GCA_044375975.1 Prochlorococcaceae cyanobacterium
CGATGCTCGACCATCACCCCCTTGGGCCGGCCTGTGGAGCCCGAGGTATAGATCACATAGGCCAAGTGATTCGGCCTCAAGCCAATAGCGGCCGGTTCCGGATTGGTGGCGCTCAGCTCCGCCCATGTCGCCGCATCAGCATCAAGATCCACCAGCGGCACATCCCCCGTTAACGCCGCAAAGCGTTCTCGCGTCGCCCCGTGGACCAGCAGCGCCAGCGGCCCGCTGTCTTCCAGCATGAAGGCCAATCGCTCCTCTGGATAGGCCGGATCCAGGGGCACGTAGGCGCCACCGGCTTTAAGGATGGCCAGCATTCCCACCACCATCTCCAAGCTCCGCTCCACACCGATCGCCACCCGGTCATCCGGCCTGATGCCCAAGCCGATCAGATGATGGGCCAGTTGATTGGCCCTTGCGTTGAGTTGGGCATAGGTGAGGATCTGCTCCTCAAACACCAGGGCAATGGCCTCAGGCGTCCGTTCGGCTTGGGCCTCAAACAATTGGTGCACACACCGGTCTTTCGGATACTCCACTTCCGTGGCATTCCAGTCGAACAGCACCTGCCGGCGCTCGGCCTCCGGCAGCAGGGACAGCTCTCGGATGGGCTTGGTGGGATGGGCTGTGATGTCGCCGAGCAACGTCTGGAAATGACCTGCCATGCGCTCGATGGTGGCGGCGTCGAACAGGTCGGTGGAGTAGACCCAGTGACCTTCCAGTCCACCGCCTCTTTCGAACAAATGCACCTCCATGTCCATACGGACAAACGGAGCTTCCGGCGGCAGCATGTTGACGCTCAACCCTGGCAAAGCCGTGGTTTCTTGGGGAGTATTTTGCAGGGCGAAGACAACCTGGACCAGCGGGTTAATATTCAGTTGGCGTTCAGGTTGCAGTTCCTCCACCAATCGCTCAAACGGCAATTCTTGGTTGGCATAGGTTTCTAGCGTGGTTTCGCGCACCTTCGCCAACAGCTCTAAAAAGCTCGGGTGGCCCGATAGGTCGGCCCGCAGCACAAGGGTATTGACAAAAAAGCCGATTAGGGGCTCCAGTTCTAGGCGAGTGCGGTTGGCAATCGGTGAGCCAACCAGCACGTCTTGCTGGCCGCTGTAGCGCCCCAACAACACTTGAAAAGCGGCCAGCAGCGTCATGAACAGCGTCGCTCCGCACGACTGGCCCACGGCGTTGAGCCCTGCGACTGTTTCGGCCGATAAGTGGAAGACCAGGTCAGCGGCTTGGTAGGTCGGTGTCGCTGGACGCGGTCGGTCGGTGGGCAGAGCCAGCTGCACCGGTATGCCCTCCAGTCGCCGCTTCCACCAGGACAATTGCTCCGACAGCACGTTGCCTTGCAGCCACTCGCGCTGCCAGACAGCAAAGTCGGCATATTGAATCGACAACGTTGGCAAGGGGGAAGGCCGACCCTCCGCAAACGCGGCATACAAAGCCGACCACTCCCGCGTGAACACTCCCATTGACCAGCCGTCTGAGGCGATGTGGTGAAAGGTCAGCAGCAGCACATGGATGGCGTCATCTCCCTCATCCGCCAATCGGATCAAGGAAGCCCGCAGCATCCGGTCGTTCGCCAAGTCAAACGCTCGGCTTGACTCGGCGATCGCTAGCCGCCGCCATTCCTTTTCTTGTGCGTTGTGCGCAAGGCTGCGCAAATCGCTGCTGGGGAGGTCAAGATCTCCATCGGGATGAATGATTTGCCAAGCCTCGCCTGCCACTTCTGCAAAGGTGGTGCGCAGGCTCTCGTGGCGATGCAACAGGGCGTTCAAACTCCCCTCCAGCGCCATGGCATCCAAGCGACCGCGCAAGCGCAGGGCCAGCGGCATGTTGTACGCGGAGCCGCTGCCCATCTTGTCGAGGAACCACAGCCGCCGCTGCGCAAACGACAAGGGCAGCGGCTGTCCCCGATCCGCCAGTGGGATCAGCCCACCCTTGGCCGTATCAGCATCAGCCAGGCCGGCGGCAAACTCCGCCAGCAGCGGCCGGGCGAATAGCTCCGCCAGCGATACCTCCAGGCCAAGGGTGGTGCGCAGGCGAGAGATCACCTGCACCGCCAATAGCGAATGGCCGCCGAGGGCAAAGAAATCATCGTGGCGACCCACCCGCTCGATCCCCAGCAGCTCGCTCCACAGCGCCGCCAGCGCTTTCTCCACAGGGCCTTCTGGCGGGGCGTAGGCACCGGTGGCGTAGGCGTCCGCATCAGGGGCTGGCAGGGCCTTGCGGTCCAGCTTCCCGTTTGGTGTGAGGGGCAAGCTCTCCAGCACCACGAAGGCGGCCGGCAGCATGTAATCCGGCAAGCTGCTTTGCAGATGGGCCTTGAGCACCGCAGGCAGCGCGGGGGTATACACGTCGCCCGCAACCGTGTCCGCTCTGCCCGCAACCGTCACATAAGCGACAAGGCGCTTCTCGCCGGGGGCATCCTCTCTGGCCAGCACCACCGAATCACGAATGCCCTGGCAGCCCCTCAGCGCCGCCTCGATCTCGCCCAGTTCGATGCGAAAGCCGCGAATCTTGACCTGGAAGTCAGCCCTGCCGATGTACTCCAGGTTGCCGTCCGGCATCCAGCGCGCCAGGTCTCCTGTGCGATACATG
>JBILLQ010000100.1:0-8471 GCA_044375975.1 Prochlorococcaceae cyanobacterium
TTTCATCGTGGAGAAACGAGGGGCATCTGCACCTCTGGAATGACAGCTCGTCAATCCACCCTGTTCACCCTCTGATCAGGGCATTCGGGCCTCGGGTTTTACACCACGCAAAGGGACGCTGCCGGAGGAGAATTGGTGTGCAGCCGAACGTGACGTTCTAAAAGGAATTACCTCAGATGATTTGAAGGAGATTGAGGGTCGGATAAGGGGCATGATCCAGCATGAGAATGACTTGCTAAATCATCGTATTCAATGGTTCTTGATCATTAACGGCTTCCTGTTAACTGCAACAGCATCTCTCAAGGCCCAACCATCAAGCGACACATTGCTTATGCTGATCATCCTCGCCATAGTTGGTTTCTTGATCTGTGTTTCATTCTGGTTTTCCCTTGGCATTGGGAGACGTGGGGTTGGGCGACTGGCCGATATGTGGGAACATTATTACGGCCTTTATTACCGCCAAGAGGAGCCCACTGGTTGTCATCAGATTGGAGTACTCGGCTGGAGGTCTAATGAGTGGGCAACAAGAGCCGCCCCCTGGTACGCACTACCCATAATCTTTGGAATTGTTTGGATTGTGCTTCTCTGTGCCAATATTGTTAGCAAGCCGGTGGCTGCCGACATATCGCATCGTATACTGATTGTTCAGCCTACCGGACAAGTAGTGGAAATACCAATAGATACCTCCCTGAATTCAACTATTACTATCCAGGTTCCCAATGAAAAAATAAGGATTGAGCTGCCCAAAAGAGCCCCGCAAAAAATTAATAAGCCATAGGGATATTAATTTTGCTGATATGTCTCTGTCGGGAATTGCTACTAGCTACTGCCCACCTATTGCCCACAATTTAGACGCTTCGAACAAGACAATCGAATGGACATGCCACCACCGGCCCTTTGCTCCACCACCCGAAGCTCCTTGCCTGCCCTCACGGCCAGCCTTAGCTGCATCGAAGGCCGTTGATGTCTAAGCTTGAATTACGCACGGATGCCAGATGCCGACAATTCTGCGAAGCGGACCCTACAGAGTTTATTTCTATAGTCATGAGCCCAATGAGCCTGCGCATGTTCATGTTGATCGTGACAAGGCTTCTTGCAAGATGTGGCTTAACCCCGTTGCCCTGGCCAGCAGCTTGGGGTTCAAGGCTGGGGAGCTTAGGGACGTGGAACGCCTCGTGAGCTCAAACAGAGCTATGCTTGTGAAGGCGTGGGAGGAGTTTCATGGCTAACCCTGGCGAACGTGTCGTGAATGTGAGCTCCACTGATATCCAGCTCGTCGTTGATCTTGAAGATGGTAGAAGTATTTCAGTCCCATTGACGTGGTATCCAAGATTGTTGCATGCCACGCAAAAAGAACGCGACGATTGGCAAGTCGCTGGGGGTGGGTTTGGTATTCACTGGCCATCTATTGACGAGGATCTCAGCGTCGAGGGACTACTTCGGGGGGCTCCCGCACCTCGCGTGCGCGTTATGAGCAGCTAACACCGCCATTCATCTGAGCAGCACCCTGCAGGCAAGCTTGTCTGGCCTTGAACAGCTTCCCATTTCAGGCCTTCCCAGGCCCTCCCCTAGGCATGTTTCGATTGGAGGTGGGCTTGGGTGGTTTCCTGGATGGCCAGGCGGCGTATTTCGAGGATTTGGCCGATTTCGCGGGCAAAGCTGGGCTGGCGATCGATCATTTGGTTTACCACTTTGGCTGAGATTTTCATTACCTCCAGGTCGTTGCTGGCCGCTATGGTTACGGCGCTCGGCTCGCCGGAAAACAGGCTCATCTCGCCGAAGAATTCTCCACTTCTAAGCGAAAGTAATTCTATTTCTTCCCCCGTTTCTAGGCGTGCGAACATCGTCGCTTGTCCGGTGACAATAATAAACAGTTCGTTATCTAGCTGGCCCTGGCGAATTACTTT
This sequence comes from Prochlorococcaceae cyanobacterium, assembly GCA_044375975.1. Taxonomy (GTDB): domain Bacteria; phylum Cyanobacteriota; class Cyanobacteriia; order PCC-6307; family Cyanobiaceae; genus UBA5018. The sequence continues at coordinate 1,908 of JBILLQ010000100.1, forward strand.
TTCGCCGGCGGCAAAATGCTGTAGGGCAATGCCTGAAGTGGAGGTTGTTTGGCTGCTCTCTTCGCGATTGATCGGCACATAGGAGGGGATGGCCTGCAGGCTTTCGCTGAATTTCTTGGCGATGCCTTTCTGCTGGCTGGTGGGCCCATGGAAGTGATATAGGGTGCGAATTGGGAAGGGAATTGAAAGGTTGTCGCGTTTGGCCGCGTACCACACCCTGGTCATGAATCGCTCGCGTATCTGTTCTATTTCGCTATAGTCGCGGATAAAGAACTTCACCTCGTAATTAACCGTGGAATCGCAATAGTTGAGTGTGAATACTTCTGGCTGGGGATCCAGCAGGATGCCTTTGGTTTCGAGGGCCGTATTTCTCAGCACCTGTTTGGCCAGGTTGGGTGGATCGTTATACGAAAAACCGATCTGGATCCGTTCAGCGTGGATTAATGTGGGCTTGGTGAAATTGCGAATCACCTCACTGCTGATCAACTTGTGGGGAATCACCACCATTTCCCGCTCCAGGGTGAGCAGTCGCACGGCCCGCCAGTTGATATCGATCACCTGGCCCACCACGCCGCTCACCTCCAGCCAGTCGCCCACCGTGAATGGCCGCTCGAATAGCAGCGCAATCCCAGACATCACGCTGCCGAGGGTGTCCTGGAGGGCCAGGCCGATCACGATCGAACTCACCCCCAGGGCGGTTACCAAACCGGCCAGATCGGCGTTCCACACCGTGGCCAGCACGAACGCCGTGCCCAGCAGGATCAGGAATAGCCGCGCCAGGTCGATCAGCAGCTTCGGCACCCGGGCTCGCCAGGTGTCTACCTCTGCCTGCTCGAACAGGATCACGTTGAGCAAAGATAGGGCGGCATGGATAACGCACACCCAAAACACCGTCTCGACGGTTCTAAACAGACGGCTGCCGGTATCCAGCAGCAGCAGATGCTGCAAAAACACCAACAGCACCAGCATTGGCAGCAGCACATCCCGCACCAGCCGCACCGGGCCGGCGATGGTGAGCTTCCGTCGCTGCAGGCGGTGGATCAGTTCCCCCAACAGGATTGTGAGCAGCGGAAAGCCGATGGCCAGGCCGATGCCCCAGATCCAGATGGGCGCTCCTGTGTTCATCGAAGCGCCGGCAGCTCGCTGGCCGCACCCACCTTGGCGCCGCTGAGTCTCCAGGCCTTATTACCAGGCGGAGCCATGCTGGTGGGCTCAAATTGATATAGATCTTCGAGACGGTGATGCACCACCTCTGAAACCATCACGGCGCCGCAGGGGCAGGCCTGGCTGAGGGCGTGGGCTTGCTTCACGGTTTCCCCCCAGATGTCATATACCACTCGGCTCTTGCCCACAATTCCGGCCACGATGTCGCCGGAATGGATGCCAATTTGGATACCGAGCTGGAAGCCCCGCTCAATATTAAAACGCCTCAGGATGCCGAGCATTTCGATGGCAAAATCCAGGGCCCGTTTGTCATGGTCGAGATAGGGCACGGACAGGCCACATACTGCCAGGTAGCTGTCGCCGATGGTTTTCACCTTCTCTAAGCCAAATTTTTCGGCCAGGTCGTCGAAGGAGGCGACTAGGTCGTTGAGGATGGCCAGGGATTCATAGGCACTGAGCGCGGAAACAAGCTTCGAAAAACCCTTCAGATCTGCGAAGAGCACCGCCACGTTGTTCACTTCTTCGGCAATCTGGCTTTCGCCCCGCTGCAGCCGCCGGGCAATCGCCGAGGGAAAAACGCTGAACAGCAGCCGCTCATTCTCTTGATTCTTTTGATCTACAAGTGCTGTCTGGGTTTGGAGGCTCTGCACCATGGCGTTAAACGACTGGCCCAGTTCGCCGAACTCATCCCTGGATTTCAACTCGGGAATGCCTGTTAGTTCGCCGGAAGATACCCTGCGGGCGCTCTCGATCAGTTGCTGCACCGGCTTTACAAACAGATGAGCCAGGGCCATGGCCAGCAGGGTGATCAGCAGGATCAGCAGAGTCACCGAGATTAAAATCTGACGCTGGAAGGCGTAGATCGGGGCGTAGGCCTCCGCCAGATCCATCTGGGAGAGGATCACCCAATCGAGCCCCTGGATCTGCAGCGGCGCATAGGAACTAAGCACGGGAATACCGCGATAGTCGACCACATTCAAGGTGCCACTGCCGCCGGCGATCGCCTTGGTGGCCGCCGGAGTGGATACCGGCTGCTGCAGGATCGTGGTGCCGTATTGCCGCAGGCGCTGAATGGCAGCATCTTTCATGCCCCGGGACTTCAATTGGGCGAGAAAGGCTGTGGGATTCTCCAGAAAGAAGCGGGAGGCCGAGCGCATCAGCTTGTCATTGCCCACCAGGATGGTTTCTCCAGATTTGCCGAGTCCGTCTTGGCGCCATTGCTGATTGCCGGTCATCACCCTGTTGATCTCGTCAACGGGCATCTGAAAGGCCAGCACGCCCACCAGTTTGGAGCCGTTGTAGATCGGAGCGGCGATAAAGGAGGCGGGCATGCCGTAGGAGGGGGCGTAGGCGGCGAAATCGGCAAGTTGCGTGAAATCCTTCTCCTTTGATGCGATCACCTGCCGCACCAGCTGGGCCAGATTGCTGTCTTTGTATGGACCTGTTTCCAGGTTTGTGCCATAGTCAGTTTCTTTGAATACCGTGTAAACGATCTGTCCCTGGGGATTGATCAGGAACATGTCGTAGTAGCCAAACCGGGAGACAATATTGCGAAATACCGGGTGATAGCGACGATGCACCTCTGAGTAGGCGCTGCCATCCGTTGCTGCCACCAGCCGTTGCTTTTTGCCTATGGGATTGGCATTGGCAGCAATATAGTTGGCCTGCAGGTAGCGGGTGGCCCCGTCGCTGGGTAAATAGGCGGGGAGATTCGGTGTACCCGCATGGAATTTATCGAGCCGCGGCAGGAATTCTTTTTGATAATATGCTTCGAGTGTCTTGGCATTTAAGTCTGTTACTTTTGTCTTTTCCAGCTGCTTGAATGCCACATCAAATTCCCCTGTGGCAGCAACAATCGAAAGATCTTCGCTAAGGGTTTGGGTGTGGTTTTGAATGTTGCGAAAATAAGCCTCAATTTGATATGCCTTTGAGGCCCGAACGCTGGTGAGCTGATTGAAGACGCGATCGGTGAGATTTATCTGGCCGCTGCGATAGCCCAGGGCGGCTGTGAACAGGGTGGAGAAGCCGCTCGCCAGCAGCAGCATCAAGATGAGCTTGGATTTGATGCTCAGTTGATCCACCGAACCCCTGGAGAGGGTGCGTATCCACGCCAGGGACCCGTTCTTTAGCAAGGCCATGGCCAAATCTAGGTGAATGGTGCGAAAGTTTTGTATTCATTGCAACCCTTCCGGCCCCTGCGTCAGAAAAGTTGGTCGCTCGATTTGACCTACCCACCAGCGGTTTTGGGAGGGCTATTCCCTGCATCCTCTTTTGGAGTTTGAAGATGAGGTCAGCGAGAGATGGGGCTGTTGCTTCAATCCGAAAATGGTTTGAGGAATAGGGAGTTACGCCATGAAACTGATGATAGTGGATGGCTTCAGCGCCAGAATTGATCATGATGCTGAGACCGATTTGCTTTAAGGAGAGATCCTTGGCTTAGTGGGGGTGCTGACTTCTGCGGCGCGAATCCTCAGGAGCTACGGCAGGAGTTCAGGAAGTTGTTGGACGTATTCCTTGAGGTCTGCCAGCAGAAAGGCATCGAGATTGGGAGGCGGTTTTCAGGTAAGTTCAATCTTCGGATTCCACCCGAGTTCCCCGCGGCTTGATGATGGCAACCGTTAGCCGCCACACCCCCCTCCAGGCTTATCAATTACAAATCACAACTTAAGCGGCAGTGGCCCAGCGGGCTCCATTGAGAATTGCCTCCAGCAATCAGCTAGTCAGGGTAAAGGCCATGGGTGAGAGCAGCGGCATGGGTGACGGCAGTTGCCAGGATGCAACCATCGTTTACGCCAAGATTCATCCCTCGATCGGCATCGCACGGGTTGGCAATTCGCGCCAGCCTGACGGTTTTTATATCGGCCCCCAGGTGGTGGATCCGGCGCCGCTGCCGGCCCAGAACTATCGCGACAGCACCGGTGCCCTGAAGCGGGAGGTGGCCCAATTCCGCATTTACGGCTACGACGGCGCTGGCCGCGTGGTGCGCGAGCTGTGCATGGACGCGGGCACCGAGATCCGCTGGACCGTGGAACTCGCCAACCACAAGGCCGCCTGGTACAACTTCGAGCTGGCCCTCGACATCCCGGAAGCCGCCACCGCGCCGGCCTCCACTCGCCGCAACGCCTCCGTAAAGGAACGCTCCAGCCTGGCGATCAGGCCGGGGCCCCGCAGCATCGATGTTCCCGGCGCCCAGGGCGACGCATATCAATTCACTGGCGGCAGCTGTTTTGGCATTCCGGTGCCGCTCGGGGAGCTGCGCACCGATGACTGCGGCCGCCTGCGGGTGTTCGGCGGCCAGGGAAAATCGGCCTCCTATGACGGCAAGCCGCCCACCACCTTTGCCAACAACGACGGCTGGTACGACGACACCAGCGATGGGCCGGTGAGCGCCAGCCTGCGCCTGCATGGGCGCCAGATCGAGGTGGCGCCGGCCTGGGTGGTGGTGGCTCCTCCCAACTACGGCCCGCAGCAGAAATCGGTGCGCACCATGTATGCGCTGATGACCGATCTGGCTATCCAGGCGGGTCAATTGCCGGCTCCCACCAGGCCCTCTTTTCAGCGCGATCTGCTGCCGATCTTCAAGGCGATGTGCGATCTGCAGTGGATGAATGCGGGCTTTGCCGCCGGTTTCGGCTATGGCATGCCCCAGCATTTTTTGCAGCCGGCTTATTTGGCCAAGTTGTCTGAGCCGGGCAATACCTACGCGGAACTGCGCCGCACCGTGGCCAATGCTTTCCGCAACCCTTCAGATGGGGACGCCTCCCAGAAGCCCTGGCCCTGGATTTATGGCGATGCGATGGATGTCCCCATGCCGCCGATTCCCCGGGCGATGACTGCGCTCACCCCCACCCAACTGGCCCTGTTGCAGTACTGGGCAGATGGCCATTTTGTGGCCGATTACGATCCGGAGGCTGTCTCGCCGCAGCTGATTGAGCAGTTTCCTCTGGCGGAACAGCCGGCGATGCTTGATCGGGCCGCCTTGGAGTTTTGCCTGGCCGATGCCTTCCACCCCGGCTGCGAGATGACCTGGCCGGTGCGTCACGCCACCATGTACCAGGAGCCCTACCGCTGGCGCCATCGCGCCAAGTATGATCCCGAGCCCGACTACGGCTCAACCCTCACCCCAGCCGAGGCCAACTCCTACAATGGACCGCTATACGGTCAATTCCCCGGTTCGATCAGCCGCTGGATGGCGCTCCCCTGGCAAACCGACACCGCCAGCTGCCGCTCCGGCTACGACCCCAGCTACGACCCCTACCTGCCCACCTTCTGGCCGGCAAGGGTGCCGAATCAGGTGCTCACCGAGGCCAATTACCACAAGGTGATCGATACTTCCTTGCCACGCCAGGAGCGGCTGGCGGCCTTTAACGAGCGCTTTGACTGGGATAACACCCTGGGGGTTGGCTATCAGCAGCAGCTGGAAACCATGATCGACGATTTCGATCAGCAGGGAATTGTGCTGGTGCAACCAGGTGTAGCCGCCGACCCGGATTTCCCGCCCCAGATGCAGGTGTCCGACCGCGGCGGCACCGCGATGACAGCGGAAGAGCGGCTGGATACGGATCGCGAGCTGCGCCGGGTGGCCAGGCTCGGCACCCCCAAACCCGCGTAGGCGCCCGGGCGGCTGCCATGGCCCCGAGCATTTCTGATCAGATTGATTTCAATAGTGATCAGACCAGCTGTGATCAGATCAATTGGGACGTAATCGTGGTGGGCGCCGGCCCGGCCGGTGCGGCCCTGGCCTGCAGGTTGCGGCCTCGCTATCGTGTGTTGCTGTTGGAGCGCCGCCGGCTCCCATCACAAGACAGGGCATATGCCTACGGGGAAGACTTGGCGCCCCATGGGACCCCGCCCATTGGCGAATCGCTGCCCGGCGCCGCCCAGACCCTGCTGCGGCGATTTGGCATTTTTGAGCGGTTTCTCGCTGATGGCCATGCCGAGCGCACGGCCATGGTGGCCAGCTGGGATTCCCCGGCGCCGGTGTGGTTCGACCCCCTGCGCGACCCCAGCGGGCCCGGCTGGCATCTAGATCGCCGGCGCTTTGAGGTCAGCCTGCGGGCCGCCGCCCTCAAAGCCGGCGCGGTGTTGCAAGAGGGCTGCGGGCGACTGGATGTCAGCCGTTTGGACGGCCAATGGCAGCTGCGCTCCCCGGGGTTGGGCCAGGGCCAGCGAGCCCCGGTGTTGATCGACGCCACTGGCCGCAGCGGTTCCATGGCCCAGCGCCTGGGGCTGACGCGCCGCCAGGACGACCCCCTGATCTGCCTCTACACCCACCTGCCCGCTGTCGCCAACGACCAGGACCGCTGCACCCGCCTCTGCGCCGACGCCAACGGCTGGTGGTACAGCGTGCGCCTGCCCTGCGGCCGGCGAGTGCTGGCCTTCCATCTCGATGGCCACGAC
>JBILLQ010000122.1:0-2573 GCA_044375975.1 Prochlorococcaceae cyanobacterium
CGGCGTGCAGCGACGGCAGAAACAACCCTGGTTCACGCGGATTGAGCTACCGCCACGGCCACGCCAGCCCCAACTGCTGGCTGTCGCATGACAGTCTCTGAGTGAGATGTGTCGGGCAGCCAGGCCCACGTCAGCTCTAAATCGTGCTACATATAACCGAGCTTTCAATTTTGAAATGATAGGCCTCAGTTGTTTAATCGCAACCAAAAATGAAAGCCATAATTCTTGCCGGCGGATTGGGCACGCGTCTAGCCGAAGAAACCAATCTCAAGCCCAAGCCAATGGTGGAGGTGGGTGGAAAGCCGATTCTCTGGCATATTCTCAAAACTTATAGTCACCATGGGATCAATGAGTTTGTGATCTGCTGTGGCTACAAAGGTTATGTGATTAAGGAGTATTTTGCCAATTATTTCCTCCATACTAGTGATGTAACTTTCCGCATGGATCTCAATCACATGGAGATCCATCGGCAGATGGCTGAACCCTGGAAAGTTACCCTGGTGGACACAGGAGATGCCTCGATGACCGGTGGTCGCCTTAAGCGCGTCCGCGAGTATCTCGATGACACCTTCTGCTTCACCTACGGCGACGGTGTAGCCGATGTGGACATCGCGGCTTTGGTGGACCACCATCGAGCCTAGGGACACCGAGCTACTCTAACCGCTGTTCAGCCCCCCGGTCGCTATGGCGCCCTGCACATAGAAGGCACTGGCGTGCAGCAGTTCCAGGAAAAACCCGATGGCGATAACGCCTGGATTAATGGTGGTTATTTTGTATTAGAGCCTTCGGTAATTGATTTAATTGATGGCGATAGCTGCATCTGGGAACAAGAGCCCCTGCGACAACTAGCCCAGGCGGGTGAGCTCACCTCTTACCACCACAATGGCTTCTGGCAGCCAATGGATACGCTGCGCGACAGGCAGAAGTTGGAAGAGATGTGGAGCTCGGGCAAGGCGCCCTGGAAGGTGTGGAGCTGATGAACAGAAACTTCATCGATCCCAGCTTTTGGCGGGGGCGCCGAGTGTGGCTCACGGGTCACACTGGTTTCAAGGGCAGTTGGTTGGCGCTTTGGCTCAGCGAAAGCTGGCGTCCCCTGAAGTGGTGTAATTCCCCCGGCACCCCAGGGCCGCCTAAAAGTCTGTCCGCATAGCTCTTGTCTTGGCTGTCAGCATTGGCTTGGGTTAGCGGGTCTCAGCGCTCACAATGCCCGACACCCGTTTCGCTGCAGTCGATCAGTCTGCTCCGGATGATCTGATCAGCTTCCTCAAGGCGATCCCGGATGGTCGCTACCGCCGTGGGGTGCGTTACCCGCAGTGGTATCTGCTGCTGGTGGCGGTACTGGGGATATTGAGCGGCTGCCGCAGCTCCCGTGATCTGGAGGCCTTTGCCCGCCGTCACCGGGAAGCGCTTAACCAGGCGCTGGGGCTGGAGTTCAAGCGCTGGCCGTCGGATGCCACCTTCCTCTACCTGTTCAATAGGGCCCACCTGCAGGAATTCGATCAGGTGCTCCAGGCCTGGGTGATCAGCCAGATCCCAGGCGGGGCCAGAGAATTGGTAAGCGGGTGTGTGACGGCAAGACGCTGCGGGGCTCTGCTGTTGAGCAGCAAGACGGCAGTCACCGTTTTGTCGCCCAAGTCACCGTCTACGCCAGAGCCCTTGGCGTGGCCCTGGCCCAGAAGACCTACGACACCGGCGAATCCAGCGAGCGCGCCGCTCTCAAAGAGCTGCTGTCCATGCTGGATCTTGAGGGGGTGCTGATCCAGGCGGATGCCCTGCACACCACGCGGCCATTTTTCAGTGGTGCCAAGAGCAGGGCGCCGACCTGCTCCTGACCGTCAAAACCAACCAGAAGACCCTGCATCGACAGATTCAGAGCCAGTTCCAGGGAAAACGGCACATCCCTTTCACGGCAAGGGCTCAAGACGACAAGCATGGCCGAGACACCATCTGGGAACTGCGGGCGAAAGAGGCACCGGAGCACATCAAGGAGAACTGGCCCGACTGCAGCTGGATCATTGAGCTGACCAGCACCACCGTGACCCGCAAGGGCAAGCGAGCAACGCGCACCCTGTGTTTCCTCACCACCCTGCGAACCGCACCAGAAGCTCTGCTACGACTGATCCGCCAGCGCTGGAGCATTGAGAATGAGTGGCACTGGGCCCGGGACGCCCAGCTCGGTGAGGACGCCCACCGCTACGCCAACCGCACCGGCGCTCCGGTGTTCGCGTTTCTGCGAACCATCGTGATGAACCTGCTGCGTCGCGGTGGCTACCGCTCGATACGCCAGGGCTTGCGGGATCTGGCCTACGACATCAAGGGAATGCTGGCTCTGGGAGGAATGGCGACGGAACCAATCACGCCCTAATAAGACTTTTAGGCAGCCCTGCCCGGCACCCCCACCCCGGCTACACCGGGGTGGGGGTGCCGGGGGAATTACACCACTTCAGGCAGGGCTGATTAAAAGTCTGTCACAGTAGGACTGGCCAAGGGTGCCAGCATGGGTTGAGGTTGGCAGGATCGCCTCCTCGCTGTGCCTGAATCCGCCTCTGCTGCAACCGATCTCGACCTGATCA
>JBILLQ010000127.1:0-8395 GCA_044375975.1 Prochlorococcaceae cyanobacterium
GCGCCTGTCATTTACCTGGAATTCAAGCTCTAGGTCACTAAGGTTAAAAAGCTGCTGGAGAACCAGCATCTTGAAAAGGATCAGGGGATCAATCCTCTTGCGCCCTGCATTGCTCTTTCGCTCATGCACATAACCCTTGTCAAGCAGTGGGCGGAAAGATTCCCATGGGATCGAATCAGCCAGGCGCTTGAGAACCGGCTTTTTCTCCTGGAGCTTTGCGACTCTTTTCTGGTCGTCCCAGAAGCCTCTCTGACCCACCGCTGACCTGAAAACTGCTCAGCTAATTATAGCCGAAATCATGCCGTAATCAACTGTCATTTTGATTTTTCGAGGTGCCCAGTAGTCTAATAGAACTAATCTTAATGGATGCAGAGATTAAAGTGCACTCCGTATCGTATCGTACCGAGCCAAAGAGGTGTCAAGTTTTACGGGGAAGCTGAGAAAGCCTGAAAAAAAGCTATGACAAGCTTGAAGAAATCACTGACCTCTCTGGTATTCGCATTATAACTTTCTTTGCCGAGGATGTAGATTCTGTAGTAGAGGTCTTGTCCCGAGAATTTGGCGTCGATGATCAAGCGTCAGTTGATAAGAGAGTGTATTCAGATCCCCATCGGTTTTGCTATCTTTCTCTTCATTATGTTCTGTCTCTGCAAGGTAATAGGACTCAACTTGCAGAGTATCGCAACTATTCTGGCCTACAATGCGAAGTCCAGGTGAGGTCAATTCTCCAGCATGCTTGGGCAGAGATAGAGCATGATCTGGGGTATAAGTCTGAGACTGCTGTTCCTGCTGAGCTCAGAAGACGTTTCGCAAGAATATCTGGATTGCTTGAACTTACTGACGATGAATTCCTTGCGATAAAAAAGGAGTTTACCAGGTATGGAGAAGAGATTCAGGAGCGTATCCGAACTGATCCAGCCCAAGTGACATTAGACTTGGCATCTCTAAGGGCCCTTTACTCGGAAGACTCAGCAATATCAAGGTTAGATCAAGCAGCTATTAGTAGCGCAAGCGAAATTATAAATAGAACTGAAGACCACCTGGTAAACTTATTGGGTCCGATGAACTGGTTTGACATTCTTACAGTGGACCGGCTTGAAGAAGTTGCAATAGCAGAATCTCCAATGGTTAAGAAATTTGTGGCTTACTGGATGGAAGAAAAGCCACTGGGCGCTGTGTATATAGGTATTGGAGGCTTCTATATGTTTTATGTCCTTGCGTGGAGGACAGGTAACCGAGACAGTGTCAAGGCCTATCTTGATGAGTTCTCTATAGACACGAGTGATGTGCGTGATGAACTAGTCGACAAGATCCTCTCATTTTCTCATTCTTCTGAAGCAATCTAACAAGCCCCTTGAGTGGTCAGGCTGCATCGATTCTCTGCTTGTGATGTAAACTTTTTGCCTGCCACTTAAGGGCAGCGTTCGAAGGATTGGACAAGTTAGTCTGCGTACCTTCGTTTTCAAACGTGCTAAGGGTTAATCTGGTCATCCAATCTGGGTTGTGTATCGTTTCGAACATGTGGTTGTCGGACCCGCAAACCATGCCTATACTTGGCTGGACAAGGGAGGGGTGCTCGTGGCCTGGTTCTCGGAACCTCTCAATAAAGAGTTCGAGGGATTTTGAATTTGGTTTATGTGATTTGTGGTTTCATTCGACTGCTGGCAAAAATAACTGCCAAGGAGAAATAGGTTGGGATTTCGAAATCCATTAATCTGATCGCCTAAAGGAACATGTGGCACCAAGGTCAGGCTGGTCAACCGTCAGTGTATTTCGGCTTGTATAGCGCACGCTACCACCGAGACCATCAACCGCATTAAAAAGTGCCGCGTCTCCCGCCGACCTCTCAAACCTTCTAGTGAATTCGCCACGATCATCCTTCGCATAAACAGTCAAGCGGTCGCCGTTAAGATTGATAGAGATTGGATGGACGCATTTCCCCTCTGCCGGACTGAATCTCCCTGAGAGAACCTCTGCATAAGAGGGCGAAAAAGTAAAGCCTACCAAACTAGCAAGCAATACATTCAATCCAATTGATTTGGCTTGCGAATTAGAAGACGGCATGGATGCTAGACCATATACGCTCGCTCTAAAGCTGTATAAAGCAGATGTCAGCCCACCTTCGTAAATCGCAATAAGTGACACCAGATGGCTTCGGTCGTGAGAGTTGAATGGGATTCAATGACAATGATTTGAGAGAATAGAGTAGGATGAAGGCATGCTGATCATCTTGCGACAGGGCTCTTCGGTAATTTACCATCTTAAGGTCTTCTCTGCATGCGAGCTGAGGTAATATCTCTCCGATGGACGAGACTATTTTGGCATTTGTTAAGGCAATAAGTCTTGCAAGTAATCCCACCTTCGGGCACACCCCTCGAGTGGCCGGGTCATCATTGATTTACGTTCTATGGCCCCAACTCCTCGCCTGCCACTCAAGGCCAGCATTCGAAGGAGCAAAAGACATCATTGATTCTCCCAAGATTGTGAAATTTTATACAAAGGTGTTGATTCCTCCATGAGTAGAACAATTAAGCCGGGGTTTAATCTATCTTTCAGGCAAGGTTATTGCCGGCACTGGTTGGGAATCATCGGCGCTCTTCATGCACTCGCCGTGTTTTCAAATATAGAGCCAATTGCGTTTGCGTTCTTCGGAATGGGTGGTTTCCTCCTCGGTACCCGGTCAGAGGGCGGGACAGCCCACCGCGAACTTCATCCCTGGTGAACCCTTGACGGCGGCTTGATTCCCGTTTTTATCTGAGGCAGAGACTTCTTGCAGCGCTTGAGCACAGCCCTGGCGCAACCGATGGCAGAAGCAATGCAAGCAGCGCACCAGCAGCCGGTGGCCTACGTCGTAGACGAAGTCTTGCGCGCAGCGGTTGAAACCGGTGCCCCCACCGGCAATGCGGATGGCGGCAATCCCGATGGCAAGCGCGGCTGGCAGTGGGTGTAGCCAACGGCTTCCGCGAAGCGGTTGGTGACCACCGTGGTGACGGTGTTTGTGCAGTGTCAACTGTGCTGGGCGCACGTGATTCGCGATCTGACGGCCATCGCTGAACGGCAGGGTGCCAGTGCCCAGTTCGGAGCGGAGTTGCTGGCGTTACAGCAACAGCTGCTTGGGCAGTGGCACCAGTGGAAGGAGGGTACGATCGACTGGCAAACATTGCGGCGATGTTGCTGGCCGATCCGGCAGTCATTCGAGGCCACGCTGCAACGGGTAGTGGAGCTGGGCTACCAACGAGGCGAGCAAACGCCGTGGGCCAAAACGGTGCGCACCTGTCAGCTGTTGCTGAAGATGGCCGATGGCTTGTGGACCTTTCTGGAGATCGAAGGCGTCGAGCCCACAAACAATTCCACCGTAGACGCAGTCTTCTCCGCAGAAGTAAGAGACCTGCGCCAGTCAGTGATTCAGCGCAAGATCAGGGATTTGCCGAGCAACAGCCATGGCGTCCAATCCCGCCAAGGTGCGATCTGCCGCAGCCGCTTGCTGACAGTCACGACCACCCTCAGACAACAGGGCCGCGATGTCTGGCAGTTCCTGGAGCAGGCCTGGGTTGCCCATCATCGCGGCGGAGTAATGCCCTCGCTGTTGCCAGATCCCTGAACTGCTCAGCTCACGCCGCCACCAATTCCTTGCCCACTCAGCGTTAAGCGATCAGGGGTGGATTGGCGTGGTGGGCGTCCCGCCCTCTGAATGGGTACAGCCGTCCTAAAGGAAGGGGTTTGTATCCCAGAACAGCCACTGATCAGGGCTGCCCTTCGGTGGGGTTGGCGCAAGACAATCCGGAGGGATCAATTTGTTCGAGACGCAGCTGTCGACGATTGACACGCCAGGCGAGCTGCAGATCGGTGAAGCGGGAGGTCTGGTAATCGCGATCTCCCACCAGCCGGAACGCCACTAGGTCGGCCTCCTCCTTACCGTTGAGAGAACAGGCGACAACCCCGTTGGCCACACTGAACAAGAGCTGCCCACCCGCAGACAGGGGCCGACCATCCAAGACCTGAAGAGTCTGGATGTTCACTATCCCATCTCCCTGTCGAGGCGTGCGCAGAGCGAGCTGGCGTTCCAACATGACCCACTGCCGGCCGCGATCATCCATATGCTCAATCAACAGGGGTCTTGTAACCTGGCCTGGATTATCGAGAATCCCTCCATCCAGGAACCGGATCGCAGCGGGGATGTGGTGATGACGCACTTCACTGGCACCTGCGCCCTGGATGCGTAGATAGACATGACCCCTTTGGAGGGGGGGAAGTGCTGGGGTTGACACAGGATACTGGGGTGTCGCCTGGCTGGCCTCCAGCAAGGGGGAGACCAGCAGGCTCAACGCCAGCCCATTTGCCAGGGCGGGGGTGACGGCAAGCATCAAGCTAGAGTTTATCGCGGCAGAATTTTGCGCGAGCGATCACGTCATCCCCGTAATCGTTATGGGTCGTGCCTGAGTTCATGCCGTTGATCGTTTGTACGTTTGAGACACCTGAGTTATAAGCAACGCAGGCGCCTTTGAGGACATATTCGTCGGCCCAACCCGGATGGTTGCGTTGCACTTGATCACGATAGGAAGCAAAGATACCGATTGCTTGCTCAACATGTGATTCGGAAAAGGGATCATCAAGGCCGCGGATCGTGTGGAAGCGCTTGTCCACCTGGAGAATGCCCCAAGCTTGGTTCTTATCTCCCCAGCCAGGCTTGTTGCCGAATCGGCCCAGCAAAGCGCCCAGATGACTCTCCCGGCTCGCCAGTGCGAGGATGACTTCCACTGGCACCTTCAGCCGTTCACTGACATTTTTCAGGCTGGCCAACCTTGCTGGTGTGAGATTGTCTAAATCAAGCTCCATGATCTTATGGCTGGAGGCAACGCCACCGCTGGCCATACCTTCGGGCTGTGCAGTAGCGGAGGAGCATCCCTGCGTTGGACAAACTTCCAAGGCTAAATCCCATCGGCCCTGACTGGCATCCGGCAGAGACGCGTCGATATCACCTGTTTGCACAGCGTCGTTGAGATCCTGAATCGGAGAGCTGTAACCATGAACGACGACGACATCCTTCTTCGGCAGAAACCAATTAAACCGACCCTGGACTTTTTCTTTTAGTTCAAACAGCCAATATTCATGTTCATCCTTGATCCAATTGCCAAAAAGAGGCTTGGGAGGATCGGTGACAGCAAAAACAAATTGATCCGCTTGCGTATCTTTCAAATCGGAGACGGCTTTGCTATCTGTCTTGGCAAAAAATGCATATTCGACCAGCCCCAGTCGCGTGCAGGTGTTTTCACCAGCTTCGCCATCGATTGCAATATCACCCTGTTGCTTTTGGAAGGCTTTCACGGCTGCCTCGGTGCCTGAACCAAAGTCTCCGTCGGGCTTAATGCCCAATTTCAGCTGTAACCAGCGCACGGCATACCCCTCGGATCCATTCCGCAGCACACCCACGGAAAGGATCGCGTCCTCAGGTTTCAGACCACGGCCAAGCAAATCTGGATTGAGATGATGTTTCTCGCCATTAATTATACAGTATGTGTCTAGATCTACATGGGAGCCGTAATCATGCGGACCGGAACTTCCATGTCCGGCTTCGATGGCAATTGCTTCGCCTTGGGCAACCCTCTGGCCGACGCTTTTCAACAATCGCAGACAGTGTGCATAGGCCTGAAAGCAGGTGTAGCTCTGGCCATTAAAGACAAAAGGTTGGTTCAGCTGAATGTGAATTCGGTTACCATACCCACCTTCAAAACCGGCTTGAATAACAGTGCCTGAATACATGCAAATCACGCTTGAGCCAAACCCCTTCGTATAATCTATGCCGATGTTGTAATTGCCAGGCTTGCTGATCCGTACTGAGCCATCGGCATAGATTGCTTTTCTTGGCGTGCTTTTGAAGCCATGCCCACTCGGCTCCATAAAACCTGCAGTGATAGTAATTGTGCCCATCACAGGATGAGTGTAGTTTTGATAAGGTGATCTAACTTGTTTTTCCGGAATCGGCTTCTCAAAAATAACAGGAGTATCTGGCATGATGGCTGGTGCATGGATTACTTTTCTAACATAGCCCTGGGAGCAAAACAGGTGAACCAATAACACTGGGCCCTTAATAAATCTTCATTTCTGGCACGAATGGCTGGGTTGCATCGCGGCGCATCCTTCAACAGTTCTGCCGAGTCCCCATTTGCGATAAAGCAGAATGGCAAGGAAGGCTATAGCTTCCATAATGATCCTAATTGGGCCTTCCCAGCCGCAGGACAGATCGCTTCAGCCAAGCTTTGAGAAGATCCAAGCCGAATAGCTGATGATGAGGCCCAAAGAGGAACTTGATTGGCATCTTACTTCTTCTTTCTAGGAAGCTCCGTTGTTGCCGAGTGGTCCTCAGTGAGTTGTATCACGGGCAAGGGCATGAGCTCGGGGTTGCTTGCTATTCCACTGCAAATAAGCGGTACCAGATTCGGGACGCTGCAAGGACATTGCTGGAGCCACGCTGGGATTGGTGGGATAGGTTCGGCCGTCGCAGGGCAGCTCAGCGTAGTAACTACTGCCCGCATCCACCCGTACGCGAGTGATCAACTCCTTCCAGCCATTGCGTCACCAGCTTCAGCCTGCCGGGGCTGGGTTCAGGAAAGATCAGCAGCGGACAACCGCCGCTACCGCAGAACATGGGCCCCAGCACCTGATCTAGCAGCTCGGTTCTGCCGTCGCCGTTGAGATCCACCCGGCTCCACGTGTAGCGATGGGCAGGCATGCGCTCGCATTCGACCTTGATCTTCCTTCTCAACGCCAATTTGCCCTCAGCACTGCCGGGATCGAGCCAATGTCCCTGAGCGTAATTTATCTGTACAGGCAAGAGTGCTTCCTATAATGTTGTCTCGAGATTAGTGTTGGGCTCAGATTCGGGTGGAACAGAACGCAACACCCCGGGAGTAGCGCTCGTGGTTAGTTGAGCATTCAGCATCGAAGTCGCAAACACTATCGAGGCTGCAAGAATCACAATGCCAGGAAGATTGCGGATGCTGCATGTAATGAAGGATTGGCAGAGATCTATCTTGGGCTCCAATGGTGGTATGTTGAAACTTAGCGCAACAGAACCCGGCTGCGGCAACCATATTCTGAGTTATCATTATCATTATCATTATCATTATCATTATCATTATCATTATCATGTGTATCTCTCCTGTCCACCTCTGTCCGCTGCTCATTGGTTGGTGCGCAACTCTTCGAACAAGCCCCTGGAGTGGACAAGTCGCCATCAGCTATCAGCTGCGCCACCCCAGGCTCCTTGCCTGCAACTGAGGGGCGGCGTTAGGGAGATGGGGCGTAGGCAGAAAGACGGTATAGTCTCTGTATAGCCGCTACAGAGGCATGCGGACGAAGGTTCAGAAGTGGGGAAATAGCCTTGGCGTGAGGATTCCTCGCGGCTTGGCTGAAGAGGTGGGTTTGGCTGCTGGCAGCGAGATCAGCCTCACCGCAAAGGATGGTGAATTGGTCCTGAGGCCCTCACTGCCTAGCCGGCTCCGACTTACGGAACTGCTTGCTGGCATCACGCAAGAGAACATCCACGCCTCGATTGATACGGGGGATGCTGTTGGGGCCGAAGCATTCTGATGTCTGCTTCTTATGTGCCTGATCGTGGTGATCTGGTTTGGCTGGAGTTCACACCACAGGCCGGAAGTGAACAGCGTGGGAGACGGCCAGCTCTTGTTCTGTCGCCAAAGGCCTATAATGCAAAAGTAGGGCTAGCCTTGCTTTGCCCTGTGACATCGAAGATGAAGGGATACCCGTTCGAGGTGCAACTGCCTGATGGATATGCCGTTAGTGGGGTTGTCCTGTCCGATCAGCTCAAGAGCCTTGATTGGCGATCAAGGAAAGCCAAGTTGATTGAGCGGGTATCCTCAGACGTGATGGCGATGGTTACTGCGAGGCTGTTACCTCTCCTTGAACCTGACACTCCCGCCACTCTCTAACACACCCCTCAAGTAGGCAGACCTCCACCAGCTCTCTGCTGCGCCAACCCAAGCTCTTTGCCTGCCACTCAGGGGCATCGTTATACAGATTACAGCTTTGCTGGCGGTCGCCGTCGCGGGCCTGCGGCTCATCCCGAAGTACCACTAGTTGTCCTTCTTGGCCTGATGCATCTCGGGATCTATGTCTCCTTGTTCATTCTTGGTAGAGCTTGTAGCCGCGATGATGGTGGCATCGATTTAATCAATAGCGCATCCCGCTCGACTTCGCACTCTAGGCGATATTTAGTTGAGAACCGTCTTGACCCTTGGCCCATAACCGCACCTGATCAGCAAGAAAGCTCCGCACGCCCTGGCAGCACCACCGCCCAGCCCTTAAAGTAGTACAGGTGATCTATGGCAGATTGGTCAGGTGCCCCAGAGCAGAGTCCAGTACCAGGAGGGGTTTT
>JBILLQ010000049.1:0-25763 GCA_044375975.1 Prochlorococcaceae cyanobacterium
TTCGCTTCTCAACAGACCGCCCTGCAGCACGGCCCATAGCGGCAACAGTTCAACTGAGGCAACAGCCTACGCAGTCAACAGTTTTTAAGATGCAATGCGGGACCAAAAGCGGATGTCGCTTGACACCAATGGCAGTTATGGCATCGGCGCGGTAATCACCCTCACCGTCCAGTTCTCAGAGGCGCTGGTGGTTGACACCACCGGTGGCAGCCCCAGGCTGCAGTTGGAAACCGGCGTCATCGATCGCTATGCCACCTTTAGCGGCGGCAGCGGCACCAATACTCTTTCTTTCTCCTACACCGTTCAAGCTGGCGATAGCTCCGCCGATCTCGATCAACTCACCGCCAATGCCCTGGCACTCAATGGCGGCACGATCAAAGATGCCGCCGGCAACAACGCCAGCCTCAGCCTGGCGGCACCCGGTGCCACAGGTTCACTGGCGGCCAATGGGGCGCTGGTGATCAACACCATCGGAGCGATCACCGCCAGCATCGGCGCCGTAGCCGACAACGTCGGCTTGATTCAAGCCAACCTGGCCAATTATGCGGCCACAGACGACAACACCCCCACCATCACTGGCAGCATCTCCGCCTCCCTGAGCAGTGGCCAAAGCCTGCGCCTCTACAACGGATCCACCCTGCTGGGCAGCGCCAGCGTCAACAACACGGACCGCAGCTGGAGCTTCACTCCCACCACTGCTCTGGCCAACGGTTTTTATGCCGTCACCGCCCGCGTTGCCGATGCAGCGGGCAACCTCGCCGCCGCCAGCTCAGCCCAACGCTTCAGTATTGATTCCACATCTAATCAGCTAATTGGTACCGCCACTGCCAACACGCTCACGGCCAGCGGCAGCAAGGATCTAATCACAGGCCTGGGTGGTATCGATACGTTCAAATTCACTTCCCTCACCACATCAACCCTGGCCAGCTTTGATCGCATCACTGATTTTAATATCGGCACCGACATCTTCGATGGCCCCACGGCGGTAGCCGCTGCAAACATCAACAAACTTGGGGCCGTATCGGCCCTAAATGCCACATCAATTTACAGCCTGTTAACCAGCACCTCCTTCCTCGCCAACCGCGCCGCCAGCTTCTCCTATGCCGATCCCTCCGGGGTCTCCCGCAGCTTCATCGCCCTCAACAATGGCACCGCTGGCTACCAATCCAGCACCGATGCGATCATTGAGATTACCGGCTATACGGGATCATTGAATGATCTACAAATTATGTAAACTGCATGGCCGCATAAACGTAATGAATGCATGGCGGGCACCAGGGGGTAGGCCTGGGGCCCGCCTTTTAGCTGGGTTCGCAGGGCAACTCTGCTGGCTGGCAATGGCCGGCTCCTGTTGCAAAAACCGGGGGTCTCGGCGTAGAGCCGCCACAGGATGCCTGCATCAACTTTCCAGGCAGAGGGGGATTAGCCACATCTCAACAATCACCACTTGCCCCCTGTGACTGGATAATCACCAACCAATGAGCGAGCCTCTCGGGAGGATGGTTGATAGCCATAGCCGTAGGTACCGCCCTGATCGTCGTCGAGGATCCGGGGGGTTACCATGATCACAAGTTCACGTTTCTGCCGCTGACCAGTGCTATTGCGAAAGAACTGACCGACGAGAGGGATATCTCCCAAAATCGGCCATTTACTAACGACTTGGAGATCGGAATCGGAGATCACACCGGTAAGAATTAGAGTTTGGCCGTCTCTAACCCGAGCGCTTCCCGTATCCAATCTTCGCACCGCCAAAATATCGATTGGGCCGCAACCCCCCACTAGCTGTTCTTTTGTTTTTGCAGTGATCTGGGGAGAGAGGGTAAACGTTACAAAGCCATTGTCGTCAATTCTGGATACCCGCGCCCCGAAGGTGAGGCCAGCAATACCAAAGGATGGCTGACAGGAGTTACCATTTCCCTGGGTTCCATTGGACACTTGGTAATTGGTAATTACCTGTTCACCCACAGTCACGAAAGCCTCATTGGCCCGGGGCCTACCTATGGTGGCGAGATCGGATGAACTGGAGCCACTAGAACCAGCTGCATTACCAGTGGAGAGTTGGGCACCGGCAGCAGATCCCCCGTTCACCTCCTCTTGATTTTCAGAAAGAATTAGAGTGGGGCTAGCCAGCACCTTGGTGTTAGTAGATGAAATTTGAGCCTGCAAAAAATCAACAAAGTTATTAGGGGGGAAGGAATTGGCATCGGCCGGCAATGTCTTGGGATTGCCAGGATTAGCGGGGTCAAAAGTTGCCAATGCCCTGGCGGCATACGGAGTACCAAAAGCCCCCACCAACCGGCCAGAATCATTGACGATAAAATTATTACCATAGCGAAAGGCAAAGCTATTATTAATATCAGTCTGATTGTTAAGGGATATATCGAGAATCTTTACAGATAAGGCCACCTGTCGCTGGCGCAGATCGATCTGGCGTAGATAGCCTTCGGCCACCGCCACCAGCGCCGAATCACCCACCAGGGTGATGGTTTGCAGCCGGGAGTCGGTGGCGCCCTTCAGTCCCTTGAGCGGCCCGATGCTGGAGCCATAGCTCTGGGTGGTGGTGACGTTTTGGGTTTCGGTCTGTTGGCTGGTGGCGGCGCCCGCCACCTGGTTTGCCACCGGCGTGCCCTGGGTCACCGAGTTGGTGATTACGGTCACCTTGGTGATCTGGGCCCCCAGGCTGGCCAGGTAGTCGGCGGCGGAATTGGCCGAGGCCTGGTTGAGGCGATAAACCTTCGACACCTGCACCCCGAAGGGGCTATTGGACACAGACGGGCCGGCCATAATTAGACGACCCTCCAGGCGCCCCTGCCAGCCAGCCGCCATCAGTACGGCATTGATGGCCCTCGCATAGGGCTCCATCTGGAAGGCAATGGACACCTTGCGCAGGGAATCTGCCGCGGCCGCTTCTGCCTGGGAAGTTTTGCTGGCGATATTGGAGCCATTGCCAGCTGGACTATCATTCACATAGACAAAGCCATAACCACCCATCGGGGCCAAGCTCATAAGAACGTCGCGGGCCGGGGCATTGCGGATCGTCATCGACACCGGCGGCCCAGACAGATTCAGATAACTGCGGTTGCGCAACACCATCGTGCCCACCGCCATGTCCCCCAAGGGCGGCGCCACGGCTCGTGTTTGCAGGGCTGGGGCCAGGTTTGGTTGGGGTACCCGAGCCGCCACCCTCAGATCCAGTCGGCCGCTCTGACTGCTCAGCTGCGCTGCCGTTGTGAAGCTGACGATCAGCTGACGGCCATCAGCACTGATCACAGGCCAACCCAGGGCCTGGCCTGGCGCGGGGGTTACCTGTAGTTGATAACGGCTGCCCGAGCCCGCCAGGGCCACACTCTGCAGCCCCAGTTCAGGCAGACTGAAGCTCTGGCCCCCTAGACGCAATGACGACGGGTTGAGCAGGCTTAGTTCCGCCGACCAACCTGCGGCCGTGAGGCTCTGACGCAGTTGGGGGCCAGGGCCAGTGCCCTCGATCAGCAGCTCAACGGCATTGGGCTGGCGCCGCACCTTCAGTTGCAGCCCAGCCGCCGGGCCAGAGGGGCTGGCTAGGGCTGGGCTGCCGCTGGTGGTTGGCGCGGTTGGCGCTGCCATGGCCCGCAGGCCATAGCTCTGCAGGGCCAGTGAGGTCCCGCCCGCCAGTACCAGAGCCAGAGCTACTTTCGCGATTTCCATCCAACCTCAACCTGCGCTCGGATGGTATCTGCTGGATCACTGGCCAGCCAGACCTGAACGGGAATCTTTGGAGTAAAGGGCCAGATTCAACTTGAGAGTGACCGTTTGCTGTGGCTTGGCGGCCGCCCCTGGTGTCGTGGGACATTGGGGCCGCTGTTTGGCCTGTCCCGGCGATTGGCTGGTCTGACACTCCAACGCCAGCTGCAGATTGCTTTGCACAGCCAGCACGCTGATTTGTTCAAGCTTGCGCGTAAATGCCAGCAGGGCAGGAAAACCACCGCGGGCGGTCAGCAAGATGCTTTTCTTGCGCAAACCATCGGTCTCCAGGAGGTCGGACGAAGACCTAGGTTTCTCGTTTGGATTATCTGGATCTCCAGGTGCGGTTTTTAGGGGCTGAACGCCTTCCTGTAACTTGGCATCCGCTGCATCTTGATTAAGATTTTTCTTAGTTGGATCAGCTTGGGGTGATATAGCGGCAACTGCCGCAGCCTGGGGTTCCACCAGGGTTAGCTCCACCGCGCTAGTGATGGCGATGCGATCCAACTCGGCAATCAAAGTGCTGAGGCTGCCGCTACCTGCGATCAACCGCAACATCAACTCCTTTTTCTGCTCTGCCTGGTCGCGCCTTTGCTGATCGCTTTCCAGCTGCTGCTCCAACAGCGGCAGCTGGCTCTCCAAAGACCGCAGTTCCTCCACCTGCTGCCGGGTTTTTTGATACTTCAGCCATTCGGGCACCAGCCCCCACCCCGCCATCGCCACCGCCAGCACAGCGCCTACACCTACAGGCAGCAGTAGCCAGATGCGTTGAACCCGGCTCATGGCATCACCCCCTGCCGCTGCAACATTTGCAGTCGCTCGGCCATCCCGGTGGCCCCCAGATCCCTGAGGCTGGTCAAATCGCCATTGATACCCGATTGGGAGAGGGCTGCGATGAGTTCAAATTGCACCGGTTCACTGCTGGCGTTAACGGCTGGGGGATTGCTCTCTTTGCCATTATCCCGACGGGCCTGGATCAAACTCACCTGGTTAGCGTTGAACAGGCGAGAGCGTTGTAATTGCAGCTGCAGAGCGTTGATGCGGGCAAAAGCGCCTGGATCTTTGGCATAACCTCTTAGACGCAGGCTATTACCCTCCTGGATCACCTCGCTGAACTGCAAGCCCCTGGGAGTTCGGCGACGCAATTCTTCCATCAAGGCCGATCCTGAACCAACCGCCACCAGGGCTGTGGCCAGCTTGTTGTTTTGCTTTTCTAACTCACCGGTTTTTTTTCTCTCAATGATTATCTGGTTCTTCATCTGATCGTAACGGGCTTGCACTGGGGTGAGTCTTTCCAACTCAGTCAAGGCAGAGCGCTGCATCGATGCCACTACGGCCAAGCCAACCCCTGTGGCTCCCACCAGGGCACCAGCCACCAGCGCACCCCTGACCAGGCTCCTGCGGGGGTTGTTCGCTCCGGGCTCCTCTTGCCCCAGACGGCCCCGCCGCTCCTTTAAGAGATCGAATGAGGAGTCTTCCGTCATCGCCGGCTCTTGCCCCGTTGAAGCCCAGAGAGCCGTATTCCCAGCGGATTGGCAAGGCCAGGTTGCTCCAGCAGTTTTACCGTCCCCTGGCCCAGCCAGTCCGCCAGGGGGGCCTGTAGGCGCGCCAACAGATCGGGATCGCCATACAGCCACCAGCGGCTGGCTCGGCTCTGCCCAGTTCCAGATTCTGGGGCTGGCGGCTGCCAATCCGACTGGGCATCGAGAGGCGGCTGGCGGTGTTGGTTCCAGAAGCGTCTGCGCCGTTCCAACTCGGCCGCTAAGTGCGGGTCGAGACCATGGCTATTGCGGTTGGCCGGCAGGTGCCAATCGGCCCGCGGCAGGCCATCGCCCAGTAACCACAGCCGGCAGTGATCCACCTGTAGTTCCAACAACCAGTGGTCCGCGTCGGGATCGCCCCCGGCTGGCTCTTGGGCGAGTAGCTCCAGCACCTGGTGCCACTCGGACACCTGGGCCGGTTCCAGCCGCTCCAGCTGCACCCCAGCCACGGCAAATACCTCGGCCCAGCCATCCACCACCCGCCGCGGTGCCGCCACCACCAAGCTGCGGGGTGGCAGGCCAGGCAGCACCCGCAGATCCAGATAGGCCTGCGCCAGCGAACAGTTGAGGTCGAGATCCGGATCGATCAGCCGCAGCGCATCACAGGGGTCGTCTGGCACCGCCTCCAGGGGCCATTGGATCAGCTTCCAACGGCAAGCCCGCAGTGGTAGCGCCGCACTTACGCGCGCTCCGGCCAGGCCCTGATCGAGCAACAGATCGCCAATCAGATCGCCCAGCGCCTCCACCTGCCGGGGCTCCCCTTGCCGACAGACGCCATCGGGCAGAGGCACCGTGATCGTCTCGCTGGCTTGGCGGCCCAGGGCCCTAAACCTCAGGCTGCGATCGTGGAGCTCGATGAGCACCTGGGGGGCAAACAACTGACGGCTGAGACTGCGAAACTCCTGGCTGAGGCCGCTGAGCTGCTGTCGAAACTGACTCGAAAATCTAGAGAAAACCATTACTCATTATCGATTATTTACACCATGGAGTTGGCTATGCTTATTCACTCCAGCCAGGGCAGATTACAGCCGACTGCTTGGCCGATGCCAGCCAGTCCGTGGCGACTTAGCTGGTCGCCGAGGCCTTCCAAGATCAGGGGCACAAGTTCCGGTCCTTCGTAGACCCAACCGGTATACAGCTGAATCAGGCAGGCGCCGGCGGCAATGCGCTCCCAGGCCGCCTGGGCCGAATCGATGCCACCCACACCGATAAGCGGCAGGGCTGGCCCCGCCGTCGCCCGCAGGCGGCGCAGCACCTCCAGGGCGCGACGGCGAATCGGCACGCCGCTGAGGCCACCGGCCTCGTCAGCCAGGCTGCGACCGGTCTGGGGTAGCCGCCGTTGCTCAAGACCAAGCCTGTCCATGCTGGTATTCACGGCGATTACCCCGGCCAGGCCCTCCTGGTAGGCCATGCGGGCAATGGCATCTATGGCGTCGTCCTCCAAATCGGGGGCCACCTTCACCAGCAGCGGCGGACAGCCCGGTGTGCGCCGCAAACGCTCCACTAAGCGCCGCAAATGCCCCTCTTCCTGCAGCTCCCGCAGGCCCGGCGTGTTCGGAGAGCTGACGTTCACCACCGCATAGTCGGCCAGGGGAGCCAGCAGTTCCAGGGAGGAGGCGTAGTCGTCGGGGGCCAGCTCCAGCGGAGTCTGCTTCGATTTGCCGATGTTGATGCCGAGCACGGCCGGGCGCTGGCCCGCCGCTGGCAGGCCCTGGCGCTCCAACAGGCGCCTGGCCGCCTGGGCGCCGACATTGTTGAAACCCATGCGATTCAGCGCCGCCCGCTCCGCCGCCAGTCGGAACAGCCGAGGACGGGGATTACCGGGCTGACCATGCCAGGTGATTGTGCCCAATTCGGCGAACCCGAAGCCGAACTGATGCCAGATGCCAGCGGCAACGCCATTTTTGTCGAAGCCCGCCGCCAGGCCCACCGGGTTGGAGAAGCGGCAGCCAAACAAGCTCTGCTCCAAGCGTGGATCGGGGCGCTTCAGTTCGGCCCCCAGGCCGTCTAAGGCACCGCAAATCAAGGGCCAGTGCCGCCGCAGCGAGGCCTGGCCCAGGGCCTGCAGGCTGAGCTGACTCAACTGCTCGGCATCGGCGCCCTCGTCGCTGGCCAGCATCGGGCCCACAAATTGGCGATAGAGGGCCCCGGTGGCTGTCCTGGTCCGGGCTCTGGCCTCGCCCAGGTCGGCGCTGTCGTTGAGATCAGTTGCCATGCCCGCCGCCTACCCCCTTTGGGGCCATCTTCCCGTGTCGCGTCGCAGCCGCCAGCGGCCGCCTTCCACCGGTTCGATCAGCCAATCGCGCCAGGGCCAGGCTGCGCTGCGCTGCTCCAGCTGCCGCAGCGGTTGCTCCACCAGCTGGGCCAACTCCACCAGGCTGAGGGCAAAGCCGCCCGCCGCCAGGCGGTCGGCCAGTTCCAGCCGACTGAGCAGCTGCTGCAGCGCCACTGGCGCTGGACCGGCATCTTCCCCTTCTCCGGCCCCTTCCCCGGCTCCGGCCCCCTCTCCGGCCCCGGCCTCTTCCCCGGACCCTTCTCCGGCCCTTTCCCCGGCGCCGGCTCCGGGCAGATCCAGTTCCAGGTGGGCGTGCTCCAGCCGCTCACCGGCCACCAGTTGCGGTATGCGCCCTTTGGAGAAAGCCACGGCGATGGCGTCGCAGCGATCGTTGTCGGGATCGCCGCTGTGGCCCTTCACATAGGCCAGGGGCACGTGGGCCAGCCGGGCTCGATCCAGCTTTTCCCACAGGTCGCGGTTGAGTACCGAGCCGCCGGAGGCGGTGCGCCAGCCCTTGCGCTTCCAGCCCGGCAGCCACTTGCTGAAGCCATCGATCACATAGCGGCTGTCGGTGCGGATGCTCAGATCCGGGTGGCAGGGCAGCTGGGCCAATGCCTCCAGCAGCGCCAGGGTGGCGGTGAGCTCCATGCGGTTGTTGGTGGTGGCCCGCTCGGCACCGCCCAGCTCGTGCAGGGCGCCATCCGAGAAGCGCAACAGGGCCCCCCAGCCCCCGGGGCCGGGATTGCCACTGCAGGCGCCATCACAGGCCGCAGCCACCACCAAGACCGGCTCAGTCACCACTCGACAAATTCGAAAAGTTCGCTATCAAGCGCACCAGACCTGTTATGTACACAGGCGAACGGGAGCGGCAGGCATGCGACGAACCTACCTCCCCTTGCCTGGCTGGGGCCTGATCAGGGGCTTGGGCCTGCTGGGAGCCAGCGGCCTGGCCCTATGGCCCCTGACCAGTGGCGCCGGCGTATTTGGCAGCCAACCCCTGCAGGAAGGCGCCACGGTGGCCCTGGCCCAGCCGCTGGATAACGGCCAATGGAAGCTGATTTTGGTGGAGCAGCTGCAGCCCGGGGCGGCCAGTTGCTTGAGCCGCCAAAGCGATGGCAGCGTCCTGCTCGCCCCCCAGGTCAGTGGAGTCCAGGCGAGCGGGGCTCAATTAATTAGCTCTGAGGCGGCGGCTGGCGATTCTGGCTGCAGTCGCTTGCAATCCAGCAGTGGCTACTCGCTGCGGGCTGCCGATGGGGAATTACCCAGCCCCTGGCGACTGCGGATCGCCGCCGGCGCAGCCGGCTTAGAACTCCAGGCCCTGAATCCAAGCCTGAATAAACCGCTCACTGTGGCCCTGGCGCCGATGCCGCCAGCCGCCGGCGAGGGCCTGGTCAGCTTCCGGCTGGAGCCGGGTTGGAGTTTCCGGGGCCGCACCTATGCCGGCCGGCGCCTGAGCCATGTCTATCTGGCTAGCGCCGAACCCTTAGCCCTATTGCAGGCCCGTGCCCGCGGCGGCGGCATTCAGTCGCTCGCGGGCCTGCCGCCGCCACCGCCGCCGCTGGAGCTGGCCCAGCGGGATCGGCGCCGCCCGGATGCCTGGCGACGCCCACAGCAGATCTCCAGCGCCAGCATCGAGCCGGCCCCCGGCCAGGTGATCAGCCTGCCCGTACTGCCCTTCCAGGAGACGGCCGTTCTCCCCGCCACCAGCCCATGAGCCCCAAGCCTTCCGCCTCAAACCTTCCGCCTCAAAC
Organism: Prochlorococcaceae cyanobacterium; assembly: GCA_044375975.1. Classification (GTDB taxonomy): domain Bacteria; phylum Cyanobacteriota; class Cyanobacteriia; order PCC-6307; family Cyanobiaceae; genus UBA5018. The sequence goes on from JBILLQ010000049.1 coordinate 9,288, forward strand.
CTTGCGCCCCAAGCCTTGAGCAACTGGGTCCTCCAGGGGGTGCCAGTTGCGATTCCGCACCAGGGGGCCCCTGCCTCGGCTGCCTTGGCGATTAACTTCTGAAGGTGTGAGGAGTGGGAACGCTCTTCTGGGGTCGAAACAAGGACAGACTCCCAGAATCGTTCCAACTTAAAGCCCTGCCTTTGGCGGGGCTTTTTATTGCCTTTCTTTTTATTGCCTCCCCTTTTTATTACCTTTTTGCTGTAGAGCTTTCTTATTTTTGGCTTTCCAATTTTAGAGTTTTTATCGCTTTTCTTTCGGCTTGCTGATGGATTGGATTGGATTGGATTGGAGTAGATTAGATTGGAGTGGATTGGATTGGAGTGACAATACCGCTGTGCTCCATAGCCGCTCTGCCGCCTAGCTGCGCGGCCTAGGGCTGGGCTTGCTCTGCTTAGGACGGGGTCATGCGGAAGCCAGCAAAAAGCCGGCCCCAGATGGGAGCCGGCTAGCAGGGAAGCAAAGCTGGAGTCGAGCCAGGGCCCGGCACCAGGTCAAGCCAAGGGATTCACTAATTAAGCGATCACTTGATAGAGACTTTGCCGCCGACATCTTCGAGGGCTTTCTTGAGCGCCTCGGCATCGGCCTTGGAAATGCCTTCCTTGACGGCCTTGGGAGCCGCTTCCACCAGGGCTTTGGCTTCGCCGAGGCCCAGACCGGTGGCTTCGCGCACCGCCTTCAGCACCTTGATCTTGGCCGAATCTTCGAATCCATCAAGGATCACGTCGAATTCGGTCTGAACTTCTTCGGGTTCGGCAGCGGCCGGAGCTGCTGCCATCACCACGCCAGCGGAGGCGGCGGCAGACACACCGAAAGCCTCTTCAATCTGCTTGACAAGCTCGGAAGCTTCCAGCAGGGAAAGGGTTTTCAGCTGTTCGAGAATTTGGTCGGTTGTAGCAGACATGGTTGGGAATCAGCAACAGATCTGTTTGTGGACAGTCGATCGGTTGAGCTCGGCAGCGCAGAGCAAGGGATGGGCCTCAGCTGGCCGAACCCTCGCCATCGGCGTGCTGCTTGAGCGCCCGAGCAAGACCGGACGGAACCTCGTTGATACCCACGGCCAATTTGGTGGCCACAGCATTGATCGCACCGGCGATCTGAGCTATGAGCACCTCCTTGGAGGGCAGATCCCCGATCGCCTTGATATCGGCTTCCGAGAGCAGCTTGCCTTCAAACAGGCCGCCTTTGGTTTCCGATTTCTTGGTGTCTTTTTGGAAGGCTTGAACGGCCTTCACAGCACCACCGACATCGCCCTTTACCAGGATGAAGGCGTTGGTGCCCTTGAGCAGGGGATCGAGTTCAGTCCAGGCGCTGTTGCCGTCAATGGCACGGCGCATCAAGGTGTTTTTGGTCACCTTGCATACGCCGTTGCTGCTCTGCAGACGGGTCCGCAGATCAAACAATTCCTTGACAGACAGGCCCTTGAAATCAAGGACTAGCGCCATTTCGGCCTCGCCGATGAGCGACTTGAGCTCTTCGACGATCTGTTGCTTGTTCTCCAGCGTGCGGCCCATGGGAATTTGGAACGGATCGGGGGAACAAGCCGGGTACGCGGCCCTGGACGCCTGGCGAATCCACAAGGGAACCAAGCTCGAGGCCGCTGCACGTTCCGCACCCGATCGGCAATCCCTGGGGGACCGACTGGAACTAAACCTGTCGCGTTCACCTCGGCAGGATTTATGGCTGACGCCACCTGCTGTCTGGGGTAGGGCGCGTGCCCTTCTGGCTTTCGCCAGCTTTTTATTTTAAACCACGAGGTGCCGGGCCTTGCTGCTGCTTGGCAACAACATGCTGGCTGGCAACAACAAGGTCTGGACGGTGGAGCTCAGACGTCTTGCTTGAGGTCCTGCAGGGCGGTGAAGTCCACCGACACCGAGGGTCCCATGGTGGAGGTCACGTAGAGGGTGCGCCAATAGCGACCCTTGGCACCACTGGGCTTGTTGCGGTCGATGGTCTCCTGCAGCGCCTTCAGGTTCTCGAGCAGCTTGGCCACATCGAAGCTGGCCTTGCCAAAGCGCACATGCACGATGCCGGTTCTGTCGGCGCGGAATTCCAACTTGCCGGCCTTGAACTCGGCGATGGCGGAGGTGAGGTCGTTGGTGACCGTGCCTGCCTTGGGGTTGGGCATCAGACCCCGGGGACCGAGCACCCGACCCAGCTTTGCCACCTTGGGCATCATGTCTGGGGTGGCGATCAGCAGGTCGAAATTCATCTGACCCGCGGCGATTTCATCCACGAGATCGTCATCGCCAGCTTGATCGGCACCGGCGGCCTTGGCCGCGGCTACTTTTTCGCCGCTGGTGATCACAGCGATGCGAATCGTCTGGCCGGTGCCGTTGGGCAGGGCCACCGTGGTGCGCAGTTGCTGATCGGTGTACTTGGGATCGATGCCTAGCCGCACGTGGGCCTCGATCGTCTCGTCGAACTTGGCGGTGGCGTTGGCCTTCACCAGTTCCAGGGCTTCAAGGGGTGCGTAGGTCCGCTCTTCCACCGCGGCGGCGACAGAGGCGTAGCGCTTGGAAACTTTTGGCATGGCTGGATGGGGTGCTGGCGACCGATGACGGTCTCCCCCGATTTGTTGAATAAAGGACGGGAGGGGAATCAGTCGTTGATGGCTACGCCCATATTGCGGGCGGTGCCAGCAATGATGCGCATGGCCGATTCGACGCTGGTGCAGTTGAGGTCGGGGAGCTTGGTCTTGGCGATCTCCTCCAGCTGGGCGGTGGAGATGGCTCCGGCATTGCCCTTGGCTGAGGTGGCGGCGCCCCGCTCGATGCCGGCTGCCTTGGAGATCAGCACGGAAGCGGGAGGGGTCTTGGTGATAAAGGTGAAACTGCGGTCTTCAAAGACCGAAATCTCCACCGGAATCACATAGCCAGCCTTGTCCTGCGTGCGAGCGTTGTACTCCTTGCAGAACGCCATGATATTGACGCCGTGCTGACCGAGGGCAGGGCCCACCGGTGGCGCCGGGTTGGCTTTGCCGGCATTAAGCGCCAGCTTGATTACGGCAACGACTTTCTTGGCCATTGTCTATGCGTCGGGAACGCTGCGGATCGCCGCTGGTGACAGCGGCGGTGAATGCACGGCCGCCCTCCACAGGGAGACGGCCGCTGGGCTGGGGCCGGGGCCTCAGCTCTGCTTGCTGATTTGAGAGAACTCCAATTCCACCGGGGTTTCCCGGCCAAAGATCGAGAGTAGGGCCTTGAGCTTGTTGCGGTCGCCGGACACCTCGATCACCTCGCCCTGGAAGTCCTTGAACGGACCCGCCGTGACCAGGATTTGGTCGCCCTCGCTGAGATCCACCTTGACCACTGGTTTTTTCTCGGCGGCTCGCTTGAAGATGCGATCCACCTCCTGGCGACTCAGGGGGCGGGGCTTGATGTGACCCCGGGCCTTGGCGGTGGCGCGGCGATCCTCCTGACCCACGAAATTGATCACATTCGGGGTGCTGCGCACGGCCATCATCGTGTCCTCATCAAGGACCATGCGCACCAGCACGTAGCCAGGAAAAACCTTCTCCTCGATCGACTGGCGACTGCCGTCCTTCTTCAGCTTGACCCCGGGGGTCTGGGGGATTTCGATCTCGAAGATGCGGTTATGCACCCCCAGGGTGACGGCTCGCTGCTCAAGGGTGGCCTTCACCTTCTTTTCGCAGCTGGAGGCCACTTGCACCGCGTACCAGCGGGGCACCTGGGCCCGGGCCTGCTCGGCCACAGGGGCCTCAAGCACAGCCTGGGCTGGATCTAAAGACAGGGCTTCGTCGGTGTCGAGAGGGCTATCGGCAAGGGACTCAGACACAGAGGGCTCGGACACTGGGGGCTCGGGCAAGGAAAAACTCAGCGGAACACCTGGGTGGAAGCCCAGCCGTAGAAGCGATCGACGGCCGCGATCGCCGCCGCCGACAACCCCACCATCAAAATCACCGCCACCGACTCGCTGAACAGTTGCTGGCGACTGGGCCAGACCACCTTGCGCAACTCGGCCAGGGAGGCGGCCGCAAACCCCTGGGGCTCGGTCTCGATCCTGGAGCCAGGAGCGGCGAGCTGGAGATCGCTGGCCTCGTCGATCGACTGGGTGCCGACCGCTGACCTTGACGAGTTTGGATCAGGGGCTGGCTGATCTGTTGCGAGGGGATCCGTTGCGAGGGGATCCGTAATCGGCAGATCTGTGGCAGGCAGATCCTTGGTCTGGCGTGGGGAGAGTGGGGAGGAAGAATCCACGAGCGCTGGCGCACGGGGCGTCCGCGCGACTCGGCAAACGAACACCCTACCCCGCCGCCTCACTGCCATGGCAGGGCCGCCAACACCAATGACAGGTCTTGCTGAATGGCCCGGCCAGACTGAATTACCCGGCCAGACTGAATTACCCGGCCAGACTGAATTACCCGGCCAGACTGAATTGGCAGGAGCGACTGAATTGCCAGGCCCTACTGAATGGCCAGGCCCTACGGAATGGCCAGGAAGCGCAGTTGGGGCTCCTGGTCGTTGCCCAGCTCCACCCGCACCGCCGAGGCGCCGCTGAAGCTCTCGGCCAGCAGGGCCGTGGCCAGGGGGTTTTCGATGCGGCGCCGCAGCACCCGCCGCAGCGGCCTGGCGCCGTATTCCGGTTCATAGCCCTGGCTCACCAGCATCTGCACCACCGGCTCGCTCACCTCCAGGCGCAGCTGTTGGTCGGCCAGCAGGCCCGCCAGTTCGGCCAGCTGCAGGCGAACGATTCGCTGCAGATCGCCACGATCCAGGGGCCGAAAGCGGATCACCTCATCGATGCGGTTGAGGAATTCGGGTCGGAAGTGGCTGGCCAGGGCCTGCTCCACCGCCTGTTCCAGGCGCCGCTGCAGCTCTGAGGGCTGTTCGGCCTGGGCATTGATGGGCTGTTGTTCGCCCCGGGCACTAGTGGGCTGCTCAGCCTGGGGATGAGAGGGCTGTTCGCCTTGGGCATTGGCGGGCTGTTCGCCTTGGGCATTAGTTGGCGGCGCGGCCTGAGGCTCGTTTGCCGCCGCGTTTTGGCGGGCGTTCTCGAGGATGGCCCGGCTGGCCAGGTTGCTGGTCATGATCACCACGGTGTGGCAGAAGTCCACCGTGCGGCCCTGGGAATCGGTGAGCCGGCCGTCGTCGAGCACCTGCAACAGCAGGTTGAACACCTCCGGATGGGCCTTCTCCACCTCATCTAGCAACAGCACCGCGTAGGGCCGGCGCCGCACCGCTTCGGTGAGCTGGCCCCCCTCCTCGTAGCCCACGTAGCCGGGCGGTGCCCCCACCAGCCGGGCCACCGCATTGCGCTCCATGAATTCGCTCATGTCGAAGCGCACCAGGGCCTCTTCCTCGTCGAACAGGGCGGCGGCCAGGGCCTTGGCCAGTTCGGTCTTGCCTACACCGGTGGGACCCAGAAACAGAAACGAGCCCACCGGGCGGCGCGCCGACTGCATGCCCGCCCGGGCCCTGCGGATCGCCGCGGCCACCGCCGCCACCGCCTCGGGTTGGCCGATCACCCGCTCCGCCAGCCGCGCCTCCAGTTCCAGCAGCTTCTGGCGTTCGCCGGCCAGCAGCTGCTGCACGGGGATGCCGGTGGAGCGGGCCACCACATCGGCGATGTCGCCGGGCTCCACCCGCTCGCGCAGCATCGGCTCATCGCTGAGCTCGGCCTCCAGGGCCTCGCGACGCCTTTGCAGGCTGGGTAGCTGGTCGTACTGCAGCCGGGCCAACTGCTCCAGCTGGCCATCCCGTTCGGCCACTGCCATGGCCTGGCGCAGGTCTTCGTCTTGCTGCAGCACCTGGTGCAATTCGGCCAGCAGCTCCCGCTCATGGGCCCAACGTCGCTGCAGCTGGGCCAGCTGCTCGCTGGCCTGGCGCTGCTGTTGGCGCAGGGCAGGGGGCGCTTCCTGCGGGGAGGCCTCAGCCGCCAGCAGGGCCAGATCGAGGCGGCGCAGCTCCGCTTCGGCCTGCTCCACCAGCTGGGGTTTGGAGGTGACCTCCATCCGCAATTGGGCCGCCGCCTCATCGATCAGGTCGATGGCGGCATCGGGCAGGCAGCGATCGGCGATGTAGCGATCCGCCAGCCGCGCCGCCGCCACCAGGGCCGCATCGGTGATCGTGACGCCGTGGTGCAGTTCGTAGCGCTCCTTGAGGCCGCGCAGGATTTCCACGCTGGTTTCCAGGTTGGGCTCGCGGATCGGCACCTGCTGGAAGCGGCGTTCCAGGGCCGGATCCTTTTCGATGCTGCGGCGGTAATGCTCAGGGGTGGTGGCGCCTATGCAGCGCAGCTCGCCGCGGGCCAGGGCCGGCTTAAGAATGCTGCCGGCATCGGCATTGGAGCGCTCCTGGCTCACCACCGTATGCAGCTCGTCGATGAACAGGATCACGCCGCCCGCCCCAGAGTTGGCCCCGGGATTTGCATCCGAGTTGGTCCAAGAGTCGGCCTCGGCGTCGCGCACCTCTTCGAGCACCTGCCGCAGCCTTTCCTCGAACTGGCCGCGAAACTTGGCGCCGGCGATCAGAGCCCCCAGGTCGAGGGCCACCAGCTGCTGACCCCGCAGGGCGTCGGGCACATCGCCAGCCACGATGCGCTGGGCCAGCAGCTCGGCCACGGCGGTCTTACCCACGCCCGGTTCGCCAATCAGCACGGGATTGTTCTTGCTGCGCCGCGACAACACCTGCATCAGCCGCCGGATTTCGGCGTCGCGACCGATCACCGGATCGAGTTCGCCAGCCCGGGCGGCGGCGGTGAGGTTGCGGCCATAGCGCTCCAGGGCCGAGGCTTCGGCGGCCACCGCCTCCAGGCGCAGGGGTTCCTCCTCGCCAGCAGCGGCCCGGGGGGCATTGCTGGTGGCGGCTGGCCTGGCACGGGGGGCCGGCCGGGCCGGGGCGGGCGGCATGGCGGCGGGCGCCGCTGGTACTGCCGCTGGTACTGCCGCTGACATCGGTGCTGGAGCCGGGCCTGGGGCGCCATGGCCGAACTGGCGGCGCAGCAGGTCTTCGCTGAGCCCCTCCCCCGCCAACAGGGAGGCGCCCAGGCGGGGTTCCGCCAGCAGGGCCGCCAGCAGGTGCGACACCTCCAGCAGGCCATCGCCCCAGCGCTGCCGGCAGCGATCGGCGGCCTCCAACAGCTCTTCGAGGGCCTCGCCGATGTAGAGCTCGCCGCCGGGGGCGGGGCGCTGGTCGACGCAAAACTCCTCCAGGCGATCCAGCAGCCGATCCCCGTCGAGGGGCAGGGGGTCCACCCAGCGGCGGAACTGCCGATCCAGCCACAGGGCCTGCAGCAGATGCTCCACATCCAGGGCGCCATGGCGCCAGCGGCGGGCCTGGTCCTGGGCGGAGAGCAACAGATCCCAAGCGTCGTCGCTAAACCGCTCGGGATCGCTGGTGAGGCTGGCGGGAGGAGGTGTTGCGGCAGGAGGTGGCGAGGCTTGCATCTACTGGCTCAATTGATATTGATCAGCTGCGGGAGGAGAGCTGGATCAACTCCACCTTGTAGCCATCGGGATCTTCCACAAAGGCAATTACGGTGCTGCCGTGCTGCATCGGTCCGGGCTGACGCACCACCCGGCCCCCCTGGGCGTCGATGGCGGCACAGCAGGCCACGATGTCATCGACGCCGATGGCGATGTGGCCATAACCGCTGCCAATGCTGTATTCAGTGGTGTCCCAGTTGTGGGTGAGTTCCAGCACGGTGTGGTCGCTCTCTTCGCCGTAGCCCACGAAGGCCAGGGTGAAGCGGCCGGCGGGATATTCCCTGCGGCGCAGCAGTCGCATGCCCAGCAGCTGGGTATAAAACTGAAGCGAGCGCTCCAGATCGCCCACTCGGAGCATCGTGTGCAAGAGGCGCATCGGCCCAGTTCGGCTGCCAGCCATTCTGGCCAGGCCGGCCGGCATCGCCGATCACCTGGCCCCGGGCCAGATTCACGCGCGGTGATCATCCGCACAAAAACCTTGGTGGGGGGGACCCATAGGATCCTGGCCTTAGTAAATCCTTCGGCATTAAGTGATCGACTCCCTCGACCTTGTGATCGACACCGTGGTGGCCCGGGAGGTGCTCGATTCCCGGGGCACCCCCACCGTGGAAGCGGAGGTGCTGCTGGAGGGCGGGGCCAGTGGCCGGGCGATGGTGCCCAGCGGCGCCAGCACCGGCGCCCATGAAGCCCATGAATTGCGCGATGGCGGTAGCCGCTATGGCGGCAAGGGCGTGCTGCAAGCGGTGAACAACATCGAAGAGAAGATCGCCCCGGCCCTCTGTGGCCTTTCGGCCCTGGATCAGGGCGCAGTGGATGCGGCGATGCTGGAGCTGGATGGTTCCGATAACAAGTCGGCCCTGGGGGCCAATGCGATTTTGGCGGTGAGCCTGGCCACCGCCTGGGCGGCAGCCAATGGCCTTGGTTTGCCTCTCTATCGCTATCTGGGCGGCCCGATGGCCACCCTGCTGCCGGTGCCGTTGATGAATGTGATCAATGGCGGCGCCCATGCCGCCAACAGCCTCGACTTCCAGGAGTTCATGGTGGTGCCCCACGGGGCCCCCAGCTTCCGCGAGGCGCTGCGCATGGGTACGGAGGTTTTCCACACCCTCAAGGGCTTGCTGCAGGAGCGGGGCATGAGCACCGCCGTGGGCGATGAGGGCGGTTTCGCTCCAGACCTGGGCAACGACGCGGCCGGCGACCTGCTGGTGCAGGCGATTGAAAAGGCCGGTTATCGGCCCGGCGACCAGATCTCCCTGGCCCTGGATGTGGCCAGCACCGAATTCTTCAAAGATGGCCGCTATGCATTTGATGGCGGCAGTTACAGCAGCGCTGAGATGGTGGATCAGCTGGCCCGCCTGGTGAGTCGCTATCCGATCGTTTCGATCGAAGATGGCGTGGCGGAAGACGACTGGGACGGCTGGGCCCTGCTCACCCAGCGCCTTGGTAGCAGCGTGCAATTGGTGGGCGATGACCTGTTCGTTACCAACACGAGCCGCCTGCAGCGGGGTATTGATCTGGGCGTAGCCAATTCGATCCTGATCAAGGTGAATCAAATCGGTTCACTCACCGAAACCCTGCAGGCGATCGACCTGGCGGGCCGGGCCGGCTACACCAGCGTGATCAGCCACCGCAGCGGCGAAACCGAAGACACCACCATCGCCGACCTGGCGGTGGCCAGCCGCGCCGGCCAGATCAAAACCGGCTCCTTGAGCCGCTCGGAGCGGGTGGCCAAGTACAACCAATTGCTGCGCATCGAGGACGAGCTGGGCAGCCAGGCCCGCTATGCCGGCGCAGAAGACCGGGGCCCCCGCGGCAAGGCTTGATCACCACAAAGGTGTTGTTGCCCAGAGGTGTGCCCGGCTAAAAGTTGTTGCCCCCTCAGCCCTCGTCGGCTGGGGTGGCGGCAGCGGCCGGCAACACCTGGCGATAGCCGCCAGAACTCAGCACCTGCAGGGGGGTGTCGAACAGGGCGCTGAGGGGGGCGTCCCGCAGCAGGGTGTCGGTGGGGCCATCGCCCACAACTACCCCCTGCTTGAGCAGTACGCAGCGGTCGATCTCAGGGATGATCGCCTCAATTTGATGGGTTACCAGCAACAGGGTGGTGCCGGATTGGCTGAGCTGGCGCAGGATCGCCAGTAATTGGTGCTTGGCCTTGAGATCGAGGCCATTGGTGGGTTCATCCAGCACCAGCACCTGGGGGCCATGCACCAGGGCTCGGGCCAGCAGCAGGCGCCGCCGCTGGCCATCGGAGAGCTGGCCGTAGGGGCGTTGCGCCAAATCGGCCAGGCCCAGCTCCTCCATCAGTTGGCGCACCCGCTGGCGCTGGCTGGCGGTAACCAGATGGCTGCGGCCCAGCCCCACCGAGCCGAAGTAGCCCGAGAGCAGCACATCGCTGGCCAGCACGCTGGCGGTGTAGCCGGCCTGCAGATCCTGGGAAACCAGGCCGATGCGGGCGCGCAGATCCCAGAGATTCACCCGCTCCTCCCCGAAGATGCGCAGCCAGGATCCCGGCTTGACCACTGGGTAGAGCTCGCGGCTGAGCAGCTTGATGAGGGCGCTCTTGCCGGCACCGTTGGGGCCGAGGATGGCGGTGTGCTCGCCGCGCCTCAGCTGCAGGCTGAGCTCGCGAAACACCTGGCGGGGCCCCAGATAGGCCTCCACCGCCTGGAGTTCCAGATAGGTGGGCTTTTGCTGCGGCTGCATGGCCCTGGTGTTCAGCGGCTGAGCTGATCGAGGCGGCCGTCGCGGGCCAGGCGGGCCTGGCCCCGCAGCCAACCCAGCCCCACCGGCAGGCCCAGCAGTAGCGGCAGCGCCACCAGCGCCGGCCGGCTGCTGGTCACCAGCAGGGCGGCGGCCACCGCCAGGCCGCCCAACAGAAATGCCTGGCCGGAATTCTGTTGGGCCAGGGCCAGGCGCCGCAGCAGGCGGTCGGTTTCGCCGGCCCGGATCTGCACCTGCAGGTCGCCCTGTTCGATGCGGGCCAGGCTTTCATCCAGACGACGGGGAATGCCGAGGGCGCGGCTGCCCACCTCGGCGGCCTGGCGGGAGAGCTCGTTGAGCAGGTCGTTGCTTCCCTTTCCGCTGGAGGTCATCAGGGGCAGCAGGTAGGGCCGGGCGATGGCGATCAGGCTAAAGCCGGGATCGAGGCTGCGGCCAACCCCCTCAAAGGTGGACAGGGCCCGCATCACGAAGATCAGCTCGGCCGGCAGCCGGAAGGGCTGGCCGTAGACCAGGTCGTAGAGATCGCCGGTGATCTTTTCCAGCACGTTGGCGGAGAAGGGCGGCGTGAGCGCCTCGTTGAGCATCACCCTCACCAACCGCCGCACGGGGCCTGGATCGATGCCCTCGGCGATCACGCCAGCCCCCTGCAATTCGCTCACCAGGGTGGCGGCATCCCGGGCGGCGGCGGCGGTGACCATGCGCCCCAGGCGGGAGCGCAGGCGGCCCGACAGCTGACCCATCATGCCGAAGTCGTAGTAGATCAAGCCGCCATCGGCGGCCACGGCCAGGTTGCCGGGGTGGGGATCGGCGTGGAAGAAGCCAAAGCGCACCAATTGCTGCAGATAGCTGGCCGCCCCCTTCTCAGCCACGGCCGCCGGATCGATGCCCGCCTCCACCAGGGCCTGGCGGTCGGTGATTTTGATGCCTGGCAGGTAGTCGAGACAGAGCACCCGCCGGCTGCTCAGCTCCCAGATCACGGCGGGGATGCGGATGCCGGGATCTTCCAGAAATTGCTGGCGGAAGCGGGCGGCGTGTTCGGCCTCCAGGCGGAAATCGAGTTCACGCAGCAGCACCCGGCGGCATTCCTGGGCGATGCCCACCCAGTCGCGACCGCGCCCCCAGCGGGGATGGCGCTGCACTACGGCCGCCACCTGTTGCATCACCTGCAAATCGAGGCGAAACAGGTGCTCCAGGCCAGGACGCTGCACCTTGAGCACCACCTGGCGGCCGCTGCGCAGGCTGGCGCGATGCACCTGGGCCAGGCTGGCGGAACCTAGGGGGCTGACCTCGATGTCGATGATCTCGGCGCAGCGCTCCCCCAGCTCCTGCTCCAGCAGCTGTTGCACCACGGCAAAGGGGAAGGCGGGCACCTGGTCTTGAAGACGGGCCAGCTCCTCCACCAGCTCGGCGGGCAGCACATCCGGCCGCGCCGAGAGCAGTTGGCCGAGCTTGATGAAGGCCGATCCCAGCCCCAGGAATTGATTGGTAAGCCAGCGGGCCCGGCGCCGCTGGCGCTGGCGGGCCCTCTCATCGCTCCAACCGCCGGGATAGGTCCAGCGCTGGCCATCCCACCACAACCCGGCCAGCAAACCAAGGGCCAGCCACCAGATCCGCGCCGCGCGGCTCATCGCTGATCCAGTCGCTGTTGACCCAGTCGCTGTTGATCCAGTTGTTGATCCAGGCGCCGGGCCAGGCTGGCGATCAGGGCCCGCAGGTTGTCTATCTGGCGCTGGGGATCGGCCATGGTCGCGACAGATTGGCCGCCAGCCTGGGTGCCCTGGCCTGGATAGGGCTCTGGAGCTGGGATATCGGGCCCGCCATGGCCGCTGGCGGTCTCACCGGTTGGGCCCTGGCCCGGACTGGTCCACTCGCCTGCCGGGGCGGTGTCACCCCGATCGATCCGGTCGGCTTCCGCCTCCACCTCTTCCCAGAACAGCTGCAATTCCTGGCGCAGTTTGTCGGGGGCATCCTGGGCCAGCACCGCCAGGCTGGCCACGGCATCGAGCAGGCCGCTGCCAATGCGGGCACCGAGACGCTGCAGGGCGGCCTGGATCAGGGAGGACGGCGCGCTCATCAAAGCCTGGATGCTGCCTAGGAACTGTGGCAGATCGAATCGGTAAGCGGGTCTCAGGGGCTGACCGGAGACGGCAAGGGGGGCGGCAAGGGCGCGGCGGGGATGGCGGCGGCCGGGTTGGGCGGAGAGCTGGGGGCGGCTGGCTTTTGGGGGGGGCTGGGCCGGCTTGGGGGGGTCTGGAGTTGGGCCGGAGCCTGCTGGGCCCCAGGGCTTTGCCAATCGGAGGGCAGCTCGGGGGTGAGTTCTGCGGCCGGCTGGTTGCCGGGGCCCATCGCCGGCTCGGTTTGTTGCAGGCGCTGAAGGTCCAGCTCGGCCTGTTGGCGAGCCAGCTGCTCGGCCTTGCGGGCCTGGGCCTCCCTCTCGGCCTGGTCCAGGTCGGCGCGAATCGGCTGGCGCTCCGCCCCATAGCGCTGGCGCAGGCTTTCCAGGCTGGTGCCGGGCAGGGGACGCAGAGCAAAGCTGTGGCCCAGCCGCACCAAGCCGTTCCAGGAAAGGTCGAGCAGTCGGCTGGTGATCCCGTAGCCGAGGCCAAAGCAGAGCCCCACCAACAGGGGGGCGAGCCAGAGGCGGCGGGGCGGGGGAGGCAGGGCCCTGGCAGTTGGCGAGCTGGAAGCCGTTGGCGAGCTGGAATTGGAACCACCCATGCCAGCCATTTTGGCGCCTGGGCAGGTCGGCGGGAATTGTCGGCGGGAAATATCGGCGGTTAATTCAGGTGCGGGCGGCAATTGGGGGCAGCAGCCGGGGTAGCAACCGGGGTAGCAATAGCCCCCGCAACAACAGATCAATCAGCACCACTAGAAATACCAGCGCCGAAAGATTGGTGGCCAGGGCCTCGGCCAACTGGGGGGCGACGCCGCGCAGGTGGGGAACTTCCTCGAACAGGGCAATAGATAGAGCCAGGGGTACGGCGGAGCGCATGCCGCAGCAGGCCACCAGCAGCTGTTCGCGGCGATCCAGGCAGGAACGCCAACCCAGCAGCAACACCGTGGCCGGACGCACCACCAAAAGCAATAGTAGGGCGGTGACGAGCGCTAGCGGCAACACAGCCAGTAGATCCGGGGGGTAGACCAACAACCCCAGCAGCAACAAAATCGTGAACTCAGCGGTGGTATTGAAGGGCAACAGCACCTGTTGCAATGTCTGATGCTGTTGCGATGACTGCTGTTGCGGTGATTGATCCTGTTGCGGTGATGAATGGCTTGGCTCGTTTTTGGCATCGCTTTGACTGGCCATCACCAGGCCGGCTGTAAACACCGCCACTAGACCACCGCCGCCAAGGAAGTTGCCGAAGCCGTAGGCCATGAAGGCGATCGAGATGGCCAGGATCAGCAACTGCTCCCTAATGCCCATCAGCGGTGCCATCAGCAATCGCGCCCCAAGCCCAATGCAGCCGCCGGCCAGGATGCCGGCCAGCAGGTGCTGGCCTAGGGCCAGGCCCTGGGCGCCGAGGTTGGCGAAGTGGCTGGCATGGATGTAGTCATGAACCGCATGGCTATCCGCCTGGCCTAGGCCAGCCACAAAGCCAAAGCAGAGAATCGCGGCTGCGGTGGTCAGATCCGCCTCCAACTCCAGCAGATGTCCTACGGATGGGGGCACGAAGCGACGCAGGGTCCGCAGGAGACCTTCGGTGGCGGAGCCATCGGTTGCCGTCAGACAGGCGGCCGTCAACAGGGCCGAGAGCAGGGGGATTGCCTGCGGCGGGCCGGGCATCAGGCCAGCACCGCTGGGGGAGGCGAGCCACCAGAGGCCCAGGCCCAGGCCCAGCATGGTGAGCAACACTCCGCCGCTAGCAAGCAGCAGCCCCAGGGGCAGCACCCCGCCGATGCGGCGCAGATCGGTGCGAAGCCCGGCATAGAACAGCAGCAGGGCCAGGCTGGCCACGTGCAGGGTCTCCACCTGACCATGGGAGACGTGGTGGAGTCCGCTGTGGAGCACGTTCGCAGACAGGCCCAGCAGTAACACCCCCAAAGCCGTAGGCAAGCGCAGGCGAATTGCCCAGCGATCGATCACCAAGGCCAGGATGAATAGCCCGCCCACAACCAGGAAAAAACCTCGGGGCAGGAGCGTGCCCGGAGCAAAACCCCGCTCCCCAAGGGCCAAAAAAACTTGCTCAGGCAAGAAAAATTGACCAACAAATAAAAACTGATCAGAAGCTGGGCCCAGGCACGATTGACAAACCATTCCCGCTCCCTTGAACAAATTAAAGTAACAAAATTCTAGTTGAGCTGATCCCCCTGGCCGGGGAGTCTGCCTGGGGCCTCCATCAGCATCGGACCCGCTCATCCATAACCCTGGGGCCTGGGGCCGAGCTGTCATCAACAGCGGTAGCCCCAGACTGGATTTCCATGGATTCAATATTCGGCATCAGTCTATTTTGCCCCATGGCCAGCCACCAGCCCGACCGAGTGGCGCCTAAATTTTATCGCCTCATCGCAGGGAGAATCGCGAACTGGACGACAGCCTTGCTGGACCTGCAGCGAAGCCGGACAACATTTGCCTTGGGCCGGCTATTGCTTGAGGCGGGCCAGCTCACCGGTGACGATAGGAAGAAGGCGGCCAAGAGCATGCGTAGCTCCCCTGGCCTTCACTAGGCGTAGGTTGAGATAGGGCGACTTTTTCGCAACCAACAGATAGCTATCAAGCCCATTCAAAAAATAACTCCATGCCGCTTGGCCTGGGACAAGAGCTTCACGAACTCCTAAGGAAACCCTGAGGAAAATGCCATTTTGGCGATACCATCACCCGGGAATCTTTACGGCATCAGAGCCCAATTGGCCCTAGCCTGGGCTTTCCAGAACTTACCTAACTAGAAAAAGAACTTAACTCCCAATTCAACCCAGTTTTGATAGGTATCAAAGCTATTCCCACGATTGACTGCGTTGCCATAGGCAATGCCTAGGTAGCGCCAGGAGAGGTTTAGATCTGTATTGTTGCCGATGGCATAGCCAAGGCCCACCTGGGCATTCCCAGATAAGTCCTTGTCGCCACTTAGACCAAAACCACCCATATCACCCTGGGCAAAAACCCTCAGCTTCGGCGAGAGAAATAGGCTAGCCTGGGTGCCGATCAGCGGCTGAGCCCAGGTAATTCCATAGTCTCTTGAGGCGGAAAATCCTCGATTTCTGGGACCTTCGAGAGAAAGATCAAGGCCCAGCTTCATATTTATGATTCTAACACCGGCATAGGGAATCACAGAATACTGGCCTGGCTTGCCAATGGCTGACTCCCTGGCTCCCAAGCGATAGCTAAGGGCAACATCGTAGATGCCCTGCTGCTGATTGAGGCCGGCGCTGGCGTCAAATCGATCACGCCTGCCCACAAGGGTGGCAGCAGAATTGCCCAGATTAACATAGCTGAGATCGGCCAGAAGCCCAGTGCGATCATATTCGACTCGTCCACGCACCGCCGCCGCAAACTGGAGCGAGGGCAGCACATCTGCAAGGCTAAGATCGTAATTAGCCGTCAGTCCGTTAATCGTGGTGCTACCGGTGCTGCGCAGGGGCGCGAATCCATACAGTTCCAACGTACCGCTCCAGGGCGATTCAGTTGCCGCTGTTGGGGCCGGGCTTGGCGCAGCGGCTAGCTCTGGGGGATTGACTGGCTGCTGCTGCTCGGCCTTGGCGCCCTGCTGGACTGCCAACAGCAGCAGGCATCCAGTTGCGATTCTCTGCACATTTGCCAGCCGGTTTTTAGCCGTGCCTAACGAGACAGTTTTCGGTGCATTTCCTGTTGCCATTTGACGGGGAATGGCCTGGGACATATCCATAAAGTGGCGATCAAATAGTGTTATTACTTGAGTGGATGGAAAACTTAAGAGAATGAAATTTGAGTGAATGAAAAACTTGAGTGAATGAAATAAAGCTTGAGCGAGCGAGCGAGCGAGCGAGCGAGTGAGTGAGTGAGTGAGTGAGTGAAACAAAAGTTGGGTGGATGAAATAAGATTTTAGCCGATTGCTCCGGCGATCAGGGGATAGCCGGGCAAATCGACAAGGGTTTGGCTCGCTTGCAGCTGGGGCTGAATATTACCAGATTTTGCAACTGATCTCCCCTGGACATCAGCCACCAGTGGTAAGTAGGTCGCCATAAATAAAACGACCTAGGTTACGGTTTGTAAAGTTAGTTAAACTGATAGGGGCCGGGCAAAATAGCCATTCTTGGCAGCTCTATTCTCAATACCCTGAACCACATGATATGC
>JBILLQ010000101.1:0-8287 GCA_044375975.1 Prochlorococcaceae cyanobacterium
TGATCAGGTCGAGATCGGTTGCAGCAGAGGCGGATTCAGGCACAGCGAGGAGGCGATCCTGCCAACCTCAACCCATGCTGGCACCCTTGGCCAGTCCTACTGTGACAGACTTTTAATCAGCCCTGCCATCAATTGCCATGGCTTGCTTCTGAATCCCCTCTTTCTTCCTGCAATGCCGTTGCCAATGCGGCTTGAGCACAGCACCGGACATTGGCATGTACATGAAGTGAATGCGAACGCCATCAGCATCCCTGGAAATACGAATGGAACCGTAGAAAAACTGGTAAATGAAAGCATTCGAATCCTCAATTTGAACTGCACACGGCTTGCGCGTAATCGCCTGGCGATTCTTCGCCAGCTAGAGCGAGAGATCCAACAAGCTAGCAAAGCTAGATTAGACAAATCTGTTTTTATGCTCAACCTCTGCAGGCGCTATCTTGGGCCCCGTTATCGCGAGTTTTTCTCGGTGTACCGATTTCGTCTTGGTGATTTTGCGGAAGAATATCTACAGAGCATCGGTTACAATGGCTGAGCCATGAAAATCTCCACCATCCTCGTCCACATCGTCAGCGGCCCCATGGCCCACTTGGTGGCCCTATGACCCGCCACGGCATCTTCATCAGCAGCGTGCAGAAGGAGTTCGCGGCCGAACGCCTGCCCTGCGCGACTTCCTGCAGGGGGATCCCCTGCTGCGGCGCTTCTTCGAGCCGGTGCTGTTTGAAGACCTGCCCGCCAGCGACCGCCGCGCCGACGACCTCTATCTGGGCCTGGTCGACCATTGCGAGCTCTACGTGGGCCTGTTCGGCAGCGAGTACGGCAGCGTGGATAGCGAGGGACTGTCGCCGACAGAGCGGGAATTCCAGCGGGCTGGTGAGAGCGGCAAGACGCGCCTGATCTTTCTTAGGGCCGCCGACGACACCAGCCGCGATCCGCGCATGCTCGCCCTGATCCGTCAGGCCGAAGCCTCCCTGGTACGACGCCGCTTCGCCACCACTGCCGAACTGATCGCCGGCCTCTATGCCGCCCTGGTGCAATGGCTCGACGATCGCCAGTTGATCCGCAGCGGTCCCTTCGATGCCTCCACCTGCCCCCAGGCCTCCCTCGCTGATCTTGATGCCGAGCGCATCGCCTGGTTCATCGACCGGGCCCGCCAGGTGCGCGGCTTCCCCCTGCCGCCCAACGCCTCCGCCAGCGAGCTGCTCACCCACCTCAACCTGCTCGTCCACGGCCAGCCCACCCACGCCGCTGTTCTGCTCTTCGGCCGCCAGCCCCAGCGCTTCCTGCTCAGCAGCGAACTGAAGGCCGCCCACTTTCACGGCACCGCCGTGGCCAAACCGATCCCCTCCTATCAGGTGTTCAAGGGCACTGTGTTCGAACTGGTGGATCAGGCTGTCGATTTCGTGCTCGCCCGCCTCAGCTTCGCCGTCGGCACCCGCGCCGCCTCCACCCAGGTGCCCGCCGCCTACGAGATCCCACCGGAGGTGATCCGCGAAGCGATCGTCAACGCCGTCGCCCACCGCGACTACACCAGCAACGGCTCCGTGCAGGTGATGGTGTTCGCCGATCGGGTGGAGGTCTGGAACCCCGGCAGCCTGCCGCCCTCCCTCAGCCTCGCCCAGCTGCGCCAGCCCCACGGCTCGATCCCCGCCAATCCCCTGCTCGCCGAACCCCTCTACCTCACCCAATACATCGAGCGCCTCGGCACCGGCACGGGCGACATGATCCGCCTTTGCCGCGAGGCGGGCCTGATCGAGCCGGTGTTCACCCTGGAGGATGGCTTCCGCATCTGCCTGGCGCGGCCCCTGCCCGAGCCGTCTTCCTCAGTCACTACGGAAGAAACTGAGGAAGAAGCAAAGGAAGAAACAAAGGAAGAAACCCGGGGGCAGGAGGTCTCTGGCGCCGCCCCAGGCAAGGCATCAATCAGTCGTGAACAAATCCTGGCGCAGCTGCGCACCCACCCGGAGGTCACCATCGCCGAGCTGGCACGTCAGCTGAGTCTCTCCGCCAGTGGTGTGGAGTACAACCTGCGCAAGCTCCGGCAGGAGGGACGAATCCGTCGCGAGGGCTCCACCAAGGCCGGGCGGTGGGTGGTGCTTGATGCATCACCAGGACGGCCGCGGTGATGCGACCCGCGGACGCCGCCATCTGCCGGATCATCGCCGGCCCCAATGGGGCGGGCACCTTTTCTGTTGGTCGGGGCACCTTTGCCCTCACCTACCTGCGCCAGTTCCCCGACGCCCAGATCTTCGTCAACGCTGATCTGATAGCGGCAGGCCTTTCCCCCCTGGCGCCTCAGCAGCAACCAACGGCAGCGAGTCGGCTGATGCTGAAAGAGGTCGAATCCCACATCAAGGCACGGCGGAGCTTCGCCTTCGAGACCACCCTCTCCGGTCGCGGCTACCTGCGCCTGATACAACGCCTGCGCGACGCAGGCTGGCGAGTGGAGCTGATCTTCCTGGCGTTACCGTCGGTTGAGCTCTCCATCCTGCGCGTGGCAGAACGCGTAGCCCATGGAGGTCACAACGTGCCCCTGCCGGTGCTGGAGCGGCGCTTTCCCCGTAGCATTCGACTCCTACTCGATGCCTATGCCCCGGCCGTGGACCATGCGCTCTGCAACATGAATTCTGGAGCGATCCCTGCGCCCGTCTTCGTTCAAACGGGTGCAGAGCGCACCATCGTCGATCCAGTGCTCTATTCCCAACTTCTGGACCTGGCCTGATGAAGCCGACCCTCTCCCCCACTGATCAGCAGGTCCTTGAGGCCCTGCAGCAGGCTGTCACCGCAGAACTGGAGCGCAAGCGGCGCCTCGGTCACTACGTGGTCACCTGGGAGGAAGGCCGGGCTGTTGTTGAGGGACCGGATGCCCCGCAGCCTGAAGAATGAGCGGCCTCGGCTTTGAACGCTCCACCCAGGATCGGGTTATCAGCCTCTTCCAGGAGAAGCTGGACTACCGCTATCTGGGCGACTGGAAAGACCGTCCCGGCAACAGCAACATCGAGGCCGGCATCCTAACCGCCTACCTCCAGCGTCGTGGCTACAGCCCAGCCGAAATCAGCGGGGCTCTCTATCAGTTAGGGATTGCCGCCGATGTCCGCCAGGCAGGTCTCTATGAAGCCAACCGCCGCATCTACTCCCTGCTGCGCTACGGAGTTCAGGTCAAGGCTGCCGCCGATCAGCCCACGAGCACCGTATCCCTGATCGATTGGCACGCCCCGGAAGCCAACGACTTCGCCATCGCTGAAGAGGTCACCCTCAAGGGAGCTCAGGAGCGCCGCCCTGATCTGGTGCTCTATGTGAACGGCATCGCTATCGGCGTGATCGAGCTCAAGCGCAGCCGCGTCAGCATCGGCCATGGCATCCGCCAGAACCTCTCCAATCAACAGCCGGAGTTCAATGCCTGGTTCTTTGCCACCAACCAGCTGGTGTTCGCGGGCAACGACTCCGAAGGTCTTCGCTATGGCGCCATCCAGACACCTGAGAAGTACTTCCTGAGCTGGAAAGAAGATGAAGCTGATAACAGCCACATAAAGCTCGATAAGTACCTGCTCAAGATCTGTCGCAAAAACAGGCTAATCGAATTATTGCGCGACTTCGTGTTGTTTGATGCTGGCGTCAAGAAGCTGCCGCGGGTCCACCAGTATTTCGGTATCAAGGCCGCCCAGCAGCATGTGCAGCAACGTCGCGGTGGCATCATCTGGCACACCCAGGGCAGCGGCAAGAGCATTGTGATGGTGCTGCTGGCCCGCTGGATCCTGGCCAATAACCCCAACGCCCGCGTTGTGATAATCACCGATCGCGACGAGCTGGACAAGCAGATTGAGGGTGTGTTCGGTGGAGCGGGCGAAACCATCCAGCGCAGCAGCAGTGGCCGGGATCTGATGCAAGCCCTCAGCCAGCCCTTGCCCCGCCTGCTCTGCTCCCTGGTGCACAAGTTCGGCGTACGTGGGGTCGACGATTTCGAAAAGTACCTGGAAGATCTTCAGTCCCAACCCAGCCCAGCGGTGGGAGAGCTGTTCATCTTCGTGGACGAGTGCCACCGCACCCAGAGCGGCAAGCTGCACCGCGTGATGAAGACTTTGCTGCCCGATGCCCTGTTCATCGGCTTCACCGGCACGCCCCTGCTGAAAAAAGACAAGGCCACCAGCCTGGAGGTGTTCGGCGGCTACATCCACACCTACAAGTTCAGTGAAGGCGTGGAAGACAAGGTGGTGCTCGATCTGGTGTATGAGGCCCGCGACATCGACCAGCGGCTCAGTTCCCAGGAGCGGGTGGATCAGTGGTTTGACACCAAGACGGTCAACCTCAACCCGTGGCAACAACGGGAGCTGAAGCGACAGTGGGGCACCTTGCAGAACGTGCTCAGTTCTAAGGCACGGATGAACCGCATCATTGCCGATATCGTCTTCGACTTTTCGCTGCAACCTCGCCTGGCCAGCCAGCGGGGCAATGCCATCCTGGTGGCCTCCAGCATCTATGAGGCCTGCCGTTATTTCGAGCTGTTCAATCAGACCGAACTCAAGGGCAAGTGCGCCGTGATCACCTCCTATGACCCCAAAGCTGCAGATGTGACGACGGAAGAGGTGGGAGTCAACACCGAAACCGACAAGCAATTCATCTATAACACTTACAATCGGCTTTTAGATGGAATTGCCGCCCAACCAGGCCTGAGCCGCACCGAAACCTACGAAGAGCAAGCCAAAGAGAGTTTCATCAAACAGCCCGCACAGATGAAACTGCTGATCGTGGTTGATAAGCTGCTCACCGGCTTCGATGCCCCCTCATGCAGTGTGCTCTACATCGACAAGGCGATGCAGGATCACGGCTTGTTTCAAGCCATCTGCCGCACCAATCGCCTTGATGGCGACGACAAGCCCTATGGTTTGATCGTGGATTACAAGAATCTTTTCACCAAGGTACAGGATTCCATTGCGGTGTACTCCAGCGATGCCCTCGATCAATCCGCTGGCGGCGTTGATCCTCAGGTGATCCTCCAGGACCGCCTCACCAAGGCGAGGGAAAAGCTGGAACAGGCCATGGAGCAGGAGGCCTTACTGGCCGAACCCGTGGCGCCACCCATGGATGAGCTGGCCATACTCCACTACTTCTGCGGCAACACCGAGAGCCCTGCAGATCTGCAGGAACGTGAACCCCTACGCATGGCCTACTACAAGGCCGTGGCCGAGCTCACGAGGGCCTACGCCGCCTTGGCGAATGAACTCTCGGAAGCTGGTTTTTCGGCTGCAGAGGCCAATCGCATTACCCGGCAACGGGACAAGGCACTCGACTGGCGGCAGGTGATTCGCCTTGGGGCCGGGGAGAACCTCGACATCAAGGCCTATGAGGCTGATATGCGCTATCTGATCGATTCGTATATCGAGGCCGATCTTCCCAGGAAGATTTCTGCTTTTGACGACATCGGACTGCTGGAGCTGATCGTCAAGACTGGTGTCGCCGAGGCCATCGGCCAGCAGTTCGGCAAGGCTGCCAGCAACCGGAAGGTCGTGCAGGAAACCATCGAAAACAACACGCGGCGCACCATCGTCAACGAGCGCGCCAATGATCCAGCCTTTTACGATCGTATGTCACAGGTATTGGATGAAATCATCCGCTTCCGCAAGCAGCAGGCCCACGCTTATGAGGAGTACCTGCGGCGAGTCGCCGATCTGGCTCGTCAGCTCCACCAGCGGACCTCCGACAGCACCCCCACAGAGCTCGATACGCCTGGAAAACGAGCTCTTTGGAGCAATTTGAATAGGGATGTTGAGCTAGCCATCCGGATCGACAGCACCGTGCTAGAGGCTCGGCCCGATGGTTGGCGGGGCGTGCAGGCCAAGGAGCAACGGATCAAGGCCGCTCTCTTTGACGTACTGCAAGATGCTGCGGAGGTGGAACGACTGTTTCCCATCCTCGTGGCGCAGCCCGGCTATTGATGGCCAGCTCCTATCCGAGCCATCAGCTTGTGATCGGGTCCCTGTCGGTGGAGGTCACCGTCAAGCCGATCAAGAACCTGCACCTTTCGGTGGTGCCACCCCACGGATCCGTTCGTATTGCGGCCCCGGAGGGGATGAGCCCCGATCACGTGAGGGCCTATGCCATCGGCAAATTGGGCTGGATCCGGCGGCAACAGGCGAAGTTTGCGGGGCAGCAGCGGGAGAGCCCCAGGCTGGTGGTGGAGCGAGAAACCCATCATTTATGGGGTCGCCGCTTTTTGCTGGAGATTCAAGAAGTGAAAGCGCCTCCCAGAGTTGAAGTTCATCCGAGGCGATTGGTTTTATTGATTCGTCCCGGTTCATCCTTGGAGAAACGCCAGAGCGTGCTGGCTTCCTGGTATCGCGATGAGCTCAGAAGGGAGGCCACAATCCTGATCGAGAAGTGGCAGCAAAAACTTAGTGTGCAGGCCAATAGGCTCTTTATTCAGGCGATGACCAGGCAGTGGGGCAGTTGCAATCCGATAACACGAAATATACGCTTGAACACTCAGCTGGCCAAAAAGCCTGTGGGATGTCTTGACTACGTGGTTTTGCATGAAGTTGCACATCTCCGGGTCTCAAGCCATGGCAAGGAGTTTATTGAATTGTTGGATAGCTATCTGCCTGATTGGCAAGAGCGCCGCCGATTGCTAAATAGCCTGCCGCTCTAATAATGTTGAATCCAACAGGTCTCCATCACCTGCCGGCAGGCCCTCGGTCCAGTCCGCTCAGGCACCGAGTCGTTCTGTTTCCGCAGCTTTCTCTGCCCCCAGGTAGGCCGCTGAATCGCAGTTCTTCAGGTACTGGCGGTACGCAAAGGCCTGGCCACCGCAGACCATCCGGCGGTTGATATTTTGCCCGTTCCGGAGGATATCGGCCACCGTGCGACCGTACCGATCGGTGGAAGGAAGTTGACCCTTCCAGCTGGCGCAAGGTCTTCAGGCGGTTGGCGGCAACCTTCTCAATTCTTCAATGCTGATGAGGGGGCCTGGCTCTGCTCCGCCTGCGCCTCGTCCAGCTCCTCGGCGTGCTTCTTGAGCCTGATCCGCGCCAGCCGCCCAACAAACTGTTGAACTGGATTGAGATTCCCTGGCCGCCCATGACCCCAAGGCGCCCGCAGGCGGCATGAGCGACCAGGCGGGCGGCCCATCCCCCGAGATCCAGCCCACCGAAGTGCTGGCCGGCTCGATCGAGCGCGCCACTTTTCATAGCGCCGAGAGCGGCTTCTGTGTGCTGCGGATCAAGGCCCGCGGCCACCGCGAGCTGGTGACGGTGGTGGGCCACGCCGCCGAGATCAGCGCCGGTGAATGGGTGACGGTTTCGGGCCAGTGGGTGAACAGCCGCGAGCACGGCCAGCAGTTCAAGGCCTCCTTCCTCAGGGCCTCGGCGCCCACCACCGCCGAGGGAATCGAGAAGTATCTGGGCTCGGGGATGATCCGTGGCATTGGCCCCGTCTACGCCAGTAAGCTGGTGGCGGCCTTTGGGGCCGAGGTGTTCGAGCTGATCGAGCAGGCCCCCGAACGCCTGCGGGAGGTGCCGGGCATCGGCAAGGTGCGGGCCGGCCGCATCGCCCAAGCCTGGGCCGATCAAAAGGTGGTGCGCGAAATCATGGTTTTTTTGCATAGCCATGGCGTCGGCACCGCTCGGGCCGTGCGGATCTTCAAGACCTACGGCAACGACGCCGTGCAGGTGATGGCCGAGAACCCCTATCGCCTGGCCCGCGACATCCGCGGCATCGGCTTCCGCACCGCCGACGCAATCGCCGCCCGGCTGGGTATCGAAGCCACGGCGATGATTCGCCTGAGGGCCGGTATCAATTACGCCCTGCTGGAGGCCAGCGGCGAGGGTCACTGCGGCCTGCCCAGCGCCGAACTGCTCAAACTGTCGGGCGAGCTGTTGGCGGTGGAACGGCCTGCCGCGTCAGCATCGCTCCAGCCGGATTCGGCGGCAGGTGGCGTCCAGGCCCAGCGGCAGCGCGGCGCAGCGGCGGGGTCAGCATCCAACCCCCCGGCCGATTCAGCGGTTCCCACCAGCCGGATTCCGCTTGAGCCGGCCGTGATCCAGGCCGCCCTCGACCTGGAGCTGCACGAGGGCTCCGTGGTGGCCGACACCCTGACGGGTGAACCGGCGATCTTCCTGGCGAATTTGTATCGCGATGAGCGGCGCATTGCAGAAGCGCTGCAGCAGCTGCTGCAGGGGGCAGCGCCCTGGGGAACGATCGACGCCGCCAAGGCCATCGCCTGGGTGGAGCAGCGCCTGGGCCTGGAGCTGGCCGCCAGCCAGAAGGCGGCGGTGCAGCAGGCCCTGGCCAGCAAGGT
>JBILLQ010000102.1:0-8249 GCA_044375975.1 Prochlorococcaceae cyanobacterium
CTTTCGCTTCTCAACAGACCGCCCTGCAGCACGGCCCATAGCGGCAACAGTTCAACTGAGGCAACAGCCTACGCAGTCAACAGTTTTTAAGATGCAATGCGGGATCAGTTTTCCCTGTCGCCTGACACCATTTGGCCAGCGAGCATTCTCCAAGGCGGCAAGGCACTTCTCCTCAGTCCCAAAGGCCTGAATGAAATCGGAGAGGGAAAACCCCTCCTGGTACTGGACTCTGCTCTGGGGCACCTGACCAATCTGCCATAGATCACCTGTACTACTTTAAGGGCTGGGCGGTGGTGCTGCCAGGGCGTGCGGAGCTTTCTTGCTGATCAGGTAGCCGCTTCCGCCATTGCCTATTCCGCCATTTCCGATTCCGCCGGCCCAGTTGATCGGCCAGCCGCCTGGGGATCAACCCTGTAGGTAGGCCTTGCCGCCTCGATCGCGGCCAGTTCCTGAGCCGTTAGCTCGCTTACTGGGGCCAGGGGAAAGCTGGCGGCAGCACATTCCAACAGCAGAGACTCCAGCTCTCCATTCGCCAAGGGCAAGGGCGGCAGCGACGGCGCTGGCCCGCCAAACAGCTGCTGCCAAAGCGCCGCTGGCGGTGCCAGCAAAATCGTGCCGTGCTGCAACAGACATCCAGACCGCCAATGCTGGGCACTGCCAATGCGCTTGATGCCCAGGCCATTAATGGCAGAACCATTAACGCCCAAATCATTAATAGCCGCACTATTAATTGACAAACCCTTGCTGCCAACTTGCGTGGATGTAGCGGGGAGGTGAACCAGATCGGCGGCGGTGCTGCTGGCGAAACAGCTGGGCTGCTGGCCCCGGGCCGGCTGCTGGCCGAACTGCAGTGGCAAACCCATGCGCCCAAAGGCAAGCTGCAGCCAACCGCAGGCCTCTAGGTAGGCCTGGCGGCGGCAGCCCGGCGCATCCGGCCACACCAGGGCGTAGCTGAGATCGCCACCGTGCAATACAGCTCGACCGCCGCTGGGACGGCGCACCAGATCGAGGCGCCCCGCCTGGGCCAAGGCCAACCAATGGCTCTCCAGGGGCCGCTGGTGCAGACCGAGCGACAGGGTGGGGCGCCCCCCCCAGCGATAAAGCCTTAGGGCTGGCCGTCGCTGACTGAGCAACAGGGCATCGAGAGCCATCTGCCAATCGCCGGGCTGGTGGAAGCAAGGCAATAGACGTAGGGGTTCAGCCATAGGGAAGCAGGGGGCGGCTGCAGTGGCGAGCTGCAGTGGCGGGCTGCAGTGTCGAGCTGCTGGGGCGAGCTGCTGGGACAAGGCCAAAGCGCCTCTATAGAAGATGCTGAGCTGTAAAGAGGCGCGATTTTCGCTGGAACCAATGCCCTGGGCCATGTTGTCACTGCTGCTGCCGCTGGGAGCGCTGGCCGGGCTGCTCTCGGGCCTGCTGGGCATCGGCGGCGGCTTGATCTTCTCACCACTGCTGCTGTTGCTGGGCCTGGGAGCCCATCAGGCATTGGCCACCAGCACCCTGGCGATCGTGCCCACCACCCTGGCGGGCACTTGGGCCCATCTGCGCCAGGGCCAACTACCTGGCAAAGCCGCCCTGGCGATCGCCCTGGGGGCTGGCCTGGGTGGTGCCCTGTTCAGCAAATTGAGCTTTGCGCTATCGGGCTGGCAGCTGCTGGGTTTGCAAGCGGCGATGTACGGCCTGCTCTGCCTGATGATCCGTCCCAAGGCGGCCCTGGCCAGCAAGCAAAGCGCCAAGCTGCCGCTGGCGGGATTGGCGGCGGTGGGCTCGGTGGCCGGACTCGCTGGCGGCATGCTCGGCGTGGGTGGCGGGCTGGTAATGGTGCCGCTGATGGTGCAACTGCTGGCCGTGCCGGTACACCTGGCGATTCGACTCAGCACCCTGGCGGTGCTGGCGGCCTCCAGCATTGCGGCGGTGGGCTTTGTCGAGAACGGTCGAGCCTTGGTGTGGGTGGGGCTGACCCTGGGGAGCACGGCGGCGATCGCGGCCCAGTGGTCGGCGGCACGGCTGGATCGGGTGCCGGAGCAGCGGCTGGTGTGGCTACTGAGGCTACTGACGCTGCTGCTGGCGCTGGACAGTGGACGTCGAGCCGTACAGCTATTGCTAAACGGCGCCGGTCAGCAGTGAAAGGTCGATCAAATTGCCCAATAAAAAAATGTGGCATTGCCGCATCAAAATCTTTGCCGTGACGCCAGCGATCAGGCGGGGGGCAGGGGAAGCCAAAAGCTGGCATCGAGTTCGAAACCGAGCACTGCCGCCATCTGGCCAAGACCCTGACGACAGTTGAGACCCTGGCTACGGGCCCAGCCATCGAGCAGGAACAGCCGATGGGTCATCCACAGCTCCAGGCTCTCGGCCGCAAAGCGGATGCCCTCATTACGGTTGAAGCCATGGGGTAACAGCATCGCCACATAACGGGTGAGCTGGCCGCTACCCCTTTCCAACACCAGGGGCAGCCAGGGGTAGGTGGCATCGGCCCGCAGCGCCCACAGCCGCAATTCCGGGATCTCGGATAGCTCCCGGAGATCCTCGGCGGCTCGGGGCCAACTGAATTGCAGCTCCAGCTCCCCGGCCCGCTGCAGCAGGGCTTGGGGCGTCAGAGCCGCCCAGGCCTGGAGAGGGGAGAGATCGAGCTGGAGCAGCTGATCTGCCGTCACCGTTACCCCGGCCGGTGCCGCCTGAAAGGAATCGGCCATCAAGAGCTGTGACAGCAAGCCAGAAGCAGCCCGACCGTAGCCACCTGACAGCAAACAATGGTGTTGTTGTTCCTATTGCCGCTCCTGCCATGGTTTCCGCCCTCAGCCAAGCCGAAGTGCTGATCGCTCTGGTAGTCGCCGCCCACGCCGGTGTACTGGCCGTGCGTCTGTCGGTGAGCCTCTACAACTCCTGATCACCCCCAGCCAAACCTGAGCGGCTGATCCAAACAGCAGATCGCTTGGCCAAAGCCGAGATCGCTGCTGAATTGGTCGCTCAGCCCAATGCTCACTCAGCCTCACCGGCCGGGCCAGGTTAACCAGCACACCAGCCTCACCAGTGCCAGACCACATAAGCGCCGGTATGGCTGAGGCCCCCGCCACGGCAAAAGCTTGGCAAAGCTCGAACTAAGCGCTAGAACAACACAAATGGCCTCGCGGATTCCTGCAGTTCGATCCCTGAGTCGAGCGCAGCTTTCTTTGGGGTAGATCACCGGACACCGCATGCGCCGCAGCGCTTTGGCCCCGATCCAGCCCCTCAGCACCGCCCCGGAGCCCTCGCTCAGCGATGTTCGCCTACTGGGCGGTGGTACAGAAGAGGCCGCCAGCGAAGCCTGCCTGCAGCAGGAACGGCGGGAGCTGCATTGCAGCATGATTGCCCTCACCGTGAAGCTGGCCCTGGGCTTGCTGATTGGGGTGAGCCTTGTGCGCTTGGCTGGCGCCTACCAGGAGCGGATGGAGCGCCAGGGAGAACTTACGGCGGTGCTGGATCTGGAACTAGGCAAACTGAACAAAGCCCGCGAGCGGTTTGATCAGCTATTCAGCACCAATGGCGAGCAAAGACTGATTCGCGAGCAAAACCAATGGATCGCCCCCAACCGCCTGAGGGTGGTTTGGCAGGAGCAGAGCGCAACAAAGGCCCTGGGATCATTGCCAACAGTTGAGCCTGGCCAGCCAATAAAGCCTTGGAGTTCCGTGGCTCCGTAGGTTGGGAGGTCATCGCCCGCTCAGGTTCATGGTTGGTTCAGGCGCCGCTGGCACTCCCGGAACGGTTCTAATCACCGGCACCACCTCAGGGGTTGGCCTCAACGCCGTAAAAGCGCTGATTGATCGCGGTTGGTACGTGGTTACCTTGAACCGCGATCCTGTGCGGGCCGCCGAAGCTGCCTCCACTCTGGCTATCCCTACGGCCCAGCTCAGCCATCTACGCACGGACCTGGGCGACCTGGAGAGCGTGCGGGTGGGGGTGGAAACCCTGGTGGCTTCCCTGGGCAGACCAATCGATGCCTTGGTGATCAATGCCGCGGTGTACAAACCGCGCCTGAAACAGCCTGAGCGCTCTCCTCAGGGCTTTGAGCAGTCGATGGCCACCAATCATTTAGGCCACTTCCTACTGATTCAAATGCTGCTGGCCGACCTGCAGCAGTCAAGCCATCCATCCCGCCGGCTGATAATCCTAGGCACCGTAACAGCTAACTCCAAGGAACTGGGAGGCAAGATCCCCATCCCCGCTCCAGCCGACCTGGGCGACCTATCTGGCTTTGAAGCGGGCTTTAAGGCGCCGATTGCCATGGCTGATGGCAAGCCATTCAAACCTGGAAAGGCCTACAAGGATAGCAAACTCTGCAACATGATCACCAGTCAGGAGTTGCATCGCCGCCTGCACGAGAGCACCGGGATTGTTTTCAGCTCTCTCTATCCCGGTTGCGTGGCCGACTCCCCCCTGTTTCGCAACACGCCGCAATTGTTCCAGAAAGTGTTTCCCTGGTTTCAAAAGAACATTACTGGTGGCTACGTGAGCCAGGCCCTGGCTGGGGAGCGGGTGGCCCAGGTGGTGGCCGATCCAGAATTTGCAGTATCCGGTGTGCACTGGAGCTGGGGTAACCGTCAAAAACAAGGGGGCAAACAATTCAGCCAGGAACTATCCGACAAGGCCAGCAATCCAACTACTGCCGCCAAGATGTGGGACTACTCGCTGAAACTAGTGGGCCTTGCCTGAGCGGCCGCCGGCCGCTAGGGGGCTAAGGCGTTAAGGCGCTGCAACCACTGCCTGGCCAGATTGGCTGGATCCGAGCCGCCCCAGGGCTGGGTCCCTGGAGTCACACCAGGCGATTGGATTAATTATTTATACTCTGATCTGGCGGTATGCGGTATTAGGACTGGCATGATCGTGGCGGGCCCCAAGCGCTAAGCAAGCTCTGGCAAACCGAAGCCAGGCGAAATTCAGCCCTGATGCAGCAAAGGTTATCGAGTGACGGGATCGCCGAAATGGCTGCAATGGCGATTTTCCAGAGTCTCCCTAGCGCGCAGTCCCGCAAGTTCGCAGTAAATCCAGTCAGATTATCACGCGAAAATGAACGTCTTGCCGCCGCTCAAAAGTGAGCAGGAATCTTAATTCTGCAAGCACAAAATAGCTCCAGGCTAATTCGAGTTTAACAATGAACCTGCAGTCGCGATACCAGGGAAAACCGGGCTGCACCGAGATAATCTCATGCTTTTAAGGTTAAACTTGATAGCCTGTGGCAAAACTGATTTCGAAAATCTCTGCTTTGCAGCCTAGCCAACTGCTGCTGCCAGTCTAGCCAGCACTGCCGCTGCTGCCGCTTAATTTCTGCTCGCAAAGTGGGGAGCTTCTTAAGTTTTACTGGCATTTTATGGTCAGCAAGGATTAACTCAAGCACCCCCAGATCATGTAAATCTCCCAGGATGCCCTGGGCATTTCTTAGCTGGGCAATCCCGTCTTGATTTTTTGAATCCAGCCATGGCTCCAGATTTTCCAGGGCATAGCGAGCATTTTTGATCAGCTTACGCAATGAGTGGAGCTCTTTTGCACTATAATCATTGGCCTGCCAACCACGATGTAAAAACAAAATACCGGTGAATGGAGCATGCAACTCATAGAGCCAATAGTCAATGGTTTGATCACCCAGCCTTGTGAAGCGAGGGCTATCTTGCCAGCGATGCAGTCGTGCCAGGATTTTGAGATAGTTTGGACTGCGCAGGGCATCTACAAGCAGGTCAAAGGCTTGATTGCGCTGACGGCCCAGCCGCTTCATGGCTGGTTCCATGGCTTGCCGCTCGTCTGCGGGCAATAACGGCAGCAGTTGCCGTTCCAAGCGCTCGCGAAGCACATCCAAGTCGCGGGTAAGGCTGGTGCACCGAGCCACTGCAGCGATTCGGTTCGTATCCACAGATTCGGGCAAGGCCAAGGCCGGCATGAATTGATGCAGAATTGTTCTTAGCCTGCGCAAACCAACCCTTAGTTGATGTAGTGATTCGGGATCCTCATCTGCCAGAACCTTGGGTTGTAATTTGCCTAGACGTTTAACTTGCACCTGGATGAGCCGTAAGGCGTAGGTGCCAATGCAAAGTGCTGATTGGTTTGGCAGCCCATTGAGTGTGAGCTCTATGCTGATTTCAGCCAGATCTTGACCAGAGATCAGGGTCTCGTGCCGCCCTGCCATGACACTTTCTCGCGAGTGGCTAGATCACCTAAGGCTAGGTGTGTCTGCAGATCAGGCCCCAAGGCAGCTGGCCAATGCTGGCGGGGCTACATCAAATGTCACCTTTAGCAAAAGATCTTCCGGGCAAGCGGGACAGCAGCCGCAGCTGCCAGAAAAGCAGCCTCTAGCCGCAGCTGATAGCGGCTAGGTCTGCCACAGCCCAATGGGAAAACAACCAGGGCAGAGGTGCAGCAGCATGGCCAAAAACCAATGCAGGCCCCCTTCGCCGATGACAGCAGCATGGCCAACAACTCATCCAGGCTCCCTTCGCCGATGGCAGCGGCTCATTGATCGAGCTGCTGCCATCCGCGAAGGGAGCCGGCCAAAGCAACGATCTGCCGAAAATCATGCGCCAGGGTGGGTGGACGATCCATGCAAGCATCAGTCACCGCACCGCAATAGCCCAAAAAGGCGAAAACGATTGCAATGTAGCTGAATAATCTTCAACTAACGCGATAAACCATCTTCAACTCGTCCCAGGCATTTAAATCACCTCTCTAAATACCATTCGATTCACACTACGCACCAGGCTATTCCTGCCAAACACGAGTTTATTCCGACTAAAAACCAGGCGATTACTACTAAACGCCAGGAGATTCTCACTAAACACCAGGCGATCGCGTCGGGACTCAAAATGCAAGCTCAACTTGCCGCAATACTTGACGCTGTCTTCGCCTGGACTGACCCCTTAAGATTGAGCAAGTTATCGCAAATACCCTGCTCGCTCCCTTCAGATATCGAAATACTTAAAGTAAATAATATAAGTTTGGGCCTAGCGCAGAGGTGGCTGGCGCATAATTGGAGCCGTTACATTATGACCGTTGGAATGAACATTGCGCTGGGAGTGTCCAAGATTGCCGACGGGAGCCTGTACTGGTTGGCTGATATTTAGACCCCGATTCGAATCTCGAAGTGCATCTTCCAGTAGGAATGCGCAGAGATTTGATACGGAGCGACCCTCCTCTTCCGAGCGACTAAGCAGCGCTTCATGCACGTGAAAGCTCAAGGTGATTGAGATTCGACGAGGCTGACGTTGAAGCACACGCAGGCGGTCATTCATCATGGGTCTCCAGTTACAGCAATTGGGAATGAAAAGCAAGACTTGAAGAGCAACCCACCGAGATGCTGCCCTTGTGAAGACCTTACCATCTAAATAGTAATCCTTATAAAGATTTAGGAGATGGTCTATGTACATCGATCCATGCTCAGATTTGCGGCGAGCTGCGGCATGTATTCAGCATTGATCATATTTTATCGCGCTGGTTGGCCAAGATGCTGGAGGGCAACGTCCTGTAATGCATTTTGAGCTCAGAAGCCAGCCTTCCTCGCCAATCCTTGCCGCATCATTGGGGCGCAGATCTCAAGCAATTAAATCTCACCTGCATGCCTATATGCAAGGAGGAGTTATTGAGGCAAGTTTCATTACTAAGCCGCCGTAGCTGGCATTGGACATCAGACCAGATGCGGGCATTCAACAAGCTCTGGGGCTACCTGGAGCAAATATAGCCACAAATCCAGGATCAGCCTGCTGACTGCTTGGTAGCGGAAGCAGAGCCGGTAATACTGGAAGTACTTTACCCGAAACCACTGCTAGTGATCGTGGGGCCTTGGGTGTGATCTTGGCCGAGCTCATGCAGCGTGCGCCAACAGGGGGCAATTAAGATCAACCCCGATGCCACCAACCAGCGATTGAAGCCTTTTGACCAGGCCTGCATCCACTGCCTGCATCCACTGCCTGCAGGCACTCGGGATGGCTAGCAATATTTCTAGCCAGTAAGCCCAGCAGCTGGCAGAGCAGCGGGTCGTCAGCTTCGCGGCCCGTAATGCAGCTGAGCAGTACCTCGGCGCTGGGGCAGACATTGCATTGGATCTTGCCGCCCTTGCCGAGCTGAAGGGCGCCAGGCACGGCTTCCAGCGCGGTGGTCTGGTGCTGGCGTCCCCTGAAGTGGTGTAATTCCCCCGGCACCCCCACCCCGGTGTAGCCGGGGTGGGGGGACGCATCTCAGGCGACTGGCTCCGGCTGGTGTTGCAAGAGGTGGGCAGGTCCGTTTCCCTG
>JBILLQ010000130.1:0-8158 GCA_044375975.1 Prochlorococcaceae cyanobacterium
GAGGCGGATTCAGGCACAGCGAGGAGGCGATCCTGCCAACCTCAACCCATGCTGGCACCCTTGGCCAGTCCTACTGTGACAGACTTTTAATCAGCCCTGACCGCTCCCGCCTACGCCGCTGCCACCACCACCAATCCCTTCGGGATCAGCGATGTGGGCGCCAGCGCCAGCCCGGCCTTCGCGGATGCCGATGGCGATGGCGATCTTGATCTCTTCATCGGCAACAACAACGGCGACACCCTCTTTTTCAGGAACACCGCCAATCCTGGCGCCACCGCTCCCGCTTACGCCGCTGCCACCACCAATCCCTTCGGCATTGGCGATGTGGGCTACAACGCCAGTCCGGCCTTCGCGGATGCCGATGCCGATGGCGATCTTGATCTCTTCATCGGTGAGCGTTACGGCTGCACCCTCTTTTTCAGGAACACCGCCACAGCTGGCGCCACCGCTCCCGCCTACGCCGAGGCCGCCACCAATCCCTTCGGGATCAGCGATGTGGGCGTGGCGGCCAGCCCGGCCTTCGCGGATGCCGACGGCGATGGCGATCTGGATCTCTTCATCGGCAATAACGCCGGCGACACCCTCTTGTTCAGGAACATCGCCGCCGCCACACCCGTGGCACCGGTCAGCTCCACGACCACCAACGGCAGCTATGGCATCGGCGCGGTAATCAGCCTCAGCCTGCAGTTCTCAGAGGCCGTCTACGTAAATACCAGCGGTGGCATCCCACGGCTGCAGCTGGAAACCGGTGCTATTGATCGCTATGCCAGTTACAGCGGCGGCAGCGGCACTAACACCCTCTCCTTCTCCTACACCGTTCAGGCAGGCGATAGCTCCGCCGATTTAGATCAACTCTCCAGCTCCGCCCTGGAGCTAAATGGTGGCACCATCCAAGATGCGGCCGGCAACAACGCCACTCTCACCCTGGCCGCCCCCGGTGCCAACGGATCCCTGGCCGCCAATGCGGCCCTGGTGATCGACACCATGGCCCCAACCGCCCCCAGCCTGGCCCTGGCCTCCGACACCGGCCTCAGCAATAGCGATGGCATCACCAATATTGGCACCATAAATGTAAGTGGCTTGGAAGCTGGCGCCAGCTGGCAATACTCCATCAATGGCGGCAGCAGCTGGAGCACGGCCCAAAGTGCCACCACCACCTCCTTCTCCCTGACGCCAGGCAACTATGTGGCTGGCAGCGTCCTTGTGCGCCAGAGCGATATCGCCGGCAACACCAGCATCAATGGCCAGTTGGCGGCCGTCACGATAGACACCACCGCTCCCACCGGCAGCCTCGGCAGCTCCGCCACCGCTCCCGCCTACGCCGCTGCCGCCACCAATCCCTTCGGGATCAGCGATGTGGGCGCCAGCGCCAGCCCGGCCTTCGCGGATGCCGACGGCGATGGCGATCTTGATCTCTTCATCAGTGAGCGCTACGGCTGCACCCTCTTTTTCAGGAACACCGCCTCCGCAGGCGCCACCGCTCCCGCCTACGCCACCGCCAGCACTAATCCCTTCGACATTGGCGATGTGGGCTCCTGGGCCAGCCCGGCCTTCGCGGATGCCGACGCCGATGGCGATCTTGATCTCTTCATCGGTGAGCTCAACGGCGACACCCTCTTTTTCAGGAACAACGCCAACCCTGGCGCCACCGCTCCCGCCTACGCCGCTGCCGCCACCAATCCCTTCGGGATCAGCGATGTGGGCGCCAGCGCCAGCCCGGCCTTCGCGGATGCCGATGGCGATGGCGATCTTGATCTCTTCATCGGCAACAACAACGGCGACACCCTCTTTTTCAGGAACACCGCCAATCCTGGCGCCACCGCTCCCGCTTACGCCGCTGCCACCACCAATCCCTTCGGCATTGGCGATGTGGGCTACAACGCCAGTCCGGCCTTCGCGGATGCCGATGCCGATGGCGATCTTGATCTCTTCATCGGTGAGCGTTACGGCTGCACCCTCTTTTTCAGGAACACCGCCACAGCTGGCGCCACCGCTCCCGCCTACGCCGAGGCCGCCACCAATCCCTTCGGGATCAGCGATGTGGGCGTGGCGGCCAGCCCGGCCTTCGCGGATGCCGACGGCGATGGCGATCTGGATCTCTTCATCGGCAATAACGCCGGCGACACCCTCTTGTTCAGGAACATCGCCGCCGCCACACCCGTGGCACCGGTCAGCTCCACGACCACCAACGGCAGCTATGGCATCGGCGCGGTAATCAGCCTCAGCCTGCAGTTCTCAGAGGCCGTCTACGTAAATACCAGCGGTGGCATCCCACGGCTGCAGCTGGAAACCGGTGCT
The DNA here is from genome assembly GCA_044375975.1 of Prochlorococcaceae cyanobacterium. GTDB lineage: Bacteria > Cyanobacteriota > Cyanobacteriia > PCC-6307 > Cyanobiaceae > UBA5018. Next base: position 2,299 of record JBILLQ010000130.1, read on the forward strand.
ATTGATCGCTATGCCAGTTACAGCGGCGGCAGCGGCACTAACACCCTCTCCTTCTCCTACACCGTTCAGGCAGGCGATAGCTCCGCCGATTTAGATCAACTCTCCAGCTCCGCCCTGGAGCTAAATGGTGGCACCATCCAAGATGCGGCCGGCAACAACGCCACTCTCACCCTGGCCGCCCCCGGTGCCAACGGATCCCTGGCCGCCAATGCGGCCCTGGTGATCGACACCATGGCCCCAACCGCCCCCAGCCTGGCCCTGGCCAGCGATTCCGGCATCAGCAATAGCGATGGCATCACCAATATTGGCACCATAAATGTAAGTGGCTTGGAAACTGGCGCCAGCTGGCAATACTCCACCAATAGCGGTGGCAGCTGGAGCGCGGCCCAAAGTGCCACCACCACCTCCTTCTCCCTGACGCCAGGCAACTATGTGGCTGGCAGCATTCTGGTGCGCCAGAGCGATATCGCCGGCAACACCAGCATCAATGGCCAGTTGGCGGCCGTCACGATAGACACCACCGCACCCACCGGCAGTCTTAAGCCCACCGCTCCTGGTTATGCAGCACCGAGCACCAATCCCTTTGGCATCACTGATGCCGGTGCCTGGGCCAGCCCCAGCTTTGCAGACATCGATAGCGACGGCGATCTCGATCTGTTCATCGGCAACTATCAGGGCAACACGCTCTTCTATCGCAACACCGCCGCCACAGGTAGCACATCTCCTGCCTATGCGACCCCGAGTATCAACCCGTTTGGCCTCGCAGATGTGGGCGATTCTGCCAAACCCAGCCTCGTGGATATCGACGGCGACGGCGATCTCGACCTATTCATCGGCGAGACTTACGGCAATACGCTCTTTTATCGCAATACCGCCGCCGCCGGCAGCACCTCCCCGGCCTACGCAGCTGCCAGCACCAATGCCTTTGGTATTACCAATGTTGGCTATTCTGCCAGGCCTAGTTTTGCGGACATCGACAAGGACGGTGATCTCGACCTGTTCATTGGCAACAGCGAGGGCAACATCCTCTTCTATCGCAACACCGCCGCCGCTGGTGCCACTGCTCCTAGCTATGCAGTAGCCAGCGTAAATCCTTTTGGTATTGCAAATGCAGGCGACAATGCAAGCCCCGGCTTTGCTGACATCGACGGCGATGGCGATCTCGATTTATTGATTGGTAATGGGGAAGGTAAAACGCTTGTCTATCGCAACAACGCCATAGCCACTGCCACCACCCCAGCCTTTGGGGCTCCTAGCACCAACCCCTTTGGCATCACCAATGCGAGTGGCTTTGCAAATCCCAGCCTGGTCGACATCGACAGCGATGGCGATCTCGACCTATTCATAGGTATTGACAATGGCAACATGATGTTTTCTCGTAATATTGCCGCCCGAGATCCCGTAGCTCCACTGATCCCCACCACTACCAATGGCAGCTATAAAGTAGGGGATGTAATCAGCTTCACCCTGCAGTTTTCAAAAGCCATTTATGTAACTACCACTGGGGGCAACCCCCGGTTGCAGCTGGAAACCGGCGCTATTGATCGCTATGCCGTTTATTCAGGCGGCAGCGGCACCGATACCCTCTCCTTCTCCTACACAGTTCAAGCAGGCGATAGCTCCGCCGATCTAGATCAAGTTTCCAGCAACGCCCTGGAGCTCAATGGCGGCAGCATCCGTGATATTGCCGGCAACAATGCCATTCTTACCCTAGCCGCCCCAGGCGCTCCGGGATCGCTGGCGGCCAATGGGGCCCTGGTAATCGATGGCATCTCTCCGGCTGTCACATCAGTGGTGGCCACGGGCAGCGGCATCAGCGGCGGCAGCGGCAACCTCAAGGCCGGCAAAGTGGTAACCATCACCGTAAACACCAGCGAGCGAGTAATAAGTTATGGAGGCACACCTAGCCTCAGTCTAAATTCCGGCGGCATCGCAACCTATGCCAGTGGCGGCGGCACTAATTCCCTGGTATTTACATATACAGTAGTTGCGGGCGAAAACGCCGACGACCTGCGGATCACTGGCCTCAATGCCAATGGCGCCACCATCAGTGATCTGGTAGGCAATAGTTTTGTCAGTTTTTCAAATAATCCAGCCGGCCTGCTGGTTATTGACACCACGATGCCGACCATCATCGCTAAACCTGATGCATCCAATACTGTAATCATTACTACTAACGAGGCTGGCACTGCAGGTTTCTACAAGTCAGACAACTCCCAATTCCTCTCTGACACCGTCTCGGCGAACACAAATAAAAGCTTCACCTTTGCAGCCCAAGCAGCAATTGCCTCTCTCACTCTTAGGGCAACTGATCTTGCGGAAAACCTCACTACATCAACCTCTAGCTTTTTGCTAGGTACTACACTTGACGACCTGCTAACTGGCACAAATTCGGATGATTTTATTTACGGTTTTGCAGGCCAAGACACCCTCGCCGGCGGCGGCGGCAACGACATCCTTGACGGCGGCGTCGGGGCTGACAGCCTCACGGGCGGCACGGGCAACGATCAATATTATGTTGACAATGCTGGAGATTTAGTGATTGAGCAGGCATCAGGAGGGAATGATTTAGTCTATAGCTCGATTGATTACACCCTGGGTAGCAATGTCGAGAACCTTACCCTCACCGGCAGTGCTTCCCTAATCGGCACCGGCAACAGCCTCGATAATGAAATCACCGGCAATAGCGGTAACAACAGCCTCAGTGGCGGCGGCGGCAGCGACACCATTGATGGCGGCTCCGGGGCCGATACTCTCATCGGCGGCATAGGCGATGACCAATACTACGTTGATAACGTTAATGATCAGGTGATCGAGCAGGCATCAGCAGGCACCGACTTGGTGTATAGTTCAATTGATTATGCCTTGGGCGGCAATGTTGAGAGACTTGTTCTCACCGGTAGCACTTCTCTGAACGGCACCGGCAATGGCCTGAACAATATTATTACCGGCAATAGCGGTAACAATAGCCTCAGCGGCAACGCCGGCAACGACACTCTTAATGGCGGCCTTGGAGCTGACACCCTCACCGGCGGCTCTGGTAGCGACCGCTTCCTGTTTACGACACTGAATAATTCACTACTTGCTTCCTTTGATCGGATCATGGATTTCAGCATCGGCACCGACGTACTCAGAGGCCCCAACGCGGTTACCGCCGCGAACATCAACAAACTAGGCACTGTATCCGCCCTCGATTCCCCATCTATCTCCAGCCTATTAACTAACACCTCCTTCCTAGCCAGCAGGGCCGCCACCTTCTCCTATGCCGATCCCGCCGGCTTCTCCCGCAGCTTCATTGCCATCAACGATGCCAGCGCCGGCTTCTCAGCGAGCACCGATGCGATCGTGGAGATAACTGGCTATACGGGATCCTTGAATAACCTGCAAATTGTGTAAATAATATCTGGCAAGCCCCAGGCCACAAACTCCATAGGAGCCATGGGCTTGGGGCTAAGAGTGAGGGACTAGGAGCCAGGAATCAGGGGTTTTGTCTACATCAGTGGCCCAATCCACAGCCCACATCGCTCGTCAGAAGGAAATCGATGCCTCCATTGCCGCCAATGCCGATTCCGAATACCTCTACGACAAACCCTATGAAGACAAATCCAAGGTCCGCGTAGCCTGTCCATTCACGGTGGAGATCCTCAGCCCCCACCGCTCAGTAATAGTCAACGACGACGACACCATCACCGATCCCCTCAAGCAAGGCGCCACTGCCGAGGGGGCCACGGACTTCGCCCAGATGATCCTCAGCACCCTGCGGGTGGCCGGGGTACAACAGGCCCACAAGCAAGACCGCATCAGCTTCGAATCCCTCGATGGCTGGCCCGGAGAATTGCTGGTTGACAAGGGCAGCTACCGCGAAGCCGATGGCATGCTCAAAACAGCTGGCATCTTCATCGGCCCAGAGTTCGGCACTGTCACCCGCGTGGATCTGGTGGAGGCTGCCCGCGAATGCGCGGATGCGGGCTTCGATGTGCTGATCAGCTGCGCCTTCAACTACGAGGCCCAATCCACCGAGTTCGACAAGCTCGGTCCGATCCCCGTTCTTAAGGCCCGCATGAACGCCGATCTGCACATGCAGCAGGATTTGGCTAATAGCGGCAAGGGCAACCTGTTCGTGATCTTCGGCGAACCCGACATCGACATCCTCGACGCGACTGGTCCCGATGGACAGCCCAATCAGATCCAGGTGAAGATCAACGGCGTCGATGTCTTCGATCCCTCCACCGGCGAAGTCCGCAGCGACGAGCCCGACAACATTGCCTGCTGGTTCATCGACAGCGATTACAACGGTGAGAGCTTCTTTGTGCGCCAGGCCTACTTCCTTGGCCAGAACGACCCCTACAAAAGCCTCAAGACCTCGCTCAAGGCTGAGATCGACCTTGAAGCCTGGGAATCTCTCAACAGCGACACGTCCGTTCCGTTTGCCAAGCCCTCAACCGGCCGCATCGCCGTGAAGGTGATTAACCACTTGGGGGATGAGGTGATGAAGGTGTACCGAGTGGGGTAAACAATTCTTGGCAACAGTCTCATTCCCGGGTAGTGGTTTCAAATTTAATCTTCACCAGCAGATTGGCCGCGCGATCCACAGGCACTGATTTTTTTGGGTAGGCTCACGCTTTATTCTTGCCTCTATTATGAAACAGCAAAGCAAGCAGGAAGACTTTTGCTTCAGGTGTCATTTTCACATTGAGCCACGAGTCAAATGCTTGAATTGCATCGTCAACTGACTTGAGAGCGTCGGACTTTTTTGTTTTTTAAGGATGTCATAATCAGCTTCGTGGCGGGCCTGCTGAAGATCGCGGAATTTAGCTGCCACCGTAGCCAGATCCTAGAATATTGGTTGGTTACCCAGGCACCGCTTCCATCTCTCAGCGGGATTGCTGTTAGCAAAACCTGCGCTTGCTTCATGCATCTCGCTATGTTGAAATAATCGCGCTAATGTACCTCGCAATGTCTTATTCTGCGATCCAGGGCCACCAATCGTAGAGGCTCCAGCCTCAACAAGCAGGCTGAAAACCGCATAATACGCCGTTGATATTGAGCGTCTCAGCGTGGCTGGATCCGGCCTGCCGCGCTGTGAATCACTGGGTAGTAGTGATTTGCTGAGCTGTAACAGTTTTATCGGAAGTGTCTTTGATTTTTGCGCCTGAGGAGTTGTCACTTGTCTTCACCTCTGCCATGAGTAGTGAGATCATAATCAACGCTTTCGTCCGTATCATCAGTATCGTCTTCCTCAAACTCATCGCGAGTCCAAAAGCGGACAAAGACCCAGCGATCATCACCGGCATCTGCGACTGTTTTGCGAATCCGGCTCTCGGCTCGACGCGCCGCTTCAAGATCAACTTCTGGCGCTTCATACACTGCCCATACCCAAAGGGCTGGTTCGCCAACGGAATCGAGATCGCTTTCCACTCGCCATGCGTAGACGGGCGGAGACCAGCTCTGCTCACTGAGGAGGCGCTTGATCTCTTCAATCGATAGCTTAGATACTCGAGTTGATGCCATGAAAGCGCACGAATGATGGTCTTTGAAGATTCTAGTCTGTTTTGAGTTGATTGAGTTCTTATGCAACCCGTCAACAAGGCACGTCACCTACCTCCTCATGTCGCTGTGCCCACCAGCCAGTTGAAGGGTATGCGCACCCAGTCAGCAACCCTGTACGTCTCACCCTGGCGTGGATCCAGCAGCCTGACTGACCGACACATTCCTGAGAACCCTTGCAACAGAATGGGTCTCAAGTCATTGGGTGGGCGGGGAGCCATGGGAGCGTGGGGCTGCGAAACCAAGCCAATCCCCCGTGGATCCCCAGACCCGACTCCATCGTGAGCTGATCGGCCTCCTTAGTCAACACAGC
>JBILLQ010000050.1:0-25243 GCA_044375975.1 Prochlorococcaceae cyanobacterium
CGCCTGGCTGGATATCAGTCGATTCGATCCGGCATGCAAGCGGTGATGCACGACATCAAGACGCTGTTGGCGATGGCAAGGCGGCAGCCAACGTCAACAGCGTCCTGAAACTTTTAATCAGCCCTGCGGGAGCGGTGGCGCCAGCTGCGGCCGTGTTCCTGAAAAAGAGGGTGTTGCCGTAGCCGTTGCCGATGAAGAGATCCAGATCGCCATCGGCGTCGGCATCCGCAAAGGCCGGGCTGGCAACGTAGCCCACACCGCTGATCCCGAAGGGATTGGTGGTGGCAGCGGCGTAGGCGGGAGCGGTGGCGCCTGCGGAGGCGGTGTTCCTGAAAAAGAGGGTGTCGCCGTTGTTGTTGCCGATGAAGAGATCAAGATCGCCATCGGCATCGGCATCCGCGAAGGCCGGCCTGGCGCTAAAGCCCACATCGCTGATCCCGAAGGGATTGGTGCTGGCAGTGGCATAGGCGGGAGCGGTGGCGGAGCTGCCGAGGCTGCCGGTGGGAGCGGTGGTGTCGATGGTGACGGCCGCCAGCTGGCCATTGATGCTGGTGTTGCCGAAGATATCGCTCTGACGCACAAGGATTGTGCCGATGGCGTAGGTGCCACTGGCGAGCCCAAAGGAGGTGCCAGTGCCAGTGGTCCAGCTGCCGCCGCCATTGGTGGAGTATTGCCAGGTGGCGCCAGCTACCAGGCCCGTCACATTGACAGTGCCGTTGTTGGTGATGCCGTCGTTATTGCTGATACCGGTGTCAGCGGCCAGGGCGAGGATGGGGGCCTCAGGGGGGGTGTCGTCATTGGCGATGGTGCCGTTAGCCGTGGCCGTGGCAATGGTGACGTTGCTGCTGGGATTAATCAGGTTGACGCTGAAAGTTTCATTCAGTTCAACTATATTATCACCAGCCACCAAGATTGAGATGGTTTTAGTGGTTTCGCCTGGCGCAAAGTTAAGCGAACCGGATGGCAAAACGCCACCGAAAAAATCGGATGCATTAACTGGATTGTCGCCCGTAGCGCTGAGGCTCCAATCGACGCTGCTGTTGCCAGTCAGCACGCCACTTCGGGAAACAGTGTAGGTAAATGTTGCAGTGCCACTGTTGCCTTCGTTTAGGCTGACGCTAGCGGGCGAGATCGATAGCAACGACTCATTATTAAAAGGATGCGTATAGGGAAAAAATCTATACAAGCCTGGAACATCTACGTTAGATGCTGACTCCAGGTCTAGCATTGAAAAAGTACCAGACTGAGGCAGCTCATAGCTCATGTTGCCGCCAATGTAATAACCGGCTCTAGCATAGGTATTTCCTGAAGCAGTCCCAACAAGCCAGTTAATGTCTTCATACCTAAAATTAATTTCCAACTCGCCCAAGGCGTGTATTTATGAGAACAACTTGAAATGCGTTGGTTTTGTCTAAACGGTAATTGTAGTAACCGACGTCATCCCATGTTACAGTTATTTGTTTATTCGCTTCATCCAGATCCCAGTACACAAGGTTGCTTCCAGTGGATGTGCCACCACTAGACGGAGTTGTTGAGCCTGAGCGTGTGTCGACATCCGCGAAAAAAGGGGCAATTATAGGAGCAGATGTTATGACTATATTAAAGGGGGTGAAAGTCCAATAGCTCTGACCGAAGCTGATATTTCCATTATTATTTATGTAAAAATTATAGTATGTTAGATTGCCAATTTGGATGCCACCGGGGAAAATGCTGGATAAATCTATTAAACCCGTTGAACTGTCGTCATTCCTGAAGAGTGTATTTTCGCCAAACCCTGCAGGGCCGCCGAGTCCATCGAGCATGTTGGCCATTGAAAAAGCTAAGTTTTTGCAATATATATACCACCTTTGCCTCCCCAATTTCCAGTCTTATTAATAATTTTTAATATAGGGCTTTCTGGGGATTCCGGCCAGTAAGCCAGGAGCCTGGCGGTCGTGGATGCACGATGACGCTTGCCCCAGCCCCGTGTATTTGATTCAAATTCCTGGCTCGGCTCAACGCTCCGCGGGCCCCTGACCGGCCGTGGCGCCTGGGGTTGGCCTGCGGCCAGTTCACGCTTCCGGATTCGATCGATGCGGCTCTTGCTGGATAGCCATGCCTTTCTCTGCGCTCCTCAATGAACCCGGGCTTGGTGCCCAGAGCCGTGACCTGATCACCACCCAAGCCAGCCAATGGGCCCAGGCGTGTGGCTTTGAGCCGCTGCCCCCTTACCTCCCCCACCTGCTCACACTGGAGCAGTTGCCCCCCATCTCCGCGATCCGTCACCGCGATCAGTTTGATCGCTTACTAGTGGCTCAGTCGATCAGCGAATCGCTACTTCTACTCAGCGCCGATGCCGCCTTCCGGGCCTATGGCTGCCCCCTTGCAGGATGCCCGTCGCTGAGCTGAGGTTGGGCTTGCCAAGGGGCGCACTGACTAGCCCAGCGGGCTGCTCGCCATGATGGCGGTTGTGATCTCCCCTTAGCTCCATGCGCACTGGTGAAATCCACCGGGTCACCGGCGAAACAGAGGTGCGCGTGCTGCTCAACCTCGATGGCAGCGGCCAGTGTGCGGTGGCCACCGGCGTGCCCTTCCTCGATCACATGCTGCATCAGCTGGCCAGCCACGGCCTGCTCGATCTGCGCATCAGCGCGGTGGGCGACACCCACATCGACGATCACCACACCAATGAAGACGTGGGCATCGCCGTCGGCCAGGCCCTGGCCCAGGCCCTCGGCGATCGCCGCGGCATCCACCGCTTTGGCCAGTTCATGGCGCCCCTTGATGAGGCCCTGGTGCAGGTGGCCCTGGATTGCTCCGGCCGCCCCCACCTCAGCTACGGGCTCCAGATTCCAGCCCAGCGCATCGGCAGCTACGACACCGAGCTGGTGAGGGAGTTCTTCGTGGCGGTGGTCAACAACAGCGGTCTCACCCTGCACATCCGCCAACTAGACGGCATCAATTCCCACCACATCGTGGAGGCCTGCTTCAAGGCCTTCGCCCGGGCGCTGCGGCTGGCGGTGGAAATCGACCCGCGCCGGGCTGGCGCCGTGCCCAGCAGCAAGGGGGTGTTGGAGCAGGCCGGCGCTGCGGCCAGCGCCTAATTAATTAGGCTTACCCACCAATTTTTGGCGCAGATTTTTGATCGTGTCGCGCAAGCTGGCGGCCTGTTCGTACTCCAGGCTCTTGGCGGCGGCCTTCATGCGATCCTCCAACTGGTGGATCAGTTCGGGTAGAGCCTCCAGCGGCACCTGATCGTGGCTGGCCTGTTCAGTGGCCTGCTCCAATTGGTCGTCATTCAGCCGCCTTGACAGGGCCAGGAAGGAGAGGATCGCATTGCCGGCCCGCTTGCCCGCCGGCTGGGGAGTGATGCCATGGCGCTGGTTATAGGTGTATTGAATAGCCCGCCGCCGCTCGGTTTCAGAAATCGCCTTGGCCATCGAATCGGTGAGGTTGTTGGCATAGAGCAGCGCCTTTCCCTCCACATGGCGCGCCGCCCGGCCGATGGTTTGAATTAAAGAGCGCTCCGCCCGCAGGAAGCCCTCTTTATCGGCATCGAGGATTGCCACCAGCGATACCTCCGGTAGATCCAAACCCTCCCGCAGCAGATTCACACCCACCAGCACGTCGTACTGGCCATTCCTGAGATCTTGAATGATCTCGATCCGCTCGATCGAATGGATCTCCGAGTGCAGATAGCGCACCCTTACGCCATTGTCGGCGAGGAAATCGGTGAGATCCTCGGCCATGCGCTTGGTGAGGGTGGTCACCAAAACCCGCTCGTTCTTGTCGGCCCGCAGCCGAATCTCCCCCAGTAGGTCATCCACCTGGCCCTCGGTGGGGCGCACCTCCACCACCGGATCGAGCACGCCGGTGGGACGGATCACCTGCTCCACCACCTCGGCGCCGCTCTGGCCGAGCTCCCAGTTGCCGGGGGTGGCGCTCACGAAGATCGTCTGGTGCGCCTTTTGCCAGAACTCTTCCGCTTTCAAGGGGCGGTTGTCGGCGGCGGAGGGCAGCCTGAAACCGTGCTCGATCAGCACCTGCTTGCGGCTCTGGTCGCCGTTGTACATCGCCTGCAGTTGGGAACAGGTGACATGGCTTTCATCCACCACCAGCAGCCAGTCGTCGGGAAAATAATCGATCAGGCATTCCGGTGGCGTACCCGCCGGCCGGCCGGCCAGATGGCGGGCGTAATTTTCCACGCCATTGCAATAGCCCACCTGTTCGAGCATCTCCAGGTCGTAGCCGGTGCGCTGCTCCAGCCGCTGGGCCTCCAACAGCCGACCCTGGCCCTGGAGTAGCTCCAACCGCTGGCGCAATTCGCCGCGGATCTCGCCGATGGCGCCCTCCAGTCGCTCCTTGGGGGTAACAAAGTGCTTGGCTGGATAGATGTTTACCGTCTCCAAACTCTGTAGAATCTCGCCGCTGGTGGGATCCACATAGCGAATCGCCTCCACCTCATCGCCAAACAGCTCAATACGTATCAGCCGGTCTTCATAGGCCGGGCCGATCTCCAGCACATCGCCCCGCACCCGGAAGCGCCCGCGGCCAATTTCTACATCATTGCGGGCATATTGATTGTCCACGAGATCCCGCAGGCAGCCCCGCAGATCAATGGCTTCTCCCACCTGAAACTTTACAGCTGCTTTTAGATACTCCGATGGAATTCCAAGGCCGTAGATGCAGCTTATCGATGCCACTACGATCACATCGCGGCGCTCAAACAGTGACCGGGTCGCCGAGTGGCGCAGCATGTCAATTTCCTCGTTGATCGAGGCGGTTTTGGCGATATAGGTATCCGAAACGGGCACATAGGCCTCGGGTTGGTAGTAGTCGTAATAGGAGATGAAATACTCCACTGCATTGTTGGGAAAAAATTCCCGCAGCTCATTGCAGAGCTGGGCGGCCAGCGTTTTGTTATGGGCCAACACCAGGGTGGGCCGCCCGGTCTGGGCGATCACATTGGCGATTGTGAATGTCTTGCCGGTGCCGGTGGCACCCAGCAGGGTTTGGAACTGCTCACCCCGCCCCAGGCCTGCCACCAGGCCCTTGATCGCCTGGGGCTGGTCGCCCTTGGGTTGATAGGGGGCGTGGAGTTCGAATGGGCCGCTCATTTAGCCATTTTCGCCTGGGCTGGTCATCAACCGACAGTTCCAGGCGGGAATAAATCCGCCACTTTGCACCACAACTACAGCTAAAGCCCGAAGGCGCGCAGTATCAGGGCTGACAGCAGCGAATAGATCACCGCCCCCAGCAGGGCACTGAACAGCCCAAAGCGCAGCCGGAAGGCTGGCAGCAGCAGCGCCGCCAGCCCAAACAGCACCACATTGATCAGCAGGTTGAACAGCCAGGTAACCGGAAATAGCAGCCCCCCGAAGCTGGCGATCGCCCAGGGCAGGGCCAGCAGCGCCTTCAAGGGCAGGCTGAGCAGCATGCCCAGCAGGCCGATCAGCCCCGCCGCCTGCAAGGCGGGCAGGAAGCCATCCAGCTCCACCCCCAGGGGAAGCCAGGCCACGAACAGCAGCACAGCGGCCCGGATCGGCCATTGGGCCAGCCAGTGCAGGGCATTGCTCATAAAGTCCGCCCCAGCCGCCGCCGCTATCGGTTCAAACGCTAGCGATGACGCCGCCGCCGAGGGCTGCGCGCAGGCCCCGCACCACGGCCAGCATCGCCAGTTCGTCCTCCAGGCGGTTCACGGCTGAACCCACCCCCACGCCGGCGGCGCCGGCGGCAATCGCCAGCGGCAGGGTTACCGCCGACAGGCCCGAAGCGCAGAGCACCGGCAGGGCGGCCACGCCGGCGCTGGCGAAGGCGTGGCTGATCGCATGGGTGGCCGCCAGGGTGGGGGCGGCCTTCTCGATCAGCCCCAGGGTGCCGGCGCTGAACGGCCGGGCACTGGTGCCGCCTTCCGTTTGGATGATGTCTGCTCCTGCGGCGGCCAGATCCAGGGCCAGCTGCTCCTGCTGGTCGAGGGGCAGCAGGTGGGGCACGGTCACCGACAGCACCACCTCCGGCAGCAGCTCCCGGGTGCGGCGACAGATCGCCAGCACCTCTTCTGCCCCAAAGACGCGGCCCAGGGGGTAAAAGGCGTCGTAGTTGCCGATCTCCACCATGGCGGCACCGGCGGCCACGGCGGCGGGGAACAGCTCGGCATCCACGGCGCTAACGCAGATCGGCAGCCCGGAAACGCCGGCAGCCAGGCTCACCAGTTGCGGATCACAGGCCACATCCAGCAGGTCGGCACCGCCCCGACCAGCGGCGCGGGCGATGCGCTCTACCGCAGCGGCGTCGAAGTTGGTCAGGCCGGCGATCACCTTCAGCAGACGGCGCTCGACCAGGGCGGCCTGCAGCGAAACGGGCAGGTGATCGAGGCGCTTCATGCCACTAATGAAATAAGTGACTCGATTCTCCCACCCCTAGCGTTGCGGCCATGACCCCGCCGCCCCAGCGCTGGAGCCCCTACCACCTGCGCCTGCACCAGCTGCTGCGCCGCCGGCCGGAGTTGCTGCCGCAGGGGGCCTCATTGTTGGTGGCCCTCTCCGGCGGCCAGGATTCGATGGCCCTGACGGGCCTGCTGCTGGATCTGCGGCGGCTGCACCACTGGTCGTTGCAGCTGTGGCATGGCGACCACCGCTGGCGGCCTGAATCCAGCCAGCAGGCCCGTGAAATCGCCGCCTGGGCAAGCGGTCAGGGGCTGGAGCTCCAGCTGGCCAGCTGGGAGCGGCAGTCCACTGATCAGCCGCCTCAGGCGCAGTGGCAACAACAGCCCCGCAGCGAAGCCAGTGCCCGCGCCTGGCGTTACGCCGGCCTGGTGGAGTGCGCTCAGCAGCGGGGCTGCGGCCATGTGGTTACCGGCCACACCGCCAGCGACCGGGCCGAAACCCTGCTGCTGCACCTGGCTAGAGGCAGCGATCGCCGGGGGCTGGCCAGCCTGCAGGAGCGGCGCCCCCTGGCCGAGGGCATCCAGTTGGTGCGCCCTTTGTTGATTTTCAGTCGGGAGGAGACGGCCCGCATCTGCCAGGCGCTGCAGTTGCCGATCTGGCTGGATTCCTCCAACGCCGAGCTGCGCTTTAGCCGCAACCGGGTGCGCAGCGCGGTGCTGCCGGTGCTGGAAGAGCTGCACCCCGGAGCCACGCGCCGGATTGGCGGCACAGCTGCTCGCATGGCGGCTGATCTGCAGGGAGAACAGGAGTTGTTGGATCTGGCCCTGCAACCGCTCAGCCCAGGCCCCAGGTCGCTGTGGCGACAGCCCCTGATTGGCCTGGAGGCTGCCAACCAGAGACGGCTGCTGCACCACTGGGTAGCCCGCAACAGTGGTCAGGTGCTGGCGGCGATGGTACTAGATAAATTGCTGCACAGATTAGCCCACTACAGGGGGCCTGGCCAGGTTGATTTGCCTGGGGACTGGCGTTTCATCTGGGATAAAAACATACTGCAGATTCATCCCCCCACCTTTGCCATCAGCGATGGCAAAGGTAAGACCACCATCGCAGCCCAGGTCAGTAGCTCCGCACCAACGGACGTTCCTTGAAGCCGTCGCCCTTACTTATGGTTGATTTCAGCAGTAAGCCCAATTCAGAGTCAACTTCAGGGCCAACTTCAGGGCCAACTTCAGGACCAACTTCAGGACCAACTTCAGGGCCAACTTTAGAGCCAATTTCAGGGCCAACTTCAGATTTCAACCCAGGGTCAAGTCATGAACTTGCCATGCAGTCCAGCGCTAAGCCCCAGCTGGAGGCCTTTGCCGACGTGGAGCGCATACATAGCCGTGGCGACTGGAGTGAAGCGCTCGATGCCGGGCAGGCCCTGCTGGCAAACCTGCAGGTGGGTGCCACCAACTCGCTGCGGTTGCGGCTGGAGTTGCTGATCGGCCACACCCTGCTCTACGGCCTCGGCAAGCAGGCGGAAGCCGAGCAGCACTACCGGATCGTGCAACAGACCAGTGGCGATCCAGTGCTGCTGGCGATCGCCTCCCAAGGTCTGCAGCTTTGTAGCGGCTTTGCTGCTGATTCGCCCGTAGAGCCGCTGCAACTGGCAGCGCACCAAGCCTCTGGCTTTCCCCCGCAGGATGGCAGCGCCGATGCGGCAGCATCGGATTTGCCGGCGATATTCCCGCCACTGCCCTCAGCTCTGGCCGCTGCGCTGGAGCCAGCTGGGCCATCACCCCTGTCATCAGGCTTAGAGCCTGGCAGCCATGCCAAACCCTGGCTTCAGGATACTGCTGGCGACAATTTTCCAGCCGCCAACATCACAGCCGCTAACATTCTGGTCGCCAGCACCACAGCCGCCAACGCCACAGCCACCAACATCCTGGCCGCCAACACTACAGCCGCCAACACCACAGTCACAGATCTTGAATTTGTCCCTACTCCATTCGCCAATGCCGAATGCAGCAATTCTGAATGCAGAAATTCTGAATTCGCTTGCGCTGAATTTGACAGCAATGAATTAGATCGTAGTTACTTTGATCGTGCTGCATTCCCCGGCATCGGAGCGGGAGCGGCGGGCCTCTTTCCTTGGCACGATTCGCAGGATGTCAGGGCATTCAACCCCGCGACCATCAATGCTGAGCCAGCAATCCCCAGGGGACAGTCGCTGGGGCAGCCGCAGTTCCCGGCCGCAGAGCCCGCCGACGAGCTGGCTGCTCTGCCGGCGCCGGTGCGCCTGAAGGTGACGGTGGAATCTCCCTGGCCAGCTGGTGACCAAACCCAGCCGGCCCTCAGCGCCGCCGAAATGGCGGAGCTAGCCAAGGGACTCTTGGAATTGCTGTTGGAGTAAACCCTGAGCCGTGCCGCCTCGACACCAATGGGCTTTGCTGAGCTCTGCCGATTGGTGTCGAGGCCCGGAGCGGCGGGTTAGCTGGCCGCAGAGCGGCGGCGGCGGGTGCGGCCGGCGGGTTCGGGCTCGGTTTCCGGCTGTTGGGCGACAGTGGCCTTGGCCAAGGCAGTGGCAGTCGCCAAGGCGGTGCTGGGCACCGGAGCTGGGCTGGCTCCTACCGCCGCCAATTGGCGCTGGGGCTGGGGTGCCGGACCAGTCCGCTCGGCGCTGCGCTCCACCCGTTCCGGGCGATCGCCGCGGCCGCCACGGACGCGGTTTGCTGGCCGGCTTTCGGGCTCGGCATCGGCTCTTCCCTTGTAGGCCGGTGTGCCGGCGGGGGCTGGCTGTACCAGGCAGATGATCAGCGGCTCCACCTGGAGTTCGCGGCGCAGGCGCCGCTGCAGTCCCACCTCCACCTCGCGTTGCACGCCCACCCAATCGACTTCGGGGGCCTGGCCAGCGCTGGTGCGGCAGAGCTGATTCCAGCGATTTTCGAGCACCCAGCCGATTTCTCGCTCAGCCCAGATGGAGAGCTTGCGGGGATCGGCGCTGGTGACCACACCGCGCAGATTCGCCCGCGGCGGCGCCGCCATCACCCCATCGGTGCTGATCACAGTTAATAGGGTGATCACCCCGTCTTCCGCGAGCTGCTGGCGTTCCTTGAGCACCCTTGCATCAACGATGCCGTTGCGGGAAGCGTCGAGCAACTCGATGCCGCTCTTAACTGGATCGCCCTTGCGCAGGGAGTCGGCGGTCAGTTCCACCACGTCGCCATTGTCGACGATCAGGGTGTGATCGGCGGGCACGCCCATCGATTGGCCGGTTTTGGCATGGGCAATCAGCATGCGGTGCTCACCATGCACCGGCACAAAGAATTTCGGCCTGGTGAGGGCCAACATCAACTTGTGGTCTTCCTGGCTGCCATGGCCGGACACGTGAATGCCCTCGCCCTTGCCATAGATCACCTTGGCTCCCAGCATCATCAGTCGGTCAATCGTGTTGACCACCGATATGGTGTTGCCAGGGATTGGGCTGGCCGAAAAGATGATCGTATCGCTGCTCTTTACCTGAACCTGGGGATGATCAGCGCGTGAGATACGGCTGAGGGCGGCTAGGGGCTCCCCCTGGCTGCCGGTCATCAGCAGCAGGGTTTCGCGGTCGGGGAGGTCGCGGATTTGTTTAATCGGCACGAACAGCTCATCCGGGCAGCGCATGTAACCCAGCTCCCGTGCTTTGGCGATCACGTTGAGCATGGAGCGACCCAGCAGGCCCACCTTGCGGCCATGCTTCATCGCCAGCTCGAGGATCATTGCCACCCGGTGGGTGGAGCTGGCAAAGGTGGTGAGGATTACCCGGCCTTCTGCAGCGCCGATATGGCGATCGAGATTGGGAAATACCGCCCGCTCTGGCGGGGTGAAGCCGGGCAGTTCGGCATTGGTGGAGTCGGAGAACAGGCAGAGCACCCCCTGCTCGCCGTAGTGCGCCATGCGCTGGATATCGAAGGTTTCACCGTCGACGGGGGTGTGGTCAAATTTGAAATCACCCGTGAATACAACAACCCCTACTGGGGTGGTAATCGCCAGGGAGAAGCTGTCGGCAATCGAGTGGGTATTGCGAATGAATTCAACTTTAAAGTGCTGGCCAACCTGCACGATATCCCGGGCGCCAACGGTTTGGATTGTGGTGCAATCCGTGACGCCTGCCTCCTCCATTTTGCCCCGCAGCATTGACATCGCCAGCCGCGGGCCGTAGATGATTGGGATGTTGAAGTGCTTGAGGTGGTGGGGAATGCCGCCGATGTGATCTTCGTGACCATGGGTCACGATCATGCCGCGAATACGCTTTTGGTTTTCCCGTAAGTAGCTGGTGTCGGGCAGCACCACGTTGACGCCGTGCATGCCATCGCTGGGGAATGCCAGGCCGGCATCCACCAGCATCAGGTCATCGCCGTATTCGAATACGCAGGTATTTTTGCCAATCTCGTGCAGGCCACCCAGGGGAATTACCCGCAGGTTTGGCTTCTTGGTGCTAAGGCCGTTGGAATTGGTCATGAAAACAGGTCGACGTTGAAGGTTTAGCTAGAAGTGGGCTGGACGGAAATGGGGCCGAGCGGCCAACGGGGTGATCGGCTGAGCCGAATATGGCCTTGGCGTCAGGTGGGACGCAGGGCGGCCAGGGTGGTGCAGATTCGTTGTTTCACTTCGTCATTCGCAGCAAGAAGGGGTAGGCGAGGGGCACCGACCGGCCAGCCACTTAGCTCCAGGGCCGCTTTTACCGGGATCGGATTTGTAGTGCAGAACAGGGCCTTGCATAGGGGCAGCAGCCGTTCGTGCAGGCTGAGGGCGGCGGCGATATCGCCGGCCAGGAAGGCATTGATCATGGCGCGGATCTCGGCACCGGCCAGATGACTGGCCACGCTCACCACGCCCACGGCACCTACGGCCAGCATGGGCAGGGTGAGGGCATCATCACCGCTATAGATGGCCAGGCGATCGCCACAGAGGGCCCGCAGCGCACTCACTTCCTCGGTGCTGCCACTGGCGGCTTTGTAGCTCACCACGTTATCTAGATCCAGCAGCCTCGCAGTGGTTTCCGGCGCCAGACTGGCACCAGTGCGGCCCGGGATGTTGTAAAGCATCAGAGGTAGTTCTGGCGCCGCCAGGGCAATGGCCCGGAAATGGGCTTCCAGGCCTTCCTGGGGCGGTTTGTTGTAGTAGGGCACCACCACCAGGGCGGCGTCGGCCCCCAGGCTGGCGGCTTTGCGGGTGGCTTCCACCGCTTCTGCTGTGCAGTTGCTGCCGCTGCCGGCCAGCAGCTTGGCTCGACCGGCCACCGCCTGCTGGACGGCGGCGAACAGTCGATGCTGCTCCTCCCAGCTGAGGGTGGGCGATTCGCCGGTGGTGCCGCAGATCACCAGGCCATCTGAGCCCTGGCTCACCAGGTGATCGGCCAGTCGGGCCGCCAGCTCCAGATCCACCGAGCCATCCGCCGCAAAGGGGGTGACCAGGGCCGTCAACAGCCTGCCAAAGGGCGCCGGCTGCCAGCTGGCTGCTGGGGCGGCGGTTGGCATGGCGGTGGGGGCGGGGCTGCTCATGGCTGGACTGGTCATGGCTGGGTCGCTCATGGCTGGGCCGATAGAGCGGGGCCTTGCCTTAACAGCTCGGCGATTTGAATCGCGTTCAGGGCCGCACCCTTGCGGATCTGGTCGCCGCAGAGCCATAGCTCCAGGCCATGGGGATCGCTGAGGTCCTGGCGAATCCGACCCACGGCCACCGGGTCGCGACCGGTTACGTCGGTGGGCATCGGGAAGCGGTTGGCCGCCAGGTCTTCCAGCAGTTCCACGCCAGGGGCCGCCGCCAGCAGTGCCCTGGCCTCATCGACCGGAAATGGTTCAAAGAATTCGATGTTCACGGCTTCCGAGTGGGCCCGCAACACCGGCACCCGCACGCAGGTGGCCGAGAGCCGCAAATCCGGTAGCCCCATGATCTTGCGGGTTTCATTGAGCATCTTCAGCTCTTCTTCGCAGTAGCCGTTGGCCTGCAGGGGCGAGTTGTGCAGGAACAGATTGAAGGCCAGGGAATGGGGCAGCACGCTGCTGATCGGCTCGCCTCCCTCCAGCACCGTGCGGCTCAGTTGCCGCAGCTCTTCCATGGCTCGGGCGCCAGCGCCACTGGCCGATTGATAGGTGCTCACCACCACCCTCTTAATTGGCCGCCGCGCCTGCAGGGGGGCCAGGGCCAGGGTGAGCAGGATCGTGGTGCAGTTGGGATTGGCGATGATCCCCTGATGGCTGAAGGCCGCTTGGGGATTCACCTCAGGCACCACCAGCGGCACCGTGGGATCCAGGCGAAAGGCGCTGGAGTTGTCGATCATTACCGCTCCGGCCCGCAGGGCAGCTGGCGCCCATTGCTTGGAAATGGCGCCACCGGCCGAGGCCAGCACCAGGTCCACCGACTCAAATGCCGCCTCGCTGACAGCCTGGATCGGCAGTTTTTCCCCTTGCCAGTGGAGCTGCTGCCCGGCGGAGCGCTCCGATGCCAGGGGGATTAATTCGGCCACCGGGAACTGGCGCTCCACCAGCAGCTCGAGCAGCTCCTGACCTACCGCGCCGGTGACACCGAGGATTGCCACCCTGAGCGCTCGCGAGGGCAGGTTGGCCGAGTGGATGGGGGTGGAGGTGGTAGCGACGGTCAAGGAATTAGCAAAGACTGGGAGGGATCTTGGCGGGATGCTGGGCAAAGGCCTGGCCAGGTTTAGGCCCAGGGCTGGATTTAGCTTGAGGACCTACAGGGCTGAGATTTGACTGGATGCTGGGTTGGTTGGGGGACCAAAGCTGCAGGGCGACAGCTACTTATTCACAGCCGCTTGAAAAACAGTCTGACAAAACAGTTTGGCGAAACAGTTAGGCGAAACAGTTGAGCAAAGCAGCTTGGCCGCAAACAGCTTGTTGGCCTAACAGTCTGCTTGCAACTGTTCGGTTGCAAACAGCTTGCTTGCAAACAGCTTGTTGGCCAAGCAGCTTGCCGACCAAACAGTTTGTTGATCAAACAGTTTGTTGATCAAACAGTTTGTTGATCAAACAGCTTGCTGGTAAGCAGTTTGCTGGTAAACAGCTTTTCGTCAAGCAGCCTGTAAAGCGGTTTGACAAAAAGCTTGGCCAGGCAGTCTGCCAGAACTGTTGCGATAACCCTGGGCCAGTCTCTTGCCGCTAGGGGTGAGCCAAGAGCTAAAAGACTGGCGGTCAAGCCGGCTTTTGGACTAGGTTTAATCAGCGGCTGATTGCTGCTGAAAAAATTGAGGCGGCGGCGCTATTAAATGTTTTGATAGATGGTTTTGATCAATAGTAAAGGAGGCTGGGGGGAGGGGTGGTAGAGATTTTAATTTGTTAAGTTGATATGGCTACTTGCTTGCCTAAGGTGAGCCGACTTGAGCGGCGACCGTAAAAGTCTACTAAATGGAGTCGCTGCGGAGAGAGCTCGCCGCAGGGGTCGCAGCCCTGGATCCAGGCCGTCGCCGAGAGGGCTCGCTGCGGAGGGGAGTAACCGCGCAGCAGAGTAGCCCGCAGGGTGGTAGCCGTGGCCGCCATGGCATTGGCCACGGGCCTCTCTTGCCAGGGGCACTTGCCCTTGGCGGGTCGGTTTCTAGGATCGTGGGCTGACAAAACACCTTCATGCAATCTGCCGCCACCCCATCAGATTCCGGCACGGCTGCCAAAGCCGGCGCTGCCGGCCAGGCCAGCGGCGAGCTGCAGGTGAAGGTGAGCCCCCGTCCTGCCAGTCGCGTGGCGATGGAGCTGGCCATCCCCGGCAGCCTTAGCAAGGCCAGCTACGAGGCGGCGATCAGCAAGCTCAGCGGCAGCGTCAAGCTGCCTGGCTTCCGCAAGGGCAAGGTGCCCAGGCCAGTGTTGCTGCAGCAGATCGGCAGCAAAAGGGTGCTGGTCACGGCCCTGGAAGACCTGGTGGAGACCTCCTATCGCCAGGCCCTGGAGATTGAAACCTTGGCTGCCCTCGGCAGCCCCGAGCTCAGCGAGGGGCTGGAACTGGTGCTGGAGCGCTTCCAGCCCGGCAGCGAGCTCACCATCACCCTGGAACTCGACGTCGAGCCCACCCCCAGCTTGAAGGCCACCAAGGGTCTCCAGGCGGAGGTGGAGCCGGTGGTTTACGACCCGGCCCGGGTGGATGAGTTGATCGAGCAATCCCGCCGGCAGCTGGCCACCCTGGTGCCGGTGGAGGGTCGCTCGGCCGAGGCCGGCGACGTGGCTGAGCTGAGTTTCAGCGGCGTATTTGGCGACAGCGGTGAGCCGATTCCCGGGGGCAGCAGCGACTCCTTCGAGGTGGAGCTGGAGGAGGGGCGCATGATCCCCGGCTTCGTGGATGGGGTGATCGGCCTGGCGGTGGGCGAGCGCAAGACGATCGACTGCCGCTTCCCCGACAGCTACCAGCAGCAGGAGCTGGCCGGGCGCCAGGCCAGCTTTGAGGTGATCCTCAAGGAGCTGAAGAGCCGCGAACTGCCAGCCCTGGACGACGCCTTCGCCCAGCGGGCCAGCGACCAGCAAACCCTGGCGGAGCTGCGGGCCCAACTGGAGCAGCAGCTGCAGGAGGAGGCCGAACGGCGCGGTAAGGCCGCCCGCCATACCGCCCTGCTCGCCGCCCTGGTGGACCAGCTGGAGGTGGAGTTGCCAGAGACCATGGTGCAGCGGGAAGTCGTCAACCTGCTGGAGCAGACCGCCGCCGAGATCGCCCAGCAGGGCATGGATGTGAAGAAGCTGTTCACCCCCGACCTGGTGCGCAGCCTGATGGACACCTCCCGGCCCGAGGCGGAGCAGCGCCTGCGCCGCAGCATGGCCCTCAAGGCCCTGGCCATCGCCGAGCAGATCGAGGTGGAGCGGGAGGCGATTGAGGCAAAGGTGAAGGAGATCAGCCGCGAGCTCAACCAGCAGCAGCAGGGTCAGCTCGACCCGCAGCGCCTGCACCTGAGCGTGGCCAACGACCTGCTGCAGGACAAGTTGCTCACCTGGCTGGAGGCCAACAGCACCATCACCGAGAAGCTCTCCAGCGAAGCTGATCCCAGCGAAGCTGAGGTAAGCCCGGCTGCTTCCGGCGAAGCTGACCCCAGCCCAGCTGCCGCCGGGGAGGAGGCTGCGGCCTCCTAGGGTCCGCAGCGGCAGTCAGCCCATGGGCAGCGAGCAAAATGCCCGTGGGCCGCGAGTAAAGCCCATAGATTGATCCCCAGCCCAGGCACCAGCACTTGATCGACGCCACCATCCACCATCCGATTCGTAACCGCTGGTCGGCGTCCCCGCTCAGCATTACCGCCAGCCCTGGCGTACTACCCACCGTGGTGGAGCAATCTGGCAGGGGCGAGCGGGCCTTCGATATCTATTCGCGCCTGCTGCGGGAGCGGATCATCTTCCTGGGCTCCGGCATCGACGACGCCGTGGCCGATGCCCTGGTGGCGCAGCTGCTGTTCCTGGAGGCGGAGGATCCGGAGAAGGATATTCAGATTTACATCAACTCGCCGGGGGGGTCAGTGACTTCCGGCTTGGCAATCTATGACACCATGCAGCAGGTTGCTCCGGATGTAGTAACCATCTGCTATGGACTTGCGGCATCAATGGGTGCTTTCCTTCTGGCCGGTGGCGCTAAGGGAAAACGTCTGGCCCTGCCTAATTCGCGGATCATGATCCACCAACCCCTCGGTGGAGCCCAGGGCCAGGCAGTGGATATCGAGATCCAGGCCAAGGAAATCCTCTACCTCAAGGACACGCTCAACGGCCTGCTGGCCGAGCACACCGGCCAGCCCCTGGACAAAATCGCCGAGGATACCGACCGCGACTACTTCCTTTCTCCCGCAGAAGCGGTTGAATATGGGCTGATCGATCGAGTGGTGACCGACACCTCCTCCTTCACGGCGGCCGGTTGATCCCCTTCCTACCTGATTTTCAAGGATTGGTGGCGAAACCCGTTTTCGTGCTGATCCTGGTCATTGGGGTCCCCTGCTTCCTTTGCCGATGGCCAAGTTCGACGCCCACCTGAAATGTTCCTTCTGCGGCAAGTCGCAGGAGCAGGTGCGCAAGCTGATCGCTGGTCCTGGCGTCTATATCTGCGACGAGTGCATAGACCTCTGCAACGAGATCCTCGACGAGGAGCTGGTGGAGGGCGCCCCCGGCGGCCGTACAGCCCCGGAGCCGGATCGGCACAAGCCCTCGGCCAAGAAGAGCTCTAAGCCAGCCCCCACCCTGGCCGACATCCCCACCCCCCGGGCGATCAAGGCCTTCCTCGACCGTCAGGTGGTGGGCCAGGAGGAGGCCAAGAAAAGTCTGTCGGTGGCCGTTTACAACCACTACAAACGCCTCGCCTGGCAGGGGGATGGCAATGGTGAAAGCAGCGAGACAGCCACCAGGCTGCATAAGTCGAACATCCTGTTGATCGGACCCACCGGCTGCGGCAAGACCCTGCTGGCCCAGACCCTGGCAGAACTGCTCGACGTGCCCTTCGCGGTGGCCGACGCCACCACCCTCACCGAGGCCGGCTATGTGGGGGAAGACGTGGAGAACATCCTGTTGAGGCTGTTGCAGAAGGCCGATCTCGATGTTGAACAGGCCCAAAGGGGCATCATTTATATCGACGAGATCGACAAGATCGCCCGCAAGAGCGAAAACCCCTCGATCACCCGCGATGTTTCTGGCGAGGGGGTGCAGCAGGCGCTACTGAAGATGCTGGAGGGCACGGTGGCCAACGTGCCGCCCCAGGGTGGACGCAAACACCCTTATCAAGACTGCATTCAGATCGATACCAGCCAAATCCTGTTCATCTGTGGCGGCGCCTTCGTGGGGCTGGAAGACGTGGTGCAACGCCGGCTGGGCCGCAACGCCATCGGCTTCATCGGCCCCGACGGCAGCAGCCGGCCCCGCAGCAGCAAGGAGCGCCAGGCCAGCGAGCTGCTGCGGCATCTGCAGCCCGACGATCTGGTCAAGTACGGCCTGATTCCCGAATTCATCGGTCGGCTGCCGGTGACCGCATTGCTGGAACCGCTCGACATCAAGGCCCTGCAGGCGATCCTCACCGAGCCGCGCGATGCCCTAGTGAAGCAGTTCCAAACCCTGCTCAGCATGGACAACGTGCGCCTGGATTTCGAGCCCGCCGCCCTGGAGGCGATCGCCATCGAGGCCCAGCGCCGCAAGACCGGCGCCCGCGCCCTGCGCGGCATCGTTGAGGAATTGATGCTTGAGCTGATGTACGACCTGCCCTCCCGCAGCGACGTGCCCAGCTTCACGGTTACCCGGGAGCTGGTGGAGCAGCGCAGCAAGGGTCAGGTGGTGCGCCTACCCAGCAACCACGAGGACGACAACCACCAGGCCACCGCCTAAATACAGCCCGCCTGAGTACAGCTCAGGCCCGTGCGCTAGACCTGGCGACAGCCCCCAGCCCCTGCCGATCTTGGCGGCCGCCGACCATCTGCGAGTGCCTCGCCGGCACGGTCTATTTACCCACCACGGCATCGATCTGGGCGATGGCAGCGTGGCCCACTACCTGGAGGGCCGCGAAATTTTGCGCAGCCCCCTGTTGGAGTTCAGCTGCGGTGAGCCCATCTCGGTGGTGCCCTACCCGGCCGCTAGCTGCTCAACCCCGCAAGTGACCCTGAGGCGGGCCATCGGTCGCATCGGCGAACAGCGCTACAACCTGATTTTTAACAACTGTGAGCACTTTGCCCACTGGTGCAAGACCGGCCGCCACCGCAGCGCCCAGGTGGAGGGTTGGCTAGAGGCCAGCCAGCGCGGACCGAGGGCGATGGTTGCCGCCCTGCTCGATCAAGCCGGCATCGCCAACCCGCGCCAGGGGGCCGCCGCCCTGCTGGGCGCCATCCAGCAACTGCTGGCCTCCCAGCTCTCCGAGGGGCAGCTGGAGCGGGGCCGGGGGTGGGCTCTCCACTATCTGGAGCAGCTCAATGGGCTGAGACGCCAACTGCAGGAAGGGCTGGAGAGCGAACTGAGCAAGGCCGAGGCCCGCTGGACAGAGCCCCTTGACGGCGATAGCCAGTTCGAGGCCGTGCGCCGGGCAGCCCAGCGCCTCGCCGATCAATTGGCGGAGGTGGAGGAGCTGGAGTCGCGGTTGGAGAAGTTGCTCGGCCCGGGCCAGCGGCAGGAGCATTAGCCTCAAGTTCGCCTGCCCGAGACGGCCAATCCAGGGTGCCGGCTGAGCCCGCTGCCGCATGAGACCTACGGCCTACCAGCCGCTGCACCACAAGTACAGGCCCCAGCGCCTCGATCAGCTGGTGGGGCAGGAGGCGATTGCGGCCACCCTCGGCCAGGCCCTGCGCAGCGGTCGGATTGCGCCGGCTTATTTGTTTAGCGGCCCCCGCGGCACCGGCAAAACCTCCAGCGCCCGCATCCTGGCCCGCTCGCTCAACTGCCTGGCCAGCGACGCACCCACCCCAGAGCCCTGCGGCGTCTGTGATCTCTGCCGCGCCATCGCTTCTGGCACGGCCCTAGATGTGATCGAGATCGACGCCGCCTCCAACACCGGCGTTGACAACATCCGCGAGCTGATCGAGCGCTCCCGCTTTGCGCCGGTGCAGGCCCGCTGGAAGGTGTATGTGGTGGACGAGTGCCACATGCTCTCCACGGCGGCCTTCAACGCCCTGCTCAAAACCCTGGAGGAGCCGCCGCCACGGGTGGTGTTCGTGCTGGCCACCACCGACCCGCAGCGGGTGCTGGCCACGATTTTGAGCCGCTGTCAGCGCTTTGATTTCCGCCGCATCCCCCTGGCGGCCCTCGAACAACACCTCAGCTGGATCGCCGATCAGGAGCAGATCGGCATCACCCCAGAGGCGCTGCACGTGGTGGCCCAAAGGGCCCAGGGGGGGCTGCGGGATGCAGAGAGCCTGCTGGATCAACTCAGCCTGCTGCCGGCGCCAGTGGAGGCGGAAGCCGTGTGGGATCTGCTCGGGGCGGTGCCGGAGCAGGAATTGCTGGCTCTAGCCGCTGCCCTGGCGGCCCAGCAGCCCCTGGAGCTGTTGGAATCCTGCCGCACCCTGCTGGAAAGGGGCCGCGAACCAACGGCGGTGCTGCAGGGATTGGCGGGGCTGCTGCGGGATCTGGTGCTGGCCGGCGTGGCGCCAGATCGGCTGGAGCTCAGTGGTTTTTCACCCCAGTTCCGCGGCCAGCTGCCGGAGTTGGCCCAGCGCATCGGCACCCCCCAGCTGCTGCGCTGGCAGGCCCAGCTCAAGGGCAGCGAACAGCAGCTGCGCCAGAGCATCAATCCCCGCCTCTGGCTGGAGGTGCTGCTGCTGGGGCTGCTGGCCGAACCGCCGCGGCAAGTCGCCCCGGCGGCGGTTGCGGTTGCGGCGGCGGCGCATGTACCAGCCCCGGCTAGGGCCCAGGCCTCTGCTCCGGTGCCCTTTGCCGCTGCTACTGCTGGCACCGCCCCTGCCGCTGCATCTCCTGCCGCCGCATCTTCCGCAGCCGCAGCGGTGGTTTTGCCTCGATTGGCGTCAGGGGCCGCGGCTCGCTCGGCGCCGGCCGGGGCCCCCCATCCACCCACCGGCCAGCCGTTGGGGGCTGGAGCTGGCGAGCGCTCCCTGCCGGAGTTGTGGCAGCAGATTCTGGCCGGCCTGGAGTTGCCGTCTACGCGGATGCTGCTATCCCAGCAGGCCCAATTGGTGCGGCTAGACGACCAGCGCGCCGTGGTGCGGGTGGCCGGCAACTGGATGGCCATGGTGCAGAGCCGCCTGCCGCTGCTGCAGAAAGCCATGGACAGGGCCCTGGGCGGCCAGCGTCAACTGGTGCTGGAGGGTGGTGAGGGTATGGCCAGTCACCGAGTTCCCCCGGCCGCGCCGCCCAGCCATGCCGGCTCATTTAGCAATGCCGGCTCATCTAGCAGTGCTGGGTTAACTAGCAATGCTGGTTTGCCTGGCAATGCTTTGGTGAGTAGCCCTGCGGTTGTTCCCGCTAACGCGGTGACTCCAGCTAACGCAGGTGCTTCTGGCCATGCAGTTGCCCTAGCTAACGCAGTTTCCCCAGCTATCGCGGTGGCTCCAGCTATATCAGTTGCCCCTGGCCAAGTTGCGCAGCCCGGTGCTGCGGGTGCCGATTCCGCCCATGCCGACAGGGCGAGTGCTTATCAGGCCAGCCCCGCGCTGGTGCCGCTCCAGTCGCCTCCCTCGCCAAGTTCGGCCGCTGTACCAGTGCCTGTCGTATCAGAAGCACGAGTGTCGGCTCCTGTTGCTTCTGCGCCTGCAGGGTTGGCCGTGGCGGAGCCGGGGCCGGCTGCTGTTGGTCGTCCGGAGGCGATCCAGGAGAAGGCCCAGCGCCTGGCGGAATTTTTTAATGGTGAAGTGATCAGCCTCGATGATCCGATTGATGGCAGCCTGGCGGCCCCCATCGCCCCTACCGCCGACGATTTTGATAGCGGCAGCATTGCGGAGTTGGAGGATGATGGTTAGCCTGCCGCCCCCTTAAGTTTATTGCAAATCTCGAGTCAGCTTTCAACTGTTACGCGCTTGCCTGATTTGGATTCCTGCTCACTGTTGAGAGGTAGCAAGACGCTAATTTTCATCCGATTCTTTGGTGTTATTGTGGTGCGAAATTGCGTGATTTAACGTCATCACCATCTTTTGGCCTTGTTGGTGCAACTCCTCCAGTCAGGCGCCAGTCACCGGGCTAAAGCTGAGCAAGGCCAGCTGGGTTGGGGTGATCATGCGGGTGAACGGGGAGAAGATCATGCGGTTTATGGTTGGAGGTAGTGGGTAAATATCTAGGAGGTCAGCGACTCAGCCCAGGTCCACGGATTCGAGCGGCATCCGGCTGCGCATTAGTGGATCAGCATCAATCGTTCAAGCGGCGATCTAGCTGTGCTTGGCAGCCTCGCGTTCCATCATTTCTTCGAGCACCTCGTCATGGAAATTCTCCTTATGGCGGAGCAGCTTGATAGCGATGTGATTGATCTCGTAGGCGCTGGTGACTATTTTTTTGATCAGATATATAGCCTTCTTATCCCCTGATCGAGGTGCCACACCATCGATCCAGTGCGTTCAACCAAGATCCCATGCACTGCAGTTGATCTTATCCCTGGATGCAATAGACAGTCCCGCTTCAAAGCAGTGCCTCGAAGGCCTGAAGCAGTCGATCTCGCTGCTGCAGCTGGCTTGACAGCGCCTTTTGTAGGTCATCTGCATCCTGATGCAAGTGGGTGAGCTGCCCCTTAATCTTCTGCAGAGGCCCCTCAAGGGCGGTGACGTGCCTCATAGTCTGAGGATCAAGACAATCCTCCAGCTGTAGCTGCCAGCAGCGCCCGATCAGTTGGGTGCGTTGCTGCTTGATCAGCTGATCCAGATGTCTTCTCAGGCGAGATTGAAGACCCTTGCCGATCCCAGGTAAGTCTGTGACTCGGTCGATGTGGTAGCGCAGCTGTTCACCGTCGAACAACCTATGGCTCTCCAGTGTTGCCATTCGACCCTCACCAAAACCCTCGATCTGCCAGGAGCGGATCTTTTGCTGCTTCAACCAGTTGTTCAACCAGCGTTCCTCCTGTTGGGCCACGACGTGTTGCAGCATGGCAGTGCTCATAGCCACCGGATCCTGAAGCCTTCCGGAATGAACTAGAAGCGTTGTGCCAAGACCTTTTAGTTGTTGGAGCAGATCCTGCTGGCGGCGCCTGATGCGGCCGACGGTATCGCTGATACCTTTGGCTGTGGAATCTGCAAACTCAATCAGCTTAAATAGAGCGGCCCGTCGCTGAGCACCCCTGCCCAAACCCAACGTCTGTCCCAGCCTGTGGCGGAGCGAATTCATGCGTTTTTCGAGGCTGGGCTGATCGATGAGACAGCTGGGTGATCCACCCTTGCTCATGATGTCAGCCAGGATGCGTTCCAATTCGAGCAATTGATCCTCCACTTCAGTCTTGAGCTGCAGGAGCCGCCGTCTTCGTTGATGGTGAGCCAGGAGTTGTTGATAAATGCCGGAATAGCGGTTCAGAAGGGTTTGGGCATCGGCCTTTGGCACTGAATTAAGATGATGTGGTATTGCTGAGCTGGCGGAAGACTTTCTTGCTGCGGTCGGTTTGGCTGCCGGGTTGGCGAAGTTGCTGATCGGCTGACCGCTGCGATTGTCCACCCCACACCACAGACACGCTTGCCCGCGGGGGTGATGGTGTAAAGCATTCTTGCTACAAGGCACCACTTGGGCATAGAGCTCCCGCAGCAGCTGACCCCATTCATCTGCCGATGGTCGCAGGCCGCTCGTGGACAAGTTCTGTTGGCCCGAGAAGCAGCGGCGAAAGGCGTGATCAATAGACAAGGAGATTTCTTTGGGAGCTGGCCTGTAGGGACCCGGTCGCAAACCAGCCAAGGGCACTGGACCATGGGGGTAGAGGCCACGGCGAATCTTGGTCGTCACATCAAGATCAGGTTCAGCGCTGTTGATCGCATTGTCGTAGGGGTGGTCGTGAAGTAAAAGCTGGTAGATTAATACTGCCAGTGAGAATGAATCCGAAGTGACCTCGCGCCAGGTGCTTCGAAAATCGCATCCGATGAGTTCCGGGTCCGTATAAGGCGGGCGGCTGACCGGGCAGTGAAAACGCAGGCCTCCAGGCGCCTCCAACTGGAAGCTGTCGGTATCGAGCACCGTGGCACGCCAGGTCTTGCTTCCATTGGACGCCAGCGCTTGTTCGAACACCACGTTTTCAGGGTTGAGATCACCGATCACCACACCATGACGGTGCAAATGAGCCACTGATTCCGCCAGACGCAGCGCGGCCAGTACAGCGTCCTTCCAGGTATAGCGCTTAAGGCGCCCGATCTCCTCGAAGTTGAACAGGCGTGCCGCAGAAATGCTTTTCTCTACGTCGACGTAGCGCATGGCGTAGCCCACCAAGAGACCTCGGCTACTTTTGTGGACTTCATACAGCAAATAGCGCGGCAACGTAGCCATCGATCCACAACTGCTCTCGAGTGCTTGTAGGGCTCTGAACTTGTCGTCATCCACCTGTTGCATCAGCTTCACCGCCATAATCTGGTTGCCCAGCTGGCAGCGATATACCTGCCCTTGACCGCCTACGCCGATGCGGGCTTGGCCAGAACGATTTATCACCAGCTTGCTGCCAGTGTCGGTCAGGAAAACTTCATTCATGGCTATCTGCTGGCGATCACCAGGGTTCGATCGTCATCACTGAGCTCACGGATGCCATCATCCGCCAGAGAAGCCGCCAGCCAGGCTGGATAGTCCCGCGAGCCCGCTCTCTGGCGGTGCTGCTCAATCACCAGATCGGCCAGGGGGCCATTTGGCCTGAGTATCTTTGGCGCACCAGGCTCAGGTGCCAGAAAGGCAGCTTCAAGGCCATCTGAGAAGCCAATCACCGCCTCTACTTGGTGTGTTGGTGTCCACCAAAGGTCAATGGCATCAGCCTTGGTGTCAGGCCTGAGGAATGTGGTCTGGTTCGCAAATTCGCCCTTAGCCGGCGGCAGAGGGGCCTCCCAGCGCCCCCCTCGCTTGACCAGCAGGGTGGAGTCGCCCACCTGGGCTACAAGCAATAGCTGACGATCCCACAGGCAGGCCAGCACGGTGTGATTCACCACCGGCGTACGCCCTCGTGCATAGAGGAAGGCAGCACGGAAGCGAGCCTGCATAGAGCTCATACGCAGGTCCTGGTCTGGGTGTCGGCGCAGGTCCCGACGAAGAGGCCTCAGCGCGCACCACGCTGCCCGTGCACCAATACCCGCTCCCCGGGCAATAGCGTTGCTACCACCGGCGCCGTCGCAAATCACAAAGCCACTGGCAACCCATTGTGTTTGTGCAAGAAAGAGGGCATCACAGCAGGGCTCATGGCGTGCGGCGTGTCCTTCTCCGCGGTGCCAAGCACCGAAGAACCGGGGAGGCCTTCTCTCAGCCCGGCTCACAGCACCCAGCCGTCATAGTTACCATCGCCCACTGCAGGATCCACAAGCTGCACCTTCTGCCCTGGCGCGGACTGGGACACCCTGCTCAGGCTTCCGGAGAGCCACAGGAACATGTCTTCGAACTTCAGTTTGTCTAGATCAAGGCAACGCCCCTTGAAGGGTCGGCTCAACTGGTTGAGCACCTCTCTTCCGCCGGGGTTGAGTTGCACGCCGACAGTGAAGAGAATAAATTTTTGCTCTGCTGCCGCAAGCTCCAAGGGCTGCAGCAACTCCTTGTAGCTGTCGGATTGGTATCCATTGGCGTCAGTGGGCTCACCGTCTGTGATCAGGAAGATCCAGGGGCGGTAGCAGCTGATGCCGTGCTCGACATACATCCTTTTGCGCTCCGTGACCTTGACCATGGCCAGCTCGAGCGCTTCTTTCATGGGTGTAACGCCACCGGCCTTGAAATTGATCTCGTTCATCTCCCGAAGCTGGGCGAACTCGCTCTGCACCTGGACAGGCCCGAAGGTGATCACACAGATCTCAACGCTCTGGGCGGCCATCTGGTTGCGGAGAATATCCTCCCGGAAGGCCTTGAAGCCGGCATTGAGTAGGCGAATTTTCTCATCATCCATGGAACTGGATGTGTCGAGCAGCAGTACGCAGGGGGTACGACGGTGGCGGTTGGCCAAAAGGCTGCGGGCCTCGGGATTAGCGAAAAGCACAGTGTTCTCGTGGTGATGCTGGCAGCATGCCAGTTTTTTAGGCTGATCAATGCAGGATCGTGCGAACGAGTTCAGCAGACCATGTGAACACTAGTGTCACTCGCCACTGGAGTGACGCGGGCCCGGAAACGGTGACTGACAGCGAAGATAATGTCCTGGTGAATAGCCCTGCAGTTGCCCCGGTCCATGCCGGGTGTCAGGCGACAGGGAAAACTGATCCTCCGCTTTGCATCATTAAGTGTTACCTTCAATTGGTGTCGCGACAGGATTGGCCATTTCCACTGTCTGCGTCCCCTTTCCGGCTGATCGCATCACCCCCAGTAGTCGCTCTGCTCGGGCTGTTC
>JBILLQ010000051.1:0-24743 GCA_044375975.1 Prochlorococcaceae cyanobacterium
TATCGCCCTCGCCCTCCAGGAGTGGTGTGTGGGCAGCGGAACCGGCACGGAGTACATCCCACCAGGTTCACCATGGGAGAACCCATTCGTGGAATCGTTCAACAGCAGGATTAGAGACGAATTCTTGAACATTGAGTTGTTCATGTCCGTCTGTGAAGCCCGCATGTTGGCAGAAAGGTACCGGATGGAGTACAACACTTACAGGCCGCACTCAAGCCTCCAGGGGCGTACGCCCCTGGAGGCACTCCAGCAATGGAGAGCGGCATGACCTACCCACCAGCTCTCATAGCAACTGGACCTCTAAAGGGGGTCACGTCAATTCACCTCCCCATTTGCCGGGGATTTTAGCAGCATTTATGTTTTTTTGCTCTAAAAATTGTAGCCAGATTTGATTGTAGACGCAATTGGCCGTCATTGGTTTTTTGATCCTTCTCTCAACTTAGTCACTTTTTCACATGCCGGGTCGGTATGCAACAGGGCTTGGCTGGCTGCCAGCCGTTTTTTCCAACGACTAAATCGGATTAAAAACTTTTTAAGAAAAAATTTAAACCGTAGTCGTAGGGGTTGCGGAAACTTGGGAAAACGCTGAAATCCTTTGTCAGCAAAGGGTTTTTTCAGATCTGACCTGGGGAAATAGCAAAAATCCATGGGGAAAAATCGGCCAATCCCCTGCCTGTGGAAAACCTTGCCAGATCGATCCGCTGGCCGGGCCTTGCCTTCCCCAGCTGGACAGCCGCTTTCCCCAGGCTTTTCCCCGGCCAGTTTCAAAATTGGCTGCAAAATTTGTGAAGCCCAGGCGGTTCGGTCCCTGTACAGCGGTGCTGACCCCTGCATGAGCCAGCGGCAGCGCTAACCACAACTGGGCTCGGGTGGGTTCAGGTATTGCCGTGGCTAATTTATCTGGGTAAGACTATTGAACTAGGCGAGATTATGGTTGCGAAAGTTCTGTAAAAACTGATCTATAATTATCGATCAACAGCCGCCTCTCATTCTTTTTGGAGCACCTCATAAAAATCCGATCTCACCGCTATCGTTACGCGAGAAGCATTGCGGTGACTTGTTTGCCTGTGACTCGCAAAAGCTGAATGAGAAATTTTTGAGGTGCCCTTTAGGGGTTATTTGTTGGGGGCTAAATGATGATGGCTGTCGTGGTGATGGCTGTCGCAGTGATTGCCATTTGCCCGTGGCGATTTCCTGGGCTCCCTATGGCCGCTGGGTCTGTGCCCATGTCTTTGTCTTGATTTGCCAGCGGCTCTAGTGATGCGTTCTTGCTCAATTGGTGTCATTTGGCAAGCTATTGCTCGCCAACCATTGCTAGTTTTTAGCTTCTGTGCGCTTCGATTTGAGCAGCTCGCCCTCCGCCCCCACCTCCCATTCAGGAGGGCCTCCCCAGGCCCAGGGGGTTTTGGGGCTGGCCGGTTCGCTGCGCCCAATGATTGACAGTCTCAATCATGAGCAGCGCCGCCATCAGGAGCTGCTCGCCAGCCTTGGTTTTGCCCTCCGCAGCTGCACCAATATCAATCGTTTTCTCGAATTGGTAACCCTGGTGGCCGCCCGGTTGGTGCAGGCCGAAGAGGGGGTGCTGCTGGTTTTCCACGCCGATGGCCGCCTCTGGCGGGACCACCTCCAGGCCACCCCCAGCCCAGGCGCCGCCAGCGTGGTTCGCCAGTTGGCGGCCCTAGCCGATGCGGAGCTACAAATTCAGCCGGGTGATCAGCTGGCCACAGTCCATTTAGATCAACATCTGCAGCGGCTATGGGGAGCTGGCCGCCTGGAGGCCACCTCGGTGGTGGCCCGCGGCCACTGCCATGCCCGCCTCTATGTGTTCAGCGCCAGGGAGGGCTTCAGTTGGAGTGAGGTGCACCGCCGCCATCTGCAATTGGTGGCCGATCTCACCGCCGTAGCGCTTGAAAATGAGCTGTTGGCCCAGGAATTGCGCCGCCATGAGCGGCTGGATCGCCAGCTCAGCATCGGTGCCGAGATCCAGGCCCAGTTGCTGCCGGATGATTGCCCGCTGATTGAGGGCGTGGAGCTGGCCGCCCGCTGCCGGCCAGCCTTTCAGGTGGGTGGTGACTACTACGACTTCATCCCCACCAAGCCCCAGCTGCAGGGCCTTCGCCGCCAGCGTGGGCGTTGGGCGCTGGTGATTGGCGATGTGATGGGCAAGGGGGTACCCGCCAGTCTGCTGATGACCATGCTGCGGGGCATGCTGCGCGCTGGCGTGCTCAGTGGCCACGCCCCTAATCGCATCCTGCGCGACCTAAACGAAATAGCCCAGGAAGACCTGGACCACTCCCATCGTTTTTTGAGCTTATTTTATTCGGATTACCACCCTCGTAGCCGCTTATTGCGCTATGCCAATGCGGCTCATAATCCGCCACTACTCTGGCGGCGCCAGCAGGGAAGGTTGCAGCGACTCGATGCCCCTGGACTGCTGATCGGCCTGCAGCGTCAAGTCGCCTACGGCATGGCCAAGACCGTATTGGAGCCAGGCGACGTGCTGCTGTACTACACAGATGGGGTAACCGAGGCGTTGGGCTTCAGTGGCGAGCGCTTCGAGGAGCAGCGGCTGGAGCGGGCCCTGGTGCAGGTTTGCCGCCAGGCCAGCGGCGCCCAGGAGATTCTCGACCATCTGTTTGCTCGCCTGGATCGCTTTGTGGGGGAAGATCGCCAGCTGGAGGACGATGCCTCGATGGTGGTGCTCAAGGTGCGCGAGCAGCTGCGGCCGCCGCAGCTGCCGCCGCCAAAGCGAGTGTCAAGCTGAACTGATCAGCCAATTAAGCCCCGATGGCCCCATCCCAGGGAGGCTCAGCCGCGAGTGCCAACACCTGGAGCAACCGCTTTGAACAGGGGCTGCACCCGGTGATCGAGCGCTTCAATGCCTCGATCGGTTTCGACATCGCCCTGCTCGATCAGGACCTCGACGGTTCGATCGCCCACGCCAGGATGCTCGGCCGCTGTGGCGTGATCAGCGAGGCCGATGCGGCCGGCTTGATCGAGGGGTTGGAGGCAATCCGCCGCGAGGCCGCCGAGGGCAGCTTTTCTCCCACGGTGGCCGATGAGGATGTTCACTTTGCGGTGGAGCGGCGCTTGATCGCCCTGCTCGGTCCCCTGGGCAAGCGGCTGCACACCGGTCGCTCCCGCAACGACCAAGTTGGCACCGACCTGCGGCTTTGGTTGCGGCAACAGATTGATGCCATCGATCAGGCATTGGTGCGTTTCGAGCGGGCCTTGCTCAGCCAGGCGGAGCGCCATAGCGAGGTGATGATCCCTGGCTATACCCACCTGCAGCGGGCCCAGCCGATCTGTCTGGCGCACCACTTGTTGGCTTATCTGGAGATGGCTGAGCGCGATCGTGGCCGCCTCGCCGACGTGCGCCGCCGCGTCAATATCTGCCCCCTGGGGGCCGCTGCCCTGGCCGGTACGCCGGTGCCCATCGATCGGCGATCCACCGCCGCGGAGCTTGGTTTTGAGGCCATCTATGCCAATAGTCTCGATGCGGTTAGCGACCGCGACTTCGCCGTGGAGTTCATGGCGGCGGCGTCGCTGGTGCTGGTGCACCTCAGTCGGCTCAGCGAGGAGGTGATCCTCTGGGCGAGCGAGGAGTTTGGCTTTGTCCAACTCAGCGATCGCTGCGCCACCGGCAGCAGCCTGATGCCCCAGAAAAAGAATCCCGACGTGCCCGAATTGGTGCGAGGTAAGAGCGGGCGGGTGTTTGGCCACCTGATCGGCCTGCTCACGATGATCAAGGGGCTACCCCTCGCCTACAACAAGGATTTTCAGGAGGACAAGGAAGCCCTGTTTGACGGGGTGCGCACCGTGCTCGACTGCCTTGAGGCCATGGCGATCCTGTTCGAGGAGGGACTGGAGTTCAGACCCCTGCGCCTGGAGCAGGCTGTCGCCTCTGATTTTTCTAATGCCACCGACGTGGCCGACTATCTGGTGGCGCGGGGGGTGCCCTTTCGCGAGGCCTACCAGCTGGTGGGTGGTTTGGTGAAGAGCTGCTTGGCGGAGGGGATCCTGCTGCGCCAGTTGCCGCTGGAGCGCTGGCAGCAGCTGCATCCGGCCTTTGCGCTCGATATCTTCGAGGCGATCACGCCGCGCCAAGTGGTTGCTGCTCGTTGCAGCGAAGGAGGTACTGGTTTTGCCCAGGTGGCAGCTCAGTTAAGTCAGATGCGTTCCCATCTCGGCACTTGATCCTCGGCAATTGGGTCTCTTGGGCCTAAGCTAGGTCGGTCAGAGGCCCCATGGCCCGCATTACATCGGCCTGGAGGCCGGCCTAGTAAGTGAGCATTTTCGTTGGCAATCTGCCCTTCCGTGCTGAGCAGGAGGACGTGGCGGAATTGTTTATGGCTTTTGGTGAAGTGACCACCTGTTCCCTGCCCCTGGAACGGGATACGGGTCGCAAGCGGGGCTTTGCCTTCGTGGAGATGGCCGATGAGGCCATGGAAGCCAAGGCCATCGAGGCCCTTCAAGGTGCCGAATTGATGGGCCGTCCGCTGCGGATCAACAAGGCCGAGCCCCGCACAGGTGGCGGTGGCGGTGGCGGCGGCGGCGGTGGTCCCCGCGGTGGCGGCGGTGGTTATCAGCGCGGCGGCGGCTACGGCGGTGGTGGCGGCTACGGCGGTGGCGGTGGTGCTGGCGGCGGAGCTGGCGGCGGCGGTGGCTACGGTGGTTCCGGCTCCCGCGGTTGGGAAGATCGCAGCTATGGCAGCAGCGGTAGACCCGCCGCCGGTGGTGGTGGTGAGTCGGTTGATTCAGGTCGGGCCCGTCGTCGTCGTAGCGGCAGCGATGGCTATGGCGGTGGCGCTGGTGGTGGTGGCGACTATTACGGTGGCGCCGAGGGCTGAGTTGGCTTTGCCGCCCATGGCTGTTGATTCAGTAGCCCTGTTGATTCAGTAGCCCTGTTGATTCAGTAGCCCCGCTGTTCCAGGCTCAGGGCGGCCGCCTCCAGCACCTCCGCCCCGGCACTTTTGGCGCCAGCCTCTTGGCTGATGCTTTGGCGCCAGCGGCGCGCCCCACTGACGCCCGCCACCAGGTGTACCAAGTGGCGGGCAATGGGCCATAGCTTGCCGCCACCCCTGCACCACTGGTCGGCGTAGGGCAGCAGGCCCCGCAACACCATCGATGGGCTGATCTCCGATCTGGCCAGGGCGGCGGCGCTGTGGTCGCCATGGATTTCGCTGTCCACCCTGGCCCAGCGCAGCGGCTGGTCGTACACAGCCCTGCCCACCATCACCCCATCCACCTGGGCTAGTTGGCTTTGGCAATCGGCCAGGGTCTGCAAACCGCCGTTGATCTCAATGGTGAGCTTTGGTCTCTCTCGCTTCAGTTGGTGCACTAGCTCGTAGCGCAGTGGCGGGATGCTGCGGTTTTGCTTGGGATCAAGACCATCCAGCCAGGCCTTGCGGGCATGCACCGCGAAGCGGCGGCAGCCAGCCGCCGCCAGGATGTCGACAAAGTTCAGCAATTCGGCATAGGAGTCGAGATTATCGATGCCAATCCGCTGCTTTACCGTCACTGGCAGGGGGCTAGCCGCTGCCATCGCTTCGATGCAACGGGCCACCTGGTGAGGATCGGCCATCAGACAAGCCCCAAAACGACCTTTGCGCACCTTCTCGCTCGGGCAACCCAAATTGAGGTTCACCTCGTCGTAGCCCCAGTCGGCCGCCAGAGCCACGGCCTCGGCCAGCAGCCCGGGATCATCCCCCCCCAGCTGCAGGGCCAGGGGTTTTTCGATCGGATCGAAGCCGATCAGTCGTTCC
This sequence comes from Prochlorococcaceae cyanobacterium, assembly GCA_044375975.1. Taxonomy (GTDB): domain Bacteria; phylum Cyanobacteriota; class Cyanobacteriia; order PCC-6307; family Cyanobiaceae; genus UBA5018. Next base: position 5,766 of record JBILLQ010000051.1, read on the forward strand.
AGGCGTTCGCCCCGCTTGGCTGCATCTGGCTCTTGGCGGGCATGGTGAAGTGCCTGGGCCACCACCATTTCGCTATACAGCAGGCTGTGCCGGCTGATTTGGCGCATCAGCACGCGGAAATGCCGATCTGTGTAGTCCAGCATTGGCGCCACACTGAAGCGGTAACTCAACTGCTGGTCGCTCCCTGCTGCCTGATGCCTTACTCGCTGCTGCTCAGCCATGCTTCCTGAACGCGTCTCGGTGTTGGTGGCCGGTGCTGGGCCGGCCGGGATGATGGCCGCCATTGCCGCCGCCGAGGCCGGCGCGGGCGATGTGCATGTTCTGGAAACTACGGCGGAGCCGCTGCACAAGGTGCTGATCAGTGGTGGGGGGCGCTGCAATGTCACCCATGCCTGCTGGGATCCCCGGGCGCTGGTGGGTCACTATCCCCGCGGCGGCCAGGCCCTGCGGGGAGCTTTCTCCCGGTTTGCCAGCGGCGACGCGGTGGCCTGGTTTGAGGCCCATGGCCTGGAGCTGGTGGAGGAGCCAGACGGGCGCCTGTTCCCCCGGGCTAACCGCTCCACCGCCGTAATCGAGGTGCTGCGTCACGCCGCCACGGCTGCCGGGGTGCAGCTGCATACCGGCGTGGCCCTGCGCCAGGCTCGTTTGGTAGGTGCAGGCGGATTTGACCTGGAGTTGCGCCGGTCGGCTGGTCAGCAGCAGCGGCTTTTTGCCCAGAGGCTGGTGTTGGCCACCGGTAGTCACCCCAGCGGCCGCCAATTGGCTGCCCAACTGGGTCACAGCCTGGTGCCGCCTGTGCCCTCGTTGTTCACCCTTTCCCTGGCCGGAGATCCCTTACTGCAGTTGGCTGGCTTGGCGGTCGATCCGGTGGCAGTGGAGTTGCGGGTGGCCGCTCAAGAATGCCCACCGCCGCCAGGGGCCGGCCGGGCTGCAGGTCAGCTCGCCGAGCGCTTCCGCCAACAGGGCCCGCTGTTGGTGACCCACTGGGGGCTAAGCGGTCCGGCTACCCTGCGCCTCACCGCCTTTGCCGCTAGAGCGCTACATGCTGCTAGTTATCGCGCTGAGTTACGCGTAAACTGGACTGGCAGTCTTTCCCACTCTGATCTAGAACAGCACTTTGGCCAGGCACGGCAGCAGCAGGCGCGTCGGCAGTTGGCTAATTGGCGACCATGGCCCGAGTTGCCGAAACGTCTTTGGTGGCATTTGTTAAAGCATTGTGGTATAGATTCGCAGTCTCGCTGGGCCGATCTCAGCAAGCAGCAACAGCAAGCCTTGATTGCCTCACTGCGAGACAGCCGTTACAGGGTCACTGGTCGCGGTCCATTTGGGGAAGAATTTGTGACAGCTGGTGGCGTGCCATTGGGGGAAGTTAATATCGCATCCATGGAAAGTCGCCTTTGTCTTGGACTGCACCTGGTTGGGGAATTGCTCGATGTAGACGGTATTACCGGAGGCTTTAACTTCCAGCATTGTTGGAGTTCTGGTTGGCTGGCCGGTCAGGCGATCGCAGCAGCTCGGCAGCAGTTGGTTTAAGGCAGCGCAGCAAAAACCGAGCCAAGGCCAATGGACGCCAGCGCCAATGGAGCCCTGATGCCGCAAGGCTTCCCGGTTGGCAGGATCGCCGAAATGGCTGTTTCCAAAGGGCACCTCGAAAAATCCCAGATCTCACCGATCTCATGACATGACATGACATGACATGACACGAGAAGCGTTGCAGCAACTTGCTTGCCTCTAACTCGTAAGAGCCGAAGGGTAATTTGTCAAGGCGCACTAAAGTTTCCCTGATTCCACAATCGCTCCCAGCTGAATGGGTTGGTAAAATCGAGCCTTTCCAGCATCTCTATAATTAGGGAAGCTTGAAAAATTTCCAAACTCACAGATGTAATGTTGCTAACCCATTTCGAAGCTTCACTTGCTCCTGAACTCGGGACCGAAAGGGCAATTTTCGAGCTGCCCCCGCGGTAAAAATCATTTGATATTATCGTATATCGCAAACATTGGCAGATACATTGCAAGTAGTATTACGGCGACGATGCCGCCGACAATAACTATCATTACTGGCTCGAGCATGGATGTAAGTGCCTTTACTGTTGCGCTAACTTCGTCTTCATAAAAGTCGGCCATTTTGGAAATGATCATTTCTACTCTGCCTGTTTCCTCGCCAATGGCCAGCATGCTTAGGGAAAGTTCAGGGAATACTTTGTGGCGTTCCAGGGAGGCACTTAAGGGTGTACCCTCCATCACTTCTTGACGAGAATCCCAGATAGCTTTGCTAATCTTTGCATTGCCGGTAGTTTCGCTGACTATTTCTAGAGATCTCAGGATCGGAACGCCAGCACGTGATAGGGAACTAAACGTGCGACAAAATTTAGCAGTGGCACTTTTTTGCAGTAGCTCACCGAATAGGGGCACTTTGAGTAAATAGCTGTCAACCAATAATCTTCCACTTTTAGTGGAGTAATAACGGCCGAATAGCCATAAGCAGCCTACCGTCACGCCAAATATTGCTGGAAACCAATTCCTTAGCATTTCGCTTAGGCTTATAAGAAACAGGGTTAATGGCGGCAGATCGGCATTGAGAGATTCGAAGATATTGGCATAAATAGGGATTAAAAATAAAGTTAATCCCAGGAAAACCAGGATAGCAACCGCAAGGACAATGGTTGGATATCCCATGGCTGCCTTGATTTCATTCTGCAGCTTGGTGTGCTGTTCAAGTAGTTTGGCCAGCCGTTGAAGCGATTCATCTAATACCCCACCGCTTTCGCCGGCATCCACCATTGCGATGCTGAGCTGGTCGAATACTTTGGGCCATCGTCTCATGGCAGTGCTCAGGTTGCTTCCCTGGTTTACTTCCCGGATAATACCCTCTAGTGCACGCTTGAAAAGTGGATGTCGCTGTTGTTTGGCTAATAGGGACAGGCTGCGCACAATGGGTACGCCAGCGGTAACCAGGGCAAACAGCTTATTGGAAAATATGGCCATTTCGTGAATGCCCGGCTTGAACTCAAGGATGCTGAGTTGATACCATTTCCTGCTGTTGTCTGGCTTGATTGTGTTGCGTATGGCCGCGGTTGGAACCCCCGCAGTTGCCATTGAATTGTTGCTGCTAGGCAGCCTCGTTGACGCTGAATCGGCAGTTGCCTGGAGGGCAGCGTTGATTGGCTTTCTTTGGCTGCCGGCTAATAGGGGCTCTACCCTGATGGCCTTGATGCCGCGTAGGCGTAGCTCTCCTTTGGCTGTGGGCAAATCTGAGGCCTGAAGTTCCAGCTGGCGGGTCTGGCCCCGGCTGGTTAGGTAGGTGGCAATAAATACAGCCATGATTTCAGGTGCTTTCCAGTAGTCGTTGTAGGTCTTCTGGTCGACTAGACTTGCTCAAGGCTTCCGCCAGCTCCACTATTCCTTGTTTCACCAAGACGGCCAAGGCCCGCTCTAGGGTCTGCATGCCGTATTGTCCGCCGGTCTGGATCTGAGAGTAAAGCTGGGCGGTTTTACCCTCGCGAATCAGGTTTGATGTGGCGGGGGTTTGGATGAGAATCTCCTGGGCTACAATTCTGCCGTAGTTATTCTCTCCTGGCCGGCAGCGCTTTAGCAGGGTTTGGCAGAATACGGCCACCAGGCTGTTGCTTAGCTGGGCCCGAATCTGGGCCTGCTGGGTGGAGGGGAATACGTCCAGAATTCTGTCAACGGTCTGGGATGCTGAGTTGGTGTGCAGGGTGCCAAACACCAGGTGGCCGGTTTCAGCTGCGGTAATCGCCAGTTGGATCGTCTCCAAGTCGCGCATTTCCCCGACCAGGATGACGTCTGGGTCCTCCCGTAGGGCTGAGCGCAGGGCATTGGCGGTGCTATGGGTGTCTTCGTGTACTTCTCTTTGGTGGATAAGACTGCGGTTGCTTTGATATACAAATTCGATCGGGTCTTCAATGGTAATTATATGCCTGGAGCTGGTGTTGTTGATGTGGTTCAGCAGCGAAGCCAGGGTGGTGGTCTTGCCGGAGCCAGTGGGGCCGGTCACCAGCACCAGGCCCCTGGGCTTGCTGCCCATCTCCTGGACCACTGGCGGCATTTGCAGCATCTCCAGGGTTGGGATCTGATCCCCCAGGGCCCTTAGACAGGCCGCATAGCTGCCCAGCTGTCGATAGACGTTCAGCCGGAAACGGGAGACCCCCTTGAGGCTATAGGCACAGTCCAGTTCCCAGGTCTGCTCAAGATCCTTGCGCTGGGAGGTATTGAGTATGGAGAAAATTAGCTTGGTACATTGGGATTGGCTTAGTTTTTCCTCCCGCATTGGCTGGAGATCGCCGTTAAAGCGGCCGTAGGGCGCGATGCCGCTGGAGAGGTGGAGGTCGCTGCCCCCACGTTCCACCAGCTCCCTCATTAAGTCTTCAATCAACAGTTCCATAGTGCTTTTAACTTCTCGTGCGGAGGCAGTAGGGACATTCCAGCCATTCTTCTTGCAGGCCGGCACCGCAGCCATCACAGGTGAGCGAATGCAGGGCCCTGGATCGCCGCTCAGATTCGAGGCCGGAGTCTGTGAGTAGCATGCGCTCAACTTCTTCCAGCGTTGTTAAGCCCTGTCGAACCAGGCTTAGGCCGTAACCCAGCAGGGTTTTCATGCCGTTTTCCAGGGCGAGGCGGCGTAGCTCATCGACGGTGGCTCGCTTGGCCACAGCAGAGGCAAAGTTTTCGGTCATGGTTAGAATTTCATATACTCCGACGCGTCCGCGGTAGCCATTCCCCTGGCAATGGGGACAGACTTCTTTTTGACTTGAATTATCTAACCTGGCGCGATAGAAGCTGATCTCCGCTTCCCGACTTGCCAGTAATCCGAAGCGCGCCAGCTGCTCTTCGCTCGGTCTGTAGGCCACGCGGCAGTGGAGACATATTCTGCGCAGTAGCCTCTGGGATATCACCCCAAGTAAGCTGGCGCTCACCAGAAAAGGCTCTATGCCCATTTCGTCAAGGCGGGCGAAGGCACTCACCGCGTCGTTGCAGTGCAGCGTTGTGAGCACCAGGTGGCCGGTGAGGGCCGCTTCGATTGTGGTCTTGGCAGTTTCTTGATCCCGGGTTTCCCCCACCAGCAGCACGTCCGGGTCCTGCCGGATAAAGGCCCGGAGCACTGTGCTGAAGTCCAGCCCCTTGTCCCGGTTCACCTGGGTCTGGGTGATCCCCTTGAGCCCGTACTCGATCGGATCCTCCACTGTGCAGATGTTGATCGCGGGATCGTTTCGTTCGGCCAGCAGGGCGTAGAGGGTGGTGCTCTTGCCGGCGCCAGTCGGACCTGTCACGAGGATTAGGCCGAATGGCTTGGAGCCCATGGCTCGAAGATTGGCCAGAGACTCGGGATCGTTGATCAAGACTTCTAGACCCAGTTGGGTGATGTCGTGATCGAGTAGGCGCAGCACCACTGTTTCGCCAAAGCGGCTGGGTAATGTGCTGACCCGGATATCGATATTGCGACCCCGGTATTGGCGCCGGATCCGGCCATCCTGGGGCATCCGCCGTTCGGAGATATCCAGCTCGGCCATGATCTTCAGCCGAGAGGTGATCGCAGGAATCAAGTTCTTTGGCAGGGTTTCCCATTGGGGATGCAGCACCCCATCCCGCCGGTAGCGGATCACCAGGCCCGCCTCCTGGGGTTCGAAGTGGATGTCACTGGTATCGGACTCCACCGCTTCAATTAAAATGCGATCCACCAGGCTCATCACCGGCGAGGCATTGGCGTCTTCCGGTGAGCTCTCCAGCTCATCGACTTCGGCCATCGCGGTCAACTCGTGGCCGGGCTGCATGGTCAGACCCTGTAGCAAGGAGCGTCCTGGCGCCCCTGGTATCAACACAGGCTGGGCTGGTTTGAGTTCGAGTCGCAGGGCGATGGCAGCCTCCAAATCACTGGGCAGGGCAGGGGCCAGCCGGCAGCTTTTGGCCTGATCCCCCAATTCCCGCAGCAGCGATTGGCGCTTGGTTTCGCCCCACTGGTAGGGAACCGCCACCACCAGCCCCTCGGGGTCTTGGCGCAGGGGTAGGGCCCCCAGCGTGCGCCAGCGGACCCCGCCGATGGCAGTGCCGCGGCTGATCAGATCGGGATCAGCCGCGGCCAGTTCCTCAGGCTTCAACACCCGCTGGCCGAGCAGCAGTTCCAGTTCCAACCGCTTCTGCTCAGCAGGAATGCTGCCCGGTGAGGCCTCGATTGGGCTGAGTGCCATGGCGGACTGATGAGGTGCGGGCTTCCGCCGCTTGTGGAGGGCGGGGCCGTAGTTCCAACATGTCTAGACACCAAGTCAATGCCTGACCGCCATGAGTGGAGACTCCTCGATGAACGTGGAGAGCAGCCAGGGACCTGGGCAACAGCCTGACAGGGCCGGGGATCTAGGTTACGATGCCCCTCTAGAGCCAGGGATTGACCCAGAATCCTTCCTGGTGGTCGATGGGAGCTCTGATCAAGGGATGGGCCCAGAAGTTCCCCATGCCGGTACTGGCAGCGCCGCTGCAGTCGACCGATCCGCCCAGTTGGCGGCAGAACTGAGCGCACTCAAGGGCCAGTACGACAACCTCAATGGCCAGTACATGCGTTTGGCGGCCGACTTCGACAATTTCCGCAAGCGCCAGGCCCGTGACAGCGAGGATCAGCGCCTGCAGATCGCCTGCTCCACCCTCAGTGAGATCCTGCCAGTGGTGGACAATTTCGATCGCGCCCGCCAGCAGCTCAACCCCCAGCATGAGGAGGCCCAAAACCTTCATCGCAGTTATCAGAATCTCTATAAGCAGCTGGTGGAAGTGTTTAAACAGCTGGGAGTGTCGCCGATGCGGGTGGAGGGAGAAAGGTTTGATCCAAGCCTTCACGAGGCGGTGTTGCGAGAGCCCAGCGACCTGCACGGCGAGGATCTGGTGATCGAAGAACTGCAGCGGGGTTATCAGCTGCAGGGTCGGGTACTGCGCCATGCCCTGGTCAAGGTGTCCATGGGCCCTGGACCCGGCTCCGCTGGCGCCCAGCCTGAAACCCTTTCCCAGCCAGAGGAGCAGCTCGGCTGATGGCCGATTATTACTCCCTGCTTGGGGTTTCCCGGGACGTGGATGCCGAGGGCCTCAAGCGGGCCTATCGCCGTTTGGCGCGCCAGTATCACCCTGATGTCAACAAGGATCCAGGGGCTGAGGACAAGTTCAAGGAGATCGGTCGCGCCTACTCGGTGCTCAGTGATCCCCAGACTCGATCCCGCTATGACCAATTCGGCGAGGCCGGCCTGGGCGGTGCCGCCGGCGCTGCCGACATGGGCGACATGGGCGGTTTTGCCGACCTGTTCGAGACCTTCTTCAGCGGTTTCGGTGGCGCCGCTGCGGCCCAGGGCGGCGGCCGTCGCCGCAGCGGCCCCCGCCAGGGCGATGACCTGCGCCTGGATCTGACGATCAGCTTTCAAGAGGCGGTATTCGGCATCGAGAAGGAGGTGCAGGTGCGCCATTTGGAAACCTGCTCCACCTGCAGTGGCGGCGGTGCCAAGGCCGGCAGTGGCCCCAGCACCTGTGGCACCTGCGCCGGGGCTGGCCAGGTCCGGCGCGCCACCCGTACTCCCTTTGGCAGTTTCACCCAGGTGGCCTCCTGCCCCACCTGTGATGGCACCGGCCAGGTGATCGCCGATCCCTGCTCCGCCTGCGGTGGCCAGGGCTTGCAGCAGGTGCGCAAGAAGTTGCGGATCAACATTCCCGCTGGCGTCGATTCAGGCACCCGGCTAAGGGTGGCGAATGAGGGCAATGCCGGACCCCGCAGTGGCCCCCCCGGGGACCTCTACGTGTTCCTCAATGTCCAGGCCCATCAGCAGCTGCGCCGCGATGGCGTCACCATTCACTCCGAGGTGATGCTCAATTACCTACAGGCGATCCTGGGGGACACCATCGAGCTGGAAAGCGTCGATGGCCACGAGCGGCTGACGATTCCGGCGGGCACCCAGCCCGGCACCGTGCTCACCCTGCAGGGCAAGGGGGTGCCCCGGCTCGGCAATCCAGTGGCCCGCGGCAATCACGAGGTCACCGTCAAGGTGCAGCTGCCCACCAAGTTGAGCGGCGAGGAGCGGCAGTTGCTGGAGCAGCTGGCGGGTCATCACACCAACAAGGGCCAGCGCCATCATCACAAGAGCGGCCTGTTTGGTGGCCTGTTTGGCGGGGGCGGCTGAGGCCTTGGTCAGCCCGAGCCAGCCAGCTGCCTGCTTGGATCTGCGCGGCACCCCCTGTCCCTTGAACTACATCCGCTGCCGCCTGGCCCTCGAAACGATTGCCCCGGGGGCCTGGCTGCAGGTGGATCTCGATGTGGGGGAACCGGAGCAACTGGTGAGCTCAGGGCTCACCAGCAGTGGCCATGGGGTGGAGATTCAGCCCCATCCGTCCGCAGATACGGCGGTGAGGTTGCTGATACGCCGTGCGGTTGGCCCAGACGATGGCTGATGCCTCGCCGGCCAGCCTGGCGTCCGCCCCGATCAGCGGCCAGGTGGTGTCCCTGCTGGCCAATTACTGCTGGGTGCAATTGGATCGGCCCGGTCCCACAGGCCTCACCCGTCTGCTCTGCACCCGCCGAAGCCGCTTAGGCAAGCGAGGGTTGCAGATCTGCAGCGGCGATCGGGTGCGGCTGGAGGGGGTGGACTGGCCCGCTGGCCGCGCTGCCGTCGCCGATCTGGAATCGCGCCACTCCCTGTTGAGCCGCCCGCCCGTGGCCAATCTCAGCCGGGTGGTGGTGGTGGTGGCCCTGGCCGAGCCCGAGCTTGACCCCCTGCAGCTAACCCGTTTTTTAATCACCGCCGAGCTCACCGCTCAGCCGGTGGATTTGGTGTTCTCCAAGGCCGATCTGCTGCCGGCGGAGCAGGTGCGGCAGTGGTGCCACCGGGCCGAGAGTTGGGGCTATCGGCCGCTGGCTTTGGCCGGCGCTGGCGGCCTCGGGCTGGAGACGTTGCGGCAACGGCTGAGCCAGCCCGGTCTGGCGGTGCTCTGCGGCCCTTCCGGGGCGGGTAAGAGCAGTTTGCTCAATGCCTTGCGCCCCGATTTGAAGCTGCGGGTGGCGGCCGTCTCTGGCCGCTTGCAGCGGGGTCGGCACACCACCCGCCACGTGGAGCTGTTCGCCTTGGCTCCCGGGGCCCTGGTGGCCGATAGCCCCGGCTTCAACCGCCCGGCCCTGCCGGAGGATGCGGTCGGCTTAGCCCGCCTGTTCCCAGAGCTGCGCCAGCGCCTGGCGGCCGGTTGCTGTCGCTTCAGCAATTGCCTGCATCGCGGCGATCCCGGCTGCGCGATGGGTATCGATTGGCCCCGCTACCACCTCTATGCCCAGTGCCTCGCCGACATCGAGGCAGATGCCGCCAGGGCGATGCGGCGGGGGCTGGTCCGCCCCTCAACCACCTGCCAACCCGGCGCGCCTGGCCCGCAAAACCCCGAGCCAGGTCTGGCTGGCCGGGCTGGCCGGGTTGGACGACCGGAGCAGCAGCTGGATCCTCGCCTGCGCCAGGCCTCCCGGCGGCGGCGGCGCCAGGACACCGAGCAGTTCCAGTCGTTGGAGGAGAAGAGCGGTGCCGATGACCTCGCCGATGAGCTCAGTTGACCTGGGCGGCTCAGCCCCCCAGGCCCGGCAGGTTCAAGTTGAGGCCGCCAGTGAGGGTTTCCATCCGCTCCTTCATCGTGCCGGTGGAGTTGGCATAGGCCACCTGTAGAGCCTCTAGAACGGCGGCTTCACAGGCGGAGCTGCTCTCTTGGAGTAGCTCCGGGGCGAGGCTCACCTTCAGGGGTTGCTGGTTGCCTGATAGCCAGACGCTGGCGCGACCATCGGCGGAGCGACCCTCGATTTCCATATCGTCGAGTTCTTCCTGCAGCTTCTGGGCGTTCTGCTGCAATTCCTGGGCCTTTTTGAAGGCTTCGGTGAGTTGTCCGAAATTGGGGAGACCGAAGCCGGCCATGTAAAAGCCATAACTGACAACAGGCTAGGGGAAGCCGAGGCGTCGCACTTCCGGCTGGAGCTGCACACCGTGGCCTTCGCTCACCCGCAGCTGCAGCTCATAGATGAGGGCCTCGATGTCGGCGGCCTTGGCGTCGCCGAGGTTGACGATGAAATTTGCATGCAGAGTGGATACCGCTGCACCGCCGATCCGCAGCCCTTTGAGCCCGAGGGATTCGATCAGCCGCCCGGCCTTTTGCGGTTCGGGGTTGCGGAACACACTGCCGCAGCTCGGTAGTTGGTAGGGCTGGCTGGTGGTGCGGCTGTGCAGATTGGCGCTGGTGCGGGCGCCCACCGCCGCCGGGTCGTGGCCGGGTTCCAGTTGCCACTGGGCCGAGAGCACGATCAGGGGTTCGAATTGCAGGCGGCTGTGGCGATAGGCGAACTGCAGCTGGTCGGCGCTGAGGCGAATGCGCTGCTCTGGCAGGGCTGGATCCACCACTTGCACGGAGATCAGCCGATCGGCGCTGCAACCGCCCTGGGCGCCGGCATTCATCACCACCGCACCGCCCACCGTGCCGGGGATGCCCACCGCCCATTCCAGGCCGCTGAGGCCGGCCCTGGCTGCCTTGCGGGCCAGGCTGGGGATCGGTTCACCGGCCTCGGCTTCGATCAGGCCGCTGTTGCGATCCAGTTGGCTGCCCTGCAGCCGCCTAAGGCAGATACTCAGGCCCGCCAAGCCCCTATCGGCAATCAGCAGGTTGGAGCCGGCGCCGAGGCAGCGAATCGGCAGGCCTTGCTGGTGCCCCCAGCCGAGTAGGGCCAACAGTTCGTTTTCGCAGCCCGGTTCGGCGAACCACTCAGCCGGACCTCCCACTTTCCAGGTGGTGAACTCGCTCAGGTCAACGCCTTTGCGCAGACTCGGATACTCAGCGAAGGCCATCGCGCTCTGCCGGTTCAGGCCGCGGCAGCTTCGCCACAGTTGTTTTCATTGCTCTGGCTGTTTCCATCAGCAGGGCTGCTCCCATGGGCAGGGCTGAGTTCATCGGCAGTGATGTTGCCATTCAAGGAATTATTTTCATGATCGCCGCCGTTGTATTTTATATGGCTGTTGCTTAGGATAGGGCTGTTATCCGAGATAGGGTTGTTATTGGGGATAGGGCTGCTATTAGGAATAGGGCTATTGCTTGAAATAAGGTTGTTGTTTTCGCCCTGGCTGTTGTTCGCAATAGAGCTGTTGTTTGTAGTAGGGCTGTTGTTTGCAATTGGGCTGTTGGCGGTAGGCAAAGCCTGCAGTCGCGGCCAGAGGTAGTTGACGTCGCCGGCCCCCATCGCCAGCACTAGATCCCCTGGCTTGCTGGAGCGAGCCAACTGCTCGGCCAGGGCGTCGAGGCTGTCGCAAACCTCCACAGTCAGCTGGCCGTCCAGATCGCGAATCGCCGCAGCCAGGGCCTGGCTGTCGATACCGGCGATAGGAGCCTCGCCGGCGGCATAGAGCGGCGCCAGCAGCACGGCATCGGCGGCGCTGAGGGCGGCGGCAAAGGCCGCGAGGAACTCGGCGGTGCGGCTGTATCGGTGGGGCTGGAACACCGCCAGCAGCCGCAGGGGTGCCAGGGGCAGGGGGCTGCGGCCGCTGGTCACCATCAGCCGGGCCATGGCCAGGGTGGCAGCCACCTCGCTGGGGTGATGGGCGTAGTCGTCCACCACTTGGCGGCCATGCCAGTTGCCGCGGTAATCGAAGCGCCTGCAAGGGGTTTGCAGGCTGGCGATCGCCTGGCTCAAATCGGCGAAACCCACCGACTCCAGGCGACAGGCGGCGATGGCAGCCGCCGCATTGCTGAGGTTGTGGCGACCGGGCAGGGGCAGCTCGATTTGGCCGATCAGTTGGCCGTTCTCATACCAGTCGGCCAGGGTGCCGTCCCCCTGTTCCAGGCGGGGGATCGCCGCGAAGGCCACGTCTTCGGGGCTGGTGATCGACCACCAGTGATCGGCCTTGAACTGGTCCCGCAGCACCGGGCAGTCGCGATTGGCCAGTAGTTGGCCAGCTCCCGCAGCGAACCGCTGCAGGGTGGCCACCAGGGCCTCCAGGTTGGGGTAGTGGTCGGTGTGGTCGAGCTCGAGGTTGGTGAGTATGGCCAGCTGGGGGTGGAACTTCACCAGGCTGCCGTCGGATTCGTCGGCTTCCGCCACTAGCAATCGGCCTTTTCCGACGCGGCCATTACTGCCAAAGGCCGGCACGATGCCGCCGATCACGGCGGTGGGGTCCTGGTGGGTGGCCTGCAGCAGGGTGGCCACCAGGCTGCTGGTCGTGGTCTTGCCGTGGCTGCCCGCCACCGCGATCGAGGGCTGGGCGTTGATCAGGGCGGCCAGCAGGTCCGAGCGATGCACCACTTGCAGGCCCATGCGCACAGCCTGTTGCAATTCCGGATTGCTCTGGGGCACTGCGGTGCTGGTCACCACCAGGGGGGCCATCGAGGTGCCACTGCAGATGGCGTCGACGGTGTTGGCATTTTGTTGACGAAACACGCGCACGCCCCGGCGGCGCAGTTGGTCCATTACCGCCCCATCGCGGGGGTCCGATCCGGTGACGTTGAAGCCCCGCTCCGCCAAAATCGCCGCCAGGGCCGACATGCCGATGCCACCGACACCGATGAAGTGCAGTGGCCGGTGTCGATCTAGCAAAGCGGACTGGGGCAACTGAGCAAAGGCGGATAGGCCACCCCGACGCTAAGCCGCCAGGTTCGTGGCCCCATGCTTAACCCCTTGCTGGCGGGCGGCAAGCCCAGCTACTGGGGAGGCTGGCGATCATTTCTGTATGATCCACGGCCAAAACCACCCTTGCTCGCGGCCTTGCCGCTAGATGCCATGACGCTGAAGGTTGCGATCAACGGATTTGGGCGCATCGGTCGCAACTTCATGCGCTGCTGGCTGAGCCGAGGCGAAAACACCGGCATCGAGGTGGTGGGCCTGAACGACACCTCAGATCCGCGCACCAACTCCCACCTGCTCCAGTACGACACGATGCTCGGCCGCATCCGCAATGCGGAGGTGAGCTATACCGACGATACGATCATTGTGAACGGCAAACACATCAAGTGTTTCTCCGATCGCAATCCCCTCAACCTGCCCTGGAAAGAATGGGGGGTTGATTTGGTGATCGAAGCCACTGGCGTTTTCATCGACCAGAAGGGCGCCGGTAAGCATATTGAAGCCGGAGCAAGTAAGGTATTGATTACTGCTCCTGGCAAGGGTGAAGGCGTTGGCACCTTCGTGGTGGGCGTGAATGCCGATCAATATCGCCATGAGGATTACGACATTATCAGCAATGCCAGCTGCACCACCAATTGCATGGCGCCGCTGGTAAAGGTGCTGGATCAGTCGCTGGGCATCGTCAAAGGAATGATGACCACCACCCACAGCTATACCGGTGACCAGCGCATTCTCGATGCCAGTCACCGTGACCTGCGCCGCGCCCGCGCCGCCGCTGTAAATATTGTTCCCACCAGCACCGGTGCCGCCACTGCCGTAGCCCTGGTTTACCCGCCCATGAAGGGTAAGCTCAATGGCATCGCCCTGCGGGTGCCTACTCCCAATGTTTCCGTGGTGGACATGGTGCTCGAGGTGAGCCGCCCCACCACTAAGGAAGAGGTGAATGCCATTTTAAAAGCCGCCTCTGAAAACGGCATGAAGGGCATCATCAAATACTCCGATCTTCCCCTGGTTTCCACTGACCACGCCGGCACGGATGAATCGACAATCGTTGATTCCGATCTCACCCTGGTGATGGATGGCAATATGGTGAAGGTAATCTCTTGGTATGACAACGAGTGGGGCTACAGCCAGCGCGTGGTTGACCTGGCCGAAGTGGTGGCTCGCAACTGGAAGTAAGCCCTTGCGGGCTATGCGTTGTTGGGGCCATAGTTCTTTTAGGATTATAGCTTTGACTATAGCTCTTCTGGAGCTATAGCCCATTAACGTGATATGGCTTGCTTGGCTAGACCAATTTATTTAGATAAACTTAAAAGAGCCTCCAAAGATTGATCGTTTGGTTTGCCTCGGCTAGCCTCCAGCCTTGAAGCGCTCTTCGCATTGTAAAAGCTGGCGAGATACCAAGTTTCGAGATTATCCTAAGCAGACTCTGGAAAGCCGCCATTTCGGCGATCCTGCCACCTCTGAACATCTGGGAAATCAGAGCTTAATTTGCATCGGCTCGGGTTTTTCATAGCCTCCTTGATTAAATTCTTCATTAAACTTTCATTGGGCCGCATTTAATGCGGCCTTTTTGTTGTTTGTCGCCTGCTGCCCTTTGGCCGCCTGGCCAGTCCATACCCATACCAGTCCATACCCATACCAGTTCATACCCGCGATTCCCCGCGTTTAGCAACGGCTCTGGCTTGGCTCAGTCGAAGTGGCTGAAGCCCTTGCTGGCCAGGGATTGGCCGTCGCTCCAGAGCAGCTCGCCACCCCTGGCGGCCACCAGGGAGCCAATGATCTGGCTGCCGGCCAGCTGGGTTGCCAGGGCCTCTGCCCAGGCCGGTGCCAGGGCCAGCACCAGCTCGAAATCCTCGCCGCCGCCCAGGCACCAGTCCTGGGCTTCGCTGAGCTGGGCCATGGCGGCGGCCAGGGGCAGTGCCCCTCGTTGCAGCCTGGCGCCGCAGCCGCTGGCCGCCGCCAGGGCCGCCAGGGCCGCCACCAGGCCGTCACTGCTGTCACAGCCGGCCACCCGCCAGGGGCAGTGGGCCGGCCGGCTGGCCGCCAGTGCCTCTAGGGCATCAAAGCGGGGGATCGGCCGGCGGTGGGCCTTGATCGCAGCGGCGGCCAGCTCTCGGCCCACTAGATCCGCCAGGTTGGGTTTATCTGGTTTGGCGCCAGGGCCGCTGCCCTGCTGCAGTAGGGCTAGCCCCAGGCGGCTGAGGCCGTGGGGGCCGGTGCTCAGCAGCAGATCGCCAGGTTGGCCGTCGCCGCGGCGAATCGGCCCGGCGCTGGCAGGGCGGCCTGTCCCAGGTTGCTGGCCCCCTGGCGGGCCATGGCCGCGCTCCAGGCGCCCTAGGGCGGTGATTGCCAGCAGCCTTTGGACGCCGGTGCTGCAGTCCCCCCCCAGCAGCACGCCGCCGTAGCGCTCCAGCGCTGCCGTCAGACCTTCATATACCCCCTCCACCCAGCTCCAGGGGGTGGTTGGCGGCGCCACCAGGCCCACCGTGAGGCCCAGCACCTCGCGGCAGCCCATGGCCGCCAGGTCGGAGAGGTTGGCGGCGGCGGCCCGCCAGCCCACGTCCGCGGCCTCCGTGGTGAGATCGCTGAAATGCACCCCATCCACCAGCACGTCGGTATTCACCACCAGTTCGCAGCCAGGCCAGGGCTGCAGCAGGGCGGCGTCGTCCTGGAATTGACCTGGGGGCGCAAACCGCCCGAGGCGGCGAATCAGCTCCCATTCCCCCAGCTCCGCCAGGGTGGGAGAGGCGGGAAGCTCTGGCATTACTGCAATCTGCACATCACAGAAAGACGGGCATCACAAGCGGGGGGTATCAGCCGTGGGGCACCAGGTGCTCCGCCCCGTCGAGCAGCTTGGCGCTGACGATGCCGTCGTCGACACCCAGCTGTTCCAGCACATCAAAGCCCTGCACCACATAGCCGAAGGCGGCGTAGCGGCCATCCACCAGGTTCAGCCCGGCGGGGGTGAGTTCGGCTTCATAGAGGAAGAAGAAGAACTGGGAGGAGCCGTCGTCTAGTTGCTCATCGGAATGGGCCCAGCCCAGGGTGCCCAGGGTGGCGAAGGGCAGGCTGGGGGTGGCCTTGAACAGGCCTAGATCTTCGAAGGTTTGGTTGTAATAGGGGGCGGATTGGCCTGGCACCTTGATCTCCAGCGGCACCCGGCGTTCAGTGGAGCTGCCAGCGGGGGTGTAGCCCACCGCCGGGCCCACTGGGTCTCCGGTCTGCAGCACGTAGAAGTCTTCCGCCCGGGTGAAGGGCAGCTTGTCGTAGAAGCCCCGCTGCACCAGGTCCACGAAGGCGCCGGCGGTGAGCGGTGCGTTGTAGCCGTCCACCACGGCGATCAATTCCCCCTTGGTGGTGTTCAGCTGCACCGTGGCCCGCCCCAGCAGTCGCGGCAACGCATCAAATTCTGAGGGGATCTGGAACGGGAAGTCGCCCACCAGCAAATCTTCCGCTTGGCCAATGGTGTCCAGGGCCTGGCGGCGGGCGGCGAGGAAGTCATCGCGCTGCTGGCCCGCAGTGGCAGTGGCCAGGGTTTGCAGCTGCTCGTTGAGTTGGGCCAGCAGCGGTTCGATTTGGCCCTGCTGCTCGGCCGGGAAGCTGGCCAGCAGGGCAGTCCGCCTGGTGGCCAGCTGAGACTGCACCCGTTGCACCGAGCTGGCCAGGGCATTCCAGCGCTTGGCCCGCAGGTCGTCGCCGGTGGCCTCCAGGCGATGCTGCAGGCCCTGGAGCTCGGGGGCCTTGATCGGCAATGCGTTGCGCAGGATCGCCGCCGGATCGGTAACGGCATTCCCCTGGGGCAGGGCCGCCCAGGCGCTCGGTGCGGCCATTAGCAGGGCCAGCAGCAGCCCCACCGCCACCAACAGGCGGCTCGACAGCAGGCGGCTGGCCAGCGGGCGGCTGGATAGAGGGCCTGCTGGTCCGGTTAGCTGCGGCTCTTTTCGGTTCATGGCAAGTTGCTTCAAGGCAAGTCGCATTGCTCGATCCAGCCTGTGCAGCGCCATGGTGCGACCACGCTCATCGGCCGGATGATGCCACAGCTGATCCTGCCTGGTGGCCATGCCCCGGGAGCGCCGCCTGTAGCCAGCTCTACAATCCCCCGCGACCCCGATCCGCCGGAATGATCTCCAGCAACGACTTTCGTACCGGCACCTCGATCGAGCTGGATGGGCAGGTCTGGCGAGTCGTGGAGTTCCTGCATGTCAAGCCAGGCAAGGGTTCCGCTTTTGTGCGCACCAAGCTGAAGGCGGTGCAGAGCGGCAACGTGGTGGAAAAAACCTTCCGCGCTGGCGAGACGGTGCCCCAGGCCGTGCTCGAGAAGAGCACCCTGCAGCACACCTTCAAGGAGCTGGACGACTACGTGTTCATGGACATGGGCAGCTACGAGGAAACTCGCCTCACCGGCAAGCAGATTGGCGACAGTCGCAAATATCTGAAAGAGGGTATGGAGGTGAGCGTGGTGTCTTGGAATGGCAAGCCCCTGGAGGTGGAATTGCCCAACTCCGTGGTGCTGCAGGTGATCCAGACGGATCCGGGCGTTAAGGGCGACACCGCCACCGGTGGCACCAAGCCGGCGATCGTTGAAACCGGTGCCCAGGTGATGGTGCCCCTGTTCATTACCATCGGCGAAAAGATCAAAATTGATACCCGCTCCGATAGCTATCTCGGCCGGGAGAACTGATAGCCATGCAACTTGATCACGATCAGCTGCATAAGCTGCTCGCTCTTTTGGGTGAGAGCGATATTCAAGAGCTCAAGCTGGAGGGCGATGATTTTCGCCTCGAGGTGCGTCGCAACCTGCCAGGGGTGGTTCCAGCGGTGGCCATGGTTCAGGCGCCGCCCGTTGGTCTGAGCGCCGCTGCGGCCCCGGCTCCCCAGCCCCTCGCTGCCGCCCCCTCGCTGCCGCCCCCCCAGGCCGCCAGCTCCCGCACCGACCTGCTGGAGATCACAGCGCCGATGGTGGCCACCTTCTATCGCAGTCCAAGTCCTGATGATCCGCCGTTTGTTGAGCTGGGCAGCCGCATTGGGGTTGGCCAGCCGGTGTGCATCCTTGAGGCGATGAAGTTGATGAATGAGCTGGAATCAGAGTTGGCCGGTGAAGTAGTAGAGATTTTAGTAGAAAATGGTACGCCGGTGGAGTATGGCCAAGTGCTTCTGCGTCTGCGGCCGCTCTAATCTATTTTTGGACATGGATCTTGTGTTGCCGCCCAAAGGGATCCAGCGTCCTGGTGAGGTTTTTCAGGGTCCCTTTAGCTAGCGGGGTTTCGCCTATCCCAGGCTCCAGGCGGTCTCCAGGGCGGCGGCCATGCTTTCTGCCCTGGCCAGGCCCCGGCCGGCGATGCCAAAGCCGGTGCCGTGGTCTGGAGAGGTGCGCAGGAAGGGCAGCCCCAGGCTGGTATTGACGGCGGCATCGAAGGCCAGCAGCTTCACTGGGATCAGCCCCTGGTCGTGATACAGGGCCAGGTAGCCATCCGGGCCACCGCGGCCTGGCTGAGCGTCGCCCCGCCAGGCCGCGGCGGCGCTCAGCCAGCAGGTATCTGGCGGTAGGGGGCCCTGCAGCTGAACGGCGGGATGGCGGCTTTGCCAGCTCTGCAGGCTGGCCTCCAACCAGTCGACTTCTTCGCGGCCGAGTTGGCCACCCTCGCCGGCATGGGGATTTAACCCGGCCACAATCAGCTGTGGAGTTGCGGTAAATCGGAGACAAAAATCCAGCAGCACCGCCAGTTTGCGCTCCAGTAGCGGGCCATTGAGGCTCTGGGGCACCGCCGCCAATGGGATGTGGCTGGTGGCTAACAGGGTGTTCAGCCGCCAGCCGCCCCCGGGGGCCTTGGCGGTGAACAGCATCGAGGCCTCGGCCGTGCCGGTGAGCTCCGCCAGTCGCTCGGTCTGGCCCGGATAGCGATGGCCAGCCGCATGCCAGTGGGCCTTGGCGATCGGTGCCGTCACCAGGGCGTGACAGCGGCCGCTCTGCACGCTTCCAGTGGCTGCCGTGAGCCACTGGAAGCTGGCGTCGCCGCTGGCGCCGCCGCCCTCACCGCTGCTGATCGGCCTTTCCAGGGGCAAATCGATTATTTCCAGTTCGGCCGGATCGCGCAGCGGGCCGCAGTCTTGGCGTCGCAATTGCAGATAGCTCTGCTCCAGCCAGCGGCGACAGCCCACCAGCAATGGCGCCTCGGTTTCGGGCCCAGGGCGGGCCAGGGCCTTGAGCACCACCTCGGCGCCAATGCCCGCCGGATCGCCCAGGGCGATCGCCAGTCGCCGCTCGCTGGGGTTGGATGGGGGTTGGCCGCTGGGCGTTGTCTGCATGATCCGCTGGTTGCTGATCGTGGGCTTGCTGTTGGCGTTGAGCACCGGCTTGCGGCGCG